>NZ_JBNCLB010000010.1:18514-99369 GCF_049841815.1 Micromonospora sp. DT233 | reverse complement strand
ACACGCCGGGGGCTTCCCGCGGGTGTGGGGGGGGGGGCGCGGTTAACACCCGGCCCCCCCGCTCCACGTCCAACGACTCAACCCAGCCCCGCCCGCCAGAACCGGCCGAATAGATAATGGAAGATTTCGGCCCCTGGAGGGGCCATTTGCTTCCAAGACCTCCCAACTCGGTTAGGGGACGGGGGTGATCAGCACGTCGCCGCCGAGGCGGCCGTCCTCGGGGTCGCGGGTGGCCGCTCCGGAGTCGAGCAGGTCGACCACCGCCCGGGTCGCGTCGGCCGCCCGATAGGGCGTGGCGATCAGGGCGTACCGGCGCAGTTCGGTCACCGTACGGGGGCCGAGGCGGCCGAGCTCGGCGAGCAGTTCCCGCCCCAGCGGCTCCGCGTCCGGCTCCGCCCCGGCGTCGAGGATCCGCCCCTGCGGGTCGGCCGGGTCGCGGTAGCCCACCCCGGCCACGCCGACGGCCCAGAGCGCGTCCTTGAACGCCTGCAGGCTGCGGTCCGACGTGCTCCCGAACGCGACCCGCCGCCATGAGGCCCCCGCCGAGGCCGGGGCGCCCGCCGCGTCCCGCTCCGCTCCCCCGACCCCGCCGGCATCGGTGTTACGGACGGTCAGGTCGACCTCGGCGACCAGGGGGAAGCCGGCCGCTTCCAGCGCCGGGCGCAGGGGCGCGTCCGCGCCGGTGACCAGCAGCAGCTCGGCCGGGCGGCCGGCCCGCGCGGCGGCCAGCAGGGCCGGGGTCGGGGCCGCGCCGTGGACGACGGTCAGCAGCGGCGCCCCGGCAGCCCCGGCGGCCTTGAGCGCGATCGGCAGGCGGGCCGGGTCGCCGGGCATGACGTGCACGGCCACCTCGGCGGGGAGCGTGGCCTCGATCTGCCCGAGCCGGGCCGGCAGCGCCTCGTCGCCCTCGGCCAGCACCAGCACGGTCAGCCGGAACCCGCGCAGCCGGCCGGCGAACTCCGCCACCGCCCGCAGCGCGGCCTGCGCGCCGCCGGCGTCGCTTCCGGCGTACGCCAGGGCGAGGGTGGCCCGCCGGGCGCGGTGCAGCGCCGTGGGCAGCCAGGCGTCGAGCTGTCGGACGAGCAGCTCGCGGAGGACGGAGTCGGTCGGCATCCTGTCGTTCTACCGCACGACCCACCCGGCGCGGGCGGGGAGCCCCGTCGGGACGCCCGGTCAGGCCGGGACGGAGATGCCCACGCCGCCGCGCGTCTGGCCGCCGTAGCGCTGCCGCTCGCGGTCCAGGTCGAGCCGGCCGATGCGGGTGCGGGCGGCCAGCGCGGCGTCGTCGAGCCGGTCGGCCGGGACCAGCCAGACGATCTCGAACTCCAAGCCGTCGGGGTCCTGGCCGTAGAGGCTCTTGGTGGTGCCGTGGTCGGAGGTGCCGACCAGTGCACCGGCGGCGCGCAGCCGCTCGGCGGTGACGGCCAGCTCGTCGAGGGTGTCCACCTCCCAGGCCAGGTGGTAGAGGCCGACGGTGGCCCGGCCGGCGGTGGAGCGCCCGGCGCTCCGGCCGACCTCGAACAGGCCGAGGTCGTGGTCGTTGGTGGAGCCCGGCGCCTGGAGGAAGGCCGCGCCCCGGAATCCGTCCGGAGTCATGGGAATGGCATGGAAACCGAGCACGTCGCAATAGAAGGCGACACTACGGGCCAGATCGCCCACGTAGAGAACGGCATGATTCAGTCGGTGGATACCCATGCGTTCAACGTAGCCCAATTTTGTTGAGCCTTCAATTACAACGAGTATGCTAAGCGCCATGACCCGCTGGCTGAATTCCGACGAACAGCACACCTGGCGGGCGTACCTCACCGCTTCCCGGGCGCTGACGGAGACGCTCGACCGAGAAATGCAACGCGACGCCGGCATGCCGCAGGCGTACTACGAGATTCTGGCCCGGCTCTCCGAGGCGCCCCAGCGGCGGATGCGGATGAGTGAGCTGGCCGACGCGGTCGGCTCCTCACGCAGCCGCCTCTCGCACGCGGCGGCCCGCCTGGAGGCCGCCGGGTGGCTGCGGCGCGAGGAGTGCCCCACCGACCGGCGCGGGCAGTTCGCCGCCCTGACCGACGCCGGGTTCGCCACGCTCGCCGCCGCCGCTCCCGGCCACGTCGAGGGGGTACGCCGACACCTCTTCGACGCGCTCAGCCCCGCCCAGGTCGACCAGTTGCGCCGGATCTGCGAAACGCTCAACGACCACCTGACCAGATGATGACCGAATCGCGATCCTCGGGGGGTTGTACATATTGTCGCGGTGCGGCCACGATGGGGCGTGTCCTCCGCCTTCGGTGAATTGACCGTCCAGGCGCACCACCTGGTGTCCGCCGGTGACCTGGCCGGTGCGCAACAGCTGCTCTCCGAGGCGCTCAGCGACGCCGATCCCCGGCCCGACCAGGCCACTCCCGAGGTGGCCGACGCCGCCGGGCTCCAGGCCCGGGTGCTGGTCGCGCTCGGCGAGCCACACTCGGCGCGCGGCTGGGCCGCCTTCGCGTACGCGGCGACGAGCCGGCTGTACGGCC
This sequence comes from Micromonospora sp. DT233, assembly GCF_049841815.1. Classification (NCBI taxonomy): domain Bacteria; kingdom Bacillati; phylum Actinomycetota; class Actinomycetes; order Micromonosporales; family Micromonosporaceae; genus Micromonospora; species Micromonospora sp. DT233. The sequence continues at coordinate 96,859 of NZ_JBNCLB010000010.1, read as the reverse complement.
GTTCCGACCCCCGGGCGGTCTCGGCGGCGGCGACCCTGGCCGCCGTGCTGCACCGGGTCGGCAGCTACGCCCGCGCCGCCCGGCTCTACTCCGAGGTGGTCATCGAGCTGACGGCCTCCGACGGGCCGGAGTCGCTGCGGGTCCTCGCCGCCCACGCCGACCTGGCCACCGTGGAGTACGCCCGGGGCCAGTGCGAGGTGGCCCGGGACCGCCTCCAGGACGCCTGGGAGCTGCACCGGGAGGTGTACGGCGACGGCCACCCCAGCGGCATCAAGATGCTGGCCCGGCTCGGGGCGATGCAGCGCGACTGCGGTGAGTTCGCCGAGGCGCACGACCACCTGACCCTGGCCCGGGAGCTGTGCCGCCAGCACCTCGCCCCGGACGACCCCCTCGCCGTGCAGGTGGCGGCCCTCGCGCGGGCCGCCGCCAACCCCGGTCACCTCTGCGCGGCGACGCCCCCGGTCGAGCGGGAGACGCGGGCCACGCCGGCGGAGACGCCCGCGGTGCCGGCGGCCCGGGTCCCGCCGGTCGACGAGGGACCGCCGACGTACGCGTCGACGTGGCCGCCGCAGGCCCCGACCGCACCCACCGTGCCCGCGCCCCGCGCCGCCCCGGAGGACGCCGACCCCTCGGTCGGCTCGGGGGCCACGACGGCGTTCCCCGCCGACCACGAGTGGCCCCCGGAGAGCCTGGACGACGACCCGTGGCCGCGCGCCGACGCCACGCACCCCGACCCCGGCCTGCCCGACGACCGCGTCCCGTGGGACCGGCGCGGCGACGGCCGGGAGAGCCCGGCCGACCAGGGGCGGGAAGGCTTGGCCCACCCGGTCGACCAGGGGCGGGAGAGGCCGGCCCACCCGAGCGACGACGGATGGGAGGGCACCGCCCAGCCGAGCGACGACGGGCGGGAGAGCCCGGCGTACCCGGTCGGTGCGGGCCAGTGGCCGGGCGAGCCGCAGTGGCGGGCCGAGGACGAGCCGCCCCCCACCGTGGCCGGCCCGAGCGGCGGGCCCACAAAGGCCCCGGCCGGGGTGCACTCGCTGCACCTGCCAGCGGTCCGCCCGGACCGGTCGCGGCTGCTCCCGGTGGTGGTGCCACGCCCGCCCGCGCCGCCGCGCCGGCTCACCCCGCTCGTGGTGGTGGGCGGGGTGACCGTGGTGGTGCTGGGCACGGCGGCGGTGGTCGCCGGGGTCTCCCGGGTCGACGGGCCGGGGCCGGCCCCGTCGCCCTCACCTACCGCCGCGCCGGCCTCGGGTGCTCCGGGAAGCCCGCGCCCCGGCCCGTCCGGGCGCACGAAGGCCAGCCCTCGGGCGGCGGCCACGCCGCCGGGCGGCTCCATCGGGCCCGACGCTCAGGAGGTCGCGCTCGACCGGACGTACCCGGCCGGTGCCAGCGGGCCGGTGGTGCTGCTCCCCCGCCGCCGCTGACCCGGCGCGGGGACGGCGGGCGGGGCCAGGATGGGCGGGGCTCAGGCGGCCAGGGCGGTCAGGAACGCGTCGGCGATGACGGCGTGACCGGGCAGGCCCGGGTGGACCCGGTCGTCGGCCCACCGGCTCGACGGGCTGTGCCGCAGCACCCGGTCGTAGGCGGCCTGGGTGGGCACGTGCACCGCCTCGAAGTCCTTGGCGACGGCGGCGACCACGGCGGCGTACCGGTCGGTCTGGGCGCGCTGCGGCTCGTCTACGTCGGCCTCGATGAGGAACGGGTCGGCGAGGACCAGCCGGCAACCGGTGGCGTCCACGGCCCGGCGCAGCAGGGCGCGCAGGGTGCGCTCGTACTCGTCGATCGGCACGGCCTCGGCCTCCCGGCCGGGGACGAACGCGCGCCAGATGTCGTTGATGCCGATCATGACGGAGAGCCAGTCGGGGCGTTCGTCGATCGCGTCGGCGTCCCAGCGGGCCGCCAGGTCCCGCACCGTGTTGCCGCTGATGCCCCGGTTGACCCAGGTCAGCTCGCGCTCCGGGTGACGGGCGTCGACGAACGCGCGGAGCAGACTCACGTAGCCGTCGCCGTAGGGCGCGGCGGGACCGGTGCGGCCGCAGTCGGTGATGCTGTCACCGATGAAGACGATGCGTTGACCGGCGCCCAGCAGCATCCGCGCTACTCCGTCCTCGGCGGCGGGAAACCGGCCGACCATTTGGTGGGCACGGCCGCCGCGCGGTATCTTTTGCAGTTCCAGGCACATTCAGGCACAAAAAAAGAACGGCGCACAATTGCCGTTCGGATTGCTATTCTAATCACAGGGAGACGGCTTGTCAAGGCACTCCGACGGTCCCGGCGAGCTGCGGCACGACGACGAGATAGGTTCCGAGCAGGAGTACGTCTCCATGCTCTACGGCCGGCTGGACGACATGCGTGAACGCGCCGCCCAGCGGCTCCGCGAGGAGCTGCGCGCCACCGGCGGCACGCAGCAGGCCCGATCCCAGCGCGACAGCGCGGTGGGCATGTACGCCGAACAGGTCGAGCAGTTCTCCGCCGTGGAGAACGGGCTCTGCTTCGGCCGGCTCGACACCGACGACGACGCGCGCCACTACATCGGCCGAATCGGCATCTTCGACACCAGCGGCGACTACGACCCGCTGCTGATCGACTGGCGGGCCCCCGCCGCCCGCGCCTTCTACCTCGCCACCGCCGCCAACCCGCAGGGCGTACGGCGGCGGCGGCACCTGCGGACCCGGCAGCGCAAGGTGATGGCCCTCAACGACGAGGTGCTGGACCTGAGCACGGCATCCCCCACCGCGCACGAGGAGCTGACCGGGGAGGCGTCGCTGCTGGCCGCCGTCACCGCCGGGCGCACCGGCCGGATGCGCGACATCGTCGAGACCATCCAGGCCGAGCAGGACCGGATCATCCGCGCCGACCTGCCCGGGGTGATGGTGGTGCAGGGCGGGCCGGGCACCGGCAAGACGGCGGTGGCCCTGCACCGGGCGGCGTACCTGCTCTACACCCACCGCAGCGTGCTCTCCAGCCGGGGCGTGCTGCTGGTCGGCCCGAACGAGACGTTCCTGCGCTACATCTCGCAGGTGCTCCCGGCGCTGGCCGAGACGGGCGTGCTGCTGCGTACCCCCGGGGACCTCTTTCCCGGGGTCAGCGCCCGGCGGGCGGAGCCGGCGCAGGCCGCGGCGCTCAAGGGCCGGGTGGAGATGCTGGAGGTGCTGGCGGCGGCGGTGCGGGACCGGCAGTGGGTCCCCGACGAGCCGCTGGAGATCGAGGTCGAGCGGGAGGTGCTGCGGCTGGCCCCGGAGACCGTGCGGGCCGCCCGCGACCGGGCCCGCCGCACCGGCCGGCCGCACAACCTGGCCCGCGCGGTCTTCGACGTGGAGCTGGTGCACGCCCTGGCCGACCAGGTGGCCGACCGCATCGGCGCGGACCCGCTGGGCGGGGAGAACCTGCTCGACGAGGCCGACGTGGCGGAGATCCGCCGGGAGCTGCGCGGGGAACCGCAGGTACGGGCCGCGCTGGACCGGCTCTGGCCGGTGCTCACCCCGCAGCGCCTCCTCGCCGACCTGTACGCCGACCCCGAGCGGATCGCCACCGCCACGCCCGACCTGAGCCCCGCCGAACGCGCCCTGCTGCACCGCGAACCGGGCGGGTGGACGCCCGCCGACGTGCCGCTGCTGGACGAGGCCGCCGAACTGCTCGGCGAGGACGACCGGACCGCCACGGCCCGCCGGCAACGCATCCGGGCCCTGCAACGCGAGTACGCCGAGGGCGTGCTGGAGATCGCCCGGGGCTCCCGCTCGATCGACGTGGAGGACGAGGCGGAGGGCGGCGAGATCCTCGGCGTCACCGACCTGCTCGACGCCGACAAGCTGCTGGAACGCCAGGAGGAGCACGACGGGCTGACCACCGCCCAGCGCGCCGCCGCCGACCGGGGTTGGGCGTTCGGGCACGTCATCGTCGACGAGGCGCAGGAGTTGTCGCCGCTGGCCTGGCGGCTACTGATGCGCCGCTGCCCCAGCCGGTCCATGACGATCGTCGGGGACGTGGCGCAGACCGGGGCGCTGGCCGGCACCCCGTCGTGGGCCGACGCGCTGGAGCCGTACGTGGCGCAGCGGTGGCGGCTGGAGGAGCTGACCGTCAGCTACCGCACCCCGGCGGAGATCATGGCGGTGGCCGCCGAGGTGCTGGCGCGGATCGACCCGCAGCTGAGCCCGCCGCGCTCGGTGCGGCACAGCGGGGTGCCGCCGTGGGACCGCCGGGTCGACGCCGGGCGGCTGGCCGCCGAGTTGACCGCCGCCGCGGTCGCCGAGGCGGCGGTCCTGGACGACGGGCGGCTCGGGATCATCGTCCCCGCCGGCCGGGTCGACGAGTTGGGCGCGGCCCTGGTCGCGGCGCTGCCCGAGGCGGCCGTGGGCGAGCAGCCGGAGCTGGAGAACCGGGTGGTGGTGCTGACCGTGGGGCAGGCCAAGGGGTTGGAGTTCGACTCCGTCCTGATCGCCGACCCGGACGGGATCCTCGCCGAGTCCCCCCGGGGCCACAGCGACCTCTACGTGGCCCTGACCCGCGCCACCCAACGCCTGGGCGTCCTGCGCCCGTAGTGGTTCCCGCCGTGGACCTGGACGGTTGCCGTTCCGGCCGAACGACAACCCGTCCAGGGTCCGGGCGGTGCCCCGCGAGTCAGTCGCGGGTGAAGTTGCCGGACTCGACGGCGGGGCCCGACTGGTCGCTCGTCGAGCCGCCGGCCGGCGTGCTCATGCCGCCCGTGGTGGCGTCGCCGGTGGTGGTCGGGGCGACCTTGTCCCGATGCTGCTCCGGCTGCCGCGCCACCCGCCGTACGCTCGCCGGCCCGGCCGTCCCGCCGGTCGTGGTCACCGCCCCCTGGCCCCGGGTGGGCCCGCCGTCGCGCAGCACCTCCGGGTCGATCCGCGCGTGCGCCGGGTCGTCCGGGTCCTCCTCCTGAAGCACCCGCTGGATGTCCGTGCGGGGCACGGTGACCTCGTCGAGCGCCCCCTCGCCGTAGACGCCGCCGGCGATCCGTTCCTCGGCCTCGCGGGCGGACTCCCGCATCGTGTCGTCCTCACGCATTCTCATCACCTCGCAGCACTGTCGGATCTGCGTTGCGTGCCCGCCCGCCGCCCGCGCAAACCGGCCCCGACCCGCCCATCCGGGCCCGACCGCCGCGAAAGACCCGGGGGTACGCGACCCGCGCGCGAAGGACGATGCGTACCTTTGTCCCCGTTCCGCGCGAAGGGCAATGCGTGGGTTCCCGTTCCGCGCGAAGGGCGATCCGTGCGGATTTCGTTTTCGAAACTGGTCCCGCAGCGTGGCCCGCTGAGCGTGGCCGCCCGCGGGGGCCGCGATCGGCTCCCGGCCGGTTGTTACCTCGCCGAGGGCTCGGGTAGTCGGGGGGTGCCCCCGCCAGGACGTGAACCGAGCCGTGGCCGAGACGCGGTACCGGGGCGGGGTGCCAGTAGGACTCATCGCATCCTGAGGAGGACAAGATGAGCACGCAGGCTGCATCCACCAGGTCGATGAACCGTACGCAGGAAGCGCCGCACCGCGCGACGAACGACGTGCCCAACCGCGCGATGCACGAGGCGCCCACCCGGCCGATGCCGATGATGCAGGACGGGCATCGGGAACCGATGCGCGCGCCGGGCACCGAGACCAAGCCGGCGTTCGCCACCACGGAGTTCTGGGTCTACGTGGCCTCGGTGATCGGCGTGCTCGCCGCGTCGTACCTGGTCGGCAAGAACTCGGTGGGGGTGGACATCTTCCGCGCCCCGCAGGCCTGGTTCTTCATCACGCTGCTGAGCATCGCCTACCTCGGTAGCCGGGGCCTGGCCAAGGCCGGCAGCAACTACCGCAGCGGCGAGGAGCGCAAGACCCGGCACTGACCCACTCCGCGCCGCAGACACGGTGGCCCCCCGGGATTCCCGGGGGGCCACCGTCGTCGCTTCCGCTATTGGCGGTTACTCGTCGAAGCCGCCGAAGTCCTCGGCGAAGTCGCCCTCGATCGCGTCCTCGATCATCTCCCCGGCGACCATCCCGCCGACCGCGCCGACCGCCGCCCCGGCGACGATGCCACCCATCCCCGGGCCCCGGCCGTGGCCGTGGCCCTTGGCCATCGGGTAGCCGTGCGGGGCACCGTAGCCGGGCGGCATGCCGAAGCTCTGCTGCCCGCCGAAGCCCTGGGCGCGCAGGCCGCCGTAGCGCGACGTGGTCTCCTGCAACCAGCCGTCGACCACCCGGGCCCAGTCGGTGCGGTCGGCGTCGGCATGGGCCACCGTGTACTTGCCGAAGACGTCGTGCCCGGCGCTGAGGAACCCGCCGCGCTTGTCGCACTCCAGGATCACGTCGATGCCCTGCTGGCCAGTCACGAAGGTCAACTCGACCTCGTTGATGCTCTGCGCGTACTGCGGCGCGGCGAAGAACTCGATCTCCTGGTAGAACGGCAGCGTCTGCTGGGTGCCCCGGATGTGGCCGCGCTCCAGGTCGGCGCCCTTGAACCGGAAACCGAGCTGGGCGAACGCGTCCAGGATGCGCTCGTGCACCGGCAGGGGGTGCACCGCCACCTGGTCCAGGTCGCTCTTGTCGACCGCGCGGGCCACCGCCACCTCGGTCCGCAGACCCATCGTCATGCCGTGCAGGCGCTGGCCGTACACGTCGGTGATCGGGGTCTCCCACGGCATCGGGAGCTGGAACGGGATCGACAGCTGCTGCTTCGCGCCGAGCTCGAAGGCCCCGGCCACGGGCATCCGGTGGAACTCCATGATGCCGGCGTACTCGCTGTCGCCGCCCTCGATCTCGACCCGGGTGACCAGGCCGATGGCGATCTGCTCGATCGCGGCCGGCGAGTCGCCGCCGACCAGGTTGACCTGGCCGTCGAGGGCGAGGCCCGGCCGGGTGTTCGGGTTGGCCAGGACGGTGTCGACGGTGGGACCGCCCACGCCGAACGCGCTCATCAACTTCTTGAAGACCATCAGACCCTCCGCGATACGTCGCCACGCTCCACCGTGGAGCGCTGACGGCTGACCAGGGCAGACTATCCGGGATCGCTGTAAGTTGTCTGGGAAGCCACCGGCCCGGCGCGGGTGGAGCGCACTCGCCGTACCTGCCCAGAGTGTCGCGCCGCTTGGCGGCCTCGGCGACAGCCTGGCGAAGACGAGGCAGCTTTGCGCCTCTTCAGTCTCCACCCGCTCGAAGCCGATCGATGTTGGGTCAATGGGAGACGGTAGTTGTCTGGCCCGGCTGGGTGTGAATGAAGATGGTAACTCGGGTGGGGGCCAAATCATCGCCTCCTCATCACAGTTCAGCGGGTGAGGGACCGTTGTAACTTGCCCCATTGATTAATGCCTCTGCAAACCGAATCGTTGAGAGGAACGTCACTTCGTTGAATTTTGGAGGAAGTGAAAATTTGACCTCGTCGAATGTGACGGCCTTCTGAAACGTCGCCCTGCCGAACCTGGCGGCACCGCCGAACGCCGCCCCGTCGAACCTGACGGCACCGCTGAATGTCGCCCCGTCGAACCTGACAGAACCGCCGAACGCCGCCCCGTCGAACCAGGCGACACCGCCGACCGTCACGCCGTCGAACAAGGCGACACCGCCGAACCTCGCCCCGACGAACCAGGCGTCACCGCTGAAGGTTGCGTTGGTGAAGGTGACGTTGTGCAGGTGGCAATCGGCGAACTCGGCTTTGATAAGGACTGCCTCGGTAAGGTCCAACACGATCTCCGGGCCCCAGTACGCAGGGTTGGCATGTCCCTCTCGGGTCTTCGGTCGGAGATGCGCGGCGAGGATGCGTTGAGCGGCGAGGCGGACCTGACGTTCCTCGCGGGGGTCCCGCTCCGGCTTGTCGGGCTCGCCGCTGCCGGCCGTCGCCGCCGCGGCTCCGCCTGACGCCGAGTCTCCGTCGACTGCCGGTGGCCGACCGGAAGCAGAAGGACCGGGCTCTTCGGCCGGCGGGGTGTAGGGCATGCGGAGGTACGCGCAGATCACCTCGACGATGCTCTGCCGGTGGATCGGGTTGTCCTGGGCGAGGCGTTCCAGGGCATACAGGCCGCCGAGACGTACCGGGGCCTTGTCCGAGCCGAGCTGGTCAACGGCCTTGACGTACAGCTCGGTGACCCGCTTCTCCCCCGCGTCGTACTCGGTGGCCTGTTGGGTGCGCTCGGCCAGTTGTTGCCGGCGAAACGCCAGCAGCAGGGCGAACGCGCCGGTCACGGCCGCGCCGATGGTCAGTGCGGTGCGGATGCTCTCCACCCGCAACTGCGCCCGCTGCACGCCGTCGCCGACGACCGGCACGCTGTCCTGGAGCCAGACCAGGGCTGCCGTGGTGACCACAGCCACGACGGCCACCCCGGCCGGGATCACCCACGACCGCAGCGGGCGTACCTGTCGGTCGGGTGCTGTCGGCGCGGCCGACGGCTCGTGGCGCTCGGCACCCCGCCGCCGCAGCAGCACGCCCGCGCCCAACGCGGCCAGGCTCGCCGCGACCGGCAGCAGCACCGGCCACCCGGCGGCCAGCCCACGCCACCACGAGCCGGGCACCTGCGCGAGCGCGACGAGGAGCAGGCCCACCCCGCCGGCGGCCATCAGGTAGGTGCTCAGACGCTTCGTCACACTGCGAAATCATGCCCGCACCACGCAACCCGCCCGCCTCTGATCGTCGCCCGCCTCCGGGTGCATTTGTTGTCGCCAGGGCGACAAGAACTGCACCCGATGACTTGGCGCACTAACGCCGCGCGCGCAGGACGATTACGGCAAGGAGTAGCGGCCACACGTACCCCGGCCAGAGCGCGAGCCGCTCGAAGAGGCCGCCGAGTTCACCCTCGTTGGTGCGTACGACGAAGACGACCAGCCCCACGAGCGACAACGCCCCCGCCGCCAGGGCGGTCAGCGACAGACCACGATGACGCCGTACGGCGTAGGCGGTGACCAGCAGCGCCAGCGGCTGCGCGACGAACGCGGGCAGCGCGACGAGTACGTGCAGGTCCAGGTCCTTGTCGAGCGGCACCAGTCCGGTCGCGACCGCGCTGAGCCCCGCGACGACCCAGAGCACCACCGCGGTCGTCGCCGCCGCGCCGCGCGGAAGCCACCCGCGCAGCAGCACCGCGCCGACCGCCATCAGCAAGCCGAACACCACGAACGCGCCGTTGACGAGCAGGTGCAGGGGCGAGCAGACCGGAATGTCACCGTACGGGTACGCGATGGTGGTGCAGGTGGTCGCCCCGAGGTCGCTGATCGTGTTGTCCGGCAGGCTGTAGGCGGTGGCGGCAGCAGCCGCGATGAGCTCGCAGACGATGTAGAGGGGTTGGACCAACCACATCAGGGCCCCGACGCGTACTGCCGTCGAGCGGGGTGGCGTGGTGGGATGCGAGGCCATGCGGGTCTCCTCCTGACGGTCGGCTGGTGGAGCATAGTGTCGGACGAGTCGCGCCGAGCAGGCACTGTTCAGCCACGCTGCGCTGCCCACGCCGACCGACCTGAATTCCCGCAAGCCGGCCTTGCCCCGCACCACGTCGAGCCGACCGATACCCAGCACGGAAATCGCCCAACCACGCCCCGCGCAGGACGACGGGCTCCCGTCATAAGGCTCAGAGAATCAGCCGGTGAAGTCGAACTCGCCGCCCTTGACGCCACCGACGAAGGCCGCCCACTCCTGCGCCGCGTAGACGATCGTCGCTGCCTCCCGCGCCTTGCTGTCCCGGACCGCCACCCGCCCCGACCCATCCAGAAACGGTCCCGCCTCGACGCAGTTCCCCCCGTTGTCGGGACTCCTGGTGCTGATGTGCCAAGCCACGTCGGGCATGGTCTCGCTCATGACAGTTCCTCCGCGAGTGCTGCGATCAGCCTTGCCGACTCGCTGACGCTGAGTGCGGCCTCCCGAAGCCGATCGTACGCGTGCGTGTATCGCTGGGCCTTGTCCGATTCCATGAACAGACGGCCGCCAAGGGTCTCGGCATGGGCGACGTCAAGATACGGGGGCGGCATCTTGAACAGCCAGAACGTCCCGTCCAGTCCGGCGTGGAGGCCGAGGGCGGCGGGCAGGACTCTCACCTCGATCGTCGGCCTCTTCACGGCCTCCACCAGGTGGGCAAGCTGTGCGGCCATCACGCTCTTGCTCATCACCGGGCGACGGAGGGCTGAGTCTTCGATGATCACGGCGAGTTTGGTCGCGGACGGTCCTTCGAAGAGCTTCTGCCGGTCCATTCGGAGTTGCACCCATTTGCGGATCTGAGTCTCACTGGTGGAGTTCGGCTCCGCGTTCCTGATGACGGCTTCGGCGTAGTCCCTCGTCTGGAGCAGGCCGGGGATCAGCAACGAGGCGTAGGTGCAGACCTGCTCGGCCCTCGACTCCAGCCATGGGAAGTCGATGAAGGACGTGTCGTAGATTGTTCGGTCGAAGCTGCTGTCCCACCGATCCACGCGCCAGGCGTCCTGGGCGAGCTGAGTCAGTCTGTCGCGCTCGTGCTCGTCGTAGACCCCGTAGAGATCGAGCAGTTCCACCACCAGCTCACGACGAAAGGGCCACTCGGCACGCTCGTACCGAGCGAGGGATGAGAAGTCTCGCTCCAGGAACTTGGCGACGTACTTGAGGGTCAGGCCGCGCTGCTCTCGCAGCTCGCGCATCTGTTGACCGAGCCATTGGGCACGCAGGGTGCGTACGAAAGCTTCCTTCTTGGCAGCCATGCTCACCTCTCCGGAGATCCATCAGGAAAGAATCCGTTGGTGTCGTTGCACCAATACCGAGGCCACTGGAAGCGTGGCCTTCGGGTGAGGGTGATCGCCGACCCCCGGGGACGCCCGGTGCAAGCACGGCAACCGCGGCTGTGCCAACAGCCGAGAAGGTGACGAGAAACGGCTTCGCGTGTGGCAGACGCATACCGGCTCTCGTCGGGTCTCAACATGGAGCGCGCATTCCTGCTCCGACCGACTTGCTGAATACCTATCACGGCCGCACGGGTCTCCGCGACCCCGACCGGCCCGAATCGAAGACCGGCCCGAAATGAAAAGACCACCCCACCGGCAGCCCGGTGGCCGTACTCGCCGAATGAGGCTGCGGTCGCCGGGCGGGGCGGCCCTGCCCGGACTCCCCCTCCGCCAGGGCCGCCCCATCCACCAATTTTCGAGGTGACCGATGACCCGAGGGACCGTCTACGGCGGCGGCACGCCGCCCGTGCGGCTGCATCCCCGGCACGTGCGCGACCGCCAGTTCTCCGCCGTCGGCTTCGGCCGGCGCGGGCTCGACCCCCGGGAGGTACGGCGTTTCCTGCACCGGGTGGCGCTGGAGTTGGCCGCGCTGAACCAGGAGGTGGCCCGGCTCGGCGAGGAGAACGCGCGGGTCAAGCGGGCGCTCCGCGAGTGGCACAGCGCCCAGACGCAGCGGCGAGAGCCGTGAACGCGCCAGCGGGGGCCGCCCCGGGAGCAGGCTCCGCACCCGGCGACGGGGGCGTCTTCGCGGCGCTGCCCCGGGCCGCTGTCGAGGCGTTCACCGGGGCGGACGCCGACCCGCCCCGGCACGTGATCCACCTGCCGGTGGCTGTCGCGGACCTGGCCGGGGCGCTGCGCCTGGCGTACGCGCTGGTCCGCTCGCTGGCGTCGCTGCCGCAGGTCGAGGCGGGCGGCACCACCGTGAGCGCCGAGGACGCCCAGCACGTACGACACTGGGTGTTCTGTGACCGGATCATGCCGGATCGCCGGCGCTGCGCCCGCCGGGCCGGCCACGACGGGCCGTGCGACCCGGCGGTGTGAGGGGGGATCACCGGCCGGGGGCGGTCAGCGGGGCGACGGCGAGGTGGCCCACCTGCCCGGCGAGGTGCGCGCGGGCCGGCTCGGGGAGGCCGGCGTCGGTGACCAGCACGTCGGCGTCGGCCAGCGGGGCGACGGTGGCGACGCCGACGCTTCCCCACTTGGTGTGGTCGGCCAGCACCACCAGCCGGCTGGCGGCCCGGACCAGCCGCCGGTTGATGCCCGCCTCCGGCAGGTCGGCGGCGGTGAAGCCGGCGCGCGGGCTCATCCCGTGTACGCCGAGGAAGAGCAGGTCGACGTTGAGGGTGGCGGCGGTCGCCTCGGCGATCGGCCCGGTCAGCGCGTCCGGCGGGATGCGGACGCCGCCGGTGAGCACCACCGTCCGGTCGGCGCGCGGGTGGCGGTGCAGCGCGTCGGCCACCGGGATCGAGTTGGTCACCACGGTCAGGCCGCGTACGTCGGCCAGCAGGACGGCCAGGGCGGCGGTGGTCGTGCCGGCGGAGAGCGCGACGGCCATGCCGGGCTCGACCAGGGCGACGGCCCGCGCGGCGATGGCCCGCTTCTCGGCCTGCCGGTCGGCCGGCGTCGCCGGGCCGGGCCGCGCGGGCGGACCGGGCTCCCCGAAGGAAACGGAGGTGGAGTCGGGCGGGGTGGCCCCGCCGTGGACCTTCTCCACCAGCCCCCGCTCGGCCAACGCCGCCAGGTCCCGGCGGATCGTCATGTCGGAGACGCCGAAGCGGCCGGCCAGGTCGCTGACCCGCGCCCCGCCTCGGCTGCGGATCAGCTCGACGATGGCGCTCTGCCGCTGCCGGGCGAGCATCGGCCCTCCTCGACGCCGGCTTCCCGGATCACGGCCACCTCGCCCGCCTTCACCAGCAGGTCACCGGCGCAGTCGGCCCCGGTGAGCAGGTCGGTGCCGGTGACGGCGAGCCGGGCGGGCCGGTCGGTGTGGTTGATGACGAAGAGCCAGCTTCGCCCGTCGCCCCGGCGGCGGACCACCTCCACGCCGGGCGGGGCGTCGGCGGCCGGGCGGACCCCGGCCTCGGCCAGCAGCCGGGCCACCAGGCGGTCGGTGGCGGCGTCGTCGAGCCGGGTGCCGACGTACCACGCCGCGCCCGCGCCGGCCGCATGCCGGGTCAGCGCCGGCACCCCGGGCAACGGCCCGTCGGCGTACGAGGCGAGCACCTGCGCCCCCGTCGGATGCAGCCACTCGGTCCACACGTCGGCGGTGGAGCCGTCGTCGAGGGTGACCCGCTCGCCGGCGCGCAGCGGGAAGAACTCCTCGGTGCGGATGCCGAGCAGGTCGCGGTACGCGCCGGGGTAGCCGCCGAGGCGGATGTGGTCGTGCTCGTCGACGATGCCGCTGAAGTACGTCACCAGGGCGGTGCCGCCGCCGTGGACGTACCGGGTCAGGGCCTCGGCGTCGGCGTCGCGGACCAGGTAGAGCGTCGGGACCAGGACCAGCCGGTAGCCGGTCAGGTCGGTGGAGGGGTGCACCAGGTCGGCGGTGACGCCGGCCCGCCAGAGCGCGCCGTGCAGCGCGGCGAGCCGGTCGGTGTAGGTGACGTCGACGCTCGGGTGGGAGTCCAGCTCGACGCCCCACCATGCCTCGTAGTCGACCAGGATCGCCACGTCGGCGTCGACCCGGCTGCCGCGCAGCTCGGCGAGGGCCCGCAGCTCCGCGCCGAGCCGGCAGACCTCCCGGAAGACCTTGGTCTCCGGGCCGGCGTGCGGGACCAGCGCGGAGTGGAACTTCTCCGCCCCGGCGCGGGAGGCCCGCCACTGGAAGAAGAGCACCCCGTCGGCGCCTCGGGCGACGTGGGCGAGGCTGTTGCGGCGCAACTGCCCGGGGGTCTTCGCCACGTTGCGGGGTTGCCAGTTGACGGCGCTGGTGGAGTGCTCCATGAGCAGCCAGGGTGCGCCGCCCGCGACGCCCCGGGTGTGGTCGGCGGCCAGCGCCAGCCCGAGGTGGGCCTGCGGGTCGGCGGCGGTCAGGTAGTGGTCGTTGGCGACCAGGTCCACGTCGGCGGCCCAGGAGTGGTAGTCCAGGTGCTTCCCGCCGGCGCCGATCATGAAGTTGGTGGTGACGGGCTGGCGGACCAGCCGCTTGAGCACCCGCCGCTCGGCGCGCAGTTGCGCCCGCTGCTCGTCGGAGGAGAAGCGCAGGAAGTCGAGCTGCTGGGTGGGGTTGGCGAAGGTCGGGGCGGCGCGCGGCGGGTTGATCTCGGCCCAGTCGCCGTAGCGCTGGCTCCAGAAGGTGGTGCCCCAGGCGGCGTTGAGCGCGTCCAGGTCGCGGTAGCGTTCCCGCAGCCAGCGACGGAACGCCGCCGCGCTGACGTCGCAGTAGCAGTGCGCGTTGTGGCAGCCCAGCTCGTTGGAGACGTGCCACATCAGCACCGCCGGGTGGGCGGCGTACCGGGTGGCGACGGCCTCGACCAGGGCCAGCGAGCGGCGGCGGAAGACCGGCGAGCTGGGGCAGTACGCCTGCCGGCCGCCGGGCCAGAGGATCGCGCCGTCGGCGCGGCGGGGCAGCGTCTCGGGGTACGCGCGGGCCAGCCACGGCGGCGGGCTGGCGGTGGCGGTGGCCAGGTCGACGCCGATGCCGTGGGCGTGCAGCAGGTCGAGGGCCCGGTCGAGCCAGCCGAAGTCGTACCGGTCGAAGGCCGGTTCGAGCTGGGCCCAGGAGAAGATGCCGACCGAGACGAGGTTGACCCCGGCGCGGCGCATCAACGCGACGTCCTCGGCCCAGACCTCCTCGGGCCACTGCTCCGGGTTGTAGTCGGCACCGTAGAAGATCGCCTCGCCCGGCCAGCCGCCGTCCTGTGCGTCCCGCATGAGGGCACAGGATGCCCGCGCTCGGGGGTCGAGTCAACACGTCCGAACATCGACGCTGGTCGGGGCACAACCGCACGTCGCAGCGCAAGATCCATCGACGCAGGTGACTTGACAGCGGGGCGGGGAGGGGTAGCTTGGGGCGCCTGTGGAGGAACATGTTCGTCGATGTTCGTTCCCGGTGGACCGCCGCGCGCCCTCTCGACCGCAGGAGGCACCATGCCCCGCCCCCGCACCGAGGCCGAGTACCTCAGTCGACTCGTACCCCCGTCGGTCGCCGGCCTGCGGCGGCGCTCGCTGCTGGCCGGCGCGGCCGGCGCGGGGGCGCTGCTCGGCACCGGGCTGCTGGCCGGCTGCGGCGACTCCGGCTCCGGGTCGGACGCCAAGTCCGTGTCGTTCGGGTCGAACCAGTCGGACGCCAAGCCCAAGGACGTGCTGGCCAAGGTCATGGCCGGCTTCCAGACCGCCTCCGGCGTCGAGGTGGCGGTCAACACCGTCGACCACAACACGTTCCAGGAGAACATCAACAACTACCTTCAGGGCAAGCCCGACGACGTGTTCACCTGGTTCGCCGGGTACCGGATGCGGTTCTTCGCCCAGCGGGGCCTGGCCGGCGACCTCAGCGACGTGTGGGGGCGGCTCTCCGGCTACTCCGACGCGTTCAGGAAGGCGTCGACCGGCGACGACGGCAAGCAGTACTTCGTGCCGGCCACGTACTACCCGTGGGCGATGTTCTACCGCAAGTCGGTCTGGCAACGGCACGGGTACGAGGTGCCGAAGACCCTGGACGCGCTGAGCGCCCTGGGCGCCCGGATGAAGGCCGACGGCCTCACCCCGATCGCCTTCGGCGACAAGGACGGCTGGCCGGCGATGGGCACCTTCGACATCCTCAACCTGCGCCTCAACGGCTACCAGTTCCACATCGACCTGATGGCCGGCAAGGAGGCGTGGGCCTCCGACCGGGTGCAGCGGGTCTTCGACACCTGGGCCGGGCTGCTGCCGCTGCACCAGACCGACAGCCTCGGCCGCACCTGGCAGGAGGCGGCCCAGGCGTTGCAGCAGAAGAAGGCCGGCATGTGCTTCTTCGGCCTCTTCATCGGCCAGCAGTTCAACGCCGACGAGCAGGACGACCTCGACTTCTTCACCTTCCCCGAGATCGACCCGGCGATCGGGGCGCGGGCGCTGGACGCGCCGATCGACGGCTACATGATGGCCCGCCGGCCGAAGTCCGAGGCCAACGCCCGCAAGCTGCTGGAATACCTCGGCTCGGCGCAGGCCGCCGACGTCACCGTACGCAACGACCCGGCCACCCTGGTCGCCAACACCGGCGCGGCCACCGGCACCTACACCGCGTTGCAGAAGAAGGCCGCCGAGCTGGTCGGCTCGGCCACCGAGATCGCCCAGTTCCTCGACCGGGACACCCGGCCGGACTTCGCCTCCACCGTGATCATCCCGGCGTTGCAGCAGTTCATCAGGGACCCGAAGGACATCGGCGGGCTGCTCACCAGCATCGAGAACCAGAAGAAGTCGATCTTCACCGACTGACGGCGGGGAGAGGAAGGAACATCATGCCCGACCTGCCCCCGAACCGGGCGGAGCACCCCGCGTCGACGCCCGGCACCGCCCCGACCGGCCGGGGCCGCCGGAGCGTACGGCTGTCGCGCGCCGACCGCCTGATCGTCGCGCTGATGGTGGTCGTGCCGCTGCTGCTGGTCGTCGGCCTGGTCTGGTTCCCGGCGGCGGCCACCGTGGCGCTCTCCGGCACGGACTGGGACGGCATCGGCCCGCTCGGCGAGATCGAATGGGTGGGCGGGCGCAACTACGCCGACGTGATCGACAACTATCCGCCGTTCCCGCCGGCCGTGCGGCACAACCTGCTCTGGCTGGCCGCGCTCTTCGTGGTCGCCACCCCGCTCGGCATGTTCCTGGCCGTGCTGCTCGACCACGAGATCCGGGGCGGCCGGTTCTACCAGACCGCGCTGTACCTGCCGGTGGTGCTCTCCATGGCGCTGATCGGCTTCGTCTGGCAGCTCATCTACTCCCGCGACCAGGGCCTGCTCAACGCGGTGCTGGGCACCCGGACCGACTGGTACGGCGACCCGGACGTCAACATCTGGGCGGTCCTGGTGGCCGCCGGCTGGCGGCACGTCGGCTACATCATGCTGCTCTACCTGGCCGGGCTGAAGGGGGTCGACCCGACGCTGCGGGAGGCCGCCGCCGTCGACGGGGCCACCGCGACCACCACGTTCTTCCGGGTCGTCTTCCCCGCCATGCGGCCGGTCAACATCATCGTGCTGGTGGTGACGGTGATCGAGTCGCTGCGCGCGTTCGACCTGGTCTGGGTGGTCAACAAGGGCCGCAACGGGTTGGAGCTGATCTCGGCGTTGGTGACGCAGAACGTCGTCGGCGAGGCCAGCCGGATCGGCTTCGGCTCGGCGCTGGCCACGATCATGCTGCTGGTCTCGCTGGTCTTCATCACCGTCTACCTGGCCACCGTGCTGCGCGAGGAGCGCCGATGAGCGCCGCGACGCCGCCCCCCGCGACAGCGCACGCCGCGACGCCGACCCGCGTACGGCGGGCCGGGGGCCGTCGGCCGGTCCGGCCGCGCCGGGTGGTGCTGCACCTCTTCCTCGGCGCGGTGGCCCTCGGCTGGCTCTTCCCGATCCTCTGGGCGGTGCTGACCTCGCTGCGCTCCTACGAGTACACCGCCACCTTCGGGTACGTCTCCCTCGGCGGCTGGACCCTCGACAACTACGTCACCGCCTGGCGCACCGCCGAGTTCGGCAAGCACCTGCTCAACTCGGCCTACATCACCGTCCCGGCGGTGCTGCTGACCCTCTTCCTCGCCTCCTGCGTGGCGTTCGTGATCGCCCGGTTCAGCTGGCGGTTCAACCTCGTCCTGCTCGGCGTCTTCACCGCGGCGAACCTGCTGCCCCAGCAGGCCCTGCTGATCCCGCTGTTCCGGCTCTTCACCGAGGTGCCGCTGCCGGCGTTCCTCAGCGACTCGGAGCTGCTCTACGACAGCTACTGGGGGCTGATCCTGGTCAACGTCGCCTTCCAGTGCGGGTTCTGCGTCTTCGTGCTGAGCAACTACCTCAAGGCCCTGCCCCGGGAGCTCTACGAGGCGGCGGTGATGGACGGGGCCGGGGTGTGGCGGCAGTACTGGCAGATCGCCATGCCGCTGTGCCGCCCCGCCCTGGCGGCGCTGGCCACCCTGGAGATGACCTGGATCTACAACGAGTTCTTCTGGGCCACCGTGCTGATGCGCAGCGGCGACAAGTTCCCCGTGACCAGCTCGCTGAACAACCTGCGCGGCGAGTTCTTCACCGACAACAACCTCGTCTCGGCCGGCTCGGTGCTGGTCGCGATCCCCACCCTGGTCGTCTTCTTCCTGCTGCAGAAGCAGTTCGTCCGGGGCCTCACGCTGGGAGCGTCCAAGGGATGACGATCGTGCACCTGCGCCGGGCGGCGACCAGCCTGGTGCTCGACGCGCGCGGGCCGGGGCTGCCCCGGGTCGCGCACTGGGGGGCCGGGCTCGGCCCGCTCACCGCCGCCGACCTGGCCGCCCTGGTCGACGCGGGCGTGCCGCCGGTGGTGCCGAGCAGCTTCGACGCGCCGACCGTGCTCTCCCTGCTGCCCGAGGCCAGCGCCGGGTGGAGCGGCCGACCGGGGTTGGCCGGGCACCGCGACGGCGCCGCCTGGTCGACCGCGTTCACCCTCGACGCCCTCGACGTGACCGACGACGACCCGGCCGACGCCGCGCGGGTGGTGGTGCGGGCGAGCGACCCGGCCGCCGCGCTGGCGCTGACCGTCACCGTGGAGCTGGACCCGACCGGGCTGGTGCTGCTGCGGCACACCCTGCGCAACGACGGCGGGTCCGCGTACGAGCTGCGGGAGCTGACCGCGGCGCTGCCGGTGCCGCCGGTCGCGGTCGAGCTGCTGGACCTGACCGGCCGGTGGTGCCGGGAACGCAGCCCGCAGCGGCACCCGTGGCCGATGGGCGCGTGGGTGCGGGAGGGCCGGCACGGGCGCACCGGGCACGACGCGACGCTGCTGATGGTCGCCGGGACGGCCGGCTTCGGGTTCCGCCACGGGGAGGTGTGGGCGGTGCACGTGGCGTGGAGCGGCGACCACGTCACCGTCGCCGAGCGGCGGCCCACCGGCGAGTCCACCCTCGGCGGCGGGGAGCTGCTGGCCCCGGGTGAGGTGCTGCTCGGCCCCGGCGAGTCGTACGACACTCCCCTGCTCTACGCGGCCTGGTCCGGCGCGGGCCTGGACGGGCTCGGCGACGCCCTGCACGCCCACCTGCGGGCCCGGCCGCAGCACCCCCGCAGCCCGCGCCCGGTGACTTTGAACGTCTGGGAGGCGCTCTACTTCGACCACGACCTCGACCGGCTGCGGGCCCTGGCCGACCACGCCGCTCGGGTCGGGGTGGAGCGCTTCGTCCTCGACGACGGGTGGTTCGCCGGTCGCCGGCACGACCTGGCCGGGCTCGGCGACTGGCACGTCGACGAGACCGTGTGGCCGCAGGGGCTGGCACCGCTGATCGACCACGTGCGCGGCCACGGCATGCGCTTCGGCCTCTGGGTCGAGCCGGAGATGGTCAATCCGGACTCCGACCTGTTCCGCGCCCACCCGGACTGGGTGCTGGCCGTCCCCGGCCGGCTGCCGCCGCCGTGGCGCCACCAGCAGGTCCTCGACCTGGCCCGCGCCGACGCCTACGACCACCTGCTGGGGCGGCTGGACGCGCTGCTGGCCGAGTACGACGGCATCTCGTACCTGAAGTGGGACCACAACCGGGACCTCACCGAGGCCGGCCACGCCGGGCGGCCCGGGGTGCACGCGCAGACCCGCGCCGTCTACCGGCTGCTGGACGAGCTGCGCCGCCGCCACCCGCGCGTGGAGATCGAAAGCTGCTCCTCCGGCGGCGCGCGGGTGGACCTGGAGATCCTGCGCCGCACCGACCGGGTCTGGGCCAGCGACTGCAACGACGCCCTGGAACGGCTGGCCATCCAGCGCTGGACCGGGCTGCTGCTGCCCCCGGAGCTGGTCGGCAGCCACGTCGGGCCGCAGCGGTCGCACACCACCGGCCGGGTGCACGACCTGGGGTTCCGGGCGGCCACCGCGCTCTTCGGGCACTTCGGCATCGAGTGGGACATCGGCGCGCTGGGCCACACCGAGCGCGCCGAACTCGCCGCCTGGGTGGCGCTGTACAAGCGGCTGCGCCCGCTGCTGCACGCCGGGCGGGTGGTCCGGGTCGACCACCCGGACCCGGCCGTCTGGGCGCACGGCGTGGTCGCCGCCGACGCCTCCCGAGCGGTGTACGCCGTGGCGCGGCTGGCCACCTCCGTCGCCCAGGTGCCGGGCCCGGTGCGGCTGCCGGGGCTGGACCCGAACCGCCGCTACGCGGTGCGCCCGGCGGCCGGCGTGCCCGAGCCGGCGGTGTTGCAGCTCACCGAGCCCGGCTGGCTGCGCCACGGCGGGACCACCCTGCCCGGCGCGGTGCTCGGCGCGGTCGGCCTCCAGCTTCCCGCCCTGCACCCCGAGCAGACCCTGCTGCTGGAGCTCGACGGGCTGGGCTGACGGGCCCGTACCGATAGGCCGGTGGCCGGGTCCGCGCGGACCCGGCCGGTGGACGGTTGCCGGCTCAGGCGGTGAAGCCCCCGTCGGAGGCGATCACGGCCCCGTTGACGTTGACCGCCTCGGCGGAGCCCAGCCAGCAGACCAGCGTGGAGATCTCGGCGGGCGTCGCCGTGCGCATGGTCCGCGCGAAGGAGCGCTCCAGCCGCTGGTACGCCCACGGGACCTTCGGGGCGGCGCTGCGGCCGATGTTGGTCGCGACGCCGCCGGGGCAGACCACGTTGGCCCGGATCCCGTCCTCGGCGTAGAGGTTGGCGATCGAGCGGGTCAGGCCGACCAGCCCGTGCTTCGAGGCGACGTACGCGCTGCCGGCGACCGCGCCGGAGAGGGCGCCGATGGAGGCGACGTTGACGACCGCGCCCCCGCCGCGCGCCTTCATCAGCGGCAGCATGGCCCGGCACAGCCGCATGGGGCCGGTGAGGTTGACCGCCATGACGCGATCCCAGGTCTCGTCGTCGAGCTCGGTGACGGGGAGGAAGTGGTCCATGATCCCCGCCACGTTGGCCAGCAGGTCGACGCGCTGCTCCGGCAGCGCGGCGACGAGCCGGTCGACGTCGGCCGGCACCGTGATGTCGGCGACGACCATCGTCGCGGCGTTGCCGTCCTCCTGCACCAGCTTGGCGGTCATGGCGAGGCCCTCGGCGTCGACGTCGCAGCCGATGACCGTGGCGCCCTCCGCCGCAAGCTGCTGGGCGACCGCCTGGCCGATGCCCGAACCGGCGCCGGTCACGACCGCGACCCGTCCGGCGTAGCGCTGCTCGCTCATGACCCATTCCTCGCTTCCCGGCCCCCCGGCAGCGGACTTTTCCGTCCCGTCTGGTGCGGGGAACCTCTGCCCTCATCCTGCTCGCCGGGGGGCGGCGGCACGCAGGGCCGAAAGCCCCGGGTGGGCGGGACCGAAGGGCGGGAGCGGGGCGGGACCGGGGTGGGCGGGTCTTGACCTTGCCCCTCGGGAAAGCCCCAGCCTGGTGCGTGCCGGTCGCCGCGACCGGCACGAGGAGGATGTCGACGTGGCGTTGCTGACCATCGGGGCGTTCGCCAGGGCGGTGGGCCTGACACCGAAGGCGTTGCGGATCTACGACGAGGTGGGGCTGCTGCGCCCGGCCGCGGTCGATCCCGAGTCGGGGTACCGGCTCTACGCCCCGGAGCAGGTGGAACACGCCCGGCTGATCGCCGCGCTGCGCCGCATCGGCATGCCGCTGGTCGAGATCCGCACCGTCTGCGGGCTGCGCGCCCCGGCCGCCGCCGAGGCGGTCGACGCGTACTGGCGGCGGGTCAGCGCCGACACGGCGGCCCGGGGCCGCCTGGCCACTCTCCTCGTCGACGTCCTGTCCGGAGGGGGCACCACCATGACCGAACCGAACCCCACACTCGCCATCCGCCACGCCGCCCGCTGCGACATCGGGGCCGTGCGGGACAGCAACGAGGACGCCGCGTACGCCGGTCAGCGGTTGCTGGCCGTCGCCGACGGGATGCGGGGTCCCGGCGGTGCCGCCGCGAGCGCCGCCGCCATCGCCGCCCTGCGGTCGGTGGAGGCGGCCGACGTGCCGGCCGGCGAGCTGCTCACCCGGCTGGCCGGGGCGGTCGCCGAGGCCGACCGGGCGGTGCGGGCGGCGGCCGGGGCGGAGCACCAGCCGGTCACCACCCTGACCGCGCTGCTGCGCTCCGGGGCTCAACTGGCCCTGGTGCACGTCGGCGACACCCGGGCGTACCTGCTGCGCGGGGGCGAACTGGCCCCGCTGACCCGGGACCACACCTACGTGCAGTCGCTGGTCGACCAGGGCAAGCTGGACCCGACCGAGGCCGCCGCCCACCCGCAGCGGGCGTTGCTGGTCCGGGCCCTCGGCGCCGGCGGGAGCAGCGTCGAGGCGGACCTGGCGCTGCGCACCGCCGTCGAGGGGGACCGCTACCTGCTCTGCTCCGACGGGTTGCACTCGGTCGTCGACCGGGCGGCGCTGCACTCGGCGCTCGCGGCGGACGACGAGCCCGAGCAGGTGGTCGACCGGCTGGTCGAGCTGGCCCACGCCGCCGGGGCCCCCGACAACATCGCCTGCGTCGTGGCGGACGTGGTCACGGCGGCCTGAGGGCCCCACCGAGGCGAGGGGTGGCCGGGTCCGCGCGGACCCGGCCACCCCTGCGGGGGTACGGCGGGTCAGCGCGCCGCGCAGATGACGGCGGGGACGGGGTTGGTGCCGGTGGAGCTGGCCAGGAAGCCGAAGGTGGCGCTGGCCCCGGCGCCGAGCCGGCCGTTGTAGTCCACGTTGGTGGCGGTCACGGTCGAGCCGCTGCTGCTCACCTTGACGTTCCACGACTGGTTGACGCTCTGGCCGTTGGCGTAGGTCCACCTCGCCGTCCAGCCGTTGATCGCGGCGGAGCCGGCGGTCACCTTCACCTCGGCCTGGAAGCCGCCGGCCCACTGGCCGACGATCGTGTACGTCGCCGTGCAGCCGCCGGCCGGCGGGGGCGTGGTGGGCGGCGGAGTGGTCGGCGGGGGCGTGGTCGGTGGCGGGGTCGTCGGCCCGGGGGTGGTCGGGTTGGGGCCGCCGTAGACCGAGGCCTCCCTCGCGGTGGCCTTGATGCCGTTGGCGCCGTTGAAGATCCGCTGACCCCAGCTGGTCAGGGCCGCCGGGTCGAAGTTGGTCACCATGTCGAGGTACTCGACGCCGCCGCCGTTGCCGCTCCACGACCAGCCCAGGTAGCCGATCCCGTTGGCCTGCGTGTACGACAGGATGGTGTCCTCGTCGGGGTTGCCGTCGGAGTGGTCGAAGCCGAACTCGCCGACCACGATCGGCAGCTTCGCGGCGCGGAACCGGCCCAGGTAGTCGGTGATCTCCGCGGCGGTGTCGAAGACGCCGTACATGTGGATGGAGAAGACGGTGTTGCGCTGCGGGTCGGCCGCGAAGACCGTGGCGGCGTTGTCGCGCATGGTGAACGACCAGTCCTGACCCCAGTTCGGGGCGTCGACCATGATGGTGTGCGCCAGGCCGCCGGTGCGCAGCCGCTTGATCGCGTTGGCCGAGTCGGTCGCCCAGGTGCCGTAGCCCTGGTTGCCGTACGGCTCGTTGCCGATGTTGACGATGACGTACTTCTCCTGGCCGGCGAGCGCGCCGGCGATGCTGAGCCAGTAGTCGACGGCCCGGTCCAGGGTGATCGCGCCGCTCTGCTCGCCGTAGCCGGTGGTGTCGTGCACCTCGAGCACGCAGATCAGCTTGTTGGCCTTGCAGAGCGAGATGACGTTGGCGACGTCGGCGGTGTCGTTCTTGGGCCAGCGGTCGCCGGTGGCCAGCACCACCCGCACGGTGTTCGCGCCGGCCGCCTTGATGTTGGCGAAGGAGCTGGTCTGCTGCTGGTACCAGGTGTGGGCGTGGTTGACGCCGCGCATGACGAACTCGGTGCCGTTGGCGTCGTAGAGCTTGCCGTTGGCGACGGTGAAGCCGGCGGCGGCCTGCGCCGGCTGCCCGAAGGCGAAGACGGCGGCGAGGACCGTCAGCAGGGCGACGCCCGCGACGGAGAGAGCTTTTCTCATGGGCCTTCCTCAGGGAGGGGTCACCCCCGTGCCCAGGGGGGTGCGGTGGTCGGTGCGGTTGACACGGCAAGGCGGCTGGCCCGTCAGCCGCCGTCCGACTCCCGACGGCGCAGGGATCAGCGTATGCCGATGCCCTGCCCGACGCAAACGGTTCAGTGGACGCCCCCTCCCGGCGAACCCTCCGGGGCACCCCTCGCGCCCTCGCGGGCCTACACGGTCGGTGTTCGTCCCCGTTGCCGGCGGTGGCGGCAGCTGCTGAATCGGTTAAGGCGGGCCCGTGGTCGTCGCGACGGGGGGTTGACGATCCGCGTGCGGGGTATCCGGAGACGATCGGCGAGGCGAAGGAGACGACGGCGATGGTCAAGGTCGGTTACACCCTGATGTGCGAGCAGTCCGGCCCCAAGGAGCTGGTCGACTACGCGGTGCGCGCCGAGGCGGCCGGCTTCGACCAGATCGTGGTCTCCGACCACTACTATCCCTGGCTGGACTCGCAGGGGCACGCCCCGTACGCCTGGTCGGTGCTCGGCGCGGTCGCCCACGCCACCCGGCGGGCCGAGCTGATGTCGTTCGTGACCTGCCCCATCCGCCGGTACCACCCGGCCGTGGTGGCGCAGAAGGCCAGCACGATCGGGGTGCTCTCGGACGGCCGCTTCACCCTCGGCCTGGGCGCCGGGGAGAACCTCAACGAGCACGTCGTCGGCGGCTGGCCGCACGTGCAGCAGCGCCACGAGATGTTCGAGGAGGCGTTGCAGATCATCCGGCCGCTGCTCAACGGCGAGACGCTGACCTTCTCCGGCAACCACTTCGACGTGCCCGACGCGTACGTCTGGGACCGGCCGGAGCGCCCGGTGCCGATGGCGGTGGCCGCGTCCGGGCGGCAGTCGGCGACGCTGGCCGCCGACTACGCCGACGGCATCGTCGCCACCGAGCCCGACCCGCACATCCTGTCGATGTACGACGAGGTCGGCGGGGCCGGTCGCCCCCGGTACGGGCAGGTGGCGATCTGCTACGGCCCGGACGAGGCGGAGTGCCGCAAGATCGTGCACGACCAGTTCCGCTGGTTCGGGATGGGCTGGAAGGTCAACGCCGACCTGCCGGGGCCGGACGCGTTCGCCGCCGCCACCCAGTTCGTCCGCGAGGACGACGTGGCCGAGGGCATCTCCTGCGGCCCCGACGTCGAGAAGCACGTCGAGGCGTTCAAGAAGTTCGTCGACGCCGGCTTCACCCACGTCGCGCTCATCCAGGTCGGCGGCGACACCCAGCCCAGGTTCCTCGACTGGGCCCGCGAGGAGCTGCTCCCCCGGCTGCGCGACCTGTGACAGCCCCGCCGGTCGGGCCGCCCGCCGCGGTCGCGCCGGTGGGGTTCGCTCCGGAGCAACTGCGGCTGGCGCTGGCCGCGCCCCGGCCCGCCGCCGGGCTGACCAGCGAGTGGCGGCTCGTCGACGGGCTGCGCACGCACACCCGGCGGGCCGCCGACCCGGGCACCGGCGCACCGCCCGTGGTGCTGGTGCACGGGTTGGCGGTGTCGCACCGCTACCTCACCCCGCTGGCCCTGGCGCTGGCGCCCACCCACCCGGTGTACGTCCCGGACCTGCCCGGCTTCGGCCTCAGCGCCCGCCCCCGGGGCGCGTACGACGTGGGTCGGCACGCCGCGCACCTGGCGGCCTGGCTGGCCGCGTACGGGCTGCCCCCGGCCTGCGTGCTGGGGCACTCGTTCGGCGCGGAGGTGGCCGCCGCGCTGGCCGCCCGCCACCCCGGGCTGGTCCGGGCGCTGGTGCTCGCCGGCCCGACCAGCGACCCGGCCGCCCGCAGCCGGCGCGGGCTGTTCGGTCGCTTCCTGGTCGACACCCTGCGCGAGGCGAAGTGGCAGGCGCCGATCCTGCTCCGCGACGTCGTCGACGCCCGCCCGACCCGGGTGTACGCCACCCTGTCGCACTCCGCCCGCAACGCCATCGAGGAGGACGCGGCACGGGTCACCGCGCCCACCCTGGTGGTCACCGGCGCCCGCGACCCGCTGGCGCCGGCCGCCTGGCGGGACCGGCTCGCCCGGTTGATGCCGAACGCCCGCGCGGCCGTCGTCCCGGGGGCCGCCCACAACGTCGCCACCACCGCCCCGGCCCAGGTCGCCACTGCGGTACGCGCCCTGCTCGCCCGCTGTTAGACCTGCTCACCCGCTGTTGGAAAGGAACCGTCATGCGCTTCGGCAACGTGGAGATCCGTCCGCTCGGCGGTGGCCTCGGCTGCCTGCTGATGATCCTCTTCTCGGTCCTGGCGTCGATCGCCCTGACCGTCCTGGTCAACCTGCTCTGAGCCGCGCCGCCGGGCAGGGTCGGGTCAGCGGCGCAGGCCGAGGGCGGTCAGGGTCTCGCGGGTGGCCTGCCCGATCGGGGCGAGGATCGCCACGCGCAGCCAGCGCACCGCCGGGGTGACCGTGGCCCGCCAGGCGGCGCGCAGGGCCCGGCCGACCGGGACGGCGGTGTGCCGCCAGACCCAGCGCAGGGCGAGCCCGACCGGGCGCACCAGCAGCCGGTAGAGGAAGCCGAGGACCCGGCCCGCGAGCCGCCAGGCGTACGCCAGGGCGTCGAACACCAGCCGCGCCAGCCACCACAGCCCGCGCCCCAGGGCGCTCAGCGCCGGCCCGAACGCCCGCCCGAGCAGCTCCACCAGGGGCACCAGCAGGTGCCGGATCAGCCAGTCGACCGCGCCCACCAGCGCCCGTGCCACCGGCCGGACCAGCGCCCGGAAGACCCAGACCAGCGGAAGCCAGATCAGGTGCGTGGCCAGCCACTTCAGCGGCGTCCAGAGCAGCCGGTCCAGCAGCCAGACGATCGGGCGCAGCACCCAGGCGCGCAGGGCCCGGCCGATCGGGGCGAGCACCCAGCGGTCCACCCACCGCACGGTGCCGGCCCACAACCCCCAGAGCAGCCGCACGGGCAGCACCACGACCAGGGCCACGCCCCGGGCGAGCACGGCGAGCGGCCCGGGTCCCTCCGGCCGCTCGGGTGTGATCACGTCCACGAGGCGAGAATACGAGACAGTGACAACGACCGCTGCGACGTGTCGGCCGGGACACGTGTCGGCCGGGACGCGTGTCGGGTCAGGCCGGATCGGCTCGGGTCAGGCCGGGTCTAGGTCGAGCTCGGCGAGCACCGGGTAGTGGTCGGAGGCGTACTCGGTCTCGCCGCCGCGCGACACCGCGCAGGAACGCAGCAACCGGGCCAGCGCCGGGGTGCCGAAGAGGTAGTCCAGCCGCATCCCGGAGAACTCCGCCCCGCCGCCGTGCCGGGTCGGCGCGGTCAGCCCGGCGTCGCCCGGGGCGTACGCGGCATGCAGGTCGACCAGGCCGGCGGCGGCGAGCCGGGCCACCGCCCGGGTCTCCACCGTGCGCCCGTCGCGGCGCAGGTGCCGGCGGCGGTACGCGGGTGGCAGCCGGGCCACCCGGTCGGCGTGCTCGGTGCCCGGGGCGAGGGTGTTCAGGTCCCCGGCCAGCAGCGCCAACTCCCCCGGCGCCCGGCCGACGGCGGCGGCCAGCCAACCCGCCTCGACCCGCCGCCGCAGCCCGCAGTACGGGTCGAGGTGCGCGCTGAGCAGCGTCAACGGCCCGGCGGCGGTGGCCACCGTGACGGCCATGGCGGCGTGGTGCAGCGGCCGGCGCAGCGGGCCGGAGGCCAGCACCCGCAGCGGCGGGCGGACCAGCACGGCCACCGGCTGACCGAACCGGGAGCGGGCCAGGTACGGCCGCATGCCCACCTCGGCGGCGAAGCCGGCCAGCACCCCGGCGGAGTCGAAGCCGCGCAGCTCCTGGACGGCCAGCAGGTCCGGCCGCCGCGCGGTGACGACCCGGGCCACCAGGTCCAGCCGGCCGGGGCCGGTGCGGTCCCGGCCGCCGGTCCTGATGTTCCAGGTCATCACCCGCAGCATGGGGGGCGCGTCAGTCCGCCCGGCCGGCCTTGGCCAGCTCGTCGTCGAGCTCGTCGACCTGATCGGTGGTGATCGCCGGTTGGTTGCCCTGGGCCAGATCGGCGTTGGGGCGGACCGCCCAGTAGAGCAGGCCGATCCACAGGGCGCTGAGCAGGATCGCGCCCATGAAGTCGGTGGGGTGGTGCATGCCCCGGTACATCCGGGAGGTGGCCACCCCGACCGGCATGATCACGGCCAGCGCCACGAAGATCCAGCGCCACCAGCGGTCGGTGCGGGGCACGACGATCGCCGCGATCGCCAGCCAGACGCAGATGGTCGCGGCGATGTGCCCGGAGGGGAACGACGAGGTGGGCATCTGCCCGTCGAGGTTCTCCACCGGCGGGCGGGGCCGGTCCACGACCCGGGCGCTGGCGAGGAAGAGGGTCAGCTCGCCGACCATCGCCAGGGCGACGAAGAGCACGGGCCGCCAGCGCCGCCACACCGCCAGCACCAGCGGGCAGAACACCAGCGAGATCAGCAGGATCGCGTGGGTGTCGCCGAACTTGCTCCACCACCAGCTCACCTCGGTCCACACCTCGGTGTGCCGCTGGGCGAACCAGAGCGGGACCTCGGTGTCCAGGGTGCCGAAGAAGGTGTCCTTGGCGTGGTAGCTGACGTACGTGCCGAAGGCGTAGAGCACGCCGAAGACCAGCACCCAGCCGACGACCAGCTCGGCGATCGTCGAGCGGGGGTGCTCCAGCACGTGCTCCTCGGCCGGGGCGGGGGCGATGTCGTGCCCCGCCTCGGGCTCCAGGCCCTCGCTCAGCGGCGGCACCGGCCGGCCGCGCTCGCGCCGCCACAGCCGGAAGGCGTACGCGGTGACGCCGAGCCAGGCCGCGCCGAGCAGCCAGCCGCCGAGCACGTCGGAGACGAAGTGCACGCCCAGCGCGATCCGGGTCAGCCCGATCAGCGCCACCACCACCGCGACGAGCCCGATGGCGGGCTTGCGCCAGCGGGGCGCCATGGCCGGCAGGAAGACCAGCAGCAGCGCCCCGTACGCGACGAAGGAGCCGAGGGCGTGGCCGCTGGGGAAGCTGTTGCCGGGGGCGCTGGCGATCGGCACGTCCACCACGGGGCGGAGCCGGCCGACCAGCGCCTTCAGCGAGGGGTCGAGGATCAGGCCGCCGACCCCGGTGATGATCAGGTACACGGCCAGCCGGGAGCTGCGGCGGATCAGCAGCCCGATGACGGCGACGCTGACCAGCCAGATCAGCACCGGCCGCCCGCCCAGGTCGGTGATCGCCTGGAGCACGGTGACCAGGGCGTGCCGCGGCGCGACGAGGTCGTTGAACCACTGGGCGACCGCGTGGTCGGCGTCGCCCAGCGGGCTCCAGCGAAAGCGCACCAGCAGCAGCAACAGCCCGAAGGCGACCCCGGCGCCGGTGACTGCCACCAGCCCGGCGATGCTCCGCTCGGCGAAATGGCCGAGTGGTCGCCGCACCACCTCTTTGACCGCGGTCACCCCGCACCTCCTTGTTTGTCCTGGCGAGGCGCTGTACCCGATCTGGGCGTCGCGTACACCGGGAAGGCCCGTGGGCGGGTCAGAGCGAGGTCATCTCGCCGGTGTCGTGCAGCTCCTCGCGCTCGGCCTCGGGCTGCCACAGGTCCGGCTGGGCCGGCTCCCGCACCCCGATGCGCATCGCCTCCAACTGGGCGGCGAAGGAGAGCCCGCCGAAGAGCGCCATGCCGGTGAGGTTGGCCCAGAGCAGCAGCGCCATCATCCCGGTCAGCGCCCCGTACGTCTGCCCGAAACCGTCGCTGAACCGCACGTAGGCGGCGAGCAGCAGGCTGGCCAGCCACCACAGCGCGGTGGCGATGCCGGCGCCGAAGAAGAGCCAGGACAGGCCCGGCTGCTTGCGCCGGGGGGCGTGCCGGAACAGCAGCGCCACGGCGAGCACGGTCAGCCCGAGGCTCAGCGGCCAGCGGAGCACGTTCCAGGTGTCCTGGACGGACTCCCCCCACGCGTAGTGCCGCCGCACCGAGGCGCCCATCGACCCGCCGCCGACGAGGATCAGGAAGCCGATCAGCGCCGGGACGCCGGCGAGGACCGCGAGGGCGACGGCACGCACGTACTTCCACAGCGCCGGGCGGTCCCGCTCCACGCCGTAGATGCGGTTCGCGCCGCGCTCGATCTGCGCCATCGTCGTGGTGAGCGCGAAGAGGCCGGTGAGCAGACCGAGGACCAGGGCCAGCTCGCCGGCGTTCTCGGTGCGTTCGCTGTCGGAGAGCAGGGCCCCCACCATCGCCTCGCTCTGGCCGGGGGTCACCGCCAGGACGGTGTCTGCGACCACCTTGCCGCCCGCGTCGGCGCCGAGGTCGGTGATCAGGCCGGTGAGGGCGATCAGGAAGGGCACCACGGCGAGGCAGAGCTGGAACGCGAACGCCCGGGAGTGGCTGAACCCGTCGCCGTAGCGGAACCGGACGAAGGCGTCGCGCATCAGCTGCCAGCCGCCGTGGCGGCGCAGGGTGCGCCAGGCGTCGTCGGCGGAGAGTTCCTCGTCGGCCATCAGCCGGGTTTCGGGCACCAACCGGGTGCTACTCACGTCGGGCCTCCTCGACCAGTTCCTCGCCCCGCTCCCCGACGGCGTCGGCGTCGACGGCCAGGTCCGGCGTCTGTTCCGGCTGCGGCACGCAGAGCCAGAGCGCGCGGGGGCGGATCTGGACGACCAGC
The DNA here is from genome assembly GCF_049841815.1 of Micromonospora sp. DT233. Lineage (NCBI taxonomy): Bacteria > Bacillati > Actinomycetota > Actinomycetes > Micromonosporales > Micromonosporaceae > Micromonospora > Micromonospora sp. DT233. Next base: position 66,533 of record NZ_JBNCLB010000010.1, on the reverse strand, counting down.
CGCCGGCCGGGGGAGATCAGGTCGCCGTCCAGCTCGCGCGGCTGGGCCCGGTTGCTGGCGATCTCCACCTTCCGGGCCCGCAGCACCTCCATCCCGGGGACCCTGGCCTGCCGCCGCATCAGCGCCCAGCCCATGACCAGCCAGTCGCGCAGCCGGCGCGGGCTGAGCACCGCCACGTCGAGCCAGCCGTCGTCGGGTTCGGCGTCGCTGAGCAGGGTGACCCCGCCCTGGAGTCGGCCGACGTTGGCGACCAGCACGGAGCGGGCCCGCCGCCGCAGCGGTGGCCCGTCGTCGATGCGGATGGAGACCTTCATCGGCCGGTCCCGCAGGTGCCGGGCGGCCCCCACGACGTACGCGGGCCAGCCGATGCGGGACTTGGTGGTCTCCGAGGTGGAGTCGAGCATCTGGGCGTCGAAGCCCATCCCGGCCATCACGGCGAAGTAGTGGCCCTCGACCGCGCCCACGTCGAGCTGCCGGCGGCCCCGCTCGACGGCCACCTCCAGCCCGGCGGCGAGGTCGCCGGAGAGGCCCAGGTTGGCGGCGAGGAGGTTGCCGGTGCCCTGGGGCAGGACGGCCAGGGCCACGTCCGTGTCGACGAGGCCGCCGATGCAGGACATCACGGTGCCGTCGCCGCCGCAGGCGAAGACGACGTCGACCCCGGCGGCGACGGCCTGCTCGGTCTGCCCCCGCCCCGGGTCCTCCGGGGTGGTCTCGAACCACAGCGGCTGCGGCCAGCCGGCGGCGGTGAGCGCGGCGTCCACGGTCCTGCGCAACTCACCGAGGTCGGCGACCTTCACCGGGTTGACCACCACTGCGGAGCGCAACCCGCCGTCGACGGCGGCCGATCCCTTGTCCTGCTCAGCTTCCACGGCGTCAGTGTGCAGCAACTACCGCCGGTAAGCGACCCGGTGACCGGTGAGGTTACCCGCACCGAGAACAGGTTTGCCGGCGGGGCGGGCCGACCGCCGGCCGTCGTCTGCCGCTACCGGAATGGCGACTCGGCGATGAACCGGTCGAGTTCCCGTTGCAGATCTGCTCCATGGTCAACTGCTCTCACCTTCAGCCCGACCAGTTGTCCGGCGAGTTGCACGTTGAGGCCTCCCGAGCCGATCCCCGCGCTGGTCTGGTACTCCGGCAGCGCGACGACGGCGTGCCGGCCCTTGATCCGCAGGTCGCTCACCTGCACCGGATTCATCGCGTTACGCAGAAACTGGTGGCGCTCGCCCGCGTAGTCGATGATCTCGATCCGCTCCTGTCCGGAGGTGCGGTGGAGCATCCGCTGGGCCGCCTGGATGCGGTTCGCCCCGAGGCCGATGAATGCGGCGCGGGCCCGGACGCGGGAGGTCGATGCGACCGCGATCTTCGTCCGGGCACCGGGGACGCGGGCGATGCCCATGATGACGACCTGGCCGCTACACAGTTCCGCCACGAAGACGGCCATGACCCGTTCGATGAGCCCGTGTGCCGTGGCGGAGAGGACCGGCAGCCGAGCGGGAGGTGCGGTGAAGCCGGTGACGCTCGCGGTCACCACGTCGCCCGGCACCCACCTCGTCCGCGTGGCGGTTCCGGTGCCCGGCGGTGGGGTGAGCAGTGCGGTTCGGGGCGCTCCCCAGTTCATGACGGTGCAGGAGAAGAACGCAGGTTCCTGCCTCTCGATGCGGGCGGTCACCGTGGTGCCGGGCTCGAGGTCGGTGCTCTCGGCGGTGACGAATCGGACCGCCTCGTCAGGGGAGAGGCCGCGCGCCTCGACCGCCAGTCGGACGGGGCTGAGCGCCTCCGGCCAGCAGGTGCGGCACCGGGCCCGGTTGTCCCGTATCAGCAAGGTGCCCAGCTCATCATCGTGCTGGTGGGGCCCGGGACAGGTCCACCTGCCGCTCTCGTCCAAGGTCGACCCGAGCCGGGCCAGCACCCGTCGGATATCGACCTGGTTCGCCTCGGCGATGTGCCGCAGATGGCCTCCGACGGGACGGGACGCGACGATCTCGGGGGCCTCGTCCCCGGACCGGCGCAGGTCCTGCCGGTACGCCTCCGCCGCCGCCCGGACCCACTCCAGATCCACGCCCTGGTGTGGGTCCTTCTTGGCCACCGGCACGGGCTCCCGGCCGGTCGACAGGAAGGGGAACCTGTTGAACTGGTTCTTCGGTCGACGACGCCGGATGTCGACGATGGTGACGAACGCTTCCAGCGCGGCTCTGGGCGAGGCCGGCGGCACGAAACGGAGCCGCGCCGCGTACCGGATCAGCGTGACGCTGCTCGCATCGGCCGGATCGAGAGACGCGGTCGGGATGCCGCTCGCGGGCGGACCTCCGGCCTGTGCCCACTCCAGGTAGCGGGGTGGCCGCCCGGCATCCGGAAATTCGTCCTGGTGCGGCCCACGATCGGAGAACCTCAGCAGCGCGCCGTCGGCGTACGCGTCGATCCGTCGTCCCGCGAAGCCGCAGACCGCCGCGTAGAGAACCAGCGTCTCCGGTCCGTCCGAGGCCAGGAAGACGACCCTGGACCGGAAGTGGGCCGCCGTCAGACCGCTGGCGCGCAACGCGTCGATCGCCGCCGTTGCCGGATCGTGGTCGGCGCGCATGCGCAGATCGACCGTCTCCGTGCCGGCGGGCGCTTGCGGCGCTCCGGGGGCGCGGAGCGCGAGAGGATAGCGGTCCAGCTCCGGAATCGGGCCCCCCGCGCCGGTCGCGCGTCTCGTCTGCGCCGGTGGCGGGTCGGTCCGGTCCTGACCGGTCGCGGCGGTGCCGTCGCGCAGCCGTTCGAGGAGGCCGGAGGGTGCGCCCGGCAGCCGCGCCAGCCCGGCGAGCAGCTCTTCGGCGGCCCGCCGCCCACCGGGCGCATCCGTCGCCACGGCACTGGCGGCCTCGGCGATGTCGTCCCGCAGGCTCTCCTGCGGGTCCGGTCGGTACTCGTGGCGTCGGCGCACCGCGACCAGCCATTCCCGGCCAGGTCCAGCGCCGTCCGCCGACACCGCTTCGGCGTTCATCAGCCATTCGTCCGCCAGTTGCGGATCGAGGACGCCGAGCGCGGAGAGCCGCTGCGCGTTCTCCAACTCGGTCGTCCAGTGCCCGGGCGGGAGCCGGTCGACGTACTGCTCCAACAGCACCGCGACCTGACGGCTCCGGTCGGGCCCGAACCGGCTCGTCAGCCCGTGCAGGAGGACCTCGCGCAACCCTGGGTCGACCTCGTACAGGCCCTCACTCAATTCGTTGACCAGGGGCGACAGCATCAGCTCCGCCTCCGCCTCGTACGGCAGGTCATCGGGAGGGTCGAGGAAGAAGTTGGTCCGTAGCAGGTGGATCAGGTCGGGGTCGACGGCCACTGGCACGGCGGCGTGGTAGGCCAGCTCGATGACCCTCGGCGACACGCGCCGGTGGACGATGGCCAGGCGGCTCGCCGCGGTGGCAGTCACAGCGGACGTTCTGTCGGCACCGGATGCCCCCGTAACACGCCCACCGCCTGGTACAGGCCGCTTCGAGTCAGCGGGAGCATCGGTACGTGCCGGGCGATCTGTGCCGCGGTGCTACGGGGCCAGCGGGCGGGCGGCGCGGGGTTGAGCCAGACGACGGCGCCGGCGTGCCGATACAGCGCCTTGAGGAGCGCGATCGTGTCGAGCAGGCGGACGGTGTCCAGGCGGCCACGCGCCGCACCGGCGTCGCTGATGACCGCCACGCCGACCGCCGGGGTCAGCTCCGCCAGGGCCGCGTCGACGGCGCGCCCGTCGGTCAACTCGGGATCGGTATAGAGCCAGCCCTCCGTCAGGGGCCGGATCTGAGACAGCACCGGGTCCAGGTCCGGCCGGAACGGATCCGCCAGGGTGGCCAGGACGCCGCGATCGAGGCTGTACCCCGGCACGTCGTGGAAGTATCCGACCGTCAGCGCGCTCAGCCGGCCGGACCGCCTGACCGTGTCCCAGAGGTGATCGACATAGCCGTGGAAGGGCGTCATCGATCCCTGCCGGTCAATCAGCATGCAGACCCGGGCGGCGTTGCGTCGGTACGGCACGAGGACGGGCGGGGTGGCCACGCCTGTTCGGGCGCGTTCGGCGACGGTGGCGGCGACGTCGAGTTCGGCGGGCGGGCCCTGGCGCACCGGACGGCGTAACGTGCGCCAGATCTGGGCTATCTCGCGGCCGGTCACCGGGTACTGCGGCACCAGCACCAAGGTCGGGTCGGTGACGCCGCTGCTCGGCGGGACCATGGCCAGCCCCTGGACCGGATGGGTGATCGGCGGGTACCACTCCTCGTACTCGGGCGTCGGCTCGACCTCCGGGGTCGGCGCCTCCTGGTGCTCCCAGTCTTCGGTGTCGTCGGCGCGGATCCGCCGTAACCGCAAGGCGTTCCACGCTGGCAGCTCGGCGCGGGCCAGCGTCGCTCTGACCACGGCCGCCTCCGCCGTCGACCTGGCCCAGAGCATGACGCAGAGCTCCTCGAACGCCTGGTCGGAGGACCAGCCGAAGCCGGCGGCCAGGGCCCGGCGCAGCGCGTCGCAGTCGTCCACCCCCAGCGGCAGGCCGCGTCGACGAAGCTGACGGATCACCCGGTGGACGAACTCGGGCAGGCCCACCGTCGCCTCGGTAGCTGCTCGTGGCCTGCTCACGGATCCGTCAGCTTCCTGGCCCGGGCCTGGTCGGTCCGTTGCTTGAGCAGCGTGCCCGGGTACGGCAGTTGAGCAAGGTCAGCCGGCGTACGTCGCCGCTCCTGGAGATAGCCCACCCAATCGATCAACTCGCTGAGACCCGGTTTGTGGCTCAGGTCCAGTTCCCGCAGCCGCAGCAGCATGCGGGTGGCGCTGTCGCACAGCTCCGCGTCCGCCACGCCGTGCAACGCCAGGATCTCGTTCAGCTGCCCGACATCGTCGGGAAACTCCAGGTAGTAGAAGACGCACCGGCGGAGGAAGGCGCCCGGCAGCGCCTTCTCCTCGTTGTTGGTGACGATGATGATCGGTCGCAGGTCGGGCCGGTCATCCGGCACGGCGTAACTCAGCCCGGGTGCCTCCGGCACGTCGAAGGCGAGCCGGTCCAGTTCGCGAAGCAGATCGTTGGGAAAGTCGAGGTCTGCCTTGTCGATCTCGTCGATCAGCACGACGCTGCGGCGGCCGTACCGGGCGCGGGCGATCGCCCTGCCCAGGGGGCCGAGACGCACGTACCGGCCGGCTTGGCTCGGGTCGGCACCGGACCCGCCGCCGGTAGCGGCCAGCTGCGCGTCGTAGAGGCGCCGGACGGCGTCGTAGGTGTAGAGCAGGTCCCGGCCCAGGCTGGTGGATTTGATGTACATCTGCTCGAGTGGAAGCCCCAGGGCGTACGCCACCGCGTGTGCCAGTCTGGTCTTCCCGGCGCCGGGATCCCCTTGGAGCAGCAGCGGTCGGCCGAGCGCGATCGCGACGTTGACCGCTTCCTCCAGGCCCGACGAGGCGAGATACGGTTCGCGGTCGACCGTGGTGGTCGGCGGGTCGCCGGTCGGCAGCGGGTCGAGATCGACAATCTCGATGTCGCGGTGCTCGGGCAGCGCAGCGAGCCGGTCGTAGCGGACCGAGGTGTCGACGCGATGGCGGGTCACCACGAAGGCTCCAGGTCCTCGAGATCGTCGTACAGCCCTGCCCGGTCGGTGCGGAGGCGGTCGATGGAGTCCCGCAGTACGTCGTAGGTCCACCGGACGTCCAGTCGACCGCCGCTTGACGACCGCTCCGCGAGCTGGTCCACCCATGCGTGCGCCAGCCGATCGGGCCACTGCTGATGTCGCACCACCTGCTTGGCCCAGGCGGTGAGGTGGTCCCGCGTGAACGTCACCGGCGGCAGGCGCGTCACTGCGGGCGGGTAGCCGTCGATCGTGCTTCCGGCGAAGAAGAGCACGAGCCGATGATTCAGGCTGCCGCGCCGACTCTCGCAGGCGATGCGGACCCGGCGCCACACCTCGTCGATGAACGAGGTCGGCACCCCCTCCACCTCGACCGTACAGACGATGTTGGTCCGGTTCAGATAATCGATGTGCAGCTCGAAGTACCCGACCATCTTGTCGACCGAACCGAGATCCGGCCGGAGCGTGAGCGGGCGCCGGTGCACCACCGGCATCATGTGGAGTTGCAGCCAGCCGGCGAGGTTGTCGGCCGCCTCCCGGTCCCCCTGCAGGTCCGCACTGTCCAACCCGAACGCGAGCATCCGATCCCCCGCCGTCTCCTTCGCGTCCAGGATCACGTCCTTCAGCGGCTCGAGGTCGAAGTAGGCGGTGTCGAGGAGCTGGTAGGGCGCCTGGCCCCTCTCTCGCATCAGCTCCAGATCAAGCTTGAATCTCCTCTTGACCTGCTCGATCGAGACGGCGAACAGCACATTGGTGGCGACCTTGTCCCGGCCCAGCGCATGCCTGACCCGCTCGGGCACCTGCTCGAGCAGGATGCCGACGACCGAGCCGTCGACCATCACCGCACCACCGGAATAGCCCTCGTAGTTCTTGAGCTCCTGGTTCACCTGCAGCTGCAGGATCGGCATCTCGTGCCCGAGGGTGTTCGTGATGAGGTGTCCAACGGTGTCGATCACCCCGCTGAGCTGGACCCCGGCGGGCTCCAATTCACCCAGGCTGCAATTCACGCACCACTGGGAACCCTGGCGGGGGCGGGCGAGAGACGGCAGCATCGCCAGGGACGTGTCCACCCGGAGCAGCGCCGTGTCGATCCGCGCGTCACGGTGCACATCCTTCACCGCCACCCGCACCCCGGACGTCACGAAGCTCAGGTCAGCCGCGCCACGTTGCCCCACGACGTGATTCGCGGTGGCGACGATGCGGTCGGCCAGGACGAATCCGCTGCCCAGGAAGCGGGTGCCCGCGTAAATGCCGCCCTCGATCACTTGCGTTGGTAGGTGACGGTGACCTCGAACGAGGACTCCGCCGAGGCCCGGGAGAGCACCACCCCGGCCTCCGCGCTCAGGGTTATCCCAAAGGTCGCGGACACCTCGCTCGCCTGCCAGTTCTGCTGGGTGGGCAGACTGTCGAGGTCGGCGCTGACCGCACGCGCACCAGCGATGACGGCCGCCTGGATGTCTGCGACGCGCGTACGAAGCTGTTCGACCGCGTTACCGCCCCAGCCGATCTCTCGGCCACCGGCGACCTCGACGACTTGGATCAACACCGGTTCCGGCACGTCAGACTCTGGCATCTAGAGCCTCCCCTCGACGATTTTCTCGGCTCTGCAATCGCTCTGCGGGCCGGTGCGGACGACCGCAGCCCCTGACACGGACGCGGAGCCACGGCCCGTGTTTCCTTCACTCAAAGTTCGGATTTTATCCCTCGGGGTAACGCGATCTCAATAGAGTCGAGCAGGAATCGGTATTCGCGATAAGTGATCTGCAGTGCCGCGCGGGTCGTGACCCTGTGGGGGCTGGCCGACGACGACACCTGGCCGGACAGCTTCCCGGTGACCCGCAAGGACGCCCCGCTGCGGCCGTGGCGGTGACCAACCCGGGCTGGGGCGCGCTGCCGCCACCCAACCCGACCCCGGAGCGTGTCGGAACAACTACGATAGGTGCGACGGTGTGATGGCGCGGGGAGGTGAGACCGGGTGGGCGCACCTGCGGACGCGCCGGTCGTGGTCGCGCTCGGTTCGTCGGACGCGGCCCTCGAGGTGGTCCGGTTGGCCGCCGCCGAGGCCGCCGACCACGACCGTGCGCTCCTGCTGCTACACGCGTTCAACTGGGCGGCGACGCCGGAGGCGGTCTCGGTCAGCGGCCCGCGCGCGGACGCCGAGGAGCTGATCGAACGCGCCGGCGCGGTCGCCGGCGAGGTGCGCCCGGCGCTGGCGGTCAGCGGCGAGATCGTGGAGGGCGCGCCGGTGGTCACGTTGATCCGCCGCTCCGAGTCGGCGTTCCTGGTCGCCGTGGGTGACGGCGGGATGTCCCACAGCCGGTCCGCCATCACCGCCGACACGCCGGCGGTGCAGCTCGCCGCCCGCGCGGCCTGCCCCGTGCTGGTGGTCCGCCCCGAGCCGCCGCCGCAGGGCCCGGTGCTGGTCGGCGTCGACGGGTCGGCGAGTGCCGCGAAGGCGCTGGAGTTCGCCTTCGACTGCGCCGCCCGCCGGTCGGCCCGACTGCTGGCCGTGCGGGTCACCGAGCCGGCGCGGCAGGGCGCGGGCGACGACCCGGCCGACTTCGACCCCGAGGCCGCCCGCGCGGAGTTGGCCGAGGCGGTGGCCCGCCACGGTCGCCGACACCGCTCCGTCCCGGTCGAGTGCCGCGCCGTCGTCGGCGAGCCCGGCCCGATCCTGGTCGAGCTGTCCCGCTGCGCGCAGCTCACGGTCGTGGCCGCCCGGGGCGACGAGCCGCTGCGCGGGATGCTCGGCGCGGTCAGCCAGTCGTTGCTGTACCACTCGCCCGCGCCGGTCATCGTCGTTCGTGGATTCTCTACCACCGCACCGGCGGGGACATGACGCCCTCCGCCGGGGGACCAACGGCCCTGATCCGATCTCCCCTTCGGCGACGATGCTGGACGCGGCCGGGAAAGCCCGGGACGCCGGGATGCGAACGTCCCCGATCCGCGAGAGGCTTACGCAGCATGGACACCGCCGTGGAACTCCACAGCCCTCTGACCGAAGACGAGCTGCGCCGGCTGGACGCGTACTGGCGGGCGGCCAACTACCTGACGGTGGGGCAGATCTACCTGCTCGACAACCCGCTGCTGCGCGAGCCGCTGCGGGCCGAGCACGTCAAGCCCCGGCTGCTGGGCCACTGGGGCACCAGCCCGGGGCTGAACCTGCTCTACGCGCACCTCAACCGGGTGATCGTCAACCGGAAGCTGCCGACGATCTTCGTCACCGGCCCCGGTCACGGCGGTCCCGCCCTGGTGGCGAACACCTGGCTGGAGGGGACGTACAGCGAGCTGTACCACTCGGTCACCCGCGACGAGGCCGGCATGCAGCGGCTGTTCCGCCAGTTCTCCTTCCCCGGCGGCATCCCGAGCCACGTCGCACCGGAGGTGCCGGGCTCGATCCACGAGGGCGGCGAGCTGGGGTACGCGCTGAGCCACGCGTACGGCGCGGCCTTCGACAACCCGGACCTGCTGGTCGCCTGCGTGATCGGTGACGGCGAGGCGGAGACCGGCCCACTGGCCGGCAGTTGGCTGTCGAACGTCTTCCTCAACCCGGCCCGCGACGGCGCGGTGCTGCCGATCCTGCACCTCAACGGATACAAGATCGCCAACCCGACGGTGCTGGACCGGATCCCCACCGACGACCTGCTGGACATGATGCGCGGCTTCGGTTACCAGCCGTACGTGGTGGCCGGCGACGACCCGGCCACGGTGCACCAGCTCCTCGCGGCCACCCTGGACACCGCGGTCGACGAGATCGCCGACATCCAGCGCCGGGCCCGCTCCGGCGGCCCGATCGAGCGCCCCCGCTGGCCCATGATCATCCTTCGTACGCCGAAGGGCTGGACCGGCCCGAGCCGGGTCGACGGCAAGCAGGTCGAGGGGACGTTCCGCGCCCACCAGGTGCCGATCGCCGAGGTGCGCGACCACCCGGAGCACCTGGCCGAGCTGGAGCGCTGGCTGCGCAGCTACCGGCCGGAGGAGCTCTTCGACGCCACCGGCGCCCCCGTCGCCGAGCTGACCGCGCTGCCGCCACAGGGCGACCTGCGGATGAGCGCCAACCCGGTCACCAACGGCGGGGCGATCCTGCGCGAGCTGACCCTGCCGGACTTCCGGGACTACGCGGTCGACGTCGAGCGGCCCGGCGAGCCGACCGTGGGCGCGGCCGGCGTGCTCGGCAAGTGGGTCCGCGACGTGATCGCCGCCAACCCGGAGACGTTCCGCCTCTTCGGCCCCGACGAGGTCGCCTCCAACCGGCTCGGCGCGGCCTTCGAGGTCACCGACCGGGCCTTCGTCGGCCGCATCACCGAAGACGACGAGCACCTCTCCCCCGACGGCCGGGTGATGGAGGTGCTCTCCGAGCACCTGTGCCAGGGCTGGCTGGAGGGGTACCTGCTCACCGGCCGGCACGGCATCTTCACCAGCTACGAGGCGTTCATCCACATCGTCGACTCGATGGTCAACCAGCACGCCAAGTGGCTGAAGGTGACCCGGGGCATCCCGTGGCGGCAGCCGGTGGCCTCGCTGAACTACCTGCTCTCCAGCCACGTGTGGCGCCAGGACCACAACGGCTTCTCCCACCAGGACCCGGGCTTCATCGACCACGTGATGAACAAGAAGGCCGAGGTGGTCCGGGTCTACCTGCCGCCGGACGGCAACACCCTGCTCTCCACGATGGACCACTGCCTGCGCAGCCGGCACTACATCAACGTGGTGGTGGCCGGCAAGCAGGCCGCGCCGAACTGGCTGACCATGGACGAGGCGATCCAGCACTGCCGGCGCGGCCTGGGCATCTGGGACTGGGCCAGCAGCGACGGCGGCGAGGAGCCGGACGTGGTCCTCGGCTGCGCCGGCGACGTGCCGACGCTGGAGACCCTGGCCGCCGCCGAACTGCTGCGCCAGCACCTGCCCGAGCTGAAGGTGCGGGTCGTCAACGTGGTCGACCTGATGCGGCTCCAGCCGCCGTCGGAGCACCCGCACGGCCTGACCGACAACGAGTTCGACACCATCTTCACCCGCGACAAGCCGGTCATCTTCGCCTACCACGGCTACCCGTGGCTGATCCACCGGCTGACCTACCGCCGGGCCAACCACGGCAACCTGCACGTGCGCGGCTACAAGGAGGAGGGCACCACCACCACGCCGTTCGACATGGTGATGCTCAACGACCTGGACCGCTTCCACCTGGTCATCGACGTCATCGACCGGACGCCGGGGCTGGCCTCGCGGGCCGCGCACCTGCGCCAGGAGATGGTCGACGCCCGGCAGACCTGCCGGGACCACACCCGCCGCTTCGGCTCCGACGACCCTCGGGTGGCCGAGTGGCGCTGGATCCGGGAGACCGATCCCGAGTTGCGGAGCGGAAAATGAGCGGCGACGAGATCCTGGTCGGCTACGACGGTTCCGTCGACGCCACCCGCGCGCTGGACTGGGCGCTGGAGGAGGCGGAGCAGAGCGGCCGGCCGGTCCGGCTGGCGTACGTCTTCGAGTGGGTGACCGTCGCCGGCTGGGTCGGCCCCGGGCTGGCCCCGGGGAGCTGGCCGGACGACACCGCCCGGCAGGAGGTCGAGGCCCTGGTCGACCGGGCCGTGCTCGACGCCGCCTCCGCCCGGCCCACCGTGATCGTGCACGGCGAGGTGCTCGACGGGCCGCCGGCGCTGGTGCTGGGCGAACGCTCCGCCTCCGCCGGGCTGCTGGTGCTCGGCAGCCGGGGCCACGGCGGCTTCGGCGGCCTGCTGGCCGGCTCCACCGCCGTGTCGGTGAGCGCGCACGCCCACTGCCCGGTGGTGGTGGTCCGCGACGGCGACGTCGCCACCGGCCGCACCGGGCGGGTGCTGGTGGGCGTCGACGGGTCGCCGACCTCCCTGCTGGCCCTCGGCTTCGCGATGGAGCGGGCAGCCCAGCGGGGGGTGCCGCTGCAGGTGGTGCGGGCCTGGGAGCCGGCGGCCAACGGCGGCCTCGCCCCGGACAACGCGGTGGCCGCGGAGCGGGCGGCGCTGGACGAGCCGCTGGCCCGCTGGCGGGAGACCTACCCCGACGTCGAGGTGACCGTCGACGTGGTGACCGGCCGCCCGGCCGGCGCCCTGGTCGAGGCGAGCCGGGACGCGCAGCTGGTGGTGGTCGGCACCCGGGGCCGGGGCGGGCTGCGCGGCATGCTGCTCGGCTCGGTGAGCCAGCAGCTGCTGCAACACGCCCACTGCCCGGTGGCGGTGGTCCGCGAACGCTGACGGGGCGCGGCCCGCGTACCGTGCGGAGCGACGGGCCGCTGACACACCGACGAAGCGGAACCCCGGCCGGAGCGCCGCCCGGCCGGGGCACGATGGGGAGAAACGAAAGGTCGCCGACGATGAGCCACGAGACGCCGGACCGCTCGCTGACCACCGCGCTCGCGGAGGCCGCCGCGACGGCCGGTCACGCCCCCTCGGTGCACAACACGCAGCCGTGGCTGTGGCGGGTGCTCCCCGACGCCCTGGAGCTGCGCGCGGCCCAGGACCGCCGGCTGGCCGCCACCGACCCGGACGGGCGGCTGCTGGCGGTGAGCTGCGGCGCGGCGCTGCACCACGCCCGGGTGGCCCTGGCCGCCGAGGGTTGGGTGCCCGTGGTGGAGCGGCTGCCCGACCCGGCCGACGCCGACCTGCTGGCCCGGCTCACCGGCCTCAGGCACACCGAGCCCGACCCGGACGCGATGCGCCTGGTGCAGTGCATGCAGGTCCGGCACACCGACCGCCGCCCGGTCAGCGACGAGCCGGTGCCGGCCGCCACGCTCGACGAGATCGCCGGGGTGGTCGACGCGGAGGGCACCCGACTGCAGCTCCTCGACGCCGACCAGGTGATGGAGCTGGCCGCGGCGGCGGCGCACGCCGGGGCGGTCGAGGCGGAGGACCCGAGGCTGCGCGAGGAGCTGGACTACTGGACCAACCGGGCCGGCACCGGCACCGGCCTGCCCCCGGAGGTGCTGCCCGCGCAGCCGCCGCAGACCACCGTGCCGGGCCGCGACTTCGGCCGCCCCGGCACCCTGTCGGTCGACTCCGGCCACGACCGGGCGGCGGTGTACGGGCTGCTCTTCGGCGACGAGGACGAGCCGGACAGTTGGCTGCGGGCCGGCGAGGCGCTCTCGGCGGCGTGGCTGACCGCCACCCGGCTGGGCGTCTCCGTGGTGCCGCTGTCGGGCGTGGTGGAGGTCGAGGGCACCCGGCAGGCGCTGCGCCGGGTCCTCGCCGGCCTCGGGTACCCGTACCTGGTGCTGCGGCTGGGGATCGCGGACCCGGAGCACGCCGGCCCACCGCACACTCCCCGGCTGGAGGCCGCGCAGGTGGTGGACACCTCGGCGGTCCGCGACGCCCAGGCGTGACGTGCCGCCCCGCGCAGGCGTGACGGCGGCCCGCGCGGGGCGTTCCGGGCCCGGGGTGATCGTCGTCTCCGCCCAGGTCCCGGCCGCGCTCCGGGCGGTCAGCGGGCAATGGTCCGCTTCGGCCGCCGGGCGGTAGCATCGCCCGGTGGCCGGTAGCGCACCCAATCCCAAGCACGAAAACGTCACCCCGTCGCTGGGGCTGAGCCCGCTGTCCCGGGTCCGCCTCGACGAGCTGCTCCAGGAGATGCTGGACCGGGTCGGCGAGGTGGTCACCAGCCGGGAGCGGCTGCGCGCCCTGCTCGACGCGGTGGTCGGCATCGGCAGCGACCTGGACCTGCGCAGCACCCTGCGGCGCATCGTGCAGGCGGCCTGCGAGCTGGTCGGGGCCCGCTACGGCGCGCTCGGGGTGATCGGCCCCGACCGGCTGCTGCACGACTTCATCGTGCACGGCATCGACGCCGAGCTGCACGCCGAGATCGGCGAGCTGCCGCACGGCCGGGGCGTGCTGGGGCTGCTCATCGACGAGCCCCACCCGTTGCGCATGCCGGACATCACCAAACACCCCAAGTCGTACGGCTTCCCGCCGAACCACCCGCCGATGCACAGCTTCCTCGGCGTGCCGGTGCGCATCCGCGACCAGGTCTTCGGCAACCTCTACCTGGCCGAGAAGCAGGGCGCGGCCGAGTTCACCGACGACGACGAGGAGATCGTGGTCGCGCTGGCCGCCGCGGCCGGCGTGGCGATCGAGAACGCCCGGCTCTACGCGCTGGCCCACCGCCGCGAACGCTGGCTGGCCGCCACCGCCGAGATCACCTCGGTGCTGCTGGGTGAGGTGCGGCGCACCGACGCGCTGACGCTGGTCGCCCGCCGGGCCCGGGAGGTCGCCGAGGCGGAGCTGGCCGTGGTGCTCCTCTACGACTCCGACGCCGGGGAGTTCACCGTGGAGGTGGTCGACGGCGCCGACGACCACGCCCACGAGCTGATCGGCGCGGTGCTGCCGGCCGCCGAGACCAGCTTCGCCGGTGCGGTGACCCAGCCGGGGTACGAGCTGGTGGAGAACCTGGCCCAGGCCGCCCCCTGGCCGGCCCCGGTGACCGCCGGGCCGGCGGTGATCTCCCCGCTGGCCGCCGCCGACGCGCTGCACGGCGTCCTGGTGATCGCCTACCGGCCGGACCGGGGCGGGGCCACCGACGACGACGTGGCGCTGCTGGGCAGCTTCGCCGGGCAGGCGGCGCTGGCCATGGAGCGGGCCCGGGGGCAGGAGGAGCGGGAGCTGCTGGTGGTCCTGGAGGACCGCGAGCGCATCGCCCGGGACCTGCACGACGTGGTGATCCAGCGGCTCTTCGCCACCGGTCTGCAGTTGCAGAGCGGCGCGATGAACGCCCGCCCCGACGTGGCCAAGCGGATCAACGCGGCCGTCGACGACCTCGACGCCACCATCCGCGACATCCGTCGGACGATCTTCGAGCTGCGTACGCCGATGAGCGCGGCGCTGCGCACGGAGATCCGGGAGGCGGTCGACGTGGCCGCCGGGTCGCTGGGTTTCCGGCCGGCGCTGGAGCTGACCGGGCCGATCGACAGCGCCGTGCCCGAGCCGATCCGCCCCGACCTGACCGCCGTGCTGCGCGAGGCGCTCTCCAACGCCGTGCGCCACGCCGAGGCCAGCCGGGTGTCGGTGGCGGTGCTGGTCGACGGCGGCTGGGTGACGGTCACCGTCGTCGACGACGGCAAGGGCTGCGACCCGGCCGCCGCCCGCAGCGGGCTGGTCAACCTCCGCGAACGCGCCGAGCGCCACGGCGGGGAGTTCGCGATCCGCCCGGCGATCGGTCGGGGCACCGAGCTGCACTGGCGGGTCCCGCTGCGCGACGACTGACCGCCGGCCGGCTGACCCGCCGGGCGCGGACGGCCGGCGGGCCGGGCGCGGAGCGACCGACCCGGCCGGGCGCGGCGGCGGGTCAGTGGTTCTGGTTCTTGCCCAGCAGGCGGGTGGCCAGGACGGCGGCCTGGGTGCGCCGCTCCAGCCCCAGCTTCGCCAGCACGCTGGAGACGTAGTTCTTCACCGTCTTCTCGGCCAGGAACATCTTGCCGGCGATCTCCCGGTTGGTCAGCCCCTCGGCGACGTACTCCAGGATGCGCCGCTCCTGCTCGGTGAGGCTCTTCAGCTCGCGGGGCTGCTCCACGCCGCTGCGGATGCGGTCCAGCACCCGGGTGGTGATCGCCGGGTCGAGCAGCGACTGCCCGGCGGCGACCCGACGCACCGCGTCGACCAGGTCGGTGCCGCGGATCTGCTTGAGCACGTAACCGGCCGCGCCGGCCATGATCGCCGCGAAGAGCGCCTCGTCGTCCTCGTACGAGGTGAGGATCAGGCCCTTGATCGACGAGTCGACGGCCCGCACGTCGCGGCACACGTCGATGCCGTTGCCGTCGGGCAGCCGGGCGTCGAGGATCGCCACGTCGGGCCGGAGCGCGGGGATGCGCCGGGTGGCCTCCTGGGCCGAGCCCGACTCCCCCACCACCTCGATGTCGCCACTGGCGGTGAGCAGGTCGGCAAGGCCACGACGGACGACCTCATGGTCGTCGAGCAGGAACACCCGGATCATCCCTCGTTTCTACCCCCTCGCGCGCCGCGTCGCACAGGCCGAAGGTCCCGACCTGGCGACAACCACCGGGTAGGGGGTCCCGGGGCAGAGGGGACGTCCGGCCCTGCCCGGCGTCGCCGCGCTCGCGCAGGGTGGAGGAAGACCAGCCAGGGGCAGGACTGCCACGGAAGGAGCACGACCATGGAAACCGGCTTCACCGTCGAGCAGCTCGCGTCCGCCGCCGCGGACGCCGTCCGGGCACCGTCGCTGCACAACACCCAGCCGTGGCGGTTCCGCCTGCGCGACGGCGGGATCGAGGTGGCCATCGACCGGGAGCGCCGGCTGCCGGCGACCGACCCGAGCGGGTGGGGTGCCCGGATCGCCTGCGGGGCCGCCCTGTTCAACCTGCGCCTCTCCCTGGCCGTGGCGGGCACCCCGGCGAAGGTGCAGCTGCGCCCGTACCCGGCGGAGACCGACGTGCTGGCCCGGCTGACCCCGGACCTGCCGCGCCGCCCCACCCCCGCCGAGCAGAGCCTGCACGGGGCCATCCCGCGCCGGTTCAGCAACCGCGCCCCGTTCTGGCCGGATCCGGTCCCCGCCGACGTACGGTGGCGGCTCGGCGAGGCGGCCCGCGCCGAGCAGTGCTGGTTGGAGCTGGTGATCGGGGTGAGTGCGGTCAACGCGTTCGGCGAGATCGCCCGCAGCGCCAACCGGGTCCTGGAGCGTGACCCCGCCTACCGGGCGGAGCGGGCCGAGTGGGTGCGCGCCTCGCCGGCCCCCGACGGGGTCCCGGCCGTGGCCGGCGGCCCCTCCGGCGAGCCGCAGGACGTGCTGCCCGCGCGGGGCTTCGGCGGGCGCAACCGGGCACCCGGCCGGGACTTCGAGCCGGAGCCCCTCGTCGCGGTGCTCGGCTCGGCCGGCAACACCGCCACCGACCAGGTGCTCGCCGGGCAGGCCCTGCAACGGCTACTGCTCACCGCCACCGACGCCGGGCTGAGCGCGTCGATGCTCTCCCAGCCGATCGAGGTGCCGGGGGCGCGGGAGGCGCTGCGGCTGTCGCTGGGCCGCTTCGGCCCCCCGCAGATGGTGATGCGCATCGGGTACGGCCAGCCGGGCTGGCCGACCCCGCGCCGCAGCGTCGACGAGGTCCTGGACCTGCCGGTGGTCACCCAGGGCTGATCCCCGCCACCCGCCCGCCAATGCGAAGGCGGGCGGGTCAGCGGCGCGGCGGGGGGCCCACGCTGCGCCGGGCCACCAGCGCCGGTGCGATGGTCTGCCGCAGCGGGCCGGCGGTGGCCGTCTCGATCTGGGTCAGCAGCATGTCGAGGCTGGCCCGGGCGACCGCGGCGAAGTCGGGCCGCACGGTGGTCAGCGGCGGGATGAAGTACGCCGCCTCCGGCACGTCGTCGAAGCCGATCACGCTGATGTCGTCGGGCACCCGCCGGCCGTGCTCGTGCAGCGCCCGCAGCACCCCCAGGGCCAGGTGGTCGTTGGCGGTGAAGACCGCGGTGACCTCCGGCATCCGGGCCAGCATCTGCCCGCAGCGGTAGCCCGCCGCCGCCGACCAGTCCGCCGGCAGCAGCGGCGGCAGCTCCGCCCCGGCCCGGCGCAGCGTCTCCCGCCAGCCCTCGATCCGCCCGGCGCTGTCGAACCAGTCCGGCGGGCCGGAGACGTGCCAGACCGTGCGGTGCCCGGCGTCGAGCAGATGCTGGGTGGCGGCCCGCGCGCCGGCGGCCTGGTCGACCGTCACCAGGGGAACCGGTCGGCGCGGGTCGCCGTCGACGGTCACCAGCGGCACGCCGTGGGGCAGCCGTTCCAGCGCCTCGCCGGCCGACTCGACCGGCGCGATCACCACGATCCCGGCGACCCGGTGGGCGAGGTGCCGCTCGACCGCCGCCGAGATCGACCGGTAGTTGAGGTCGCTGACGCTGCCGACGCTGACCGCGAAGCCCGCCGCCGCGGCGACCTGCTCCAGGGCGGCCAGCAGTGACGCCGGACCGTAGAGGGTGGTGTTCTGGGCGACGACGCCGATCACCTGCGACCGGCCGGTGACCAGCGCGCGGGCCGCCCGGTTGGGGCGGTAGCCCAACTCGGCGATCGCCGCCTGGACCCGCAGCCGGGTCTGCTCGCGCACGTTGGGGTGGCCGTTGAGCACCCGGGAGACCGTCTGGTGGGAGACGCCGGCGAGGCGGGCCACGTCCGTCATCGCAGGAGCGCGCACGGCAACCTCACTCTCCCCGCCTGCCCATCGGCGACCACGGCCCGTCGACGTCGACTCTGGCGGTCGGGGGGCACGAACTTCCTCCAGCCTCCGTCCCCACGGGTCGCCGGGGGGCCGAGGCTGAGGTGCCGCCAGTCTACGCCAGGCTCGCCGCGCCACCTGATGCGACGCAGCCCCCGCGCCGCGACGCGAGGCGGGGCCCTGTTCCGCACCCGATGCGGAACAGGGCCCCGGTCGGTTCGCCGACTCAGCCATGTGGAGACGTCAGGGCGTGGTCAGGGAGAACTGGCGGACGGTGGCCGAGCCGCCGAGCGCC
Source organism: Micromonospora sp. DT233 (assembly GCF_049841815.1). Taxonomy (NCBI): domain Bacteria; kingdom Bacillati; phylum Actinomycetota; class Actinomycetes; order Micromonosporales; family Micromonosporaceae; genus Micromonospora; species Micromonospora sp. DT233. The sequence goes on along the minus strand of NZ_JBNCLB010000010.1, from coordinate 48,496 downwards.
TGGGTGGCGTAGTTGAAGATGCCGAACCGGTAGCCCATGAAGAACTGCCAGGCGTTGTTGAGGGTCAGGGCGTTGCCCAGCGAAACGAAGTTGACCCCGTCGGTGCTGTACGAGAAGCGCGCCTGCCGGCCGCTGCCGGGTCGGATGTCGGCGTTGGCCCGCAACCAGATCCGCCCGCCGGAGACCGCGGCGGAGGCGATCTCCGTCCCGGTGCCGGTGGTGTTCCAGTTGTCGCTGCCCATGGTCAGGCCGTTGGTCATCACCACCCGGGTGGTGCCGTTGTCGCGTTTGACGCCGATCCAGGCCGACGTGTCGCGCAGCATCGCCAGCCCGGCCCGGTCCCCGTCGCGCATCGTGGAGTAGTCCAGCTCGATGGTGCCCGTCGAGGTCGGCCCCTGGATCCGGTGGGTCAACGTGTTGCGGGCCCGGTAGAGGTCGTTGGTCACCGTGGCGGTCTGCAGGCGCAGCCCGTCGTTGACCGACCAGCGGGAGTTGTCCGGGTTGTGGTTCCACTCGTACTGCGGGCCGAGGGTGGTGCCGGTGAAGGTGTCGGTGCCGGTCAGCGGCTTGACCGGCCGCAGCGGCAACGGGTTGGGGTAGCTGGCGCCCCAGGCCCCGTTGACCGTCTGCAACTGCGGCCAACCGTCGCTGGTCCAGGTGATCGGCGCCAGCGTCGGCATCCGCCCGCCCGGGTACGCGTCGGTGAAGGCCATGTAGTACCAGGCGCCGTTGGGGGTCTGCACCAGGCCGCCCTGGTGGGGCACCCCGCCGCCGGAGATCGGGCCGGGCAGGTTCAGCAGCACCTGGCGCTGCTCGTACGGGCCGAACGGGCCGTTGGTCGACTTGAGCACGTACTGGCCGTTGGCGGGGCGGGTCAGCCAGATGTAGTAGGCGCCGTTGCGCTTGTAGAAGCGGGCCCCCTCCAGGGTGCCGATGCTCGACGGCGTCTGGTACACCTGCTGGGCCCGGACCTGGCTGCGCCCGTCGGCGGAGAGCTGGGCCACGCTGATCGTGCCGTTGCCGTACGCCACGTACATGGTGTCGTTGTCGTCGATCAGCATGCCGGCGTCGTAGTAGCAGTTGGGGATGGTGGTGTGCCGGCTCCAGGCACCGTCGACGGCGGAGGCGGTGTAGATGTGGGTCTGGGCGAAGTCGACGCAGCCGGCCCAGTAGTAGGTCCGGTTGCTGGGCCGGTAGTTCAGTGTGGAGGCCCAGATGCCGTCGACGTACGCGTGCGCGCCGCCGGTCAGGTCGTACTTGCTGCCGAAGTCCAACTTGGGCACGGAGTGGCCGGCGAACTCCCAGTTGACCAGGTCCCAGGAGCGCAGCACCGGTGCGCCGGGCGAGTAGTGCATGGTGGAGGCGGACATGTAGTAGATGTCGCCGACCCGGATGATGTCGACGTCGGCGAAGTCCTGCCAGAGCACCGGGTTGGTGAAGGTGCCGCCGGGGTTTCCGCCGCCGCCGTCGCCGACGCGGACCAGTTGCCACTGCTGGTGGGTGCCGTTGAAGTCGTCGTACTGCACGATGTTGCCGCCGTCGGCGGTCGAGGCGCTCTGCGTCTCCACCGCCTTGTTGGAGTTGCGGTTGATCAGCCGGACGTACCCGCCGGCCGAGTCCGCCAGCCGGAACTGCTGGTTGGTGCCGTTGAGGTCGCCCCACTGCACCACGGCGGCGCCGTTGGCGGTGGAGAAGTTCGACACGTCGAGGACCTTGCCCGAGTGCCGCGACCGCAGCCGGTAGTAGCCGCCGCCGGAGTCGACGAACTGCCACTGCTGCCAGTTGCCGTCGTTGCGCGACCACTGGGTGATCCGCGCCCCGTCCCCGGTCGCCCGCTCGTAGACGTCCAGCGCCTTGCCGCTGTTGCGGTTGACCAACACGTACCAGGCGGCGGTGTCCACCGTCGCGGCCGCCGCCGGCGTCGGCGTCACCCCCGCCAGCGTGCCACCCACCAACACCGCCGCCACGACGGCGGCGAGCCGGGACCACCATCGCCGACCCCGCGACGCCGCCCGGGTGGGCAGAGCTATGCCATCCATGATTCTCCTTCGAGAGCTGACAGGTTCCGGAATCTGCCCGGCCCGCGCCGTCGCCCTGGACGCCGGGCCGCCTGCGGCGGCCCGGCGCACCCAAGGGATGTGATCGCTAACAGCGCTGCGGCCGTGCCCGCGGCCGCAATCCGAACGAGCCGTCCAATGATGAGCGTGAGCCCGTTGCGCTCGCGCGATGGACGCCTATTCATTGACTGTGAGCGATAACACGCCGTTAGTCAAGACGGGCCGGGGCGGGCGGGGCGGCGCCGCTGGCAACGGGCCGGGGGCGCCCCTTCCGCGACTGCGGAAGAGACGCCCCCGGTCGACGCGTCGCGCTTTCAGAACCCCCGGGCCAGCCGGTGGTACGCCTGGTTCCACCGCAGCTCGTCGGCGAAGCGGCGCGGCTGCGTGTCGGCGTCGATGACCATCAGCTCGGTGCGGGTCATCTCGGCCAGGTCGTGCAGTTCCTCGACGCCGAGGGCCTGCGTCAGCACCGTGTGGTGGGGCGCGCCCGCGGTGATCCACGCCTCCGCCGAGCCGGCCAGGTCCGGGCGGGGCCGCCAGACGGCGCGGGCCACCGGCAGCCGCCGCAGCGGGTGCGGCGGCGTCACCACGTCCACCTCGTTGGCCACCAGGCGGAAGCGCTCCCCCAGGTCGGCCAGGCCGAGCACCACCGCCGGGCCGGGGGCGGCGTCGAAGACCAGGCGCACCGGGTCCTCCCGGTCGCCGATGCTCAGCGGGTGGATCTCGACGTCCGGCGTGTCGGCGGCGATCGTCGGGCAGACCTCCAGCATGTGCGCGCCGAGCACCAACTCCTCACCCGGGGTCAGGTCGTAGGTGTAGTCCTCCATGAAGGAGGTGCCACCCGGCACGCCGACCGCCATCGCCTTGAGCGTGTGCACCAGCACGGAGGTCTTCCAGTCGCCCTCGCCGCCGAAGCCGTAGCCGTCGGCCATCAGCCGCTGCACGGCGATGCCGGGCAGTTGGCGCAGGCCGCCGAGGTCCTCGAAGTTGGTGGTGAAGGCCCGGAAGCCACCCTCGTCGAGGAACGTGCGCAGGCCCAGCTCCAGCCGGGCGGCGTAACGCAGCGAGTCGTGCCGGTCCCCGCCGGGGGCCAGCGGCGCGGCGAGCCGGTACGTGTCGCCGTACTCCTTGACCAGGTCGTCGACCCGCTCGTCGGGCACCGCGTCGACGACCGCGACCAGGTCGTTGACGCCGTAGGTGTTGACCGAGACGCCGAAGTGCAGCTCGGCCTCGACCTTGTCGCCCTCGGTCACGGCGACGCCGCGCATGTTGTCGCCGAAGCGGGCCAGCCGCAGCGAGCGCATCGCCGCGTACCCGAGCGCCGCCCGCGCCCACGCGCCGACCCGGGAGATCACCCTCGGGTCGCTGACGTGCCCGGCGACGGTCTTGCGGGCCACCCCGAGCCGGGTCTGGATGTAGCCGAACTCGCGGTCGCCGTGGGCGGCCTGGTTCAGGTTCATGAAGTCCATGTCGATGTCGTCCCACGGCAGCAGGACGTTGGCCTGGGTGTGCAGGTGCAGCAGCGGCGTACGCAGCGCGTCCAGGCCGGCGATCCACATCTTCGCCGGCGAGAAGGTGTGCATCCAGGCGATCACCCCGACCGCCCCCTGCGCGGCGGCGTCCCGGCAGACCCGCAGGATGTCGGCGCTGGAGGTCAGGACCGGCTTCCAGACCACCCGTACGGGGATGCCCGGCGAGTCGTCGAGCTGCGCGGCGATCCGGCGGGACTGGTCGGCGACCTGCCGGAGGGTGTCGTCGCCGTAGAGGCTCTGACTTCCGGTGAGGAACCAGACCTCGGGCTGGGCGTGCGTTGCCATGGAGATGCCTTCCGCGAGAGGGGCGGTCACGTCGTGGTGAAGCGGATGCCGATGAGGCGTTGCAGGAGGATGAAGGCGAAGAGCAACCCACCGATGACGATCCGGGTCCACCAGGAGCTGAGGGTGCCGTCGAAGGTGATCAGGGTCTGGATGATGCCCAGCACCAGCACGCCGAGCACGGTGCCGAAGACGTGCCCGGAGCCGCCGGTGAGCACCGCGCCGCCGATGACGACGGCGGCGATGACGTCCAGCTCCATGCCGATGCCGATCAGCGGCGCGCCGGAGAGCGTGTAGAACGACAGCAGGATCCCGCCGACGGCCGAGCAGAGCCCGCTGACCGTGTAGACGGCGATCCGGGTGCGCCCGACCGGCAGGCCCATCAGCAGCGCGGACTGCGAGTTGCCGCCGATCGCGTACACGTTGCGGCCGAAGCGGGTGTACGCCAGCACGTACGCGGCGACGGCGACCACCGCCAGCGCGATCAGCACGCTGATCGACACGAAGTTCCCGCGCGGGTCGCCGATGCGCTCCTGGGACATGCCGGTCCAGAACCCGTCGGTGATCGGGATGGAGGAGTCGCTGATGAAGGTGCACATCCCCCGGGCGAAGAACATCCCGGCGAGGGTCACGATGAACGGCTGTATCTCGAAGAAGTGGATCACGCAGCCCATCAGGAAGCCGAGCGTGGGGCCGATCAGCAGGGCGACGACCAGCACCAGCGGCGACGCCACCCCGTCGCGCAGCAGCGACGCGGAGACCATGGCGGTCATGGCGACCACCGAGCCGACCGACAGGTCGATGCCGCCGGTAAGGATCACGAAGGTCATGCCGACCGCGACCACCAGCAGGAAGCCGTTGTCGATGAAGACGTTGAACACGACCTGGACGTTGGAGAACGCCCGGTACTGGGAGACCCCGACGGCGTACATGACCAGCAGCAGGACGAGGGTGGCCAGGACCGGCACGTGGCGGCGCGGCAGCGCGGGCCGCCAGGACCGGCCGGTGGTCAACGAGGTGGCGCTCATGCCGGCACCTGCTCCTTCTCCCGCTGCGGCGTGGCCGGCCCGGGTGTGCTCCGCCGGTGTCTGCGGCCGAACCTGGCCCGGAACTTCGGCGCCTGGATGAGGCAGACGGCGATGACGACGACCGCCTTGAACAGCAGGGACGTCTGCGGGGAGATGCTCATGGCGTACACGGTGGTGGTGAGGGTCTGGATGATCAGCGCGCCGAGGACGGTGCCGCCGAGGGAGAACCGCCCTCCGGCCAGCGAGGTGCCGCCGATGACCACCGCGAGGATCGCGTCGAGCTCCACCCAGAGGCCGGCGGCGTTGCCGTCGGCGCTGGAGACGTTGGCCGTCATCATGAAGCCGGCGATCGCGGCGCAGGCGGCGCTGACGACGTAGACCAGGAAGATGATCCGGCCCGAGCGGATGCCGGCGAGCCGGCTGGCGCGGGCGTTGCCGCCCACCGACTCGATGATCAGACCGAGGGCGGTGCGGCGGGTGAACGCGGCGACGACCAGGGCCGCGCCGAGGGCGATGAGGACGGCCAGCGGCAGGGTCAGCAGGTGCCCGAGCCCGATCCCCCGGTACGGCTCCGAGTTGATCGTGATGATCTGCCCCTCGGTGATCAGCTGGGCGAGCCCGCGACCGGCCACCATCAGGATCAGCGTGGCGATGATGGGCTGGATCCCGATGACCGCGACCAGGACCCCGTTCCACATGCCCAGCGCCAGCGCCGCGCCGAAGGCCAGGGCCAGCGCGGTCAGCACGGTGGGCAGGCTGTTCTGGTCGGCCGCGCCCGCGATGTGGGCGCAGGCGATGGCCCCGGCGATGGCGCAGACCGAGCCGACGGAGAGGTCGATGCCGCCGGTGGCGATGACCAGGGTCATCCCGAGCGCGACGAGGATCAGCGGCGCGCTCAGCCGCAGGATGTCCACGGGCGTGCCGTACAGGTGGCCCTGGCGGACCTCGACGGCGAGGAAGCCGGGCCGGTAGGCCGCGTTGGCCGCGATCATGACCACGAGCACCAGCGCCGGCCAGAAGAGCCGGTGGGAGGTCAGCGGGCGGAGCCGCTGGGCGACGGCGGTCATCGGTGCGCCTCCTGCTGCTGGGTGCCGTCCTGCTCCGGGGCGCCGTCCTGCTCCGGGGCACCGCCGTGCGCCGGGGCGCCTTCGGCGATGGTCTGCATGACGCGGTCGGCGTCGACGGTGTCGTCGTTGGTGAGCTGGGCGACCATCGTGCGGTCCCGCATCACCGCGACCCGGTGGCTCAGCCGCAGCACCTCCTCCAACTCGGCGGAGATGAACAGCACCGCCGTCCCGCCGTCGGAGAGCTCCACGACCAGCTTCTGGATCTCCGCCTTGGCGCCGATGTCGATGCCCCGGGTGGGCTCGTCGAGGATCAACAGGCGCGGCTCGGTGATCAGCCAGCGGGCCAGCAGCACCTTCTGCTGGTTGCCGCCGGAGAGGTTGGCGATCGGCAGGTCCGGGTTCGCCGGCCGGATGCCCAGCGCGGCGACGTACTTCTCGACCAGCTCGTCCTGCCGGCGGCGGGGGATGGGGCGCAGCCAGCCCCGGGCGGCCTGCATCGCCAGGATCATGTTCTCCCGGACCGACAGCTCGGGGACGATGCCCTCCGCGCGGCGGTCCTCGGAGGAGAAGCCGATGCCGTGGTCGATGGCCTGCACCGGGTTGCGCAACGCCCCCCGGCGGCCGTCGACGTGGACCTGGCCGTGGTCGGCGCGGTCCGCCCCGAAGAGCAGCCGGGCCACCTCGGTACGGCCGGAGCCGAGCAGACCGGCCAGGCCGACCACCTCGCCGGCGTGGATGCGCAGGGTGAACGGCGCGACCGCGCCCTTGCGGCCGAGCTGCACCGCGTCCAGCAGCGGGGCGGCCCCCGCCCGGGTGGTGGCCACCCGGTTCTGCTGCTCGTCGAGCCGCTCCAGCACGTCGAGTTCCCGGCCGATCATCTTCTCGACCAGGCCGAGCCGGGGCAGCTCCCCCGTCCGGTACTCACCGACCAGGGTGCCGTTGCGCAGCACCGTGATCCGGTCGGCGATGGCGTACACCTGGTCGAGGAAGTGCGTCACGAAGAGGATCGCGATGCCCTCGTCGCGCAGCTGCCGCAGGGTGCGGAAGAGCTGCTCGACCTCGCCGGCATCCAGGCTGGACGTGGGCTCGTCGAGGATCAGCACCCGGGCCCGCACGTCGATCGCGCGGGCGATGGCGACCAACTGCTGCACCGCCAGCGAGTACGTCCCGAGCTGCGCGCCGACGTCGATGTCGAGGTCCAGCCGGGCCAGCAGTGCCCGCGCCCGCCGGCGCATCTCGCCCCAACGGACGGCGCCGAGGCGGCGGGGCTGCCGGCCGATGAAGATGTTCTCCGCCACCGAGAGGTTGGCGCAGAGGTTGACCTCCTGGTAGACGGTGCTGACGCCGGAGGCGGCGGCCTGCCGGGGCCCGCTGAACGCCACCGGCTCGCCGTCGAGGTCGATGCTGCCCTCGTCGGTGCCGTACACCCCGGTCAGGACCTTGATCAGGGTGGACTTGCCGGCGCCGTTCTCGCCCATCAGGGCGTGCACCTCGCCCGGGAAGAGCCGGAAGTCGACGTGCTGGAGCGCGCGGACACCGGGGAAGGTCTTGCTGATCCCGGTCATGGTCAGGACCGGACGGTTACCCGTCATCCCATCGGACCTCTTCTGCGTGGTGTCGGTCGAAACGAGGCAGCGGCCAGGCGGGTCGCCGCCGCCGACGGCGACGGCGACCCGGCGGGCGTCAGTACTTGCGGTTGGGCAGCGCCGCCTTGGCCTGCTCCTGGGTGAAGGTGGTCTCCTCGGTCTCGATCCGGGCCGGGATCTGCTCGCCCGCCTTGACCTTCTTGGCCAGCTCCATCAGCTGCGGGCCGAGCAGCGGGCTGCACTCCGCGATGAAGTTGAACTTGCCGTCGGCGAGGGCCTGCATGCCGTCCTTCACCGCGTCGACCGTGATGATCTTGATGTCCTTGCCGGGCACCTTGCCGGCGGCGGTGATCGCCTCGAGCGCGCCCAGCCCCATGTCGTCGTTGTGCGCGTAGAGCACGTCGATGTCCGGGTTGGCCTTGAGGAACTGCTCCATCACCTGCTTGCCGTCGGCGCGCTTGAAGTCACCCGACTGGGACGCGACGATCTTCAGCTTCGGGTCGGCGGCGATCGCCTTGGCGAAGCCCTCCTTGCGGTCGTTGGCCGGGGCCGAGCCCGTGGTGCCCTGCAACTCGACGATGTTGACCGGGCCGGTGGCGCTCTTGCTCTCCGCCACCAGCCACTCGCCGGCGAGGCGACCCTCCTTGATGAAGTCCGAGCCGAGGAAGGTCTTGTAGAGCGACTTGTCGGCCGAGTCGACGGCGCGGTCGGTCAGGATGACCGGGATCCCCGCGTCCTTCGCCTCCTTGAGCACGGTGTCCCACCCGGACTCGACGACCGGCGAGAAGGCGATCACGTCGACCTTCTGCTGGACGAAGTTGCGGATCGCCTTGATCTGGTTTTCCTGCTTCTGCTGGGCGTCGTCGAACTTCAGCTCGATGCCGGCCGCGGCGGCGGCCTCCTTGATCGAGGTGGTGTTCGCGGTGCGCCAGCCGCTCTCCGCACCCACCTGGGAGAAGCCCAGTACGAGCTTTCCGTCGCCGCCGCCGCTGTCGCCGCCGGTGTCGCTGTTGCCGCAGGCCGCCACGCCGCCCGCAAGCAGCACGGTGGCGAGGACCGCGGCCATGCCGCGCGCCGTTCTCCTGGTGCTCATCGTCTCTCCTCGGTGTGATCATCCGGGCGGTGTGCCGCCCTCCGGGGCGTACCCCGGGTGTGGTGGTGGTGGAAGATGCCGTGCCGGTTTCCGCGCCGCAGCCGGGCGCGGGCCGGTCGGTGGGTTCGGTCAGCCCGCGACCGGGCGCTGGCCGTAGACGTTCTGGTAACGGTCGTAGAGGGCGTCGACGTCGGCCGGCGCGATGGTCGTCGGCCGGCCCAGCGCGCGGGCCAGGTGCGCGGTACGCGCCACGTCCTCGCACATCACCGCCGCCTTGACCGCCGCGCGGGCGTCCTTGCCGATGGTGAAGACCCCGTGGTTGCGCATCAGCACCGCCGGCGAGCGGTGCCCGGCCAGGGTGCTGACGATCCCCTTGCCGATGTCGTCCCCGCCGATCAACGCGAACGGGCCGATCGGGATCTCCCCGCCGAACTCGTCGGCCTGGGCGGTCAACCAGCAGGGGATCGCCTCGCCCCGGGCCGCCCAGGCGGTGGCGTAGCTGCTGTGGGTGTGCACGACGCCGCCGACCTCCGGCATGGCCCGGTAGACGTAGGCGTGCGCGGCGGTGTCGCTGGACGGCGAGCCGCCGCCGTCGACCACGGCCCCGGAGAGGTCACAGACGACCATGGTGTCGGCCGTCAGGTCGTCGTAGTCGACGCCACTGGGCTTGATCACCATCAGGTCCTGGCCGGGGACCCGGGCCGAGACGTTGCCGGCGGTCCACGCCACCAGTTGGTAGCGGGTCAGCTCACCGTGCAGGTGGGCCACGGTCTCCCGCAGCGCGCTGAGCTGTCGAGCCAGGTCGGTGCTCATCCGATCGCCTCCAGAACCGAGTCGGCCTGCGCCCCGGTGGCGACGGCCGCGTTGCGGATCGCCCGCAGCCGGAGCATCACGTCGTCGCCGCCGCGACCGAAGTGGTCGTGCAGCGCGCGGTACTGCGCGTACAGGGCGTCGTAGGCCCGCACGTTGCGCGGATCCGGCTGGTAGACGCCCTCCTGCACCCGGCCCATCGCCGCCGACGCCTCGTGGATCGTCGGGTACGCCCCGGCGGCCACCGCCGCGTGGATCGCCGACCCCAACGCCGGGCCCTGCGCGGAGCCGATGATGCTCAGCGGGCGGTTGGTCACGTCGGCGTAGATCTGCATCAGCAGCCGGTTGGCGGTGAGCCCACCGGTCACGACCAGGTCGGTGACGGGCACCCCCGCCGCGACGAACGCCTCGATGATCATTCGGGTGCCGAACGCCGTGGACTCCAGCAGCGCCCGGTAGACGTCCGGCGGCCGGGTGGCCAGGGTCAGCCCGACGATCAGGCCGCTGAGATCGTGGTTGACCAGCAGGGAACGGTTGCCGTTCCACCAGTCCAACGCGATCAGGCCGTGGGCGCCGACCGGTTGGGCGGCGGCCAGCTCGGTCAGCCGCTCGTGCGAGTCCAGACCGGCCGGGGCGGCGTGCGCGACGAACCAGCCGAAGATGTCGCCGACGCCGCTCTGCCCGGCCTCGTAGCCCCAGGCCCCCGGGCTGATGCCGCCGTCGACGACGCCGCACATGCCGGGCACCTCGGCGGGCTGCTCACCGTTGAGGATGTGGCAGGTGGAGGTGCCCATGACGACGACCAGCCGGCCGGGGGTCAGCGCCTGGGCGGAGGCGGCGGTGACGTGGGCGTCGACGTTGCCGACCGCCACCGCGATGCCCGCCGGCAGCCCCGTCCACTCGGCGGCCTGCGCGCTCAGCGCGCCGGCCCGCTCCCCCAGCGGCAGCAGCGGGCCGTCCAGCTTGGTCACGAAGTCGACGAAGTCGGGGTTGAGCGCGGCCAGGTACTCCGCCGACGGATATTGGCCGTCCTGCCGGATGCCCTTGTAGCCGGCGGTGCAGACGTTGCGGGTCTCCGCGCCGCAGAGCTGCCACACGAGCCAGTCGGCGGCCTCGATGAACCGCTCCGCCCGCCGGTAGACCTCCGGGTCCTCCTCCAGCAGCTGCAACCCCTTGGCGAACTGCCACTCGGCGGAGATCTTGCCGCCGTAGCGGCCGATCCACGGCTCGCGCCGTTCGTGGGCGACGGCGTTGATCCGGTCGGCGTGCGGCTGGGCCGCGTGGTGTTTCCACAGCTTCACCCAGGCGTGCGGGCGACGCCGCAGCTCGGGCAGCTCGCAGAGCGGGGTGCCGTCGGCGAGCGTCGGCAGGACCGTGCAGGCGGTGAAGTCGATGCCGATGCCGACCACCCGCGACGGCTGCACCCCGGCGTCGGCCAGGGCGGCGGGCACGGCGTGGCGCAGCACGTCGCGGTAGTCCTGCGGGTCCTGCAACGCCCAGCCCGGCGGCAGCGCCGGCCCGCCGTCGGGCAGGGCGTCCTCGATCACGCCGTGGCGGTACTCGTGGGCCGCGCTGCCGACCTCCGCGCCGTCCCGGACCCGCACCACCAGGGCCCGCCCGGAGAGCGTGCCGTAGTCGATGCCGACCACGTACCGCTCGCCCGAACCATCCACACCACTCATGAGCACCTCCGCACGACGACCGGCCTAGTGTTAGCGCTCACATATAGCGTCGTCAAGACATCTGCCGGCCACAGCTCCGTAATGGAAGGAAACGTTCGCCGTGTCGGCCCGCGCACCCCAGGTCATACCGCCCACGGCTGCGGACGGCGGTGGAAAAGCCAGGGGCGGCGGAGTCAGTGGGCGGTGGCGAGCAGGGCGGCCTCCCGCTGTGGGTCCAAGCCCACCGGCTGCCGGGCGGGGCGGCCCGCGCGCGGCGGCACCGCACCCACCCCGCGCAGCCAGGCCCAAGTGTCGGCGACGGTCTCGGCCACCGGCCGACAGGCCAACCCGGTCGCGTACGCCCGCCGCACGTCCCGCTCGTGCAGCCACCGGTACTCGTGCCCGACCGGAATCCAGATCGGCAGGTCGTTCCACGGCTCGATCCCGGCGGCGAGCACGGCCTCCGGCGCGGTCCAGCGCAGCCGGGCCGACGAGCCGGTGACCGCGACGCACGCGTCGAGCACCTCACCCATCGTCGCGTGCCCGCTCCGCGACACCACGTTGTACGCCCCGCCGTCGCCCGCCGCGCCCCGGTCCAGCAGCCACGCCGCGAGGTCGCGCGCGTCGACGTACTGCACGGTCAGGTCGGCGGGGCCGGGGGCGAGCACGTCCCCGCCCCGCGCGACGCGGGTCAGCCACCAGGGCAGCCGGCCGATGTCCTCGCCCGGCCCGAGGATCAACCCGGCGCGGGCCAGCAGCGCCCGGTCGCCGAACACCGCCACGGCGGCCCGCTCGCCGCCGGCCTTCAGCTCCGGGTACGCGCCGTCGGTGGCGTCCGGCTCGGCGGCCACCACGGGGGCGTCCTCGGCCGCGCCGAGCGGGAACGGCAACGCGTAGACGGAGCTGCTGGAGACGTAGCCGTACCAGCCCACGGAGCCGTGTAGGGCGCGGGCGGCGTCGCGCACCGCGCGGGGCGCGCCGTCCCAGGTGTCGACCACCAGGTCCCACTCGCCGCCGGCCAGCGCGGCCAGGCCACCCGCCGCCGTCCGGTCACCCCGCAACCGGTGTACGCCCTGCGGCACCGCGCCGTGCAACCCTCGGTTGAAGACCGTCACCGACCAGCCTCGGCGCACCGCCTCGGCGACCGTGGCCCCACCCACGAAGCCCGTGCCACCGAGCACCAGAAGTCTCATCGGCCCATCCTGTCGCCCCGCTGCCAGCGCTGGCAGCGGTATTCGCGCAGGGCAGATCTGCCCACGGCAGAGCCGGTGGGGCCGGACGACGGCTCCCGAGCTGCCCGGTGGACCGACCGGCCCCGGTCAGGCGGCGAGTCAGACCATGCGGGGTGATCCCACCCCTACATCCTCAGCCCGGCAACGTGCCTCACCAGATCGAGACGGCCTGCTGGCTCGCGGAGCTGACCTAGCCGACCGGGCGGACACGGCGGCCGGGCGCGGCGGACGGGCGGGCGCGGCGACGCCCGCTGCGGGCAGAGCGTCGGGGGGCCACAGCGGGGCGGCATCCCCTTGTGCGCGTCCTATGGAGCTGATGTCGTTTGCGACATCACCCCGGATGAGTCGTTGACGACATCAGCTCCATAGGACGCGAAGGACACCTCCCCCAGGGAAAGGACCGCCCCACCCTCGCGCCCACGGCGAAGGACCGCCCACTCCCGCGCCCATGCAGGACCGCCCCACCCTCGCGGCCACGCAGGACGACCGCCCCACCCTCGCCGCCACGCAGGAGAGGGCACCCGACCAGGTGGCGCGGCCATCTCTGGCGGGTGGGGCGCCTACCGCTGGCAGGTGGGGCACCAGCAGAGGTTGCGGCCGGTCAACGCGCCCCGACGCACCTCGTCGCCGCAGACGTGGCAGGGCTGGCCGGGGCGGCGGTAGACGTACACCTCGCCGCCGTGCCGGTCGACGCGGGGCGGGCGACCGGTGGCCTCCGGCGGGTGGGCGTCACCGACGGTGTCGATCCGGCCGGGCAGCGGCGGCGGCCCGGCCCGGCCCGGAACAGCGCCTCCGCCACGAAGATCAACCCCGTGCCGGCCACCACGGACTGGTCGAGCAGCAGCGCCGTCAGGCGGCGAGGGCGGCGAGGAGCTGCTCGCCGTACCGGGCGAGCTTGGCCTCGCCCACGCCGCCGATCCGGGCCAGCGCGTCCAGTGTGGTCGGCCGGTCGGCGGCGATCTGGCGCAGCGTCGCGTCGTGGAACACCACGTACGCCGGCACGCCCTGCTCCTTGGCGGTGGCCGCCCGCCAGGCGCGCAGCCGCTCGAAGACCGGCTCGTCCGCCGGGGAGAGCTCGACGGCCGCGGCCCCGGCGGCGGACGGGCGGGACCTGGCCACCCGGGTCTTCGCCGGGCGGGCCGCCTCCCGGCGCATCGGCACCGAGCGGCGGCGGCCCAGCACCTCACCGCTGGTCTCGGTCAGCACCAGGGTGCCGTAGTCGCCCTCGACGGCCAGCAGCCCCTGGGCGAGCAGTTGCCGGACCACGCCCCGCCACTCGGCCTCGCTGAGCTCCTCGCCGATGCCGAAGACGCTCAGCTCGTCGTGGTGGTGCTGGGTGACCTTCTCGGTGCGCCGGCCGAGCAGGATGTCGATGCACTGCCCGGCGCCGAACTTCTGGTTGCGTTCCCGGTGCAGCCGCAGCACGGTGGAGAGCAGCTTCTGCGCGGCGACCGTGCCGTCCCAGGACTCCGGCGGCTCCAGGCAGGTGTCGCAGTTGCCGCACGGCGCGCTTTCCTGGCCGAAGTAGCTCAGCAGCCGCACCCGGCGGCACTCGACGGTCTCGCAGAGGGCCAGCATCGCGTCGAGGTGGGCGGCGAGCACCCGCCGGTGGGCCAGGTCACCCTCGGAGGACTCGATCATCTTGCGCTGCTGCACCACGTCCTGCAGCCCGTACGCCAGCCAGGCGGTCGACGGCAGGCCGTCGCGGCCGGCGCGGCCCGTCTCCTGGTAGTAGCCCTCCACCGAGCGGGGCAGGTCGAGGTGGGCGACGAAGCGGACGTCGGGCTTGTCGATGCCCATCCCGAAGGCGATGGTGGCGACCATGACCAGGCCGTCCTCGCGGAGGAAGCGCTGCTGGTGGGTGGCGCGGGTGGCCGCGTCCAAGCCCGCGTGGTACGGCAGCGCGGCGACGCCGTTGGCGACCAGGAACTCGGCGGTCTTGTCCACCGAGGCCCGGGAGAGGCAGTAGACGATGCCGGCGTCGCCGGGATGCTCGGTGCGGATCAGGTCGAGCAGCTGCTTGCGGGGCTCCCGCTTCGGGGCGATCCGGTACTGGATGTTGGGCCGGTCGAAGCTGGCCACGAAGTGCCGGGCCGACGTGAGGTTGAGCCGGGTGGCGATCTCGGTGGCGGTCGCGGCGGTCGCGGTGGCGGTCAGCGCGATGCGGGGCACCGCCGGCCAGCGCTCGTGCAGCATCGACAGGGCCAGGTAGTCGGGGCGGAAGTCGTGGCCCCACTGCGCCACGCAGTGCGCCTCGTCGATGGCGAAGAGCGCGATCCGCCCTCGCTCCAGCAGTTGCAGCGTGCCCCGGCTGCCCAGCGCCTCGGGGGCGAGGTAGAGCAGGTCCAGCTCGCCGGCGAGGAACGCCGCCTCGACCTGCCGCCGGGTGGCGAAGTCGAGGGTCGAGTTGAGGAAGCCGGCCCGCGCCCCGACGGCGGTGAGCGCGTCGACCTGGTCCTGCATGAGGGCGATCAGCGGGGAGACGACCACCGCGACGCCGTCGCGCACCAGGGCGGGGATCTGGTAGCACAGCGACTTGCCGCCGCCGGTCGGCATCAGGACCAGGGCGTCCCCGCCGCCGACCACGTGCTCGATGATCTCCTGCTGCTCACCCCGGAAGGCGTCGTAGCCGAAGACCCGGCGGAGCACGTCCAGCGGGGTCGCGGTGAGCATCTCGGTGCCGGAAGTCATTGGCGGAGTCTACGAGGCGGCTCCGACAACGCCCGATGGCCGGGCCGGTCGAGAAGGTGGTGGGCGATACTGGGTTTGAACCAGTGACCTCTTCCGTGTCAAGGAAGCGCGCTCCCACTGCGCCAATCGCCCGTGCGCGCCGGCCCGAGGCGGAGACCGCCGGGCCCGGCGATGGCCGACCCCCGAGGGGGTGGATCGCGAGCGGACGACGGGATTCGAACCCGCGACCCTCACCTTGGCAAGGTGATGCGCTACCAGCTGCGCTACGTCCGCGTGCCGCCGACGTTCGCCGGCGACGGATGAACTGTACCCGACGAGACGATCACCGGACGCACCACCCCGCCACCCCGCAGCCGGGCAGCGCCGGCAGGAAAGCGCCGGCCACCCGGCCGCCGACCGCCCGGCCGGGCGACGGACCGACGGGCCGGACGGGCCGGCCCGTCCGGCGCGCGACACGGGGTCCATCCGGACAAATGGCCGAAAGAATATGGACATTGCCCCATCCACGGATGCTATAGAGATATATAGCCAGATAGATGTTATCCGAGGGTTTGTCGTGTTCGGACGACATCGCGCGGCGCACCCGACGGTGCGGCGCCGACCACCGCCACAGCGACGTGGCGGACAGCGGTCGCCCCGCCCGTCCCCCGTATCCGAAGACCTTGAGCACCGGCCGTCGGGCACGCGCCCACGGCAGACGCTCAGCTAGGAGCATCCATGTCCTTGACGCACCGTCTCCGCCGGTCGGCCGCCCCTGCGGTCGGCCGGGACGGTCGCCGTGCCGGTCGGCCGGGTGCCGTCGCCGGCCGCGAGCTCGGCCGTCACCGCCGCACCGGCAGGGTCATGACCCGCCCGCACCGCCCCCGGTCCTCCCGCTGGTGGGACACCAGCACGCAGGCCAGCTCGGGACGCCGGTCGAGCGCCGCCCACAGCAGCCCCCGGGCCCGCTCGTCGAGTGAGCGGCCGGGCTCGTCGAGGAGCAGCGCCGCCGGGCCGCCGAGCAGGGCGCGGGCCACCGACACCCGGGCCCGCATCCCGGCGGAGCAGCGTTCCATCGGCCTTTCGGCGTACGGCCCGATCTCGAACTCCTCCTGCACCTGCCCGACGGCCCGCGCGGCGGCCCGCCCGCCCAGCCGCAGCCGGGCCACGAGCATCAGGTTGTCGTGCCCGGAGAGCTTGTTGTAGAGGCCCTGCTCCGGGCTGAGGCACGCCGCGAGCACCCGGCGGGCCTGCGCCGAACCGGCCGGGTGCCCGGCGACCGTGGCCTCGCCGCCGGTCAGCGACAGCGCCCCCGCCAGGCATCGCAGCAGCGTGGTCTTGCCGGAGCCGTTGCCCCCGGTGACGAGCAGACGGGTCCCCGCCGGCACGTCGAGATCGAGCCCGGTGAAGACCGGATCCCGACCGAAACAGCGGGAGGCGCTACGCAGGCGCAGCATCGGGCGGCGCGCGGCCGTCAGATGGAGGCGCCGCTGCCGCCGACGCCGTCACCGATGGGCAGCGTGCCGCCCTGGGTGAGCTCGGCGAGGGTGCCGAGTCGCTGGATCCGGGGCGCCTGGTAGTCCCGGCTCGCCGGAGTCCGCTCGGGCGCTTCACCGCTGACGCGAATTTCAGTCATTTAATGCTCTATGTCCCCTTAGACCGGTAGATTGCACATTACCCAACGCACGACTCATCGGGAAGAATCACTCCGAAACCGACCCGCAGTGCCGCAGGTGCCGATTACCCGGACCGGCGGCGGGGTACGTACCTCTCCCGACAGCGCACACCCGTTCCCCCATCAAGGAGGCTGTCGTGGGTATCGGTACGAGCATCTTTCTGATCGCGGCCGGCGCGATCCTCACGTTCGCGCTCGACGCCAGCGTCGGGGGTGTCGACCTCGACATCGTCGGCTGGATCCTGATGGTCGCCGGCGTGCTCGGCCTCGTCATGACCACCCTGATCTGGGGCCGCCGCCGCGAGGTCGTCACCACCGCCCAGCCGGTGGAGTACCGCCAGGTCGAGGAGCGCCGCGACGTCGCCCCGCCGCTGTAGCACCGAGCGCTGACGCGACCAACCGCCGCGACAGCGGCAGGGCGGTCGCGTCGTGCGTCCGGCAGGCGCGAGCGCAATGAGAGAGTCAGTACATGCGGATCGGGGTGCTCGGGCCATTCGAGGTACGGATGGAGGACGGCGGCCCGGTCGACCTGCCGGGCGCACGGCTGCGCGCGCTGCTGATCGCCCTCGCGCTCAGGCCGGGACGCACGGCCTCGAAGGCATCGCGGCGAAGGCCAGCGCCGTCAGCACCACGCCGGCCATGTTGCGGGTGATCTGGAGATGTTCAGCATCGCCAGGAACACCACGACCCGGAGCACCATCTCGTTGACGAACATCGCGCCGAGCGTGTAGTCCTCAAGGCCGTAACCCGGCCCGCTCAGGAACACGCCGCCCGCGTTCGACATCGACGCGGCCCGCGCCTGCCGGGCGGCGAAGTCCGGGTAGAGCGCGGCGGTCGCCGTCGTGTAGTAGGCACAGAACGCCAGCAGCGACACGATCGTCACCGCCAGCCTGGATCCCGCCGCGCTGCCGGAGGTGGTCAGCCCGTGGACGCCGGGAAGCTGCGCCAGGCCGTCGGGGGGCTGCGCGACCACCGCGCTGACGTTGGTGCGGGTCCGGTCCCGCAGCTCGGCGATCGAGCCGGACTCCACCGCTCGCCCGTTCCTGATGATGGTGACCGTGTCGCACACCTTCTCGACCTCGCTCAGGATGTGCGAGGAGAGCAGGACCGACTTCCCGGCGGCCTTGAGTCCCCGGACGTGGTCGGTGAAGACCGCCTCCATCAGCGGATCCAGCCCCGAGGTCGGCTCGTCGAAGATGTAGAGCTCGGTGTCGGCGAGGAACGCGGCGACCAGCGCGACCTTCTGCCGGTTGCCCTTCGGATAGGTCCGCGCCTTCTTCTTCGGGTCGAGATCGAAGCTCTGGAGCAACTCGGCCCTGCGGGCCCCCCACCCCGGCGTACGCCACGACGCTCCACGGTGCAGCCCGTTCGGGCCGAGGAAGCCGGCGATCTCGCCGGGGCGAACCGTCAGGTCGAGCCCGTCGAGCGCCTTGAAGGAACCGAAGGACTTGTGCAGGCCGATGATCTCGATCGGGTTCTCAGCCACGATAAGCCTGCCTGTTTCTCGTCATGGCTCCAGCACACGCACCGGCGCTGACACCGGCCTGTCACAGCCCTGACACGACGTCGCCGGACGCTGCTCGTCGGAGGCCACAAGCAGAACGACCCCTTACCGATGTCCGGTAAGGGGTCGTTCTGAAGTACATGTTCTGGTGGGCGATACTGGGTTTGAACCAGTGACCTCTTCCGTGTCAAGGAAGCGCGCTCCCACTGCGCCAATCGCCCTCGTCAACTTGCCGAGGTGGAGACGGGATTTGAACCCGTGTACACGGCTTTGCAGGCCGTTGCCTCGCCTCTCGGCCACTCCACCGAGCCTGCCCCCGACCGTGCGTGGCGGCATCTCCGAGCGGACGACGGGATTCGAACCCGCGACCCTCACCTTGGCAAGGTGATGCGCTACCAGCTGCGCTACGTCCGCTTGTCACCGGCGTTACCCGGTACGGATGAGAACTTTAGCCGAGCCTGCGAGCGGTTGCCAACTCGGGGCCCTCCGGCGCGCCGCCGCCCAGCCCTCGCCCCAAGCGGATCGTGGAAGATCTCGGCCCCCTGAAGGGCCGCTTGCTTCCGAGATCGCCGCGGGAGGCGGCGGGAGGCATGAGTGAGTGGGGTTGGGTGCGGTAGGGCGTCCTAGGAGCCTGGGTAAGATCGCCTGGGGTATGTCCGGCAAGAAGGAAACTTGTCCGCCTTCCGACGCTGTGGGCCCTAATCGGCCCTTGCCGTAACTGCTTGTGTACGGACCGATAGGTTACGGTAAGCAATGTGACGAGACGTGCCGCCGAAATCCGCCTGGATGCCCTGTTGCGCACGGCCTGTGACGTGATCGCGCAGCGGGGGCTGGCCAACACGCGTACCGCCGACGTGGCGCAGGCCGCCGGGGTCAGCCAGGCGCTGGTCTTCTACCACTTCGCCAGCAAGGAACGCCTCCTCTCCCAGGCCTTCGAATACGCGGTGGAGCAGGACCTGGCCCGGCTCGACGCCGTGCTCCGGTCGTCCGCCTCCCCCCTGGTCAAGCTCCGCCGGATGCTCAAGCTCTACGCCCCCACCGGCCGGTCGACGTCCTGGTCGATGTGGATCGACGGCTGGTCGGAGTCGCTGCGTACGCCCGAGTTGGAGAAGGTCTCCCGCCGGTTGGACCTGCGCTGGCGGGAGGACCTCGCCGCCGTGATCGCCGACGGGGTGCGCGAGGGCATCTTCGAGTGCCCGGATCCGGCCGGCGCGGCCTGGCGGATCAACGCCGTGATGGATGGCCTCGCCGTGCAGTTCGCGGTCCACGACCGGGTGATCTCCCGCCGCCAGATCGCCGAGTGGATCCGCCTGGTGGCGGCCCGCGAGCTGGGGCTGGACCCGGCCCAGCTCGACTGGTCCGCGCCCGCTCAGGGGCGTTCCCGCCGGGAGGCCCAGCCACAGCCACAGCCCGACGGCGTGGGCTGAGCGGACGGGCCACAGCCGGCCGCCCGGAGCTGTCAGCGGTGCGAGGCGCCGGCCGACCGGCCCAGGCGTTCGCGCAGCCGGGCCCGCGCCGGCGGATGGACGTTGGCCTGGGCCAGGTCGCCCCCGTAGTGGGCGATCACCCGGTGGTCCATGGCCCGCCGCCACACCGGCGGCACCAGGGCGGCGACGATCATGGTGGCGTAGCCGGCGGGGAGCTGCGGGGAGCTGTCGAAGCTGCGCAGCGTCTGGTACCGGCGCAGCGGGTTGGCGTGGTGGTCGCTGTGCCGCTGGAGCTGGAAGAGGAAGACGTTGGTGACCGTACGGTCGCTGTTCCAGCTGTGCCGGGGGTCGACCTTCTCGTACCGGCCGGCGGCGTTGCGCTGCCGGGCCAGCCCGTAGTGCTCCAGGTAGTTGACCACTTCCAGCAGGGAGAAGCCGCACACCGCCTGGAGCAGCAGGAAGGGCAGCACCGCCGGGCCGAACGCCACGGTCAGCACGCCGAAGAGGACGACGGTCATCGCCCAGGCGTTGAGCAGGTCGTTGCGGTGCGTCCACGGGCTGCGGCCCCGCAGCCGGAACCGGGCCGTCTCCAGCTTCCAGGCCGAGCGCAGGCTCCCCCACACGGTACGCGGCCAGAAGGCGTAGAAGCTCTCCCCGAGCCGGGAGCTGGCCGGGTCCGACGGGGTGGCGACCCGGACGTGGTGGCCCCGGTTGTGCTCGACATAGAAGTGCCCGTACCCGGTCGGGGCGAGGGCGATCTTGGAGAACCAGCGCTCCAGCCGCTCGCGCTTGTGGCCCAGCTCGTGGGCGGTGTTGATGGCGATGCCGTCGACGATGCCGAGGGTGACGACCAGCCCGGCCGCGCCGAGCAGGTCCAGCTCCCCCGAGACCCAGAGCGCGCAGCCGAGCACCAGGCCGGCGTACTGCACGGGCAGGTAGAGGTAGGTGAGCCAGCGGTAGTAGCCGTCCTTGGCGAGCTTGGGCACCACCTGCTCCGGCGGATTTTCCCGGCTGTCGCCGATGAGCAGGTCGACCACCGGGATCGCGCCGAAGACCGTCAGCGCGGGCAGCCACCAGGCCCACCCTCCCGCCCCGGACCGCCAGACCAGCCAGGCCATGAACGGCAGCCCCGGCACGAGCAGCGCCACCGGCCAGAACGGCTTGCGCGGATCACGCCAGGCGGTGGCCGACACCGCCGTCTCGACCTCTGCGGACATCGCCGACCTCCGATCCGTCGAGTATGTCCCGACTGTGGCACGGGTCACGCCGTTTTACAAGTGCTGATGTTTTGTAAAGGGCACCGGCCGGCCCCGCCCCGGCGACCCCCGCGCCGGGCGGGCAGAATCGGCGCGTGTCCGATCTCTCCGCGGCCTTCGTGAGGCTGCACGCGCGGCTCGCCCCGGTGGCCTTCGTCCCCGAGGTCCGGCTGCACCAGGCCGACGAGCCGATCGGGCTGTGGGAGCTCACCGAGGGCGAGTTCCGCAGTTCCCAGCCGCCGCCGTTCTGGGCGTTCGCCTGGGCCGGCGGGCAGGCGCTGGCCCGGTACGTCACCGACCACCGCGAGCTGGTCGCCGGCCGCCGGGTGCTCGACCTCGCCGCCGGCTCCGGGCTGGTCGCCATCGCCGCCGCCCGCGCGGGCGCGGCGGCCGTGCGCGCCGTCGAGGTCGACGAGCGCGCGGTGGCCGCGGTCGCCCTCAACGCCGACGCCAACGGGGTACGCGTCGACGCGGAACTCGGCGACGTCCTCGACGGCGACGCCGGGGACGCCGAGGTGGTGCTCGCCGGGGACGTCTTCTACAGCGAGGCGATGGCCCGCCGGGTGCTGCGCTTCCTGCTCCGGGCGGCCCGCGCCGACGCCCGGGTGCTGGTCGGCGACCCGGGGCGGGCGTTCCTGCCCCGCGAGCGGTTCCGCGAACTGGCCGCCTACGACGTGCCGGTGCCGGAGGCGCTGGAGAGCGTCCGGGTCAAGCGCACCGTCGTGTGGGAGCTGGACCCCGCCCCGCCGGGGGCGGCCACTGACCGGCGCTGACCGCCGGGGGCGGCCACTGACCGGCACTGACCGGCGCTGACCGGCGTACCGCCGGGCCTGACGAAGGTCAGGGGCGGTCGTCGCCCTTCGGCAGCGGCGGGCGGGCCGCCCGACTCCCTACCGTCAACCCATGATTACTTTACGTGGGTTGACGAAACGGTTCGGTCCGACGACCGCCGTCGACGACCTGACCGTCGACATCGTCCCCGGCCGGGTCACCGGCTTCCTCGGCCCGAACGGCGCGGGCAAGTCCACCACCATGCGGATGATCCTCGGCCTGGACCGGCCCACCGCCGGCCGCGCGCTGGTCGACGGGCGGGCGTACCGGGAACTGCGCCGCCCGCTGCACGCCGTCGGCGCGCTGCTGGACGCCGGCGCGGTCCACCCGGCCCGCTCCGGCCGCGCCCACCTGCTGGCCACGGCGCGCAGCAACGGCATCCCGGCCCGCCGGGTCGACGAGGTGCTCGCCCTGGTCGGCCTGGACGACCGGGCCGCCGCGAAGCCCGGCCGGACCCTCTCCCTCGGCATGGGTCAGCGGCTCGGCATCGCCGGGGCCCTGCTCGGCGATCCGCCGGTGCTGCTCTTCGACGAGCCGGTCAACGGCCTCGACCCGGACGGGGTGCGCTGGATCCGGCAGCTCACCCGCTCGCTCGCCGCGCAGGGCCGCACGGTGCTGGTCTCCAGCCACCTGATGAGCGAGATGCAGCAGACCGCCGACCACCTCGTGGTGATCGGCCGGGGCCGGCTCATCGCCGACGCGCCCACCGCCGCCGTGATCGCGCGGGGTTCCGCCGCCGCGTCCGTGCGGGTACGCGGCCCACAGCCGGCCGGGCTGACGGCGCTGGCCGGACGGTTGGCCGACGACGGAGGTGTCGTCGAGGCCGACGGGCCGCGCGGGCTGACCGTCACCGGGCTGACCGCCGAGCGCGTCGGCGACCTCGCGTACGAGCTGGGGGTGGCCCTGCACGAGCTGACCCCGGTGGCCGCGTCGCTGGAGCAGGCGTTCATGGCCCTCACCGACGACAGCGTCGAGTACGCCTCCCGCTACCCCACCGCCGCCCGGAACGAGGCCCGATGAACGCCCTGCCCGCCACCGCGCCCCACCCCGCCCCGGCCGCCGAGCCGCCGTCCGCCCCGTCGTCCGGCCCGCTCGCCGGGGCCGTCGCCGCCGAGTGGACCAAGTTGTGGTCGGTCCGGTCCACCTGGTGGACGATGCTCTCGGCGGCGCTGCTGACGGCCGCCAGCGCCGGCCAGCTCGCCATCTACGTGGCCAACGACAACACCAACGACGACCCGGCCGACGACCCGGGCATCGTCACCGTCGGCAGCATCGTGATCGATTCCTTGGAGCTGACCCAGTACGCCGTGTTGGCCCTCGGCCTGCTCGCGATCACCGCCGAGTTCAGCACCGGAACGCTGCGCACCACGCTGCGCTGCACGCCGTCGCGGGGTCGCGTACTGCTGACGAAGGCCGCGGTGACCGCGACGGTGACCTTCGTGCTGGGGCTGCTGCTCGGCGGCGTGGCCGCGCTGGTCGCCACCCCGGTGCTCGGGCGGTGGGGCGACGCGCCGCTCGGCGGGACGATCCGCGACGTCGCGGCGTCCGCCGCCTACCTGGCCCTGGTCGGGGTGCTGGCGTTGGGCCTCGGCGCGGTGCTGCGCAGCCCGGTGCTGACGCTGATCGTCCTGCTCGCGGTGTTGATGATCGTGCCGCTGTCGCTGCAGGAGGCGGACATCACCGTGCTGACCCGGATCGCCGACGGGTTCCCCGGGGTCGCCGGTGGTCACTTCCTGGCCGGGGACGCCGATCCGTACCCGCCGGTGGTGGGGCTGCTGCTGCTCGCCGGCTGGGCCGCCGCCGCGCTGGCCGCCGGCCGGGCCGCCCTCCGGCGGCGCGACGCCTGACCGAACGCGGACGCCGCGGCGCAACGGGCTACGGGTCGACCAGGCCGGCCTCGTGGGCGATGATCGCCGCCTGCACCCGGTTGCGCACCTCCAGACGGGTGAAGATGCTGGTCAGGTAGGCCTTCACGGTCCCCTCGACCAGGTGCAGGCGGCGGGCGATCTCGGCGTTGGACAGGCCCGCTCCGACCAGGGTCAGCACCTCCCGCTCCCGGTCGGTCAGCCCGGCCGTGCGCTCCCGGGCCGCCGGCCGCCGCGCCAACCGGGCGCTGTTCAGCGCGATCACCCGGCGGGCGATCCGTGGCGACAGGTACGCCCCGCCGGCGGCCACCGCCCGCACCCCGGCGATCAGCTCCCGGGGATCGCCCGCCTTGAGCAGGAAGCCGCTCGCGCCGTCGCCGAGCGCCCGAGCCACATGGTCGTCCTCCCCGAACGTGGTGAGCATGACCGTGGCCGTGCCCGGCACCAGCCGATGGATCTCGGCGGCGGCGGCGAGGCCGTCGAGGCGGGGCATCCGGATGTCCAGCAGCGCCACGTCCGGCCGGTGCGCCCGGACCAGCTCCACGGCCGCTGCCCCGTCGCCGGCCTCGCCGACCACCTCGATGCCGGGGTCCACCGCGAGGATCGCCCGCACCCCGGCCCGGATCATCGCCTCGTCGTCGGCCAGCACCACCCGGACCGGGCGGGCTGCCTGCGTCGCGTCGTCCCAAGGGGCCGTCATTCGTCGATCCGCTCCTTGCTGGCCAGTCGCCCGTCGGTGAAGCAGAGCCGCCAGGTGGCCCGCGCGAACGGGAAGTTGCCGTCGGTGTAGTACTCGCAGCCGGGACGCGCCCCGGCCGGCGGCTCCGCCTGACGACGGGGCAGGCCGGTCAGCTCCTGCCGCGCCGCGCCCACCGGCAGCCGGTCGAACGTCACGGCGTCGAGGACCGCGCCCGCCGTGGCGAACGGGTGGTAGACCAGGGTCAGCACCAGCCCGAGGAGCACCGGGGCGCCGAGCGCCGCGACCAGGCTGCGCCGCACCCGGCGACGGGCCTCGCGCAGCCGCCGCTCCGCCTCCACCGGCCGCGCCGGAGCGCTGAGCGCCGGGTGGGGCTGCGCCGGTGCGACGTCGAGCGGCGGGGTGGGCGCGAGTGGGAGGCTGGCCCGTACGGCGAAGCCGCCGGTCGCCCCGGGGCCGGCGGTCAGCGTGCCGCCGGCCAGGCGTACCCGCTCCCGCAGGGCCAGCAGCCCCGAGCCGCTGGACGGCGGAGCCGGCAGCGGGCCGGCCGGCGGCGCGGCGTTGACCACGCCGACCTCGACCTGGTCGGCCAGTCGGGCCAGGACGACGGTGACCTGCGCGCCGGGGGCGTACCGGGCGGCGTTGGTCAGCGCCTCCCGGACCACCCGGTGCGCCGCGTGTCCGGCCATCATGGGCAGGTCGAACGGGTCGCCGTCCAGGCGCACCGCCATCCCGGCCTCCCGGGCCCGGTCGATCAGCTCCGCGACGCTCTCCCCGGCCGGGCGGGTGGACGCCGCGCCGCCGCTCTCCTCCCGAAGCACCCCGATGATCTCGTGCAGCCGTTGGGTGGCCCCGGCGACGCTGGCGCGCAGCTCCCCGGCCGCCGTCCGGTGCCGGGCCGGCAGGTCGTCGGCCAGTTCGAGGGCGGCGGCCCGCAGCGCGATCAGACTCAGCTCGTGGCCGAGGGAGTCGTGCATCTCCTGGGCGATCCGGGACCGTTCCCGCAGCCGTACCCGCTCGGCCTCGCCGCGGCGCTCCCGGGCCGCCGCCTCGGCGTGCCGCTCGCCGGCCACCACCAGCTCCCGCTGCTGCCGCCGGTACCGGCCGACCAGCCAGGGGGCCACCCCCGCGAAGATCAGCACCGAGGCCAACAGGAACCAGGTGGCGAAGCCGGCACCGAGCAGTCCCACGTTCAGGGCCGTCCCCCCGGCGGCGACCGCCCCGAACACCACCGCGGCGGAGACCGTCCCGGGACTGCGCCGTCCGGTCAGGTAGCTGAAGACCGGGATGGCGAAGACGAAGTTGCCGTCTAACAGGGTCGCGAGCACGACCAGCACCAGCGCGGCGAGCGGCCGACGGTGGCTCAGCCGGACGACGACGGCGAGCAGCAGCAGGGCACCGAGCCCGAACGGGACGGTGCGCCCGTCGTACGGCGGCGTGAACCACGGGTACCCGACCGGCGCCGCGACCACCGCCCAGAGCAGCCCGTCGCGCAGCAGCCCGGTCTGCCGCAGTCCGGTCTGCCGCAGTCCGGCCCGCGCCGCCGCCCCGCGCCGGCCTGCGGCGCGCCGCCGGTCCCCTCGCCCGCACCGCACGTCGGCCAGGCTACCGAGCAGGGTCAGGGCCGGGCACCGACGAAAGTCAGGTGTTCATCAGGCGCTGTCCTCGGCCCAGGTCCGCCAGTCGTCGAGCACCCCGTACAACGCCGGGGTGAGCCAGCCCGGGGCGGAGCGGCGGAACACCCCCGGGTCCATCGCCCCGGCGTCCGCCGGGAGGACGCCGAAGAGGTGGGGCACCAGCTCGGTGAGGTTCGCCCAGTGCACCAGCTCCGGGGTCGCCGGCCAGGCGCCGATCACCACGCCGGCGGGCACCGCCCGCCGCTCGAGGGCCTCCAGGGTCAGCGCGGTGTGGTTCAGGGTGCCCAGCCCGGCGCGGGCCACCACCACGGCGGGGGCACCCAGCGCCACCGCCAGGTCGGCCAGCGTCCAGGGCTCACCCGAGGGCCGCAGCCCCATCGGTACGAGCAGCCCGCCGGCCCCCTCGACCAGCACCAGGTCGTGCTTGTCGGCCTCCTCGCGGATGGCGTCGACGGCCGCGTAGAGCTCCAGCGGCTCCAGCTGCGCCACCCGGGCAGCGGCCAGCGGGGCCAGCGGGTCCGGGTAGCTGGCCAGGGTCCGCCCGGTGAGCGGGGCGGCCAGCCGGGTCACGGTGTCGACGTCGCCCGGCTCCCCGGTGGCGGTGCCGGTCTGGCCGGGCTTGATCACGGCGACCCGCAGGCCGTCGGCCTGCGCGGCGGCCGTCACCGCCGCGGTCACCACCGTCTTGCCGACCTCGGTGTCGGTGCCGGTGATCAGCACCGGCCCGGTCCACGCCCCGCTCACGACGTCACCCCCGCCCGTTCCCGCCGTAACCGCCCGCCCCGCCCGGCCACGGGGCGCGTGTCGAACCGCCCGCCCCGCCCGGTCACGGGGCGCAGGCCACGATCACGTCGAGGGCCCGCTCGAAGTCCGCCCGGGGCACCCCGGCGCTGAGCGTCAGCCGCAGCCGGGACCGGCGGTCCGGGGTGGACGGCGGGCGGAAGCAGCCCACGGCCACCCCCCGCGCGGCGCAGGCGGCGGCCCAGGCGGTCGCCGCCTCCGGGCCGGGGGCGGTCACCGAGACCACGGCGGCGTCCGGCGCGGCCACGGTCAGCCCGGCGGCGCGCAGCCGGCGTACGGCAGCCCCGGCCCGGTCGGCCAGCTCCGCGCGCAGGTCGTCGCCGGCGCGGGCCAGGCCCAGCGCGACCCGCACCCCGGCGGCGACGGCCGGCGGCAGGGCGGTGTCGAAGATGAAGGTCCGGCCGGTCTCCGTCAGCTCCCGGACGAACTCGGCCGGGCCGGCGACCACGCCGCCCGCGCCGCCCAGCGCCTTGGAGAGGGTGGCGGTGACCACCACGTCCGGCTCGCCGGCCAGCCCGGCGGCGGCCACCCCGCCCGCGCCGGCCGGGCCGAGCACGCCGAGGGCGTGCGCGTCGTCGACCAGCAGCAGCGCGCCGTGCCGGCGGGCCACCGCGTGCAACTCGGCGAGCGGGGCGAGGTCGCCGTCGACGGAGAAGACCGACTCGGTGATCACCACGGCGGGCCGCCCGGGGGCGGCGGCCAGCGCGCCCGCCACCGCCGCCGGGTCGGCGTGCGGGACGACGACGGTCTCCGCGCGGGAGATCCGGCAGCCGTCGATCAGCGAGGCGTGGTTGTGCGCGTCGGAGACGAGCAGGGTGCCCGGGCCGACCAGCGCCCGGACCGCGCCGACGTTGGCCAGGTACCCGGAGGAGAAGACCAGGCCGGCGTCGACGCCCAGCCAGTCGGCGAGGGCGGCCTCCAGCCCGTGGTGGGCGTCGGTGGAGCCGCGCACCAGCCGGGAGCCGGTCGCGCCCAGCCCGTACGCCGCCAGGGCCCGCCCGGCCGCGGCGGTGACCTCGGGGTGGGTGGCCAGGCCGAGGTAGTCGTTGCCGGCGAGGTCGACCACGGCGTCGCCGGCGGCCCGGGGGCGCAGCCGACGGGTCAGCCCGGCCTGGGCCCGCAGCTCGGCGCGGTGGCGCAGCTCGGCCAACCAGTCCGCCACGACACCCCCCAGCTTCGCCGATGCCGGCCGTCCGCACGGCCCCTCCCGCCGGGCGAAGTTACCACCCGCAGGCCCCGACGCGGCGTGGCGCGGGCCGGCCACGCGGCCCCCGGGCGGGGCTGCCGTGACGCTCACCGGCGGTGTTCGGTCACCTTTGCCGGGTCGGACCGGCCTTGTAGGGTACGAGCCATGCCAGAGATCCTCGACCAGGCCCGGACCCAGGTGCTGGACAACGGCGTCGGCCTCGACGAGGCCGGCGTCCTCGCCGTGCTGAGCCTGCCCGACGAGCACCTGCCCGCCGCCCTCCAGCTCGCCCACGAGGTGCGGATGCGCTGGTGCGGCCCGGAGGTCGAGGTCGAGGGCATCGTCTCGCTGAAGACCGGCGGCTGCCCGGAGGACTGCCACTTCTGCTCGCAGTCCGGGCTCTTCACCTCCCCGGTCCGCTCCGTCTGGCTGGACATCCCGTCGCTGGTGGAGGCGGCCAAGCAGACCGCGAAGACCGGGGCGACCGAGTTCTGCATCGTCGCGGCGGTGCGCGGTCCCGACGCCCGCCTGATGAAGCAGCTGCGCGAGGGCGTCGCCGCGATCAAGGCGGAGGTCGACATCCAGGTCGCCGCGTCGCTGGGCATGCTCAGCCAGGAGCAGGTCGACGAGCTGGTCGACATGGGTGTGCACCGCTACAACCACAACCTGGAGACCTGCCGCTCCTACTTCCCGAACGTGGTCACCACCCACTCCTGGGAGGAGCGCTGGGAGACGCTGCGGATGGTCCGCGAGTCCGGCATGGAGGTCTGCTGCGGCGGCATCCTCGGCCTCGGCGAGACCGTCGAGCAGCGCGCCGAGTTCGCCGCGCAGCTCGCCGAGCTGGACCCGCACGAGGTGCCGCTGAACTTCCTGAACCCGCGTCCGGGCACCCCGCTCGGCGACCGCCCGGTGGTCGAGGGCAAGGACGCGCTGCGGGCCATCGCCGCGTTCCGGCTGGCCATGCCGCGCACCATCCTCCGGTACGCGGGCGGGCGGGAGATCACCCTCGGTGACCTGGGGACCCGCGAGGGCCTGCTCGGCGGGGTCAACGCGGTCATCGTCGGCAACTACCTGACCACGCTGGGGCGGCCGGCGACGGCCGACCTCGACCTGCTGGAAGACCTGAAGATGCCGGTGAAGGCGCTCTCGGCGACCCTGTGAGGCGACGGTGACCGAACTCTGCCCCGCCGCGGCCCTCCCCGGGGCGGCGGTGCGCTGGTGCGACAGGTGCGGCGAGTCGGTGGCGGCCGGGCCGCACCCGGCGTGCGAGGCCGCCCGGGACTGGGAGCCGCCGCGCTGGTGCGCGTCCTGCCGGCGGCGGATGAAGGTGCAGGTCGTACCGACCGGCTGGTCGGCGCTCTGCGTCGAGCACGGCGAGCGGCGGGGCTGAGGCGTGCTGCGGGGACGGGCGGTCACGCTGCGGCCGGCGACCGACGCCGACGTGCCCGCCCTCGCCGCGATCCGGGCCACCCCGGACGTACGCCGGTGGTGGCGCGGCGGGGACGACCTGGCCGGATCGGTCCACGCCGACCTGGCCGACGACGCGCTGACGGTCTACGTCGTCGAGCACGCCGGCAGGCTGGTCGGCGCGATCCAGTGGTACGCGGAGACCGACCCGGACTACCGCCACGCCAGCCTGGACGTCTTCCTCGACCCGGGGGTGCGCGGCGACGGGCTGGGCGGGGACGCGATCCGCACCCTGATCCGGCACCTGATCGACGAGCACGGCCACCGACGGTTCACCGTCGACCCGGCGGCGGCGAACACGGCGGCGATCCGCGCGTACGCGAAGGTGGGGTTCCGGCCGGTGGGCATCATGCGCCACTACGAGCGTGGGGCGGACGGGCGCTGGCACGACGCCCTCCTCATGGATCTGCTCGCCGAGGACCTCGCCGGCTGAGCCAGCCGCTGCGGGCCAGGGTGCCCGTCGCGCAGACGGCGGGGCGTCCCGCCGGTCGGCGCGGGCGACGCCGGCCGTCCGGCGCGGCTGCCAGCGGTAGCCGATGCCCCGTTCGGGCAACCGACGTCCACCCGGGTCGGGGGGCGGCCCCGGCCGCGGCGGCGGCCGCCCCCGCGGCGGAGGCG
>NZ_JBNCLB010000010.1:0-18504 GCF_049841815.1 Micromonospora sp. DT233 | reverse complement strand
GCCCGGCACCGCGCGGTGCCGGGCACGACCCGGGGTGATCAGCGGACGGGCGCGGCCGGTGCCGCCCCTCGTCGCCCTAGCGCTGGAGGGTCAGGACACCCGGCCGCCACGGCAGCAGGTTGTAGTCGCCCCCCGCACTGGGGTTCTTGCCCTGGTAGAGGAACTGCAGGTTGCAGGCGTCGATGGTCTTGGTCTGGTCGGGGTTGTTGCGGACCAGGTCACCGTGGCTGATGTCGTTGGTCCACGTCGCGCCGCTGTTGGCCTTGCCGGCGAAGGGGTTGCTCTCGGTGGCCGCCTGCGGGGTCCACGAGCCGTTCAGGCTGCTCGACGTGAACGACCGGAAGTAGCGGCCCTGCGCACCGATCGCCTCGACGATCATGAGGTACTGGTTCTGGCCCTGCACCTTGTAGACCTCGACGCCCTCGAACAGGTTGTTGGTCGTGTCGGTCATGACCGTCGTGTAGCTCGAGCCGAAGCTGCCCGGGAAGTTCCCGAGCGCCATGCTCGACCGGTAGATCTTGCCATTGTCACCGGCGAAGAAGAGGTACATGTTCTGGTCGTCGCCGATGAGGGTCTGGTCGATCACGCCGTAGGGGGCGTCGGAGAGCGTGGCGGTGGAGAGCGTCTGCGCCGAGGACCAGCCGTTGGCGTTGGTCGGGTCGCTCGACGTCTTGTAGCTGAACGAGGTCGGTCCCCACTGGTACGCCAACACCCAGATGTTCTTCGGGGCGAAGTAGAGCAGCGTGGGCGCCACCGTGCCCTGGCTCATTGCGGTCTGACCGGCCGAGGCCATGTCGGACCAGTTGGTGAACAGGCTGAAGTTCATCGAGCCGTACGAGCCGCTGCTGTTGACGTTCGACGCGTAGACCAGGTGCTTGCCGTTGTAGACCACGTTGGTGAAGTCCTTGACCGAGACCCAGCCGTTCTTCGGGTCGGTCAGCGCGCCGGTCGACGACCAACGGTAGGTCGACGGGAGCGCGCAGTTGCCCGACGGGGGCGGCGTGGTCGTCGGCGGCGGCGTCGTCGGCGGCGGCGTGGTGCCGCCGAAGTCGGTCCGCCACTGCTGGTTGGACTGACCGTGGCAGTCGTAGAGCTGGATCTGCTGGCCGTTGCCGGTGCCCCAGACGTCCAGGCAGCGGCCGGACTGCACGCCGCTGATGGTGCCGTTGGAGTTGATGTTCCACTGCTGGTTCGACTGGCTGTTGCAGTCGTAGATGATGACGCCGGTGCCGTTCGCGGTGCCCGCGCCGTTCGCGTCGAGGCACTTGCTGCCGTAGACCCGCAACTGCTTGTTGCTGGTGTACGTCCACTGCTGGTTCGACTGGCCGTTGCAGTCGTAGAGCTGGACCCGGGTGCCGTTGGTCTGCGTCGCGTTGGGCACGTCGATGCACCGGCTCGACTGCACGCCGACGATCCGGCCGGCACCGCCGCTCGGCGGCGGGCTCGTGGTCGGGGTCGGGGTCGGGGTCGCGGTCGGCCCGGGGGTCGCCGCGTTGAGCGCGTTGAGGACGGAGTTGTAGGCGGCCTTCTTGTTGCCGCTGCCGTCGAAGAGCAGCGGGCTCTCGTTCGAGCGCCAGGAGTCGCTGTCGCGTACGCCCCAGACGGTGATGCCGATGCAGCGCGGCACGTTGAGGCACGCCTGGGTCAGCCCGGCGTACTGGGTGGTGGAGGAGTTGGTGACGTCGACCTCGGTCAGCGCCACGTCCACGCCGAGCGCGGCGAAGCTGGAGAGTGTCGTCTGGAAGTTGCTCGGCAGCGAGCTGCCGCCGGTGAAGTGGGTCTGCAACCCGACGCAGTCGATCGGCACGCCACGGGACTTGAAGTCCTGGATCATGCGGTAGACGCCCTGCGTCTTGCCGTAGGACCAGTTCTCGATGTTGTAGTCGTTGTAGCAGAGCTTGACCGACGGGTCGGCCGCCCGCGCGGTGCGGAACGCCACCTCGATCCAGTCGTTGCCGGTGCCCTGGAGGTTGGAGGAGCGGCGGCTGCCGTCCTCGTTGAACGCCTCGTTGACCACGTCCCAGGCGGCGAGCTTGCCCCGGTAGTGGCCCATCACGCCGTTGATGTGGTCGATCATCGCCTGACGCAGGTTGCTGCCGCTCAGGCTCTGCATCCAACCCGGCTGCTGCGCGTGCCAGGCCAGGGTGTGCCCGCGGACCTTCAGGCCACGCTGGGTCGCCCAGTTGTAGATCTGGTCACCGGAGTTGAAGTTGAACTGGCCCCGCTGGGGCTGCGTCGCGTCCGGCTTCATCTCGTTCTCGGCGGTGATCATGTTGAACTCACGCGCGGCGATCGTGCTGTACGTCGAGTCGCCGAGCCGGCCCGCCGCGATGGCCGTGCCGAAGTACCGGCCCGACTGCGCGGCGGCCGCGCCCAGCGTGGTCGCGGCGGCGTTCGCCGACGGCATCAGCAGCACGGCGGCGGCCAGGGTCACGGTGCCGATCGCGCCGGCGAGCAGCGCTCGGAGTGCGGGCGAGCGCCGTCGCCGACTCGCGCCGCGTTGAACGGATGGGCTCATTGCCATCGTGGCCTCCTTATTGGCCAACGCCCAGGCCGTCCGGGCAGGGACGACTGGACGTCTCGGTTGATAAATCTACATTTATCAATGCTTACATCACTCGTCGGTTCGGGCAACAAGTTTCGGAATAGTTTCGGAAATGTTTTGGCCGCGAGGTGTGGGGTGGGGTGGGGTGGGGTGGGGTGGCCGGCCCCGGGTGCGGTATCGGCCACCCCACGGGTGCAGCGACGGTCAGGAGACGGTGCAGGGGGAGCCGTTGAGGGTGAAGGCCGTGGGCTTCGGGTTGGCGCCGGTGTGGGTGCCGTTGAAGCCGAAGCTGGTCGAGGCCCCCGCCGCCAGCGCCCCGTTGTAGGCGAGGTTCGTCGCGGTGACGGCGGCGCCGGTCTGGGTGACGTTCGCCGACCAGCCCTGGCTCACCTTCTGCCCGGCGTTGGGGAAGGCGAACGCCAGGCTCCAGCCGGTGAGGGCGGTGGTGCCGGTGTTGGTGAGCGTGACGGTGGCGGTGAAGCCGGCGCTCCAGTCGCTGGTGCTGTAGCCGACCTTGCAGCCGGCGGTCGGGGTGGGCGTGCCGGTGGTGGTGACCGTGACGCCGGGTGACGGGGTGGAGGGGTTGCCGGCGGCGTCGAGCGCGACGACGTAGAAGACGTACGCGGTGCCGGGGCTGAGCCCGGTGACGGCGTGGCTGGTGCCGGTGACCGTGGCGAGCAGGGTGTCGGTCGGGGAGGCCTTGCGGTAGACCCGGTACCCGGTGACGCCGACGTTGTCGGTCGACGCCGCCCAGGTCAGGGTGAGCCCGGTCGGGCCGACGGCCGAGGCGGTCGGGGTGCCGGGCACGGTGGGCGCGGTGGTGTCCGCCGGGGTGCCGGTGGGCTCGTCGCCCCAGACCCGGGTGCTGCCGGCGTAGAGGGTGACCTTGCGGTTCGGCCCGGCGGTGGCCTGGTACGACGGGTCGTTGGTCGGATCCCAGGTGCCGCCCTCCGGTACGCCGATCTTGAACTGCACCTCCATCCGGTGCTGCGACTGCCCGGCGGGGGCGATGGTGTGCCCGGTGCAGTCCACCTCGACGTACCAGATGTCGCCGCTGAGCTGCTTGGCGGTCGACGGCGCCGGGCAGCCCTGGGTGTAGCCGGGGGTGACCTGCACCGCGCCGGTGCCCTCGGGGCGGAAGTAGTAGCGGAACCTGCCGTCGGTCAGCGCCCGCGCGGGGAACGCCGACTTGTTGTAGACGATCGCCTTCAGCCCGGTGGCCCGGGGCTCGGCCTGCGTCACCGTGGTCTCCACGGTCAGCTCGTCGAGGTCGGCCTGCTCGGTGCCGGGGAAGCCGGCCAGCGGGGTGCCGCCGTACTCGGCGGCCAGCCGGGCCAGGGCGGAGCTGAAGCCGGCGTTGTAGTCGGTGGCGACCTCGTTCATCACGTAGTCGGAGCGGCTGTCGGTGTAGGCGTCGTTGGCCGCCGAGGGGCCGCCGACCAGCGCGCCGTAGAGGGTGTGCCGGGTCTCGGTGGGCACGGTCTGGCTGTCCCACCAGGAGCCGTGCGCGGTGCGGTGGTGCGGGTTGCGCGGCGGGTTGGCCCCGAAGCCGATGACGTAGCTGGAGTTGCGCGGGTTGTCGCCGAGGGCGTACCCGATCTGGCGGACGGCGAAGTCGTGGTAGCGGGCCTTGCGGGTGGCGTCGGTGGTGCTGTCGCTGTGCACCAGGGCGGCGAAGGAGGTGTTGGCGGCGTAGCGCAGCGCGCCCCAGGAGTCGAGCACCGCCATTCCGCCGGGCGAGTAGGCCACCTTCGACCCGTTGACCCCGACGGTCCACCAGTCCAGCCAGCGGTTGGCGTCGTCGACGTACTTCTGCTTGCCGGTGAGCTTGGCCAGCAGCACGTACGCGCCGAACTGCTTGTTGTCCCAGGCGATGGTCCACTTGTAGGAGCGGGTGGTCGACTGCGGTTCGGTGCCGAGCTTGTCGTACTCGCTCTCGGCCTTGGCCAGGTAGCTGGCGTCGCCGGTGGCCCGGTGCAGCCAGATCGCGCCCCAGACCAGCTCGTCCTGCCAGCCGCTCCACGACTTGTAGAAGGTGCTGGCGTCGGTGATGCACTCGTGGTAGTTCTTCCGCACCGTGTCCGCGAAGGTGTAGAGCTGCCTGGCGTGGCCGAGCAGCTTGTCGGCGTAGGTGACGTCGGTGGGGCGGAAGACCATCGACGACGCGGCCATCGCCGCCGCCGTCTCCCCCGCCAGGTCCGCGCCGCCACAGCTCGCATCGATCTTGTACGCGGGCCGCGCCATCGGCAGCACCTCGGCCGGGCCCCACCACTTGTGGTCGTCGTCGCCCTTGCCGATCTGCCCGTACAGGACGTTCGGGGCGGGGTGCGCCTTGACGAAGTAGTCGTTGACGAAGCGCAGGTTGTCGAGCAGGTGGGTGAGCTGCCCGGAGGCGACGTACCCCGCGCGGTACTCGACCGCGCCCCAGGCCAGCATGGTGGCGCTGAACGCCATCGGGAAGCCGAACTTCACGTGGTCGCCCGCGTCGTACCAGCCGCCGGTGAGGTCCACGCCGACGTCGGCGCCATCGGTGAGCGCGGAGTCCCCGCGCCAGGAGACCCGGTTCCAGGCGGGTTTGCGCCCGGACTGCTGGGCCTCGTAGAAGAACAGCGACTTCTGCAGCGCCTCGGCGTAGTTGAACGCGGGCGCGGCGGCGGGGGTGGCCCGCAGGCTGGCGGCGGGGGCGGCCTGCGGCGCGACGACGCTCACGGCGAGGCCGGCGGCCAGGGCCGCGCCGGCGGCCAGCAGGCGACGCGGCCAGGCCCGGGCACGGCGGGCGCGCGGCGGCGGGTGCTCGGCGGGCCACGACGGCCGGGCGGGCCGGATCGGATCACGCATGGGGCGCTCCTGACGGTGGTGCCCCGGCGACGCCGACCGACGCGGGACGGGCGTCGGGCCTGGTCGGCGGCCGCCGGCGGCGGGTGGTGGGGTTCCGAGGAGGCGCGGGAGCGCTCCCATGGATGTTCGACAATGTATCGAGCCGCTCCCGCTCTTGGGAAGACCGCAGGCCGCTCACGTCCTGGGATACGGGCGTACGGTTGCCGGCCCCCGCATCGACGCGAGACAGTACGGGCCCCCAGCAGTTCCATCGACGCGGCTGCTCCCCCGGTCCACCCTGAGGAGAACCGATGGCCCTCCGACTCGCCGACGGCACCGCCTGGTCCGACACCCTCGCCCGCGCCGTGGCCGCCACCCCCGAGGCCTTCGGGCCCGAGACGGGCGGCGTGACCACCCTGCGCAACCTCGTCGAGGGCGACTGGCGGGCGGTCGGCACCCCGCACCCGGTCCGCACCCCGGTCGACAACACCGTCCTGGTCAACCTGCCCCGGCTCGACGCCGACACCGCCCGCTCCGCCGTCGCCCACGCCGCCGCCGCGCACCGCGACTGGGCCGCCACGCCGCTCGCCGAGCGCAAGGCCCGGGTCACCGACGCCCTGGCCGCCCTCGCCGACCACCGCGACCTGCTGGCCCTGCTGCTGGTCTGGGAGATCGGCAAGCCGTGGCGGCTGGCCTGCGCCGACGTCGACCGGGCCCTGGACGGCGTGCGCTGGTACGTCGGGCAGATCGACCGGATGCTCGCCGACGGCCGCGAGCCGCTGCCCGGCCCGGTCAGCAACATCGCCTCGTGGAACTACCCGATGAGCGTGCTGGTGCACGCCGAGCTGGTGCAGCTGCTGGCCGGCAACGCGGTGATCGCGAAGACCCCGTCGCAGGGCGGGGCGGTCTGCCTCACCGTCGCGCACGCGCTGATGCGCCGCGCCGGGCTCCCCGCCACCCTGGTCAGCGGCGGCGGAGAGGAGCTCTCCGAGGTGCTGGTGCGGGCCCCGCAGGTCGGCGCGGTGGCGTTCGTCGGCGGGCGCTCCAACGGCGGCAAGGTCGCCGCCGCGCTGCTCGACTCCGACAAGCGGCACTTCATCGAGCAGGAGGGCCTCAACGCCTGGGGCGTCTGGGGCTTCTCCCAGTGGGACCTGCTCGCCGGGCACCTGCGCAAGGGCTTCGAGTACGGCAAGCAGCGCTGCACCGCGTACCCCCGGTTCGTGGTGCAGCGCGACCTGGTCGACGAGTTCCTGGACATGTACCTGCCGGTGGTCCGCTCGATCCGGTTCGGCCACCCGCTGGCGGTCGACGAGGGCTGGTCGGCCGGCGACCCGCTGCCCGAGCTGGACTTCGGCCCGCTGATCAGCGCGGCCAAGGCCGACGAGCTACGCCGCAAGGTCGATGAGGCGGTCCGCGGCGGGGCGGTGCCGCTGCACCGGGGCAAGCTGACCGGCGCGCCCTTCCTCGACGGGCAGGACACCTCCGCGTACGTGGCCCCGGCGGTGCTGCTGGCCCCGCCCGGCCGGTCCCGGCTGATGCACGCCGAGCCGTTCGGCCCGGTCGACACGATCGTGGTGGTGGACACCACCGACGAGCTGCTGGCCGCGATGAACGCCTCCAACGGCGCGCTGGTGGCCAGCCTCGCCTGCGACGACGAGGAGCTGGCCGGCAAGCTGGCCGTGGACCTGCAGGCGTTCAAGGTCGGCATCAACAAGCCGCGCTCACGCGGCGACCGCGACGAGCCGTTCGGCGGGCGGGGCGCCTCCTGGAAGGGCGCCTTCGTCGGCGGCGACCTGCTCGTGCAGGCCGTCACCGTCGGCGGCGACGACCGCCTCTACGGCAACTTCCCCGACTACAGCAGCTACCCCACCACCTGAGGCGACTCGGCGGCGACGCTGGTGGTGGCGGCGCTGGTGGCCAGCGGCAGCGTGACGGTGACCAGGCCGCCGTCGCGCTCCGCCGCGCTCGGGCGGGCCAGCCGGGCCAGCGTACGCAGCATCGGCGCGTTCTCCGCCTGGACGTGCAGCAGCACCGCCGCCAGCCCGCCGCGCTCGGCGTGCCCCACCAGCCGGCGCAGCAGGGCCGTGCCGAGCCCGCGCCGCTGCCAGTCGTCGCGCACCAGCAGCGCCGCCTCGGCCTCGTCGCCCTCGGCCAGCAGGTTGGCCATGGCCACGACGGTCGGCTCCGCCGCCGCGCCGGGTTCGGCCGCCGTCGCGACCAGGGTCAGGCCCTGGGTCGGCTCCAGCAGCCGGCGCAGCCGGGCCGGCGCGGGCGACGCGGCCCCGCCCAGGTACCGGCGGTGCCGGGTCCGCGCCGAGCAGCGTCGGTGCAGCTCCAGTACGCCGGGCAGGTCGTCGGCGCCTGCCGGGCGGACGGTCAGCTCGGCACCGTCGGGCAGGACCAGGGTGACCTGGTCGACGGCCCGGCGGGCCACCGTCGCCGCCAATTCGGTCAGCGCCTGGGCCCGCGCGTACTCGGCCGGGGTGAACGTCGGCGCGGCCCGGCGCACCTCGTAGGAGCCGCCGGTCGGATCGGGCAGCGTCAGGGTCGTGCCGTCGATGCCGCCGGCGGCCGGGGCGCAGCGCCAGACGACCTCGTCGGCCGCCAGCAGCGTGGCCAGCGCCGGGCCCGTCGCCTCCGGGTCGCGGACCAGCCCGGTGGCCAGGCCCAGCACCCGGGTCGGCTGGTCGGCCAGGCCGCGCGCCTCGCTGCGCGCCACCCAGCAGTCCCGGCCCCGGCCCCGCGCCACGGCGGCGACCAGCCCCGCCTCGTCGAGCGAGTCGGGCGCGTCGACGAGGAAGTCGTCGACCGCCCCCACCTCGGTGGTGTGCACCTGCACGGTGAGGATGTTGACCCCGCGCAACGCGAGGCTGGCCGTGAGCACCGACAGGTAACCCGGCCGGTCGTCCACGGTGGCTCGGATCCGCCACAGCGCCATGGTTGTCTCCCTTCCTCACCGACGAGGATGACGGGCCGCTGTTGCCGGGCCGTTGCCCGGCGGTGACGACCCGGCGAACCCACTCCAGCCCGGACCCGGCCTCGTCGCCGGGGCGGCGCAGTAGTGCCGGCCCGGCCCCCGCATCGGGGACCGGGCCGGCCGACGAGCCCCGTACCGGGACTCGGTCGATCAACCGCCGGCCGGCACCGGCGGGACGTCCGCCAGGTCGAGCCGGTCGCCGAGGATCACCGCGCTGGCCCGGACGAGCTGGGCGAGGCGGTCCACCTCGGTGGAGTGGAACGCGGCGGGGCTGAGCGCCTCGGCCCGGTCCCGCGCCACCACGAGCACCAGCCCGGCCCGGCCGAACGGCGCGACCGCGTAGTGGGTGCCGTCGGTGCCCGTCAGCTCGCGGGCCCGCAGCGGGGTGACCTCGGGCAGCCGGGCCGGCACGGGGGTACGCCAGCTCGCCCGGGTCACGGTCGCCGCACCGCTGCCGACGCCGGTGCGCGACGCCCAGTCCAGCGGGACCACCGCCGCCACCGCCCAGTCCGCGGCCAGCAGGCCGGGGACCGCGTCGACCAGGGTGGCCAGCCCGTCGGCCGGGTTCCCCGCGACCTGGGCCAGCAACTCGGCGTCCTGCCCGGTGGTGGTCGGCGCGCCGATCGCCCGCCAGAGCCCGTCGACCCGCACCCCCGGGATGGCGGCGAGGCCGGCCAGCAGCCGCTCCACCCGGCCGGCGCCCGGCCAGACCACGGTGAAGTCGTCGACCGCCCGCCCGCCGAGGCGCTCCAGGACGACGACCTGGACGATGTCGGCACCGGAGACGCCGAGTGTCCGGGCCACCTGACCGAGCGTGCCGGGGCGATCCGGCAGGGTCACCCGAACTCTCAGCAGCATGGTCGTCCCTCCGCTCGGCGGGCCGGCGCAGGACGGCCGGCGGGGCTGCCACCAGCCTGGTCGTCGACCGTTTCGCCCCTGTTGCCGTGCCGTGTCCCGGCGGAAAATCCTGCCTTGACAGGACGGCCGAGGTGCCATCAACTATTCGGATGACCGATCCGGCCGCCGTCGATGCGAGCACCGCCTCCGGCGCGGCCGTTCCGAAGGGGCTGGACCTCGACCGGCTCGCCGCGTACCTGGGCGCGCGCCGCCCCGAGCTGGCCGCCGGGCCGCTGCGGGCCCGGCTGATCGCCGGCGGCAAGTCCAACCTGACATACCTGCTGCGCTGCGCCGGCCGGGAGGTGGTGCTGCGCCGCCCCCCGCTCGGGCACGTGCTGGCCACCGCGCACGACATGGGCCGGGAGCACCGGGTCATCTCCGCGCTCGCCCCGACCGCCGTGCCCGTGCCCGAGGCGCTGCTGTTCTGCCCGGACGCCGACGTGATCGGCGCCCCGTTCTACCTGATGGAGCGGGTTGACGGCGAGGTCCTGCGCAGCCGGTCGCAGACCGATCCGCTGACCGACGGGCAGCGCCGCGACCTGGCGATGGCGATGATGGACACCCTCGCCGCCCTGCACACCGTCGACCCCGCCGAGGTCGGGCTCGCCGACTTCGGCCGCCCCGAGGGCTTCCTCGGCCGGCAGGTCCGCCGCTGGGCCGCGCAGCTCGAGGCGTCCCGCAGCCGCCCGCTGCCCGGCGTCGACGAGCTGCGCGACGCGCTCGCCGCCTCGGTGCCCGAGGGCGCGAACGCGGGCCGCGTCGTGCACGGCGACTACCGGCTGGACAACCTCCTCGCCACGGTCGACCCGGTGGCGGTGCGGGCCGTGCTGGACTGGGAGATGGCCACCCTCGGCGATCCGCTGGCCGACCTGGGGCTCCTGCTGACCTACTGGGACGTGCTCGGCGACAGCGACGAGGTGGTGGGCAACCCGGTCGCCGACGGGCTCGGCCCCCGGGCCGGCTTCCCCACCGGGGGCGAGCTGATCGAGCGGTACGCCGGGCGCAGCGACGTCGATGTCGGCCCGCTGCACTGGCACGTCGCCCTGGGCTGCTTCAAGCTCGCGGTGATCTGCGAGGGAATCCACTACCGGCACACCCTCGGGCAGACGCTCGGCGGGGGTTTCGACCGGATCGGCGCGCTGGTGGCGCCGCTGGTCGCGCACGGGCTGCGCGCAGTCAGGGAGAAGTGATGGACTTCGGTTTCGACGCCCGCACCGAGAAGCTGCGCGCCCGGCTGAGCACGTTCCTCGACGAGTGCGTCTACCCGGCGGAGTCGGTGCACGCCGCGCAGGTCGCGGCGGCCGGCGACCCGTGGGCCCGCTCCCCCGTGCTGGAGGAGCTGAAGGCCGAGGCGCGCACCCGGAGCCTGTGGAACCTCTTCCTCCCCGACCCGCGCTACGGCGCCGGGCTGACCAACCTGCAGTACGCGCCGCTGGCCGAGCTGACCGGTCACAGCCCGCACCTGGCCCCGGAGGCGGTCAACTGCGCCGCGCCGGACACCGGCAACATGGAGCTGCTGGCCGAGTTCGGCTCCGCCGCGCAGCGGGAGCGCTGGCTGACGCCGCTGCTCGACGGGGAGATCCGCTCGGCGTTCTGCATGACCGAGCCGGAGGTGGCCTCCTCCGACGCCAGCAACATCGCCACCCGGATCACCCGCGACGGCGACGAGTACGTGATCAACGGCCGCAAGTGGTGGTCGTCGGGGGCGATGGACCCGCGCTGCGAGATCTTCATCGTGATGGGCAAGACCGACCCGCACGCCGACCGGCACCGCCAGCAGAGCATGGTGCTGGTGCCCCGCGACACCCCCGGGGTGACGGTGCGGCGCGGCCTGACGGTCTTCGGCTACAGCGACGCCCCGCACGGCGGGCACGCCGAGATCGACTTCACCGACGTCCGGGTGCCGGCGGCGAACCTGGTCGGCGACGAGGGCGCCGGCTTCGCCATCGCCCAGGCCCGGCTCGGCCCGGGGCGCATCCACCACTGCATGCGGCTGGTCGGCATGGCCGAGCGCGCCCTGGAGCTGCTCTGCCGCCGGGCGAACCAGCGGATCGCCTTCGGCCGTCCGCTCGCCGAGCAGGGCGTGGTGCGGGAGTGGATCGCCGAGTCCCGGGTCCGCATCGAGCAGGCCCGGCTGCTGGTGCTCAAGACCGCCTGGCTGATGGACACCGTCGGCAACAAGGGCGCGCACACCGAGATCCAGGCCATCAAGATCGCCACCCCGGCGATGGCGGAGTGGGTGATCGACAAGGCCATCCAGGCGCACGGCGGCGCGGGCGTCAGCCAGGACACCCCGCTCGCCGCGCTCTGGGCCCAGGCCCGCACCCTCCGCCTGGCCGACGGCCCCGACGAGGTGCACCGCGCCTCGCTGGCCAAACGCGAACTGCGCCGCTGGCCCTGACCTCCGCCCCGCTGCGGCTGCGGGTCAGGCCGACGCGCGCCGGACCATGTGGGTGTCCAGGAGGATGTGGTTGGTGGGGACGTCCACGCCACGGATGCGGGACACCAGCAGGTGCGCCATCTGGCGGCCCATCTCCTCGATCGGCTGGAAGACCGTGGTCAGCGGCGGGTCGGCCTGCCGGGCCACCGGGGCGTCGTCGAAGCCGATGACCGCCACGTCCTCCGGCACCCGCCGGCCGGCCTCGCGCAGCGTACGCAGCGCGCCGAACGCCATCAGGTCGGAGGCGACGAAGACCGCGTCGAGGTCGGGGCAGACCTCCAGCAGCCGGCGCATGCAGGCCGCCCCGCTGCCCTCGCTGAAGTCGCCGTACGTGATCAGGTCGGGGTTGAGGCCGGCGCCGGTGGCCTGGACGGCCTCCCGGTAGCCGGTCAGGCGGGCCAGGCCGGCGCCCATGTCCTGGGGGCCGGCGATGGTGGCGACCCGCCGCCGCCCCCGGGCGTAGAGGTACTCCACCGCGTGCCGGGCGCCGCCGACGTTGTCCACGTCGACGTAGTGCGCCGGCTGGGCGCCGGGTTGCAGCATCCGGGCCGGCCGGCCGCCGAGCACGGTCGGCAGGCCGCGCTCCTCCAGCAGCGTGGGCAGCGGGTCGGCGTCGTGCAGGGAGAGCAGCAGCACCCCGTCGACGTGCTGGTTGGTCAGGTGGTGCTCGACCCGCTCCCGCTCGATCGGCGACTGCACCATGGCCAACCAGAGCTGCAACGGGGTCTCCAGCAGGGCGGAGCTGACCCCCCGGACGATCCCGGCGAAAAACGGCTCGGTGAAGACCCGGTCCCCGGACTCGGAGACGACCAGGGCCACCGAATCCGTACGCTGGGTGACCAACGCGCGGGCCGCCCGGTTCGGCACGTACCCCAGCTCGTCGATGGCCTGCTGCACCGCGGCCCGCGCCTCGGGGCTGACCTGGGGCGAGCCGTTGACCACCCGGGAGACCGTGCCGCGCCCGACGCCGGCGCGAGCGGCGACCGCGTCGAGGGTCGGGCGCCCGAGCGACCGGGTGCGCTGCGTTGTCATTCTCTGCTCCTCCGACGTGGGCGGCCCGGCTCGCCCCCGACGGGGGTGGGCGCCGGGTCCGCCCGTCACTGGCTGGCCCTCGCCTATTGTGCGGCCAGACCGTTGCGTCGGATCACCTCGGCGTACCACCTGGCGCTGGACTTGGGGATGCGAGTCTGGCTGTCGTAGTCGACGTACACCAGCCCGAAACGTTTGCCGTAACCCCAGGCCCATTCGAAATTATCCAACAGTGACCAGGCGAAGTATCCGCGCAGGGGCACCCCGGAGCCGATCGCCGCGTGCGCCGCCCGCAGGTGCGAGTCGAGGTAGGCCATCCGGTCGGTGTCGTCCACCCGACCGTCGACGACCGTGTCGACGAACGCCGCCCCGTTCTCGGTGACGTAGAGCGGCAGCTCGGTGTACTCCCGGTGCACCCGTTGCAGGGTCTCGACCAGCCCGGGGGCGTCGATCTCCCAGTTCATGTCGGTCACCGGGACGCCCCGGGTGACGAAGCGGACGTCCTCGCTGCCCGGCCAGCAGGTCGGCGCCCGCCAGTACGCCTCCGGGGCGGCCCCCGGCACCGGCGCGGCGACCACGTGCCGGCTGTAGTAGTTGATCCCCAGCAGGTCCAGCGGCGTCGAGATGGTCGCCAGGTCGCCGTCGCGCACGTGGCCGAAGTCCGTCACCGCCGCCAGGTCCGCCCGCAGGTCCTGCGGGTACGACCCGCGCAGCACCGGGTCGAGGAAGAACCGGTTGGCCAGCGCGTCGATCCGGCGGGCCGCGTCGGCGTCGCCGGGGGCGTCGGTGGCGGGGGTCACCGGGTAGAGGTTCACCGTGATGCCGAGCCGGGCGTCCGGGTGCGACGCCCGCAGCGCCTGCACGGCGAGGCCGTGCCCGAGCATCAGGTGGTGCCCGGCGCGGACCGCGTCCGCCGGGTCGGAGCGCCCCGGCGCGTGCGCCCCCGAGCCGTACCCGAGGAACGCCGAGCACCACGGCTCGTTCAGCGTGGTCCAGTTGTGCACCCGGTCGCCGAGCGCGTCGGCGACGAGCTGGGCGTAGTCGGCGAAGCGGGCCGCGGTGTCCCGGGCCGGCCAGCCGCCGGCGTCCTCCAGCGGCTGGGGCAGGTCCCAGTGGTAGAGGGTCAGCCAGGGCTCGATGCCCCAGCCGAGCA
The DNA here is from genome assembly GCF_049841815.1 of Micromonospora sp. DT233. NCBI lineage: Bacteria > Bacillati > Actinomycetota > Actinomycetes > Micromonosporales > Micromonosporaceae > Micromonospora > Micromonospora sp. DT233. The sequence continues at coordinate 4,646 of NZ_JBNCLB010000010.1, read as the reverse complement.
GCTCGTCGACCAGCCGGCGGTAGAAGTCCAACCCCGCGGAGTTGGCCGCCCCCGAGCCGCCGGGCTGCACCCGGGGCCAGGAGACCGAGAAACGGTACGACCGCAGCCCCAGCTCGGCCATCAGGCGTACGTCGTCGGGCATCCGGTGGTAGTGGTCGCAGGCCACGTCGCCGGTGTGCCCGCCGACGGTCCGCCCCGGGGTGTGGCTGAAGGTGTCCCAGATCGACGGGGTGCGCCCGTCGTCGGCGGCGGCCCCCTCGATCTGGTACGCGGCGGTCGCCGCCCCCCACAGGAAGTCCGGCGGGAAGGTCAACTCCCCGCCGGCGTCGAGCAGGCCGAGGGTGGGCCGGTGGTGGGGAACGGTCACGACTTGACGGCGCCTTCCATGATCCCGCCGATGATCTGGCGGCCGAAGAGGACGAAGATGACGAAGAGCGGAAGCGTCGCGATCAACGTACCCGCGAAGATCTGGGAGTTGTCCGCGAAGTACGCCGTGTTGAGGCTGCGCAGCGAGATCTGCACCGTCGGGTTGGCCGGGTCGGCGAGCACCACGAAGGGCCAGAAGAACTGGTTCCACTGCTCCATGAAGGTGAGCAGGCCGAGCACCGCCGCCGCCGGCCGCAGCGCGGGCACGACCACGTGCCAGTAGACCCGCCAGGTGGAGCAGCCGTCGACCCGGGCCGCCTCGATCAGCTCGTTGGGGACGGCCTGCTCGGCGTACTGGCGCATCATGAAGATGCCGAAGCCGCCGATGAGGAACGGCACCGTGACCGACGGCATGGTGTTGAGCCATTCGAGCTTGGCCATCAGGATGTACAGCGGCAGCACGCCGAGCTGGATCGGCACCATCATCGAGGCGAGGATGACCAGCAGCATCGCGTTCTTGCCCCGGAAGCGCAGCTTCGCGAAGGCGAAGCCGGCCAGGGAGCCGAAGAAGACGGTGGCGACGGTGATCGTTCCGGAGACCAGGAACGAGTTCATCAGCCCCTTGACGATGTTGGCGTCACCGTTGGCCAGCACCCGTTGGATGTTCTCGCCGAGCTTGCCGCCGGGCAGGAACGGCGGCGGCCAGGAGTTCGCCGCGTCGTTCGTCCGGGACGCGATGACGATCATCCAGTAGAACGGAAAGAGGGAGAGGATCACGCCGAGGACCAGCCCGACCCAGGTCAGCGGGGTGGCCTTCCAGAGCCGGTCGGCCTTGTGCGACTCGCGCGGCGGCTTGCCGGCCGGGCGTACGGGCGGGCGGAGCATCGTGGTCGTCATCTGGCGCAACCCTCACTTGTCCGAGCTGATGCGGCGGGCGAGCAGGTAGTTCACCAGCGACACCAGGGCGATGAGCAGGAACAACACCAGCGCGACGGCACCGGCGTACCCCCAGCGGAAGCGGGTGTTCATCACGTCGAGCAGGTACATGGTGATGGTCTGGAACTGGCCCTCGGAGCCGCCGGAGATGCCCCCGGCGCCGCTGGTGAACAGCAGCGGCTCGGTGAAGAGCTGCAACCCGCCGATGGTCGAGACGATCAGCGTGAAGATGATCGTCGGGCGGAGCTGCGGGATGGTGATCGACCAGAACTGCCGGCGGCGCGACGCGCCGTCCAGCGACGCCGCCTCGTACATGTCCTTGCTGATCGACTGCATGGCCGCCAGGTAGATCAGGGCGTTGTAGCCGACCCAGCGCCAGTCGACCATGGTGGAGACGGCGAACCAGGAGGCGAGGCGGTTGGCCCGCCAGTCGATCGGTTCGATGCCGACCAGGTCGAGCAGCCAGTTGATCAGGCCGAACTCCTTGGCGTAGAGCATCGAGAAGATCAGCGCGACCACGGCGGTGGAGGTGATGATCGGCATCGCGATGGCCATGCGGAAGAACGTCTGCGCCCGCAGCTTCCGGTTCAGCGCGTTGGCCAGCACCAGCGCGATCGCGAGCTGCGGCACGGTGGAGAGGGCGAACATGCCGAACGTGTTGACCACGGCGTTCCAGAACTGGGGGTCCTGGGTCAGCAGCTCGACGAAGTTGTCCAGCCCGACGAAGCTGATCGTCTCGTTCATCGGCGACCGGTCGGTCAGCGCGATCCAGACGGTGTAGATGATCGGGTACGCGCTGAAGATCCCGAAGATCACGAAGAACGGCAGGATGTAGAGGTACGGGGAGTACCTGAGGTCCAGCCGGCTCAGGCGGGCCGAACGAGTGTTCGCGGCACCGGCCGGGCGGGCGGGGTCACTGCCCCGGCCGGGGGGCGCTGCGGTGTCAAGGTCCAGGCTCATCGACGGTCCTTCTCGTCGGTCGGCGCGACCCGTCGCGGGGGCGGCGCCGGGGGCTTACCGGCCGGCCGCGCGGGCGGCACCGGGGGCTTACCGGCCGGCCGCGGGGGCGGTGCCGGGGTTCAGCGGGCACCGCGGGTGGCGCCGACAGCCGTACTGTCGACGCCACCCGCGGTGGATCCGGCCGGTCACTTGCCGGCGGCTGCGCCGTTCTTCAGCGCCGACTGCCACTGCTCGTCGGCGGACTTGCCCTGCTCGACGGCGCGCAGGGTGTTCTCCACGGCGGTACGCACCGCGTTGTTCTTCGGGCCGAGGTAGACCGGCTTCAGCTCGCTCGCGCCGGCGGCGAAGATCTTGCCGACCGGGGCGTTGGTGAAGTACTCGTTGGTCGAGTCGGCCACGGCCGGGTCGGCCAGGGCCTGCGGCGACGAGGGCAGGTTGCCGACCTTCTTGAACGCCTCGATCTGGCCCTTGGCGCTGGTCAGGAACTTCACCAGCTCGGCGGCCTCCTTGGCGTGCTTGCTGGACTTCGGCACCCCGAGGAAGGAGCCGCCCCAGTTGCCGCCGTTGCCGGGGGCCTTGGCGACGTCCCACTTGCCGGCCCCCGCGTCGCCGGCCTGGCCCTTGATGACACCGGTCATCCAGGCGGGGCAGGCGGCCGTGGCGAAGGTGGCGTTCTTGAAGCCGGCGTTCCACTCGTTCGAGAACGACTGGAGGTTGTTCGACAGCCCGGCACCGATCATCTTGGTGGTCAGGTCGTACGCGGTCTTGACGTCCGGGTTCTCGCCGATGACCAGCTTGTTGCTCTTGTCGTAGTAGGTGTAGCCGGTGCCGGCACCCGCCGTCTGCATCAGCACGACGTTGTAGAAGTTGGTCGCCGAGTCGATGAACTTGTGCTTCTTGTCCTTCTCGGCGAACTTCTGGCCGGCGGCGATGAACTGGTCCCAGGTCGGCCAGAGCGCGCCGACCTGCTCGCGGTCGGTGGGCAGACCGGCGGCCTTGAACAGGTCGCTGCGGTAGCAGAGCGCCATCGAGCCGACGTCGGTGCCGAGGCCGAGGACCTTGCCGTCCGGGGTGGTGCCCTGCTCCCACTTCCACGGCAGGAAGTTGCTCTTGATGTCGTTCGCGCCGTGGTCGGCCAGGTTCACGAACTTGCCGGCCTGGGCGTAGAACTGCACGATCGTGCCCTCTTCGAGGGCGACCACGTCACCGGCGCCGGAACCCGCGGTGATCTGCTGGGTGAGGCGGGTGTTGTAGTCGGTCAGACCCAGGCCCTTGCCGCGCTCCTGGATCTTGATGTTCGGGTGCTCCTGCTCGTACTGCTTGTACAGCTCTTCGTAGCCGAAGCCCTGGTCGCCGAAGACGTCGACGACCAGGGTGATCGGACCATCGCTCGCGGTCGAGTCCGACGAGTCGTCGCCGCAGGCGGCGGTGGTGGCGATCACCGCGACGGACGCGAGCGCGATGGCCGCGAGCCGTCGACGACGGATTGGGACGCTCATCCGAGACCCCTCTTTCGATGTGAGGCTGGGTGTCAGTGGTGGGGGTGCGCTGTTGCCGGTGCCGGCTCGTGCGCCATCGACGGGACGGTCCCCGGGATGACGCCCGGCGCGGTCGCGGAAAGTACCCGCTGTCGATGCCGGGAGCGCTCCCATGAGATTGGAGGAGAGCCCGACGAGTGTCAATCACCCTTTGGGAGCGTTCCCAGATCGTTACCGGCAGATGTCGCCCGATCGCCCCGCGCGTTTTTCCGTGCGGCGTCGGCCCACGGGGGACGCCCGGGGCGGGACGGGGCAGGCCCCGACGTCGGCCGGCCCGGCGTGGGACGCCAGGGCGGGGTGCCCGGGGCGGGGTGGGGGCCTGCGCGGGATTGCCCCGAGTTGGGCAGGACGGGCGGGGCGGGCGGCCTGGGTGTGACGGCCGGCATCGTGGGGGCGGAACATCGGCTGGCCCGGGGTGGTTACACATGGCGGACGAGCGAGCAGGGCCCCTCCGGGCCGCCCCACGCTCCCGACCTCCCCATGGCGACGACATCATCGCCGCACCACCCGACCGAGAGCATGGCGAAGGCCGGTGTGACCGCCCACGCGAGTGCGGCAGGCGCTGCGGTTCGGGACGCTATGGAGCTGAGTCGTTTACGACATCGGGTTGCGCTGCGTGTCCCCGCGCGGCGCGGACGCGTCGCACGTGATCCGGCGTCGCCCGGGGTGAGTCGTTCACTACGGTCGCCTCGGGTGAGTCGTTTGCGACATCAGCTCCATAGCGTCCGCGAGAGGTGTCCCCGACCGGGGAGAAGTTGTCTCCGGCCAGGCGTGATCGCCTTGTGGAATGCGGGCGGGTCGCCGGTGGTTACACCTGGACCCCGTCACCACAGCCCGACCCCGCCA
>NZ_JBNCLB010000009.1:85299-201191 GCF_049841815.1 Micromonospora sp. DT233 | reverse complement strand
CCCCCCGCCGGGGGGCGGGGGGGGCGGTTCCCGCGCGCCGCCGGGGCGTCAGCGGGGGACTACCTGTTCGGCGGACCATTCGCGCCAGCCGGCGAGCTGGTCGAGGGCGGTGGCGAGCTGGTCGGCTACCGGGCCGGGGCCGGTGGAGCCCGGGGTGATCCGGGCGGCCAGGGCCGAGCGGACCGAGAGCACGTCGCGCACCGACGGGTCGAGGTGCTCGCTGACCGTGGCCAGGTCGGCGTCGGAGACCTCGTCGAGGGCGCAGTCGCGCACCGCGCAGAGCGCCACCAGCCGGCCGGTGATCTCGTGCGCGTCACGGAACGGCACGTTGCGCCGGACCAGCCAGTCGGCGACCTCCGTGGCCAGGGAGAAGCCGACCGGCGCGGCGGCGACCAGGCGGTCGACGCGGACGGTCATCGTGGAGATCATCCCGGCCAGCGCCGGCAGCAGCAGCTCCAGGGTGTCGACCGCGTCGAAGGCCGGCTCCTTGTCCTCCTGCATGTCCCGGTCGTACGCCATCGGCAGGCCCTTGAGCATGGTGAGCACGCTCATCAGCCCGCCGACGAGCCGCCCGGACTTGCCCCGGGCCAGCTCGGCGATGTCCGCGTTCTTCTTCTGCGGCATGATCGACGAGCCGGTGGCGAACGCGTCGTCCAGCTCGACCCAGCCGAACTCCTGCGACGTCCAGAGCACCACCTCCTCGCCGAGGCGGGACAGGTGCACCCCGATCATCGCGGTGATGAAGAGGAACTCGGCGACGAAGTCACGGTCGGCGACCGCGTCCATTGAGTTGGCGAAGGACGTGCGGAAGCCCAGCTCCTTGGAGACCGCCACCGGGTCCAGCGGCAGGCCGGAGCCGGCCAGCGCGCCCGCGCCGAGCGGGCTGACCGCCGCGCGGTGGTCCCAGTCGCGCAGCCGCTCCAGGTCGCGCAGCAGCGGGTGCACGTGGGCCAGCAGCCAGTGGCCGAAGGTGACCGGCTGGGCGTGCTGGAGGTGGGTCATCCCCGGCGCGGCCGTGTCGACGTGCCGCTCCGCCTGCTCGGTCAGGGCCTCGGCCAGCTCGACCAGCCGGGCGGCCACGCCCCGGGCGTGGTCGCGCAGGTAGAGCCGCAGGTCGGTGGCGACCTGGTCGTTGCGGGACCGGCCGGCGCGCAGCTTGCCGCCGAGGCTGCCGAGGCGTTCCAGCAGCCCCCGTTCCAGGGCGGTGTGCACGTCCTCGTCGTCGATGGTCGGGCGGAACGCCCCGGAGGCGCAGGCCGCCTCCAGGTCGTCCAGGGCGGCGAGGACCCGGCCCAGCTCGTCCGGGTCGAGCAGGCCGGCGCCGGCGAGGACCCGGGCGTGCGCCCGGGACCCGGCGATGTCGTACGGGGCGAGACGCCAGTCGAACTGCACGCTGACCGACAGCCGGGCCAGCGCCTCGGAGGGCCCGCCGGCGAACCGGCCGCCCCACAGGCTCGTACGGTTGGTCGCGGCACTGTTCTCGGTGAGGCTCTTGTCGTCCACGCCACCGATTGTGGCAGTGTTCACCTTCCGCTCCCGACTGCGGGGCTCACTCGCTGCGCTCGCTCACTCCTCGCGTTCGCCATCATGCTCAGGAGCCGGCCAACCGGGAGTCCCGGGCGGCGGCCATCTTGCTGGGCAGGCCCCAGAGCTGCACGAAGCCCTTGGCCAGCGACTGGTCGAAGGTGTCGCCGGTGTCGTAGGTGGCCATGCCGAAGTCGTACAGGCTGGCCTCGGAGCGCCGGCCGGTGACGGTGGCCCGGCCGCCGTGCAGGGTGAGCCGCACCTCGCCGGTGACCTGCTGCTGGGCGTCGTCGATGAAGGCGTCCAGGGCCCGCTTCAGCGGGGAGAACCACAGGCCGTCGTAGACCAGCTCGCCCCAGCGCTGGTCGACGCCCTTCTTGAACCGGGCCAGGTCGCGCTCGACGGTGACCGCCTCCAGCTCCTGGTGGGCGGTGATCAGCGCGATCGCGCCGGGGGCCTCGTACACCTCGCGGCTCTTGATGCCGACGAGGCGGTCCTCGACCATGTCGAGGCGGCCGACGCCCTGCGCGCCCGCGCGCCGGTTGAGCTCCAGAATCGCCTGGTACGGGGTGACGGTCTCGCCGTCGATCGCCACCGGCACGCCGGCGTCGAAGGTGATGACCACCTCGTCGGCGTCGCGCGCGACGGCCGGGTCGGAGGTGTACGAGTAGAGGTCCTCGATGGGGGCGTTCCAGATGTCCTCGAGGAAGCCGGTCTCCACGGCCCGACCCCACAGGTTCTGGTCGATCGAGTACGGCGACTTGGCCGTCACGTCGATCGGCAGGCCCCGCTCCTCGGCGAACGCGATCGCCTTGTCCCGGGTCCAGGCGAAGTCCCGGGCCGGGGCGATGATCTTCAGGTCGGGGGCGAGCGCGGCCAGGCCGACCTCGAAGCGGACCTGGTCGTTGCCCTTGCCGGTGCAGCCGTGCGACACGATGGTGCCGCCGTGCTTGCGGGCTGCCGTCACCAGGTGCTTGACGATCAGCGGCCGGGACAGCGCGGAGACCAGCGGGTAGCGGTCCATGTAGAGGGCGTTGGCTCGCATCGCCGGCAGGCAGTACTCGGCGGCGAACTCGTCGCGCGCGTCGACGAGCTCCGACTCGACGGCCCCGCAGTCCAGGGCGCGCTGCCGGATGGCTTCGAGGTCCTCGCCGCCCTGCCCCACGTCCACGGCCACCGCGATGATCTCGGCGCCGGTCTGCTCGGCCAGGTACGGAATGGCGACGGAGGTGTCCAGACCTCCGGAGTACGCAAGGACGACCCGCTCGGTCATGATGTGCTGTTCCCTTCGGTGTTCTCTTCCCGGCGCGACCACGCGGCGAGCTTCTCGCCCAACGCGGCCCCGCCGACGGCCTCGCGGGCCACGACGAGGATGGTGTCGTCGCCGGCGATGGTGCCGACGACTTCGGACAGGCCCGCTCGGTCCAACGCGCTGGCCAGGTATTGGGCTGCGCCCGGTGGGGTGCGCAGCACGGCGATGTTGCCGCTGGAGTCGACCTCGTTGAGCAGCTCGCGCAGCAGCCGGATCAGCCGGGCCGGTGCGGCCTCGGCGTCGCGCAGCGGGCGGTGGCCGTCCTCGGGGATGACGTACAGCAGACGCCCGTCGCCGCCGCGGGCGGTGACCGCGCCCAGCTCCTTGAGGTCGCGCGACAGGGTGGCCTGGGTGACCGCGACGCCGTCGCCGGCCAGCAGGTCGGCCAGCTCGGTCTGCGAGCGGATCGCCTGGGCGCGGATCAGCTCCACGATCCGGGCGTGCCGCGCCGTGCGGGTCAGCCCGGTCACTGCGGCTGACCGATCAGGTACGTCAGCAGCGCCTTCTGCGCGTGCAGCCGGTTCTCCGCCTGGTCGAACACGGCGCTGCGCGGGCCGTCGAGCACCTCGCCGGTGATCTCCTCGCCCCGGTGCGCGGGCAGGCAGTGCAGCACGATCGCGCCGGGCGCGGCGTGGCCGAGCAGCGCCTCGTCGACCCGGTACGGCAGGAACGGGGTGAGCCGGTCCAGCCCGTCGGACTCCTGCCCCATCGAGGTCCAGCAGTCGGTGGCCACCACGTCGGCGTCGCGTACCGCCGCCACCGGGTCGCGCAGCACCCGCACCGACCCGCCGGTGCCGGCGGCGATCTCCGCCGCCCGCTCCACCACCTGCGGGTCGGGGTCGAACCCGTCCGGCCCGGCGACCCGCACGTGCATCCCGGCGGTCGCCCCGGCCAGCAGGTACGACTGCGACATGTTGTTCGCCGCGTCCCCCACGTACGCCAGGGTCCGGCCGGCCGTGCCGCCGCAGCGTTCGCGGACGGTGAGCAGGTCGGCGAGGAGCTGGCAGGGGTGGAAGCCGTCGGTGAGCGCGTTGACCACCGGCACGGTGGCGTGCTCGGCGACCTCGGCGAGGCGGTCGTCGCCGTGGGTGCGCAGCACGATCGCCGCCACGTACCGGGACAGCACCCGGCCGGCGTCGGCCAGCGTCTCACCCCGGCCGAAGTGGGTGACCTGGGTGTCCACCACGACGGGGTGCCCGCCCAGCTCGGCGATGCCCACCTCGAAAGAGAACCGGGTGCGCAGGCTCGGCTTGTCGAAGAGCACCGCCACCGACCTCGGGCCGGCCAGTGGCCGGTGGGCGTGGCGCTCGGCCTTCAGCACGGCGGCCAGGTCGAGCACCGCCGACTGTTCGGCGGGCGAGAGGTCGTCGTCGCGCAGCAGGTGCCGGGTCATGCGGTGGTCTCCGGTCCGGTGGTGTCGAGGGCGGCGGGCAGGGCGGCCAGGAAGGCGTCGACCTGCTCGACGGTGAGGATCAGCGGCGGGGCCAGCCGCAGCACGCCCGGCTGCACCGGGTTGACCAGGAAGCCGGCCTCCCGCAGCGCGGCGGCCACCGGGGCGGCGACGTCGGCGGTGAGCGCGACGCCGAGCAGCAGCCCCGCGCCGCGCACCTCGCCCACCAGCGGGTGTCCCAGCGCCTCGATGCCCCGGCGCAGCCGCTCGCCGACCCGCTTGACGTGGTCGAGCAGCCCCTCGCCGGCGATGGTCGACACCACCGCCAGGGCGGCGGCGCAGCTGATCGGGTTGCCGCCGAAGGTGGTGCCGTGGGAGCCGGGGGCGAGCAGGTCGGCCGCGCGGCCGAAGGCCAGGCAGGCACCGATCGGCAGGCCGCCGCCGAGGCCCTTGGCGAGGGTGATCACGTCCGGTTCGACGCCCTCGGCCTGGTGGGCGAACCAGTGCCCGGTGCGGCCGATGCCGGTCTGCACCTCGTCGAGCACCAGCAGCGCGCCGTGCCGGGCGGTGATCCGCCGGGCCTCGGCGAGGTAGCCGGAGGGCGGGACGACCACGCCGCCCTCGCCCTGGATCGGCTCCAGGATCACCATGGCGGTCGCGTCGGTCACCGCCTCCGCCAGGGCGGCGGCGTCGCCGTACGGGACGTGGGTGACGTCGCCGGGCAGCGGGCGGAACGGGTCGGCCTTGGCCGGCTGGCCGGTCAGCGCGAGCGCGCCCATGGTGCGGCCGTGGAAGCCGTTGACGGTGGCGACGACGTGGGAGCGGCCGGTCAGCCGGGAGAGCTTGAACGCGGCCTCGTTGGCCTCCGCGCCGGAGTTGGCGAAGAAGACCCGACCGGGCCGGCCGGCCAGCGCCAGGAGCAGCTCGGCCAGGGCCACCGGCGGCTCGGCGACGAAGAGGTTGGAGACGTGCCCGAGGGTGGCGACCTGCTTCGACACGGCGGCCACCACCGCCGGGTGGGCGTGGCCGAGGGCGTTGACGGCGATGCCGCCGAGCAGGTCGACGTACTCCCGGCCGGCCTCGTCGACGACGACCGCGCCGGCGCCGGAGACCAGCGCCAGCGGCGGGGTGCCGTAGTTGTCCATCAGCGACTGCCGCCAGCGCTGCACCAGCGCGGTCATGATCTGGCCGTGCCTTCCTTGTTCGCGACTGCGGGGCTCGCAGGCTCACTCCTCGCGCTCACGACCATCGTTCCGAATCCTTCCGAGGTGAAGACCTCCAGCAGCGTGGAGTGGGCGACCCGGCCGTCGACGACGTGGGCGGCGGGCACGCCCTGGCGCACCGCCCGCAGGCAGGCCTCCATCTTCGGGACCATCCCCGACTCCAGGGTCGGCAGCAGCTCCGCCAGCTCGTCGGTGCTGATCTGCGACACGAGGCTGTCGGTGTCGGGCCAGTTGGCGTAGAGGCCGGGCACGTCGGTGAGGACGACCAGCTTGCGGGCGTCCAGGGCGACCGCGAGCGCGGCGGCGGCGGTGTCGGCGTTGAGGTTGTGCAGCACCCCGTCGGCGTCCGGCGCGACGGTGGAGATCACCGGGATGCGGCCCGCCGCGATCAGGTCGGTGACCGCCGAGGCGTCCACCGACTCGACGTCGCCGACCTGGCCGACGTCCACCGGCTCCCCGTCGACGTACGCGGGGCGGCGCACGGCGGTGAAGAGGCCGGCGTCCTCGCCGGAGAGGCCGACGGCGAACGGGCCGTGCGCGTTGATCAGCCCGACCAGCTCCCGCCCGACCTGGCCGACCAGCACCATCCGCACGACGTCCATCGCCTCGGCGGTGGTGACCCGCAGGCCGCCCTTGAACTCGCTGGCGATGCCGAGCCGGCCGAGCATGGCCGAGATCTGCGGGCCGCCGCCGTGCACCACGACCGGCTTGAGCCCGGCGTAGCGCAGGAAGACCATGTCGGCGGCGAAGGCCCGCTGCAACTCGGGCTCGACCATGGCGTTGCCGCCGTACTTGACCACGACGGTCGCGCCGGCGAGGCGGGCCAGCCAGGGCAGCGCCTCGATCAGCGTCTCGGCCTTGGCCTGTGCCCGGGTGAGGTCGGCGCTGAGGCTCGGGCCCGCGCCCGGCGTCCCGGCCCCGGCGGGGTTGCGCGCGCTCATGTCGAGTACGCCGAGTTCTCGTGCACGTACGCGTGCGACAGGTCGTTGGTCCAGAGGGTCGCCTCGGCGGCACCGGCGTGCAGGTCGATGCGGATGGTGACGTCCCGGCCGGTGAGGTCGACCTTGGCGCGGTCCTCGGCGGCGGCCCCGGCCCGGCACACCCAGACGCCGTTCACGGCCACGTCGACGGCGTCCGGGTCGAACGCGGCGGTGGTGGTGCCGACGGCGGCGAGGATGCGACCCCAGTTCGGGTCGTTGCCGAACAGCGCGGTCTTGACCAGGTTGTTGCGGGCCACCGACCGGCCCACCTCGACCGCGTCGGCCTCGTCGGCAGCGCCGACGGTGTCGATGGTGATCTGCTTGGTGGCGCCCTCGGCGTCGGCGACGAGCTGCTGGGCCAGGTCGTGGCAGGCGGCGGTGACCGCGTCGGTCAGCTCCGCCTCGGTCGGCTCGACCCCGGAGGCGCCGCTGGCCAGCAGCAGCACCGTGTCGTTGGTGGACATGCAGCCGTCGGAGTCGACCCGGTCGAAGGTGACCCGGCAGGCCGCCCGGAGGGCGGCGTCGAGCAGCGCCGGCCCGGCCACCGCGTCGGTGGTCAGCACGCAGAGCATGGTCGCCATGGCCGGGGCCAGCATGCCGGCGCCCTTGGCCATGCCGCCGACGCTCCAGCCGACGCCCCGGGCCACGGTGGTCTTCACCCGGTTGTCGGTGGTCATGATCGCCTCGGCGGCGGCGTCGCCGCCGCTGCGGGACAGGCCCCGGACCGCCGCCCGCACCCCGGGCAGCAGCTTCGCCATCGGCAGCCGCTCCCCGATCAGCCCGGTGGAGCAGACCGCGACGTCGGCGGCCCCGAGCCGCAGCCGAGGGCTGGACGCGGTCAGCGCGGCGGCGGTGTGCTCGGCGGTGGCGTGGGTGTCCTGGAAGCCGGCCGGGCCGGTGCAGGCGTTCGCGCCGCCGGAGTTGAGCACCACGGCGCGGACCACACCGCCCCGGACGACCTGCTGGGTCCAGCGCACGGGGGCGGCCTTGACTCGGTTGGCGGTGAAGACACCGGCGACCCCGGCGTCCGGGCCGTCGTTGACGACGAGGGCCACGTCGCTCGCGCCGCCGGCCTTGAGCCCGGCGGCGACACCGGCCGCCCGGAACCCCCGTGGGGTGGTGACGCTCATGGTGCGGTCCCCCAGACGGAAAGGCCGGTGGTCTCGGGCAGGCCGAGCATCAGGTTGGCGTTCTGCACGGCCTGACCGGCCGCGCCCTTGCCGAGGTTGTCGAGCGCGCTGACCACGATCACCCGGCCGGAGTCGGCGTCGACGGCGGCCTGCAGGTGGCAGGAGTTCGCCCCGAGCGTGGCGGCGGTGTGCGGCCAGCGCCCCTCGGGCAGCACGTGCACGAACGGCTCGTCCGCGTACGCCTGCGCCAGCACCGCCGCCGGGTCGACGCCGGTGCCGGTGGGCGCGGCGGTGACCGTGGCGAGGATGCCGCGCGGCATCGGGGCCAGCACCGGGGTGAGGGAGAGGCTGGTCGCGCCGGTGGCCTGCTTGATCTCGGGCACGTGCTGGTGGGTGCCGACCTTGTAGGGCGACAGGTCGCCCATCACCTCGCTGCCGAGCAGGTGGGCCTTGGCGGCCCGGCCCGCGCCGGAGGTGCCGGAGGCGGCCACCACGACCACGTCGGCGGGGGCGACCGCGCCGGCGGCGATCAGCGGGGCCAGCGCGAGGGTGATGGCCGCCGCGTAGCAGCCGGTGTTGGCCACCCGGGTCGCGCCGGCGATCGCCGCCCGCTGGCCGGGCAGCTCGGGCAGGCCGTAGGTCCAGGCCCCGGCGTGCTCGCCGCCGTAGTACCGCGACCAGGCGGCGGCGTCGCGCAGCCGGTGGTCCGCGCCGAGGTCGACCACCCGCACCGAGGCGGGCAGGGCGGCGGCCAGGGCCGCCGACTCGCCGTGCGGCAGGGCCAGGAAGACCAGGTCCGCGTCGGCCAGGGTCGCCGGGTCGGTCGCCGCGAAGACCAGGTCCAGCCCGACGAGCTGCGGGTGTACGGCGGCGACCGGCACGCCGACCTGGCGGTGCGCGGTGGCGGTGACCAGGTCGAGCTCCGGGTGGCCGGCGACCAGGCGCAGCAGCTCGCCCCCGGCGTAACCGCTCGCCCCGGCGACCGCAACTCGGATACCCATTCTCACCTCCGCATGACTATGCAGAGAAGGCTACCCGGCCGAAGCGACCCGCTGCAAGGTCATACGATCCCCTGCATGGCCATGAAAAGGTGATCGTGATCACCACAGGCCACGGTGCGTATACGGGGCCCTGCTGCCACCCGTCCAGACCGTCCCCTGCCGGCCTCGGCACCGACGCCGCGTTACCGCTCCCGGTTGACCGGGATGGATACCTTCGGACGGAACGGACGCCATGTCGCGTGCTGGGGGCGAACCTTGGAACTGACCCGTTTGGTGCTTGGTCTTCTCGTCGCAGTCCTGCTCCCGCTGAGTCTGGAGGTCCTCCACCAGCGGCCGTGGGCTGCCCGGACGTTCACGACGTCATATGCCACATACGCGATCCTGCCGGTGTTCTCCGGTTGGAAGGGTCTGATCCTGTGGCTCGCAGTCACCGCGACGGCCACCGCATGACCGAAGCCCGCAAGCATCCCTGGCCGACGCACCACCGCACCACGGCTGACCCGCGACCGTGCCCGAGGGCGGATTCGAGACCATCTCAACCGGGTTCGCATATCCCAGAACGTCCTGCTGATCGATGATGCCGACGTCATCGATGGCATTCGTTTCGTACGGCTCTCCGTCGTGGCCGCCACGAAGAAGATGCTCAGCCGGCCACGCGACCTTGAGCATCTTGCGGTCATAGCGGCACACGGCTGCCGCCCCTAGGGTCTCCCCACCGGGTCGCCCGGCAACTTCCTCACGTTCCGCAGTCGCCAGGCCCGTTGACAGGCGGTCAGCGGGCCCCTTCCTGCCCAAGCGCGTCAGGAAGGGGCCCCGCACCGTCAGGCGCCGCGCAGGGTCGCGCCGAAGAGCTCGGCGGCGCGGGCCACCGCCGCGTCGCGGGCGGCCACCGCCTCCTCGACCGTCAGCGTCCGGTCCGCCGCGCGGAACGTCAGCTTGTACGCCAGCGACCGACGCCCCGCCCCGAGCTGCTCCGAGGCGTACACGTCGAAGAGGCGCACGTCCTCCAGCAGCTCGCCGGCCCCCTCGACCAGCGCCCGCTGCACCTCGGCTGCCGGCACCCCCTCGTCGAGCACCAGGGCCACGTCGATCAGCGCCGGCGGGAAGCCGGAGATCGTCGGGGCGGTGACGACCGGGGCGGCCGGCAGCGCGTCGAGGTCAAGCTCCATGGCGCTGCTGCGCCTCGGCAGCTCCAGCGCGGCCAGCACGGCCGGGTGCAGCTCGCCGGCGTGCCCGACGACGACCCCGTCGACCAGCAGCTCGGCGCAGCGGCCGGGGTGCCAGGGGGCGTACTCGGCGGCCCGCACCTGCACCCGGTCGGCGGGGATGTCGGCGGCGGCGAGCACCGCCCGGCCGGCCTGCACCGCGTCCGCCCAGCCGGCGGCCCGGCCGCCACCCCACCAGCCGGCGGGGTCGACGTCGCCGGTCAGCACCACCGCGGCGTGCCGGGGCTGGTCGGGCACGACCGCGTCGGCGGCGGCGAACTCCGCGTCGGTCGGCCGCCGGTCCACCCCCATCGTGGGCGGTGCGCCGACACCCGGGCGCGGGTGGAAGACCGCGCCGATCTCGTAGAGGGCCACGTCACGCTGACCCCGGCCGATGTTGCGCTTGAGGATGCCCAGCAGGGGGCCGAGCAGCGTGGTGCGCAGCAGCGGCTCCTCCTCCGACAGCGGGTTGGCCACCCGCACCGCGGCCCGGCGCGGGTCGTCGGCGGGCAGGCCGAGCAGGTCGGCCAGCTCACCGGCGACGAACGGGTGGGCCAGCACCTCGACGTACCCGCGCTCGGCCAGCGACCGGGCCACGGCCCGGTGCCGCCGCTGCTGCCAGGTCAGCCCTCGGCCGGGGGGCGCGGTGGGCAGCACCGAGGGCACCCGGTCGTACCCGTCGAGGCGGACCACCTCCTCGACCAGGTCGGCCGGGTCGGTGAGGTCCGGACGCCAGCTCGGCGGGACGACGCTGAGCACGTCCGCGCCGCCGATGGCCGGGACCCCGGCGTCGCCCGGGTCCTCGCCCAGCCGGCCGGCGCCCCGGGTGACGTGGCAGCCGACCTGCTCCAGCAGCGCGACCACCCGCTCCGGGGAGTAGGCCACCCCCACCCGCCGGCCCGGCAGGTCCGCCGGGATGCTGACCGGGGTACGCGGCCGGACGTGGTCCAGGTCGAGGATCTGCTCCCCCGCCGTGCCGCCGCCGTGCTCGGTGAGCAGCCGGACGGCCCGCTCGACGGCGACCAGCGGCAGGGCCGGGTCGACGCCCCGCTCCCAGCGCTTCGCCGCCTCGCTGAACAGCTTGTGCCGGCGGGCGGTGCGCCCCACCATCACCGGGTCCCAGTGGGCGGCCTCGAAGAGCACCTCGGTGGTGGTGGCGACGACCTCGCTGGTCTCGCCGCCCATCACCGCGGCCAGCGAGATCGGCCCGGTGTCGTCGCAGATCACCATGTCCTCGGCGGCCAGCACCCGGGTGACGCCGTCCAGCGTGGTCAGCTTCTCCCCCGCCTGCGCCCGGCGCACCACCAGCGGACCGCTGATCCGCTCGGCGTCGAAGGCGTGCATCGGCTGGCCGAGCTCGAGCATCACGTAGTTGGTGATGTCCACCGGCAGCGAGATGGTGCGGATGCCGGCGATGGTGAGCCGCCGCCGCATCCACTCCGGGGTCGGCGCGGCCGGGTCGCAGCCGCGCACCATCCGGGCGGCGAACCGGTCGCAGCCGACGGTGTCGCGCAGCTCGACCGGGTACGCCGGCTCGGCCGTCGCCCCCGGGGCGGGGCTGCGCCCCGGGTCGCGGAACGGCACGCCGAGGGCGTGCCCCAGCTCGCGGGCGATCCCCCGCACGCTGAGGGCGTACCCCCGGTCGGGGGTGATCTCCAGCTCGACGATCACGTCGTCGAGGCCGACCACGCCGCGGGCGTCGTCGCCGGGTTTGGCCGCGCTCGCCTCGGGCAGCACGATGATGCCCGCGTGGTCGTCGCCCAGGCCCAGCTCCTGCGCCGAACAGATCATCCCGTGGGAGTTGCGCCCGTAGGTCTTGCGCGCGCCGATGGCGAAGCCGCCGGGCAGCACGCCGCCGGGGAGGATCACCACCACCCGGTCGCCGACGGCGAAGTTGCGCGCCCCGCAGACGATCTCCTGCGGCTCGCCGGTGCCGTTGGCGGCGCCCACGTCGACCCGGCAGAACCGGATCGGCTTCTTGAAGCCGGTGAGCTCCTCGATCTCCAGGACCTCGCCGACGACCAGGGCGCCGGTGACGCTGGCCCGCAGGTCGGTCACCGCGTCGACCTCGATGCCGAGGTCGACCAGCGCCTGCTCCAGGTCCTCGGCGGGCAGGTCGGCGGGGAGGTCGACGTACTCCCGTAGCCAGCTGACAGAAACTCGCATGACTTCTCAGACCACCGTCTCGTTGTCTCGTCCCGGCACCGTCTACGCCCCGAACGCGCGGGTGAAGCGCACGTCGCCCTCGGCCATGTCCCGCATGTCGCTGACCCCGTGGCGGAACATCACGGTCCGGTCGATGCCCATCCCGAACGCGAATCCGGAGTAGACCTCCGGGTCGATCCCGCAGGCCCGCAGCACCCTCGGGTTGACCATGCCGCAGCCGCCCCACTCGACCCAGCGCGGCCCGTCGCGGTGCTCCGGGAACCACACGTCGAACTCGGCCGACGGCTCGGTGAACGGGAAGTAGTGCGGCCGCCAGCGGGTCTTCGCGCCCTCGCCGAACATGGCGCGGGCGAAGTGGTCGAGGGTGCCGCGCAGGTGCGCCATGGTGATGCCCCGGTCCACGACCAGGCCCTCGACCTGGTGGAAGACCGGCGCGTGGGTGGCGTCCATCTCGTCGGTGCGGTAGACCCGGCCGGGCACCACCACGTAGATGGGCGGCTCGCGGTGCAGCATGGTGCGCGCCTGCACCGGGGAGGTGTGGGTGCGCAGCACCAGCCCGGAGCTCTGCGCCCCCGGCGGCGGTGCGATGTGGAAGGTGTCCATCAGGCCCCGGGCCGGGTGGTCGGCGGGGATGTTGAGGGCGTCGAAGTTGGTCCACTCCAGCTCGACCTCGGGCCCCTCGGCCACCTCGTAGCCCATCCCGATGAAGAGGTCGCTGATCTGCTCGGTCAGCGTGCTCAGCGGGTGCCGCGCGCCGCGCGGGTGACGGTCGTAGGGCAGGGTGACGTCGACCCGCTCCTGCACCAGCACCCGCTCGGCCTGCTCGCGGCCCAGCACCTCGGCGCGGGCGGCGTAGGCGGCGTCGATGGCCCGGCGGGCCTCGTTGACCCGCTTGCCGGCGTCGGACTTCGCCGCCGGGGGCAGCGCGCCGATCTCCCGGCGGGCCAGCGAGACCGGGGAGCGGTCACCGAGGTGCGCGGGGCGCAGCGCGGTCAACGCGTCCGGGTCGGCGGCGGCGGCGAACGCCCGCTCGGCGTCGGCCACGGCCTCGGCCAGGGCGTCCGGGTCGAGCAGGGCGACCTGCTTCGGGTCGTACGGATCGTTGCGGTAGGTCATGGCGTACGGGCACTCCCTCACGGCGGCGCCGGCCCGTCACGGGCGGCGAGGCGAGTCTACGGACGCGCGGCTGCGCCGCAGCCCGCCGGTGGGAGATCGCGCAGGGGAAGGGTCAGGCCCGCCGCCCGCCGACACCGGCGGGCTGGCTAAACGAACGCCGTGACGCGTTCATCATCTCTGGACGCTCCCCTGTTGTGGGACCGCGCCGGGGCCTCAGGGGCGGCGGCGCAGTGCTCTGGCCGAAGCATACAGGCAGACGGCGGCGGCCGCCGCCAGGTTCAGGCTCTCGGCGCGGCCGTGCAGCGGCACCCGCACCCGGGCGTCGGCGGCGGCGGTCAGCTCCTCGGGCAGCCCGTGCGCCTCGGCGCCGAAGAGCCACGCCGTCGGGGCGGCGAGGGCGCCGGCGTCGGCGAGGTCGTCGAGGTCGCTGTCGCCGTACCCGGTGGTGGCCAGGACCGCCAGGCCGGCGGCCCGCAGCGCCTCGACCACCGCGCGGGGGTCGGGGGCGCGCACCACGTCGACGTGGAAGAGGCTGCCGGCGGAGGCCCGCACGCACTTGCCGTTGTACGGGTCGACGGCGTCGCCGGCGAAGACCACGGCCTGCGCCCCGGCGGCGTCGGCGGTGCGCAGCACGGTGCCGGCGTTGCCCGGGTCGCGGATGCCGGCGAGCACCGCCACCAGGCGGGGGCCGGCTTCGAGGGCGGCGGTCAGCGGCACGTCGAGGTGCCCGCAGACGGCGACGAGGCCCTGCGGGGCGACGGTCTCGGCGAGCGCGGCGAGGGCGTCGTCGGTGATCTCGGAGACGGGCACGTCGGCGCGGGCGGCGAGCGCGGCCAGGTCGGCGTGCCGGTCCAGCGCGGCCGGGGTGCCGAAGAGCTCGACGACGGTGCCGGGGCGGGCCAGGGCCTCCCGGACGGCCTGCGGGCCCTCGGCGAGGAAGCGGCGGTCGGCGTCGCGGTCGCGGCGGCGGTGCAGCCGCCGGGCCGCGGCGACCCTGGGGGTACGCGGGGTGAAGGGCATGGGGTGCGGCTCCGGAGCACGACCGAGGCGCCCGGCGTTCGTCTGGGACGACGACGCGGACGCCTCGGTCGGGTGCTGGCGGATCAGGCGGCCTGAGCCGCCGCGCCACCGGTGCCCTCGGCCGCCACGGCGGCGCGGGCGACCTCGACGATCGCGGCGAAGGCCGTGGCGTCGTTGACGGCCAGGTCGGCCAGGATCTTGCGGTCGACCTCGACGCCGGCCAGGCGCAGGCCCTGGATCAGCCGGTTGTAGGTCATCCCGTTGGCGCGGGCACCCGCGTTGATCCGGGTGATCCACAGCTGCCGGAAGTCGCCCTTGCGGTCGCGACGGTCCCGGTAGGCGTACTGCATCGAGTGCAGCACCTGCTCCTTGGCCTTGCGGTACAGCCGGGAGCGCTGGCCGCGATAACCACTCGCGGACTCCAGCAGGGTACGACGCTTCTTCTGGGCGTTCACAGCCCGCTTGACGCGTGCCATCTCAACTCCTTATTCGGTTCAGTTGGCGCGCGTCAGCGGCCGAGCAGCTTCTTGATGCGCTTGACGTCGGCCTTGGCCACCTCGACGGTGCCGGACAGCCGACGGGTCACGGTGGAGGGCTTCTTCTCCAGCTTGTGCCGCAGACCGGCCTGCTGAGCAACGATCTTGCCCCGGCCGGTCACCTTGACCCGCTTGCCCATGCCCGTGTGGCTCTTCATCTTCGGCATTGGTCGCCTTCTCCCCTGTTACTGACCGCTGGTGTCGGCGGTCGTGCCGGTGTCACCGGCTGCTGCGGTCTCGCCGGCCGCCGGGGTCTCGCCAGCAACCGGAGCCGCTGAGTCCTCCGCGGCCCGGTCCCGGGGAGCGCCACGGGACGCCGTCGCGGCGACCGCGGAAGCCTTGACGGCCCGGTGCGGAGCGAGAACCATGATCATGTTTCGGCCGTCCTGCTTCGGAGCGGCCTCGACGTATCCCAGCTCCGTGATCTCGGATTCGAGCCGGCGCAGGAGCCGGTAACCCAGCTCCGGGCGGCTCTGCTCCCGACCGCGGAACATGATCGTTACCTTGACCTTGTCGCCGGCCTTGAGGAACCGCACCACGTGACCCTTCTTGGTCTCGTAGTCGTGCGGGTCGATCTTCGGCCGGAGCTTCATTTCCTTGATGACGGTCTGCTGCTGGTTACGCCGCGCTTCGCGCGCCTTGAGTGCGCTCTCGTACTTGAACTTGCCGAAGTCCATGAGCTTGCACACCGGCGGGCGCGCCATCGGCGCAACCTCGACCAGGTCCAGGTCGACGTCCGCGGCCAGCTGAAGGGCGCGCTCCAGCGGGACGATGCCCACCTGCTCACCCTCGGGGCCGACCAGTCGGACCTCACGTGCCCGGATCTGCTCGTTCACGCGTGGTTCGACGCTGATGTGGCCTCCTCGAGTCGATGTCTGCGGTGCCGGCCGACTCCGCGGCTCCCGTGGTGGGAACCGACTCGGAAAGCAGAAGGCCCCGGCGCATGCCAGGGCCCACTCGACCGGTCGGCACGACCACATGATCGCGCATCCGGGACCGGGACGTGCCCGGAACCGGTGACCGGGACCCGGACACCAACTGGGGTGACTCGGGTGGGAGCAGGCGCTCCGCTTCAGGACCGCCCACACGTGGGACACGGGGGCAGTCTGGTCGACTCGCTCACCCTACACCCTGCCCCGATCCCACCCCAACCCGGGCGGTCAGCGGGGGGCCGGGCCGCCGGCGAGGGCCGCGAGGTGCGCCTGGTGCAGCCGGCGCAGGGCGCGGACCCCCTCGACCGCCAGCTCCTTGTCGGCCGCCTGGAGGGCCACCATCGGCAGCAGGTCGTCGTCGTGCAGCTCCAGGCTCGCCCACGGCGCGCCCCGGTCGAAGCGCACTCCCCGCACGACCTCCCAGGGCAGCTGGTACGAGCCGATGACGTTGCGCACCCGCACCCCGCGCGCGTCCGCCTCCACCCGGGGCCGGGTGAAGAGCAGGATGCCCAGCGCGCCGAAGAGGCCCAGGCCGATCATGGCGAGCTGGTCGCCGCGTTGGAAGGCGCCGTAGCCGGAACCGGTCGCGCCGGTCAGCGAGGTCGCCACCAGGCTGAAGACCACCACCAGCGCGGCGGCCGACACCCAGCAGACCTGCCGGATCCGGCGGGGGCGCAGGGTCACCAGTTCGGTATCGCTCACCCGACCAGTCTGCCACCCGACCCCGCCGCCCACGCCACCACCGCCACCCGTGAGCCTCGGCGCGGCGGGCGGCGGGGCGGGGCGGCGGGGGCCTCAGAGCCGACAGGCGTGGATGTTGGTGACCAGGATGGCGCGGGCGCCGAGGTCGTAGAGCTCGTCCATGATCCGGTGCACGTCGTCGCGTCGCACCATCGCCTGCACCGCCACCCAGCCCTCGCGGTGCAGCGGCGAGACGGTGGGCGACTCGATGCCCGGGGTGAGCGCGCTGGCCCGGTCGAGCAGCCCGGCCGGCACGTCGTACGCGAGCATCACGTAGCGGCGGGCGACCAGCACCCCGTGCATCCGGCGCAGCAGTTGCGCCGCCTGCGGGTGCTCCGGGGCGGCGACCCGGCGCACCAGCACCGCCGAGGAGACCAGCAGCGGATCGCCGACGATCTCCAGGCCGGCCTGGCGCAGGGTGGCCCCGGTGGAGACGACGTCGGCCACCACGTCGGCGACGCCGAGGCGCACCGCGTTCTCCACCGCGCCGTCGAGCCGGATCACGTCGGCGCTCACCCCGTGCTCGTCGAGGTAACGGCGGACCACCCCCGGGTACGCGGTGGCGATGCGGTGCCCGCCCAGCTCCTCGGTGGTGGCGATGGTGCCCGGTCGGGCGGCGAAGCGGAAGGTGGCGCCGCCGAAGGCGAGGTCGACGACCTCCTCGGCGGGGGCGGCCGAGTCGACCAGCAGGTCCCGGCCGGTGATGCCGAGGTCCAGGTCCCCGGAGCCGACGTAGGTGGCGATGTCCCGGGGGCGCAGGTAGAGGAACTCGACGTCGTTGGCCTCGTCCCGGCAGACCAGGTCCTTGGGGTCGCGGCGCTGCCGGTAACCGGCCTCGCGCAGCATCTGGGCGGCCGGCTCGGCCAGGGTGCCCTTGTTGGGAATGGCGACACGCAGCATGGCGGAGTGCTCCTTCGATCGGTGGAGAAGATCAGCGGGCGGGGCACTCACAGATGTCGGTAGACGTCCTTCAGCTCCAGACCGGTGGCCAGCATCAGCACCTGCGCCTGGTAGAGCAGCTGGGAGATCTCCTCGGCCGCCCGCTCCGGGCCCTCGTGCTCGGCCGCCATCCACGACTCGGCCGCCTCCTCGACGACCTTCTTGCCGATGAAGTGCACCCCCTTCTCCAGCGCGGCCACCGTGCCCGAGCCGGGGGTGCCGGCGGCGGCCTTGGCCTGCAGCTCGGCGAACAACTCCTCGAACGTCTTCACGGGGTGCGATTCTTCCAGCACCCGCGCGCCCGGCCGCGCAGCGGGTCCCGGCCACGCCGGGGCGGTTTCGGCGACGCAACGACCGGGGACGAACGGGACGCCCACGCCTGCCATCAGCATGGTGGGACGCTCCTGCGGAAAGTCCCCCGCCGGTCGTACCCTGTCGGCCATGCCCCGCAGCTCAGCGCCCCTCGCGCTCACCGCCGTCTGCGCCGTCGCCATCTCGCTGGCCGCCTGCGCGCCCCAGGACGAGGCCCCCACCGTCAACCCGGCCACCCCCGCCGCCACGGCGGGCGCGGGCTGCGCCAAGGAGAAGCTGCCCACCCGCACCGCCGGCAAGCTCACCGTCGCCACCGACGAGCCGGCGTACGAGCCGTGGTTCACCGACAACAAGCCGGCCAACGGCGAGGGCTTCGAGTCCGCCGTGGCCTACGCGGTCGCCACCAAGCTCGGGTACGCCCCCGCCGACGTCACCTGGGCCCGGGTCAAGTTCGACACCGCCGTCGCCCCCGGCCCGAAGAACTTCGACTTCGACATCAACCAGTTCTCCATCACCGAGGAGCGCAAGAAGGCGGTCGACTTCTCCAGCCCGTACCACCTGGTCCGGCAGGCCGTGATCGCGCCGAAGTCCGGCAAGATCGCCGGCAAGAAGTCCCTGGCCGACCTGCGCGGCGCGAAGCTCGGCGCCCAGGTCGGGACCACCAGCTACCAGGCCATCACCCAGGTGATCAAGCCGACGGCGCAGCCGCAGGTCTACAACAGCAACGACGACGCCAAGAAGGCTTTGCAGAACCGGCAGATCGACGGCCTGGTGGTGGACCTGCCGACGGCCTTCTACATCACCGGCGCGGAGCTCACCGACACCACGATCGTCGGGCAGCTGCCCCAGGTCGGCTCGCCCGAGGCGTTCGGGCTGCTGCTGGACCGCAACTCCCCGCTCACCGCCTGCGTCAGCGGCGCGGTCGACCAGCTGCGCGCCGACGGCACGCTCCAGCAGCTGGAGCAGAAGTGGCTGGCCCAGGTCGCGGGGGCGACCGAGCTGACGTGACCACCGTCGCGTACGTCCCCTCCGAGGCGCAGCGGCGGCGGGCGGCGTACCGGCGGCGGCAGACGGTGACCAGCGTGCTGGTCGCCGCCGCCTCCACGGCCGCGCTCGGCACCCTGCTGGTCGTCGCCGTGACCGGGGCGCCCGGCTGGGACCGGGTCCGGGAGTCCTTCGCCGACCCGGGCGTCGCCCGCGACGCGCTGCCCGAGGTGCTCGCCGGGCTCTGGCTCAACGTGCGGCTGCTGGTCTGCTGCGCGGCCGGCGCGCTGCTGCTCGGCCTGCTGATCGCGCTGCTGCGCACGCTGCGCGGCCCGGTCTTCTTCCCGGTCCGCGCGCTTGCCACCGGCTACACGTACACCTTCCGGGGGTTGCCGCTGATCATCGTGCTGTACCTGCTCACCCTGGGCGTGCCGGGGCTGCGGTTGCAGGGCATGCCGTCGGTGCTGGTGCTCGGCGGGCTGGCGCTGGTGCTCACCTACGGCGGGTACCTGGCCGAGGTGTTCCGCGCCGGCATCGAGTCGGTGCACCCCAGCCAGCTCGCCGCGGCGCGCTCGCTCGGGCTGAACTACCGGCAGACCATGCGGCACGTGGTGCTGCCGCAGGCCGTGCGCCGGGTCGCCCCGCCGCTGCTCAACGACGTGGTGGCGTTGCAGAAGGACGTCGGGCTGGTCTCGCTCGCCGGCCCGATCGACGCGGTCCGGGCCGCGCAGATCGCCACCGCCGTGACGTTCAACTACACGCCGTACGTGGTGGCCGGGGTGCTGTTCGTGCTGCTGGCGATCCCGCTGATCGCGGTCACCGACGCGGTGACGCTGCGGGCCGCCCGCCGCCAGGGAAGGGGCTGAGCATGACGCTGCTGCGGTGCCGGGGGCTGCGCAAGTCGTACGCCGGTCAGGTGGTGCTCGACGGGCTGGACCTGGCCGTCGAGGAGCATCAGGTGGTGGCGCTGATCGGGGCGTCCGGGTCGGGCAAGTCGACGCTGCTGCGCTGCGTCAACCTGCTGGAGGAGCTGGACGACGGCACCATCGAGCTGGACGGTGCGGAGATCTCCGACCCCCGGGTCGACCCGGACCGGGTGCGCCGGCGGATCGGGATGGTCTTCCAGTCGTACAACCTCTTCCCGCACCTGAGCGTGCTCGACAACGTCACCCTGGCCCCGGTGCGGGTGCACGGGCGGGCCCGTGCCGAGGCGCAGGCCCAGGCCCGGGAGCTGCTGGACCGGGTGGGGCTCGGCGCGAAGGCCGACGCCTACCCCGACCGGCTCTCCGGCGGCCAGCAGCAGCGGGTGGCGATCGTCCGGGCGCTGGCCAACTCGCCCCGGCTGATGCTGCTCGACGAGGTCACCTCGGCGCTGGACCCGGAGCTGGTCGGCGAGGTGCTGACCCTGATCCGCGACCTGAAGGCCGACGGGATGACGATGGTGCTGGCCACCCACGAGATGAGCTTTGCCCGCGAGGTCGCCGACCAGGTCTGCTTCCTCGACGGCGGGCGGGTGATCGAGGCCGGCCCGCCGGAACGGGTGCTGGGCGAGCCCACCGAGCCCCGGACGCGCCAGTTCCTGCACCGGATCATCGAGGCCGGCCGCCTCTGACCGACCGCTACGGCACTACCCTGGGCCGAGGAAGGGCACGCTCCGGGGTTCCGACCTACCAGGGGCACCACCTGGGCCACGCCGGCCGATGTCGGGCTGTCCCGGCACGCCAGCGAACCGGCCGCCGGCGGAAACCGCGATGCGCGTCAGCACGGCCCCTGCGGCGGTCGCCGACCAGGTCTGCTTCCTCGACAGCGGACGGGTCATCGAGGCCGGCCCGCCGCAGCGGATGCTGGGCCAGCCCACCGAGCTCGGACGCGGCAGTTCCTGCACCGAATCATCGAAGCCGGCCGCCTGAGCCCGAGAGGAAAGCTCTACGGCAATGAGCCAAACTCCGCAAGGTCAGCAATATCGACTACAGCGATCGCCTCCTTCTGATACCGTCCTAGGTCTTCAAACCAGTTTGGATAATCGCCGCGACGGCTAAAAAATCTTACATTGGCTCCTTGCAAAAAGAACTCTTCATCTTCCTCATCCACAAATACACTCACTATTGTCAGCAAACTTTCAGCTCCAGGAAGTGTGGCAGCATCTCTCAACATCCGAGCAGCGAAAGAAAGGCATCGCGCAGCCGCGCTATTCAAATACTTCGCTTCGTTCTGCACGAGGTCCGACAGGGGAACATAGACGTCATTCACCTCATACTCGTATGACCCGACTTCCGAGGTGGAAATATTTTTCCGCCACCCTCCCCCCCATAGGGATTTCAGCAGGAGCGTCCCGGATGGGCCGACAATCCACCCGGAGCGCGCAACCTCATCTAAGTCAGGCGGCAAATAATCAATCAATCCCACAGGTCCATGCCCGAGAATTCTAGACATGATTGAATTGATTTTCACGGCGGGGGGATCTCCATATATTGATAGGCCTTTACGATAGCGCTTTGCGGGACCTGTTTTGCAATCTTCGAAGCTAACACCTCTCCACTCTCCGAAATCATGTTCCAGTACGGGTGGTCTTCAGTCGTGGAAAGCGGTTTACCCCCTACATCCAGGATGTGAATGTTGTCTTCGTGTACCCATACGTTGGAGACGGCTTCCTGACCCACCTCGCCGGTTTCGGGGTCTGCGACAGCCAGCAGATCACCGACTTTCAGCTCGCTGATTGGTTTGGTGTTTCCGTCGGCGAGGAGGACGGGTGTGTCTCCGGCGAAGCTGCATGCCGCTCCGGCACGTCCGGCAGCGCTGGCGGCGAAGAGGCTGTAGCCGGTGAGGGCTCCGGTGCCGGCGGCTCCGAGGAGGCTGCCGCCTGCGGCGAACTCTCCCGCTCCTGCGGCAGCGCTGGCAGCGAACCGGCCGCCGGCGGAAACCGCGATGCGCGTCAGCACGACCCCTGCGGCTGCCCAGCACTCGGGCCCTACTACGAGGCAGGCCGCAGTTCCAGCTACCAGGATGACGGCGACGACGCCAGCCAGTCCGCCCGAGTTGGATTTCCAGTTCACGCTGCTACAGGTCGATTCGGGCAGGCCGAGCATGTGGTAACAGGCGTAGGAGCCGTGGGCAGGGTCCTGGGCGGCCCATTCGTATGCTTCGCCCCAGGTGAATACCCCGTCGGCGTCTCGGTAGCCGGTGGCAAGGACGTAGTCGGGGATACCGCCCGGCACTGGGGTCTTCAGGTGATTGGTGACCTCCTGAGGGCTGGGCCGGGCGGGCGCCTGGGGGTCGCCGCTGCAACCGCCGCAGCCGTCGTTGTCGCCGTCGACCTCGACGTAGTCACCGTAGAGGTCTTCGTAGTCGGCACCAGGGCCGCAGTTGTCGTCGGAGCAGGCTCTGAGGCCGCTGGGGTCGGACAGGGTGACGGGACTGTTGTCAGCGTAGGAGTAGCCCTGCCACTGCTGAGGGTTGGCGAGGTCGTGGATGGGTCGACGCTGATGAACCTGCCCAGACTGGGATCGTATTCGCGGGCCCCAAGGTGGGTGAGTCCGGTGGGATCTTGGTCGCCACCGACGAAACCCTTGGTGTTGGGCCAACTGGGCGTGCCGCCGCGGGGTTGGCCGTAGGGGTCTTGGCGTCGGGTGGTGACGGCGTGGGTGGTGGCATTGATGGCGGTGAGTTGGGTGCCTTGGTGGTCAGGGTAGGTCCAGGTGAGGCCGGTGGAGTTGCGGCTGGCGATGAGTTGGCCGCCGAAGCTGTAGTAGCGGGTGCCGCTGACCGCGCTGGTGTTCTCGCGGCGGATCTCCTGGCCGGGGAGGTAGAGGGTGGTGCCGGTGGCGTCACGGCGGAGGAGACGGTTACCGTCGGCGTCGTAGATGTTGCTGCCGGCGGTGGGTGCGTTACCGGAGATCGTGGCGAGGCGACCTTCGGCATCCCAGGCAAGGTTCTGCGACTGGGCGTCGGGTGGGCAGGCGTTGGCGGCGGTGCCGGCCGGCCGGCAGGTGGTGTTGCCCGCGTTGTCGTAGCTGTAGTTGGTGACGACGGCGGGATTCGCCCCGACCGTGGTGGTGACCTTGGTGACGGCATGCGGACGCGCTACGTCCGCCCCGCCGGTCGGGTGGGTGTAGGTGCGTTGGGTGTTGCTGATGGCACCGTGGGAGACCTCTTGGGTGCGGTTGCCCACGGCGTCGAAGGTCCAGTCGAGCCAGTAGGGTGCGGGACCGCCGAGGGTCGCGGTGCTGGGGTTGGTGCTGCAGGGGGTGCTGCTCGCGGGGGTCCAGGCGGAGGTGAGACGACGCAGGGTGTCGTATCGGAAGCACTGGGTTTCACTGCTGCCGACGGCGGGGGTGTCGGTGATGGTGGTGATGTTGCCGGCGTCGTCGGGGGTGTAGCGACGGTCGGAGACGGTTCCGGCGGCGGTCTGCGGCTGGATGGTGACGCGGTTTGCCCGGCGGGTGACCTCGTCGTAGTAGGTGGCGTCCTCGACGTAGAGACCGCCCGAGGTTTGCCGGGTGGTGATGTTGGGTTCGCCGAACTCGGTGTAGGTCTGCAACGTGACGTAGGTGCCTGCGCTCGTGGAGGTCAGCGAGGTGGGCAGCCCGGTGCCGGCGTTGTAAACAGTCTCGACCTGCTCATTGGAGAGACCGGTGTTGATGGTGCTGCCAGTTGCCGACTTCGGATACCCGGTGTAGGTAGGCGTGCCGTCATAGGGTGAGTAGCCGTGGCCGTAGGTCCACGTGCCGGAGAGGCCGGCTCCTTCGACGGCGGGGATGACGTAGTTGGTGGTGCTGGGCTGACCGCGAGGGTTGAAGGCGCCGACCTGCCACTTGTAGATGTTCGTCGAGCCCGGCGGGTCGTACCGGTAGGACTCGGTCAGTTGACCCTTCGCTTTTGCCGTGGAGCCGGTGTAGAGCTGGTCGTACTTCCACTTCGCGCGCAGGGCCCCGGTCGCGGAGTCGTCACGGAGTTCGGTCTTGCGGCCCAAGGCGTCGTAGCCGTACCAGAGGACTTCGCCTCGGGCGTCGGTTGTCTTCTCAAGCTCGTTGAAGTCGTTGTACTGGTTGGTGGTGGTTCCCTTGTCCGGGTCCTTCGAGGAGGTTTGCCGGCCCTTGACGTCGAAGGTGTAGGTCCACCTGTTGCCGACGTGGTCGGCGATCGTCGTGAGCTGGTCCTTGCTGTTGTAGGTGTACCAGGTCGACTGGTGGGGACCCGTGACACCAGAGCTGGTGGTGTGCTCGCGTAACTCGACGGTGCGGCCCTGGGCGTCGACGATCGTGGTGGTCGGCGTGCCGCCGGTCGGCGGGGTGACGGTGGTCAGATCACCCTCGTGGGTGGTGGAGACACGCCACTTCTCCACGAGGTTCGTCACACCGTCGCCGTGCAGGAAGATTTCCGCGGTGGACCGGTTCGCGTTGTCGTAGACGGTGCGTACGAGGGAATGTCACGGGCCCGCCGCCCCGACGCCCTCGCCACGATGAGCGACGCGCTCGCCGCCGGCGCGCTGCGCGCCCTGGCCGACGCCGGGCTGCGGGTGCCCGCCGACGTCGCGGTCACCGGCTGGGACGACGCGGCCGTCGCGCGCCCCCTGAACCTCACGACGGTCGCGCAGTCCATGCGGGACCAGGGCGCCGCCTGCGCCCACCAGGTGCTCACCGGCAGCCGCGCCGACTTCACCGATCAGTGGCGGGTCGTCGAGCGGGCCTCCACCCGCCCCGGCCGGTCCATAGGGGCGTGACGTGCGGCACCGGGTGCGGCGACCGCCCGCATCCGGCAATTGACACCTATGTGTTCAATCAGTTGAATGGGCCACCAGCGCCCATCGCGCCCAGCCGATCCGCCCAGTTCGCCCGGGTGCCCGTTCATCGGGGCCGGGTGGATGCGAGCACTCCGGAGCCGCCCCCGTGGTCAAGCTTTCCCTCGCCCGCCGCCTCGCCGCCGGCGCCGTCGCGCTCACCGCCGCCGTCGGTTGCGGCGTCGCCGTGCACGCCGGTCCCGCGGCCGCCGCGTACGCCCTTCCGCCGGTCAACGGCAAGTTCGACTACCAGATCGGCGAGCCCTACACCCCGCCGAGCGGCGTCACGGTGGTCAGCCGCGACCGTAACGCGACGCCGGCCCCCGGGATCTACAACATCTGCTACGTCAACGCCTTCCAGGTGCAGCCCGACGAGGTCTCCTGGTGGCAGGACAACCACGACAACCTGCTGCTGCGCGACTCCGACGGCGAGTACGTCGTCGACGGCGACTGGGACGAGATCCTGCTCGACCTCCGCACCGCCGCGAAGCGCACCGCGATCGCCGCCATCGTCAACGGCTGGATCAGCGGCTGCGCGGCCGACGGCTTCAAGGCCGTCGAGCCCGACAACATCGACTCGTACCAGCGCTCCGACGGCCTGCTCACCAAGGCCAACGCGGTGGCATACCTGAAGCTGCTGGCCCCGCACGCACACGCCGCCGGGCTCGCCATCGGGCAGAAGAACACCACCGAGCTCGGCACCGCAGGCAAGGCCGCCGGCCTGGACTTCGCCATCGCCGAGGAGTGCGGCCGCTACAACGAGTGCACCGACTACACGGCCGTGTACGGCAACAACCTCATCGTCATCGAGTACACGAGCACCGCGTACACCAAGGCCTGCACGGCGGTCGGCGCGCGCGTCTCGGTGGTCCGCCGCGACCTCGACGTCACCGCCCCGGGCAGCTCCACGTACGTCTACAAAGCCTGCTGACGCGGCGGTCGGCCACGGCGGCCGGCATCGGGGAGTCGTTCCCGGTGCCGGCCGTCGCGCGTGTGCCGTTTTCCACAGTGGTCAGCGGCCGAAGCCGAGCCGGTTCCCGGCGGCGGCGTCCAGGCCGCGCACGGCCAGCGCGGCGTCCAGCGCCGCCACCGTCGCCGACCAGCCCTTGTCCTCCGCCGAGCCGGGCAGCCCGGCCCGGTCCCGGGCCTGCTCGATGGTGTCGACCGTGAGCACCCCGTGCGCGACCGGCTTGCCCTCGTCGAGGGCCACCCGGGTCAGCCCGTCGGTGACCGAGCGGCACACGTAGTCGAAGTGGGCGGTGGCGCCCCGGACCACCACGCCGAGGGCGACCACCACGTCGAAGCGGCGGGCCATCGCCTGGGCCACCACCGGCAGCTCCACCGAGCCGGCGACCCGGGCCGCCACCGCCCGCGCCCCGCACGCCTGCGCCGCCGCCAGCGCCCGCTCCAGCATGTGGTCGGTCAGCTCGCCGTGCCAGCGCGCGGCGACGACGCCGACCGTCAGCCCGGCGGCGTCGACCGCCGTCACCCCCGGCTCACCGAAACCCGCCATGGTCACGCTCCGATCTCGTCGTCGGCGACCAGGCGGCCCAGCGGCGCCTCGGTCACCTCGTCCAGCTCGTCCAGCAGGTGCCCCATCCGGTCCCGCTTCGTGCGCAGGTAGCGCACGTTCTCGGGGTGCGGGCGCACCGGCAGCCCCTCGCGGCCGACCACGGTGAGGCCGTACCCCTCCAACCCGGCCCGCTTGGCCGGGTTGTTGGTCAGCAGCCGCATCGACCGCACGCCCAGGTCGTAGAGGATCTGCGCGCCGGTGCCGTAGTCGCGGGCGTCCGCC
The DNA here is from genome assembly GCF_049841815.1 of Micromonospora sp. DT233. Classification (NCBI taxonomy): domain Bacteria; kingdom Bacillati; phylum Actinomycetota; class Actinomycetes; order Micromonosporales; family Micromonosporaceae; genus Micromonospora; species Micromonospora sp. DT233. Next base: position 175,109 of record NZ_JBNCLB010000009.1, on the reverse strand, counting down.
GGCAGCCCCAGGTCCAGGTTGGCGTCCACGGTGTCGCGGCCCAGGTCCTGCAACTGGTACGCCTGGAGCTTGTGCAGCAACCCGATCCCGCGCCCCTCGTGCCCGCGCACGTAGAGCACCACCCCCCGGCCCTCCTGGGCGACGCGGGCCAGCGCGGCCTGCAACTGAGGGCCGCAGTCGCAGCGCAGCGAGCCGAAGACGTCGCCGGTCAGGCACTCGGAGTGCACCCGCACCAGCACGTCGGTGCCGTCGCCGAGGTCGCCCATTACCAGGGCGACGTGCTCGGCGGGGTCGTGCTCGGCCCGGTAGCCCAGCGCCCGGAACACCCCGTACGGGGTGGGCATCCGGGCCGCCGCGACCTGCTCCACCTGCTTCTCGGTGTGCCGGCGGTGGGCGATCAGGTCGGCGATGGTGACCAGGGTCAGCCCGTGCTCGGCGCAGAACTTCTCCAGGTCCGGCAGGCGCATCATGGTGCCGTCGTCGTTGACCAGCTCGCAGATCACCCCGGCGGGGCGCAGCCCGGCCAGCCGGGTCAGGTCGATCGCCGCCTCGGTGTGCCCGGGACGGCGCAGCACCCCGCCCTCGCGGGCCCGCAGCGGCACCACGTGCCCGGGGCGGGCCAGGTCGGTGGGGCCGGTGGAGGCGGCGGCCAGCAGCCGGATGGTGTGCGCCCGGTCGGCCGCCGAGATGCCGGTGCCGATGCCCTCCCGGGCGTCCACCGTCACCGTGTACGCGGTGCCCCGCCGGTCCTGGTTGGTGTGGTGCATCGGCGGCAGGTCCAGCCGGTCGCACTCGCTCTCGGTCAGCGGCACGCAGATGTAGCCGGAGGTGTAGCGGACCATGAACGCGATCAGCTCCGGCGTGACCAGCTCGGCGGCGATGATCAGGTCGCCCTCGTTCTCCCGGTCGGCGTCGTCGACCACCACGACGGGCCGGCCGGCGGCGATCTCCGCCACCGCCTGCTCGATGCTGGCGAAGGGGCTGTACTCGCTCATGGGCGACTCTCCGGTTCGCTTGCTGGGTGCGCTCACGCGACGACCTCCGAGTAGCTGGGGCGGCCGGCGACGCGGGCCGGGCGCGTCGTGCGGGAGGTGCGCCACCAGGAGACGAACCCCCAGACGCAGAACGCCCCGTAGAACAGGTACATGGCGGCCGAGGGGTAGAATCCGCCGCGCAGCAGCAGCGGCACGCCGACGGCGTCCACGGCGATCCAGAGCAGCCAGAACTCCACCCAGCCCCGGGCCATCCCGTAGGTGGCCAGCAGGCTGCCGGTGAGGATCCAGGCGTCCGGCAGCGGCCCCCAGGAACCGAGCGCGGCCAGCACCGGGTACGCGGCGGCGGTGCCGAGCACGGCGACCAGCAGCACGCCGATCCGTTCCCGCCCGGTGGCCCAGCGCGGCGCGACCGCCACGGCGGGCTCGCCGTCGACGCCGCCGCGGCGGTTGCGCTGCCAGCGCCACCAGCCGTACGCGCTGACGGCGAAGAAGAACACCTGCCGGCCGGCCTGACCGTAGAGGTCGTGGGCCTGCGGGGTGGCGAAGACCCCGCCGAGGAAGACGGTCAGCAGCAGCGCGTTGCCGATCATGCCCACCGGCCAGGCCCAGACCACCCGGCGCAGCCCGAGCAGCGCCGAGAGCAGGCCGAAGACGTTGCCGACGATCTCGCGCAGCAGCACCGGGGAGCCGCCGACGTGCAGTTGGGCGTCGAGCAGCCAGCCCAGCGGGCCGGTCACCGCCCACCCCCGGCGGGGAGCCGGTCGGCGAGCAGCCGCTCGACGTACTTGGCCAGCACGTCCACCTCCAGGTTGACCGGGTCGCCGACCGCGCGGGCGCCGAGGGTGGTCAGGGCGAGGGTGGTGGGGATCAGCCCGACGGCGAACCAGTCCGGCCCGACGTCGGCCACCGTCAGCGACACCCCGTCGACGGTGATCGAGCCCTTCTCCACCACGTACCGGGCCAGGGCGGCGGGGAGGCGGAAGCGGACCGTCTCCCACTGCGGCGCCGGCTCGCGGGAGAGCACCTCGCCGACCCCGTCGACGTGGCCCTGCACGATGTGCCCGCCGAGCCGGCTGTTCAACGCGGCGGCGCGTTCCAGGTTGACCGGGGCGCCGGGGCGCAGCGCGCCGAGCGCGGAGCGGCGCAGCGTCTCCCCCATCACGTCGGCGGTGAAGACGCCGCCGTCGACGCCGACCACGGTCAGGCAGACCCCGTTGACCGCGATGGAGTCGCCGTGTCGGGCGTCGGTGGTGACCAGCGGGCCACGGAGGGCCAGCAGGGCGGAGTCCGCCGCGGTCTCGGTCACGGCGACGACCTCGCCCAGCTCCTCGACGATGCCGGTGAACATGTCAGCTCTCCCTCGTTCGGGGCAGCGCGGTGATCCGCAGGTCGGGGCCGACCCGCGTGACGTCGGTGAGTTCCAGGTCGATGGCGTCGGCGATGGTGCCCACCCCCGCGCCGGCCAGGGCGGTCGGCCCCGCGCCGAGCAGCTTCGGCGCGACGTACCCGACGACCCGGTCGACCAGCCCGGCGGCGAGGAACGCGCCGGCCAGCGTCGGGCCGCCCTCCAGCAGCGCGGAGCGCACCCCCCGCTGGTGCAGCTGCGCCAGCAGCGCCGCCAGGTCGACCCGGCCGTCCGGGCCCGCGCCGACCTCGTCGGCGGTGGCGACCCAGGTGCGGGCGGCGCCGTCGCGGACCCGGGCGGCGGCGGGGGTACGCCCGGAGCTGTCCACCACCACCCGCAGCGGCTGCCGGATGGCCAGGGTGCCGTCGCGCAGGTTGCGGGCGGTCAGCCGGGGATCGTCGGCCAGCACGGTGCCCACCCCGGCGAGCACGGCGTCGACGGTGCCGCGCAGGGCGTGCACGTCGGTCCGGGCGGCCTCCGAGGTGATCCACATGCTGGTGCCGTCGGCGGCGGCGGAGCGCCCGTCGAGGGTGGCGGCGAACTTCCAGGTCAGGTACGGCCAGCCGCGCCGCATCGAGGTGAGCCAGGCGACGTTGCCGGCCTCGGCCTCGGCGGCGCGTACCCCGAAGTCGACCTGGATGCCGGCGGTCCGCAGGGTGGCCGCGCCGCCGGAGGCCACCGGGTTGGGGTCGGGCACGGCGACGACCACCCGGGCGACGCCGGCGTTGATCAGGGCGTCGCTGCACGGGCCGGTGCGGCCGGTGTGGTCGCAGGGCTCGAGGGTGACCACGGCGGTGCCGCCCCGGGCCCGCTCGCCGGCCTGGGCGAGCGCGACGATCTCGGCGTGCGGGCCGCCCGCGTACGCGTGGAATCCCTCCCCGACGACCTCGCCGTCCGCGTCGAGCAGCACGCAGCCGACCACCGGGTTGGGGCTGGTGGTGCCGAGCCCGCGGGCCGCGAGCGCGACCGCCCGACGCATCGCCTCGTCCACGGAGCCGCTGGCCATCGCCCTGTGCCGTCCTCTCGCTCGCCGGTCGCGCGGGCGGTCGGGAGGCTGACGGGCAGGCGGGGGCGGGATTCGGCAACGGCACAGCCGAACCCGGCAGGCCCGGACGGCGCGCTGGTCACAGCGGCCGGCAAGGCCCCCGTCCCGCGCGCTGTCTCCCATCCGGACTTTCTGGGGGTGGGTCACCGCCCCCAACCGTCGGCCCCGGAGTCTCACCAGGTCCACCGGGCGGCAGGGCCGTCCGGGTCGCGGGCTTACCACGGTCGGACCGTGGATCACCGCCGGTTCGGAATCACACCGAGTCCCGCCAGCGCGTGGTGGGTACCCCAGAAGTGTGGCACGGTACGCGCCGCCCGTCTGCCCTCAGGGTGCCACCTCACACCGGTGGGCCCGATTCAGGAGACGCTGCGTCGCCGGTCGACCGCCACGTACGAGCCCGGTTGGCTCTTGGCCACCGTCTTCATCTCGGAGGCGGCGGCGATCGCCTCCAAGGGGTTGGTGAAGCGCTTGCCGGCGTCGGAGACGGAGACCCCGATCGAGAGGGTGACCAGCGCGGCCCGGCGGATGTTGCCCCGGCGGTCCTTCAGCTCGACGTAGCCGCGCTCGGCGTCGGACTGGTCGTAGAGCCGGTCGGCGGCGTTCTCGAAGTCGACCACCGCCCGGGAGGTCAGCGGGCGGACCTGCTCGGGGGCGCAGACGATGACGAAGTCGTCGCCGCCGACGTGGCCGAGGAACGCCGGTGGCAGCCCGATCGCGACGACCGCCCGGTGCAGGCTGCGGGCCAGCGCCGAGATGAACTCGTCGCCCCGGACGAAGCCGTAGCGGTCGTTGACGCTCTTGAAGCGGTCGATGTCGACGTAGCCGACGGCGTAGTCGGCGCCGCTGCGGACCCGGTCGGTGATCTCCCGGCGGATGCGGGAGTTGCCGGGCAGGCCGGTCAGCGGCGAGACCTCCCGGAACTCCTTGTTGCGGCGCAGCGTCGAGCTGACCCGCGCCACCAGCTCGGCGGTGTCGAAGGGCTTGACCAGGTAGTCGTCCGCGCCGGCGGTGAGCCCGTGGACCTTGTCCCCGGTCATCCCCTTGGCCGTCAGCATGATCACCGGCAGGGCGGAGGTCATCGGGTCGGCCCGCAGCCGCCGGGTCAGCTCCAGCCCGTCGACGCGCGGCATCATCAGGTCCACCACCGCCAGGTCGGGCCGCTGCCGCTCGATCACCTCGAGCGCCTCCTGGCCGTCCCCGGCGGTGACCACCTCGTAGCCGTGCAGCCGCAGGTTGAACGCGACGAACCGGGCGATGTCGGCGTCGTCGTCGACGACGAGGATGACGTCGGGTCGCTCCTCGGCCGGCTCCACCTCAGGCCCCGGCGACCGCGCGCTCCGCCAGGCCCCGCAGGCGACGGACGGCCTCGGCCGGATCGTCGGCGCCGTAGACGGCGGTGCCGGCGACGAAGGCGTCCGCGCCGGCCGCGGCGGCCTGCTCGATGGTGTCCGCGGCGATCCCCCCGTCGACCTCGATGCGCAGCTCCAGGTGGCCCGCGTCGACGTGCCGGCGGGCGGCGCGGACCTTCTCCAGCAGCTCGGGGACGAAGCGCTGCCCGCCGAAACCGGCCTTGATCGTCATGATCAGCAACGTGTCGAAGCTGGGCAGCAGCTCCAGGTACGGCTCGATCGCGGTGTCCCGGTCGATGGCCAGCCCGGCCTTCGCCCCGGCCGCGCGCAGGTCCTTCGCCAGCGCCACCGGGTTGTCGCACGCCTCGGCGTGGAAGGTCACGTTGTACGCCCCGGCGTCGGCGTACCCGGGGGCCCAGCGGCGCGGGTCGTCGATCATCAGGTGCACGTCGAACGGCAGCCGGGTCACCGCCCGCAGGCTCTGCACCACGGGCAGCCCGATGGTCAGGTTGGGCACGAAGTGGTTGTCCATGACGTCCACGTGCAGCCAGTCCGCGGCGTCCTCGACGGCACGGACCTCATCGGCGAGGTGGGCGAAATCGGCGGCGAGGATGCTGGGCGCGACGATCGGCGGTGTAACGGTCACCGCGCCAGTGTACGAACGCCGTCCCCCGCCGCCGCACCGCGGCATCAGGTGGGACGCGCGGTGACCCCGCCGTGACGATCGGCGCGCGGCCGACCGGGCCGATCCCGGGGGCACCGCCGTCCCGAGGGCACCGCCGTCCCGGGGGCACCGCCGTCCCGAGGTCGCCGCCGTCCCGGGGGCACCGCCGTCCCGGAGGCAGCCCCGCGAACCGGGCGTCCGTGCCGTATGCTCCCGCTCCGGTGGCGCGACCGGCGAGGTGCCGATGAGCGCGCCGCCCGCGACGGGAGGTCGGACAAATGCGGCGTTGGTGGACGGCGGTCGCCGTGGGCGCGGGCGCGGCGGTGGCCCTGGCCGGCTGCGGCACGCCCGCCGGGGTGGACGGGAACCTCGTCGACGACTGGCGGGCGATGGCCGCGCCGACGCAGTTCGCACCCGTGGCCGGGGCGTGCCACACCACGGTGCAGGACATCGGCTACCTCAGCGGCTACAACCCGGTGGACTGCGGCACGACCCACCGGGTGGAGACCCTCCACGTCGGCACGCTCACCGGCGCGCCCGCCGAGCGGAGCACTCGCCCGGCCGCCGGCTCGGCCGGGGTGCGGGCCGCCCGCGCCGAGTGCGACCGGGAGGTCAACAAGGCCGTCGGCGGCGAGTGGCGCGCGGGCCGGCTCTCCCTCGCCGTGGTCTTCCCGTCGACCAAGGGGTGGGACGGCGGGGCGCGGTGGTTCCGCTGCGACCTCAGCGAGGTGGAGAGCGTCGACGACCCCAGCGTCGTGGCCCGCAGCGGCAGCCTGAAGGGCGCGCTGACCGACAAGGCGCCCCTGGCGCACCGCTGCTTCAACCCCAAGATCGTCAAGAACGACGTCAAGGAGATGTCCCCCACCCCCTGCACCAGCAAGCACCGGGCCGAGTTCGTCGGCGTCTTCCGGGGCCCGGACGTGCCCTTCGAGCAGATCGACGCCAACCGGCTGCGCATCCACAAGGGCTGCCAGGCGCTGACCGCCTCGTACGTCAAGGTGCCGAACAACAGCGACATGCAGTACCGGGCGGGGACGATCTTCTACCACCCCTTCCGGACGGACTGGAGGGACGGCAACCGTGGGGTGCAGTGCTTCCTCTGGGTCGACCGCAACCTGACCCGCTCGCTGAAGGGCGCCGGCGCCAAGGGCCTGCCGGTCCAGTGACCGGCTGCGCCGCCACCGCGGCGGCCTGACACCCGACGCGAAGGGGGCGGCCGATCGGCCGCCCCCTTCGCCGTGTCCCGGCGTCACCCAGCCGCGCCGCAGCACGGCACGTCACTCAGCCGCGCCGCAGCACCGCGAGGAACATGGCGTCGGTGCCGTGCCGGTGCGGCCAAAGCTGCACCGACGGCCCGTCGCCCAGCCCCGGCATCCCGGCCGGCAGCAGCGGCCGGGCGTCGACGAAGTCCGCCGGCACCCCGCTGCGACGGGCCGCCTCGGTCACCGTCACGTGCGTCTCCACGACGTGCGGGGAGCAGGTCACGTAGGCCACCAGGCCGCCCGGACGGGCCGCCCGCAGCGCCGCCACCAGCAGCTCCCGCTGCAACCGGGTCAGCGGCGGCAGGTCCGACGGCTGCCGACGCCAGCGGGCCTCCGGCCGGCGGCGCAACGCGCCCAGCCCGGTGCACGGCGCGTCGACCAGCACCCGGTCGAAGTGCCCCTCCGGCAGCTCCGGCTCGGCCCCGACCGTGCGGCCGTCGGTGTGCAGCACCGTCACCGGCAACCCCCGGGTGGCCTGCTCGACCAGCCGGGCCCGGTGCTCGGAGACCTCGACGGCGGTCAGCCGGGCCCCCCGCTGCGCGGCGAGCGCGCCGAGCAGCCCGGACTTGCCGCCCGGCCCGGCGCAGAGGTCCAGCCAGTGCTCGTCCGAGCCCTCCAGCGGGGCGAGGGCGAGGGCGTCGGCCACCAACTGGGAGCCCTCGTCCTGCACGTGTGCCCGGCCCTGCGCCAGCGCCGCCAGCTCACCCGGCGCGCCGCCGGGCAGGTAGACCGCGTACGGGGAGAACGCCCCCGGCGCGCCGCCGACCTGCTCGGCCAGCTCCACCGGGTCGGCCAGGCCCGGCCGGGCGCACAGGTGCACCGCCGGGCGCTCGTTGTCCTCGATCAGCAGCCGGGTGGTCTCTCCCAGGTCACCGTCGAGCGCCTCGGCGAACGCCCGCACCACCCACTGCGGGTGGCTGTACGCCACCGCCAGGTGCCCGATCGGGTCGACCTCCATCGCCGGGGCGAGCTTCGCCACCCAGGCGTCGGCGTCGCGGCCGGAGATCTCGCGCAGCACCGCGTTGGCGAAGCCGGTCGCGCCGAAGCCGACGGTGCGGACCAGGTCGACGGTCGAGGAGACCGCCGCGTGCGCCGGCACCCGGGTGTGCAGCAGCTGGTACGCGCCCAGCCGCAGCGCGTCGCGCACCGGCGGGTCGATCCGGGCCACGTCCCGGCCGGCCGCTTCGGTGAGGATCGCGTCGAGGGTGCCGAGGTGCCGCAGGGTGCCGTAGGTCAGCTCGGTGGCGAAGGCGGCGTCCCGGCCGGTCAGCCGCTCCTCGCGCAGCAGCGCCGGCAGCACCAGGTTGGCGTACGCGTCGTCGCGGTGCACCGCCGCGACCGCCTGGTAGGCCACGAATCGGGGCAGGTCCACGGCCGGCCGCGCCGGCCGGCCGTCCCGCCGCTCCTCGCCCGGCCGACCGCCCCGGCCCGACCGGTCGCCGTACGAAGGGCGCTCGCCCCGGGGTGCCGACCGGTCGCCGTACGAAGGGCGCTCGCCCCGGGCCGCCGGGCGGTCGCCGTACGCCGGGCGGTCGCCGCGCGGGCCGCCCGACGAGCGCTCCGGGCGTCGGTCGGTCTGGCTCCGCTCGGAGCGCGGGGGGCGCTGCCCGTCGTGGGCGCGCTCGGGTCGTTCCGTCGGGCCCGTCACGCCAGTTCCTCTCCGGTGCCGACCCGGACGCCGCGCGCCCAGTCACTGGCCGGCATGGCCTTCTTGCCCGCCGCGCGGACCTCGCCGAGGGCCACCGGGACGGTGCCCGTGCCGGCCAGCACCCGGGACTTCTCCGCCAGCAGCTCGCCCGGTTTCAGCTCGGGGCCGTCCGGCACCGGGGTCACCGGGCCGAGCTTGACCCGCTCGCCGCGGAACGTGGTCCACGGCCCCGGCGCCGGGGTGCAGGCGCGGACCCTCCGGTCCACCGCGAACGCCGGGTCGCCCCAGCGCACCCGGGCGTCCTCCACGGTCAGCTTCGGCGCGAGCGACACCCCGTCGGCCGGCTGCGGCTCGGCCCGCGCGGTGCCCGCCGCGATGGCGTCGAGGACGGCCACCAGCAGCCCGGCCCCCGAGTCCGCCAGCCGCGCCAGCAGCGCCCCGGAGGTGTCGGTGGGGCGGATCTGATCGGTCAGGGTGCCGTAGACCGGGCCGGTGTCCAGCCCCTCCTCCAGCGCGAAGACGCTCGCCCCGGTGAACTCGTCGCCGTGCAGCACCGCGTGCTGGACGGGGGCCGCGCCCCGCCACGCGGGCAGCAGGGAGAAGTGCAGGTTGACCCAGCCGTACCGGGGGATCTCCAGCGCGGCCGGGGGCACCAGCGCGCCGTACGCGACCACCGGCACGCAGTCGGGGGCCAGCTCGCGCAGCCGGTCGAGGAACTCCGGCTCGCGCGGGCGGGCCGGGGTGAGCACCTCGATGCCGTGCTCGTCGGCCCACGCCCCGACGGGCGAACGGGCCAGGCCACGGCCCCGACCGGCGGGGGCGTCGGGGCGGGTGAGCACGGCGACCAGCTCGTGGCCGGAGGCCGCGACGGCGGCCAGGGCGGGCACGGCGACGGCCGGGGTGCCGGCGAAGATCAGGCGCACCCGGGTCACCGACCCAGACTGAACGGGTTGGTCGTCACGTGGGGGGTCAGCTTGACCGTGGGCGGGGTCGCCGGGTCGTACCAGTCGGCCTGGCGGATCGCCTTCATGGCCTCCTTGCGGGCGGCCGGGTCGAGCCGGTCGACGAAGAGCACCCCGTCGAGGTGGTCGGTCTCGTGCTGGACGCAGCGGGCCATCAGGCCGGTGCCGACGAACTGCACCGGGTCGCCGTGGCCGGTGAAGCCCTTGGCGATGACGTTCTGCCGGCGCTTGGTGTCGAAGTAGAGGCCGGGGATCGACAGGCAGCCCTCCGGGCCGTCCTGCTCCTCGGCGTCGGGGAACTCCAGCACCGGGTTGACCAGGTGGCCGAGCATGTCGTCGACGTCGAAGACGAACACCCGCAGGCCCACTCCGAGCTGGGGCGCGGCCAGGCCGACGCCGTTCTGCTCGCGCATCGTGTCGGTCAGGTCGGCGATGAGCTTGCGCAGCTCCACGTCGAAGTCGACCACCGGATCGGCCGGCGTGCGCAGCACCGGATCCCCGAACAGACGGATGGGCTGGACGGTCACTCGGGGTGGCTCCTTCGGTCGGACGGCGTCGTGCCCGCCCAGTCTACGGAGTCTCCGGGCGGTGCCGGGCTGGCGGGCGGACGCTCGTCACACGGGGTGACGGGGGCGGGCAGTCGGGGCGGGGGGTGGTGGGACCGCCGGGGTCAGAGGCCCGGGGCGGGGTCGCCGGCGAGCACGCTGTCGCCGGCGCGCAGGCAGTGCTCCGGCAGCGGCAGCTGGATCTTGTGGGCCGCCTCCCAGTCGTAGACGATGCCGGGGCGGACCTGGGTGGTGAAGTACTCCACGGCGCTCATCCCGCCGACCACCGGCTCCTCGGCCTCGGCGACCAGCCGGGCGGGGACCAGCGGGAAACCGCTCTGGATCGCCGCGCTGAGCCGGCGGTGCCCGTCGACCACGAAGAAGTACTCCCCCGTGTAGCCGATGGTCAGCGGCTCCAGCGCCTCGTCACCAGCACCGGCGACCGCGCCGACGAAGCCGCTGTCCCAGAGCCCGCGCAGGGTGCCGATCTCCTCGGTCGGGTAGACCCGGGCCGGGTCGAGCAGCAGCAGCGGCGGGGCGTCGCGGAGCACGTCGGCGCCGAGGCGGCCCTCGTAGGCGTCGACGATGTGGGCGATGACCTGCTCCGGGGTGGCCCGGGTGGAATCGCAGACCAGGTCGTAGTTGCGCAGCCGGGCCTTGTCGACGCCGTAGCGGACGATGAACCGACTCCGCTCGCTCTCGCTGCGCTCCCGCAGCTTGGCCTTCGCCTCCGCCAGGGTGGCGTAGCTCTCCGCCGGGCCGGAGGGGCGGGCCAGCACCCGGCGGGCCGCCTCGGTCGGCTCGGTGATCATGTGCACCTTGAGCGCGTCGGTGAAGAAGTGCCAGGCCAGCCGGGAGTCCATCACCAGGCTCTCGCCGGAGGCGGCGATCTTCTGCTGGAGCTGGTCGACGTAGCCGTCGACGGCCTGGTCGAGCTCGGCGTGCAGGTTGAGCTGGAGGGCGGTCATCTGCCGCTCCTGGGCCATCTGCCGGTAGAGGTCGCCGACGCTGACCCGGCGCAGCCCCAGCCGCTTGGCGATCTCGACGGAGACGGTGCTCTTGCCGCTGCCGAGGTCACCGTTGAAGACGATCGATTGACGAACGGTCACGACTGGTCCACCCTTGATCACCGACTGATTGACATCCCCGACACCGCGTCGCACCGACGCGCTCCCGCCATCGTCGCGCAATCCGTGCGCCCGGGCATGACGGGCGATGCTATCACGCAGCCATGACCACGGATCGTGACGACGCTCAGAACAGGCTCAGCGGGTCGACCTGCAGCCGCACCGGGTCCGTCGCCCGGCGGGCGGCGCGGACCCCCGCGGCGGTGTGCAGCGCCTCGGCCAGGGCCGCCGCCCGCGCCCGGGGCACCCGCAGCAGCATCCGCTCCTTCTCGCCGTCGGCGGGCACCGGGCCGAGCAGCTCCGCCTCGGCGGGCAGCCGGGCCCCGGCCAGCAGGTCGGCCACCGCGTCGGCGGTGCCGGTGACGCTGGCCATCCGCACCGCCGGCGGGAAGCCCAGCTCGCGCCGCTCGGCCAGCTCCCGGGCGGCGAACCAGGCGGCGTCCCAGCGCAGCAGCGCCTGTACCGGGGCGAGGGCCCCGTCGGCGACCACCACCACCCGGCCGCCGGCGGCGGCGGGGCGGGCCAGCGCGGCGGCGCTCAGCCACCGGCGCAGCGCCTCCTCGCCGGCCCGCAGGTCCGCCCGGGTGAGCAGGGCCCACGAGTCGAGCAGCAGCACCGCCCCGTAGCCGCCCTCGGCGACCGGCTCGGCCCCCGGCGTGGCCACCACCAGGCCGGCGCCCCCGGGCACGACGGTGAGCACCTCCTCCCGACCGGACGTCCGCACCGGCACGTCCGGGAAGGCCCGGCCCAGCTCCTCGGCGGTGCGCCGGGCGCCGGTGACGGCGGCCCGCAGCCGCCGCCCGCCGCACTCGGCGCAGGCGTAGGCGGCGGCGACCCGGCCGCACCAGCGGCAGGCCGGGGTGCCCTCGGCCGAGGGCAGCGCGAGCGGGCCGGCGCAGTGCGGGCAGCGGGCCGGGGTGCGGCACTGCGCGCAGGAGATCGAGGGGAGGTATCCCCGGCGGGGCACCTGGACCAGCACGCCGGCGTCGGCGCGCAGCGCGTCGCGGGCGGCGGCCCAGGCCAGGCTGGGCAGCCGGGCCGTCGCCGCGCCGGGGTCGCGGGCCAGCTGCGGGTCGTCGCCGGTGGGGGCGATGGCGGGGGTACGCGCCCGCACGGTGGCCCGGTCGGCGACGACCTCCCGGGCCCAGCCGGTCTCCACCAGCAGTTGCGCCTCGGCGCTGCGGGCGTACCCGCCGACCAGGGCGGCGGCGTCGGCGAGCTGGGCGCGGGTGAGCAGCACCTCGCGGGCGTGCGGGTAGGGGGCGCGCGGCTCGGCGTGCAGGTCGTCGCCGTCGTCGACCACGGCGACCAGGCCGAGCCGGGCCACCGGGGCGAACATGGCCGCCCGGGTGCCGATCACCACGGCGACGTCGCCGCGCCGGGCCGCCAGGAACGCCCGGTACCGGCGGGCCGGGCCGACCGCGGCGGAGAGGGCGACGTGCCGGCCGGTGCCGAGGACGGCGGTGAGCGCGGCGTCGAGCCGGTCGAGGTCGCGGGCGTCGGGGACCACGACCAGGGCGCCCCGGCCGCCGGCCAGGGTGGCGGCGACCGCCTCGGCGTACCGGGCGGGCCAGTCCTCGCCGGGCAGGGCGGACCAGACCGCGCGGGCGGGCAGCCCCCGCGTCAGGGCCCGCAGGAACGCCGGCCCGGTCGGGTACGCCCCCCAGCCGGCGGGGTCGGGCGGCGCCGGCGGCGGCAACGGCTCCCTGGGCTCGTGGGGTTCCTTCTCCACCCGGGCGTGCCGGGGCGGCACGGCCAGCCGGAGCACGTCGGCGAGGCTGCCGGCGTACCGGTCGGCGACGGCCCGCGCCAGGCCGGCGATCTCCGGGGCGAGCACCGGCTCCGGGGAGACGACCTTCTCCAGGTACGCCAGCTTGCCGGTGTGCCCGGACTCGGCGGCCCGCTCCAGCAGCCAGCCGTCGACGAGTTGGCCGGCGAAGCGCACCTTCACCCGGGTCCCGGGGACGGCGACGTCGGCCCACTCGGCGGGGACCAGGTAGTCGAAGGGGCGGTCGAGGTGGGCCAGCGGCACGTCCACGCAGACGCGAGCGACCGGCGACCCGTCCGCGGGCCGCCGGTCGCTGCGCTTGGTGCCGCTCAGGCTCCTGCGGCCGACTTGAGGTCGGCGGCCCGGTCGGTGTTCTCCCAGGTCAGGTCGGCGATCTCCCGGCCGAAGTGGCCGTAGGCCGCGGTCTGGCGGTAGATCGGGCGCAGCAGGTTGAGGTCCCGGATGATGGCGGCCGGGCGCAGGTCGAAGACCTCCGATACGGCCCGCTCGATCGAGGCGACCGGCACGGTCTCGGTGCCGAACGTCTCGATGAACAGGCTCACCGGGTGGGCCTTGCCGATCGCGTACGCGACCTGCGCCTCGCAGCGCTCGGCGAGGCCGGCGGCCACCACGTTCTTGGCCACCCAGCGCATCGCGTACGCCGCGGAGCGGTCCACCTTCGACGGGTCCTTGCCGGAGAACGCGCCGCCGCCGTGCCGGGCGTACCCGCCGTAGGTGTCCACGATGATCTTCCGGCCGGTCAGGCCGGCGTCGCCCATCGGGCCGCCGATCTCGAACCGCCCGGTCGGGTTGACCAGCAGCCGGTAGCCCTCGGTGTCCAGGCCGAGGCTCTCCAGCTCCGGGGCGATGACGTGGTCGCGCACGTCCGGGGTGAGCAGGGTGTCCAGCGAGATGTCGGCCGCGTGCTGGCTGGAGACCACGACCGTGTTGAGCCGGACCGGGCGCAGCCCCTCGTATTCCACGGTGACCTGGGTCTTGCCGTCGGGCCGCAGGTAGGGGATCGTGCCGTCCTTGCGCACGGCGGTCAGCCGGCGGGCCAGCCGGTGCGCCAGGGCGATCGGCAGCGGCATCAGCTCGGGGGTCTCCGAGCAGGCGAAGCCGAACATCATGCCCTGGTCGCCGGCGCCCTGGGCGTCCAGGGCGCTCTCCGACGAGCCGGTGCGCAGCTCCATGGCGTTGTCGACGCCCTGGGCGATGTCGGGCGACTGCGCGCCGATGGAGACGCTGACCCCGCAGGAGGCCCCGTCGAAGCCCTTCTTCGACGAGTCGTAGCCGATCCCCAGGATCGTCTCCCGGACGATGGTCGGGATGTCGGCGTACGCCTTGGTCGTCACCTCGCCCGCCACGTGCACCTGGCCGGTGGTGATCAGGGTCTCGACGGCCACGCGACTGTGCGCGTCCTGGGCGAGCAGTGCGTCGAGAATGCCGTCGCTGATCTGGTCGGCGATCTTGTCCGGGTGGCCTTCCGTGACCGATTCGGACGTGAAGAGGCGGCGTGTCACGGCACTCCTAAGGATGTCGAAAAGTCGTTCCGCGGAAGTGTAGTCACCCAACTTCAAGCGACACACTAGATCGGGTCAGGTCGGCGGCACCGGCTGCCGGGGCAACCGCGCCACCACGAGATCCCAGACGCCGTCGGCCAGGTCCTCCTTGGACTGTTCGGGCAGGGTGTGCACCGAACCGTCCGCGCCGATGACGGTGGCCTCGTTGGTTTCCGCGCCGAAGACCTTCTCCGGGCCGACCTCGTTGACGACGACCAGGTCCGCCCGTTTCCGGGCCAGCTTGGCCCGGCCGTTGGCCTCGGCGTCGCCCGTTTCGGCCGCGAAGACCACCAACACCCGTTCCGGGCGGCGCTGACCGCCCAACTCAGCGGCGATGTCCGGATTGGTGACGAGTTCGATGGTAGGTGGCCCCGAGTCCGATTTCTTGATTTTCCCCGTCGAATACGTGGCGGGACGGAAATCGGCGGGCGCCGCCGCCATCACCACCGCGTCGGCGCGCTCGGCGGCCCGCAGCGTGGCCTCGCGCAGCTCCTCGGTGGTGCCGACCCGGACCAGGTCTACGCCGGCCGGGTCGGCGAGCGCCACGTTGGCCGAGACCAGGGTGACCCGGGCGCCGCGGGCGACGGCGGCGCGGGCGAAGGCGTACCCCTGCTTGCCCGAGGAGCGGTTGCCCAGGAAGCGCACCGGGTCCAGCGGCTCCCGGGTGCCGCCGGCGGTGACCACCACGTGCCGGCCGGCCAGGTCGGCCGGGGCGTGCAGGCCACGGGCCAGCGCCCGCCGGGCGACGGCGAAGATCTCGGCCGGGTCGGGCAGCCGCCCCTTGCCGCTGTCGGCGCCGGTGAGCCGGCCGACCGCGGGCTCGATCACCCGCACGCCCCGGGAGCGCAGCGTGGCGACGTTGGCCACGGTGGCCGGGTGCTCCCACATCTCCGTGTGCATCGCCGGGGCGAGCAGCACCGGGCAGCGGGCCGTGAGCAGCGTGTTGGTCAGCAGGTCGTCGGCGAGGCCGTGGGCGGCCTTGGCCAGCAGGTCGGCGGTGGCGGGGGCGACCACGACCAGGTCGGCCCGCTGGCCGAGCCGCACGTGCGGCACCTCGTGCACGTCGGCCCAGACGTCGTCGGCGACCGGCTGGCCGCTCAGCGCGGCCCAGGTCGGCGCCCCGACGAAGCGCAGCGCCGACGCGGTCGGCACCACGCGGACCCGGTGGCCCGACTCGGTGAGCAGACGCAGCAGCTCACATGCCTTGTAGGCGGCGATGCCGCCGCCGACCCCGAGGACGATCTGGGCGGACATCGGCGTGCGGCGGACTACGGCTGGTCGGTCGGCTCGGCGGTGAGCAGGCCCGCGTTGATCTCGCGCATGGCGATGGAGAGGGGCTTCTCCTGAGGGGTGGTCTCCACGAGCGGGCCGACGTACTCCAGCAGGCCCTCGCCGAGCTGGCTGTAGTAGGCGTTGACCTGGCGGGCGCGCTTGGCGGCGAAGATCACCAGGGCGTACTTCGACGTGGTCTTCTCGAGAAGCTCGTCGATCGGCGGGTTGGTGATGCCTTCGGGGTTGGCGATGGATCCCACGAAATAAACCTCTGCGTCTCTTTACCGCGCGGACGCGGTGGGTCTCTCAGCCGCGCGGCGGCGGCTGAGACGGAGCCAGAAAAGAAGAACCGAGCAAGCCTACCAGCTCATCGACCGCCCGCTCGGTGCGGTCGTGGGTCACGACGTGCGCGGCCACGGCCGCCACCGCCGGCTCGGGCCGCCGGCCGGGCGGGACGAGCAGGACCAGCCGGAGCTGCGGGCGGGCCGCGCGGAGCGCGAGCGCCCCGCGCGGGTCCAGCGGGAGCAGGACCGGCCGGCCGGCGGCGAGCCGCTGCTCGACCGGGCCGGCCGGCACGCCCCGCGAGTACGGCCCGGCGCGGGCCCATTCCAGCAGCCCACCGGCGGCGACCAGCCGGTCGAACCGCGCCGGGTCGACGAAGATCCGGTCGACGCCGTCCACTTCGCCCCCACGGCGAGGGCGGGTCGTCGCCGGTATCGCGAGCCAGACCGACGGACAACGCGCCCGGAACAGCTCGACGACACTGCCCACGCCGGCCCCGCTGGGGCCGGTCAGGACGGTGAGCCGAGCCGCCGGGCGCGTCTCGTCATCCGTGCTCACGGCTCGTTTCTACACGCTGCCGTGCGCAGGTGACGGCGAACCGCCGCGGTCAGTTCGAAGCGAACTCGGCCAGCAGCGCCTTGCGCTGCTGCTCGCCCAGGCCGCGCAGCCGCCGGCTGTCGGCGATCTTGAGCTTCTCCATGATCTGGGTCGCCCGGATCTTGCCGATGCCCGGCATCGCCTGCAGGACGGCCGAGACCTTGAGCTTGCCGACGACGTCGTCGGACTCGGCGCGCTCGAGGATGGAGGCGAGGGTGGTCTTTCCCTGCTTGAGCTGCTCCTTCAGCTCAGCACGGGCCTTGCGGATCTCCGCAGCCTTTTCGAGCGCGGCTGCGCGCTGTTCGGGGGTCAGTGACGGGAGGGGCACCAGTTCTCCTCAGGTCCCTAGCGACGGGCGGGACACCACGCCGCAGTTGTGAAACGTGGATCGCCGGGAACCGAAGGGGTCCGTGGTTCCCAGCGCGGGGAAAACTAGCGTTCGCGGGCGCATTCGGCAACGTGGGCACGCGGCGGACGGGGCAACAGGACCGAGCCTTCACTCAGTCGCCGGTCCGCCCAGGGCCGCCCGGCACTCGTTCAGGACCCGCTCGGCGGCGGCCCGCAGCGCCGCCGGATCGGGTCCGGCGTGCAGCACCTCGCGGGAGTACGACGGCAGCACCGCCGGCAGGGCGGAGCCGAAGACGGTACGCAGATCCGCCGCCGTCGCGCCCTGCGCGCCGAGCCCCGGCGCGAGCAGTGGACCGTGCACGGCGGAGAGGTCGTGACCCGTCTCGCCGATGGTCGCCCCGACCACCAGACCGATGCTTCCGAGCGGCTGCGCACCCCGGTTGAGCTGGGCAATCTCATCGATCACGGTCTGCGCGACGGTGCGCCCGTCGGCGCCGCGGGCGCGCTGCACGGCGGCACCCTCGGGATTGGACGTCAGCGCCAGAACGAACACTCCGCCGCCGTGCGCGGCGGCGCGCTCGAACATCGGGGCGAGGGAACCTACTCCCAGGTAGGGGCTCGCCGTGATCGCGTCGACATACAGGGGGCTGGATGGATCGAGGTACGCGGAGGCGTACGCCGCGACGGTCGAACCGATGTCCCCACGCTTGACGTCGAGAAGAACGAGCGAGCCGGCTTCGCGCAACTGTCGGATAGTTGACTCCATTACCGCCACGCCGCGTGAACCGAACCGCTCGAAGAACGCGGACTGGGGTTTGACCACCGCGACCCGGTCGCCGAGGGCCTCCACCACGGTGCGGCTGAAACGCTCCAGCCCGTCCACGTCGTCCGCCAGCCCCCACCGGGCCAGCAGCCCCGGGTGCGGGTCGATGCCCACGCAGAGCGGCCCGCGCTCCGCCACCGCCCGCCACAACCGGCCACCGAAGCTCTCCATCCGATTCCTCCCTCTCGACCTCTGCTGAGCGCGGCGACTCCCGCCACGCGTACCCGCGCCGCCGCCGGCCGCCAGACCGACCGCCGCCGGCCCCACCCGGACCCGCCGGGCCCCACGGCGGTCCTCCCGGCCGCCGACCGGGCCGGGTCGCGCCGCACCGGGCGGCGCGGCCCCGCCGGGCGGTCAGCCCACCGCCACCGCGGCGGCGATCCCGGCCGCGATCCGGGCGACGTCGGCGTCGTCGGTGACGTACGGCGGCATGGTGTAGACCAGGTCGCGGAACGGCCGCAGCCAGACCCCCCGCTCGACCGCGGCGGCGGTGGCCCGGGGCACGTCCACCTCGTGATCGAGCTGCACCACGCCGATCGCGCCCAGCACCCGCACGTCGGCGACCCCCGGCGCGTCGCGCAGCGGCTCCAGGCCCGCCCGCAGGCCGGCACCCACCCTCGACACCTCGGCGGCCCAGTCACCGGCCCGCAGCAGGCCGATGGAGGCGTTGGCGACCGCACAGGCGAGCGGGTTGCCCATGAACGTCGGGCCGTGCGCCAGGACGCCGTCGCGGGAGATCCCCCACGCCACCTCCGCCGTGCAGAGCGCGGCGGCCAGCGTCAGGTAGCCGCCGGTGAGCGCCTTGCCGACGCAGAGCACGTCCGGGCTCACCCCGGCGTGCTCGGCGGCGAACATGGTGCCCGTGCGGCCGAAGCCGGTGGCGATCTCGTCGAAGACCAGCAGCACCCCGTGGGCGCGGGTGACCTCGCGCAGCGCCTGCAGGTACGCCGGGTGGTGGAAGCGCATCCCGCCCGCGCCCTGCACCACCGGCTCCACGATCACCGCGGCCAGTTCGTCGGCGTGCCGCTCGACCGCGTCGGTCAGCTCCGCCAGGTACGCCGGGTCGGGCGGGGTGTCGAAGCCGGCCGGCGGGACCGGCGCGAAGACCTGCCGGGGCAGCACGTCGCCCCAGAGGTGGTGCATGCCGCCCTCGGGGTCGCAGACGCTCATCGGGTGGAACGTGTCGCCGTGGTAACCGCCCCGCCAGGTGCCCAGCCGCCGCCGCTGCGGGCGCCCGACGGCCCGCTGGTACTGCAGGCACATCTTCACCGCGACCTCGACGGCCACCGACCCGGAGTCGCAGAGGAAGACCCGCTCCAACCCGTCGGGGGCCAGCTCGACCAGCGTGGCGGCCAGCCGCGCCGCCGGCTCGTGGGTCAGCCCGCCGAACATCACGTGGCTCATCCGGCCGAGCTGGTCGGTGACCGCCGCGTCCAGCACCGGATGCCGGTAGCCGTGGATCGCCGCCCACCACGACGACATCCCGTCCACCAGCTCCCGGCCGTCGGCCAGCCGCAGCCGCACCCCCTGGGCGCTGCGCACCAGGTACGGCGGCGTGGCGGCCGGCAGCGGCGCGTACGGGTGCCACACGTGCTCCCGGTCGACGGCGAGGATCTCCTCGGGTGTCACGGGGCCCGGCCGGCCGTGCGGGCCACCGACCGGACCAGGGTCGGACCCCGGTAGATGAAGCCGGTGTAGAGCTGCACCAGCGACGCCCCGGCGTCGAACATGCGGGCGGCGTCGTCGGGGTCGACGATGCCGCCCACCCCGACCACCGGCAGCCGACCGCCGGTCTCGGTGTGGACGAAGGAGACCACCCGCCGGGCGCGGGCGGCCAGCGGCCGGCCGGAGAGCCCGCCGGTCTGCGCCCCCGCTGCCCGGTCGGCCGGGGCCAGGCCGTCGCGGGCCAGGGTCGTGTTGGTGGCGATCACCCCGGCCGCGCCCCGGGCCAGGCATACCTCCAGCAGCTCGGCGATGGCCGGCTCGGTCAGGTCGGGGGCGATCTTCACCAGCACCGGCTTCTCCCCCACCAGGGCCGCCAGCAGCGCGTCCAGGTGGGAACGGTCCTGCAACGAGCGCAGCCCGGGGGTGTTCGGCGACGAGACGTTGACCGCGAAGTAGTCCCCGTGCCCGCGCAGCGCCCGGTAGGAGGCCAGATAGTCGCCCACCGCCTCGGCCAGCGGGGTCACCTTGGACTTGCCCAGCGAGATCCCCAACGGCACCCCGATCGGGCGGGGCAGCGCCGCCAGCCGGTCGGCCAGGGCCTGCGCCCCGGCGTTGTTGAAGCCCATTCGGTTGACCACGGCCTCGCTGTCGCGCAGCCGGAACAGCCGGGGCCGGGGGTTGCCCGGCTGGGCGTGCGCGGTGACGGTGCCGACCTCGACGAAGCCGAAGCCCAGCGCCGGCCACGCCGGCAGCGCCGCGCCGTCCTTGTCCATCCCGGCGGCCAGCCCCACCGGATTGGGAAAGCGCACCCCGAAGACCGTGCGGGGCGCCGCCACGGCGTAGCGGGCCCGCAGCGCGGCCAGGGCCACCGGCGACCGGGACACGGCCGCCAGCCGCCGCAGCGTCCACTCGTGCGCCGCCTCGGCGTCGCCGCCCCCGACCCGGAACAGCCAGGGCCGCACCGCGCGCTCGAACATCACCGCCCGCACCCCCGGCCGACGCCTGCGGTCACTGGGCAGCCCGCAGCGTGGCGTGCAGTTCCTGCAGGGGTTGGACGGTCATGTCGCCGCGCAGCCGGGCCTCGATGCCCATCACGGCCGCCGACACGCCCGGGACCGTGGTGATGCAGGGGATGTCGGTTGCCACGGCCGCGCTACGGATCTCGTAGCCGTCCGCGCGGGCGCTCGCCCCGGAACCCTGCGGGGTGTTGACCACCAGCGCCACCTCGCCGTTGAGGATCATCGAGACCGCGTCCTCGCCCGCGCCGGACTCGTAGTGCTTGCGGATCTGCTCGCAGCCGATGCCGTGCCGGCGCAGCACCTCGGCGGTGCCGGCGGTGGCGACGATCTGGAAGCCCAGGTCGGCCAGACGCTTGATCGGGAAGATCATGCCGCGCTTGTCCCGGTTGGCCACCGAGACGAAGATCTTCCCCTCGACGGGCAGCGACCCGTACGCGGCGGACTGGCTCTTGGCGAAGGCGTGCCCGAAGTGCTTGTCGATGCCCATCACCTCGCCGGTGGACTTCATCTCCGGGCCGAGCAGCGAGTCGACGCCCTGACCGGACGGGGTGCGGAACCGCTTGAACGGCAGCACCGCCTCCTTCACCGCGATCGGCGCGTCGGTCAGCAGCGTCCCGCCGTCGCCGGTCGGCGGGAGCAACCCCTCGGCGCGCAGCTCGGCGACGGTCGCGCCCAGGGCGATCCGGGCCGCCGCCTTGGCCAGCGGCACCGCCGTGGCCTTCGAGACGAACGGCACCGTACGCGACGCCCGCGGGTTGGCCTCCAGCACGTAGAGCACGTCGTCCTTGAGGGCGTACTGGACGTTGAGCAGGCCGCGCACGCCCACGCCCCGGGCGATCGCCTCGGTGTAGCGGCGCACCTCGGCCAGGTGCGGGCCGGCCAGCGTCATCGGCGGCAGCACGCAGGACGAGTCGCCGGAGTGGATGCCGGCCTCCTCGATGTGTTCCATCACCCCGCCGAGGTAGACCTCGCCGTCGGCGTCGCAGAGCGCATCCACGTCGATCTCGATGGCGTCGTCGAGGAAGCAGTCCACCAGCACCGGGTGGTCCGGGGAGATGTCGGTGGCCTGGTCGATGTAGTCACGCAGCGTCGGGTCGTCGTAGACGATCTTCATGCCCCGACCGCCCAGCACGTACGACGGGCGCACCAGCACCGGGTAGCCGATTTCCTCGGCGATGGCCCTGGCCTCGTCGTACGAGGTGGCCATGCCGTGCGCCGGGGCGCGCAGGCCGGCCCGGTGCAGCACCGCCCCGAACGCGCCGCGCTCCTCGGCCAGGTGGATCGACTCCGGCGAGGTGCCGACCACCGGCACGCCGGCGTCCTTGAGCCGCTGCGCCAGCCCCAGCGGGGTCTGCCCGCCGAGCTGCACGACCACCCCGATCACGCCCGGCCCGCCGGCCGCCCGCCCCGACGAGTCCTCGGCGTGCCACACCTCCAGGACGTCCTCGAAGGTCAGCGGCTCGAAGTAGAGCCGGTCGGCGGTGTCGTAGTCGGTGGAGACGGTCTCCGGGTTGCAGTTGATCATCACGGTCTCGTAGCCGACCTCCCGCAGCGCCATCACCGCGTGCACGCAGGAGTAGTCGAACTCGATGCCCTGACCGATCCGGTTCGGCCCGGAGCCCAGGATGAGCACCTTGGGTCGGGCCGACGGCGCGACCTCGGTCTCCGAGTCGTACGTCGAGTAGTGGTAGGGGGTGCTCGCCTCGAACTCGGCGGCGCAGGTGTCCACCGTCTTGTAGACCGGCCGGACCGCCAGGCGGTGTCGCAGGGTGCGGACGCCGTCCTCGGCGGCCAGTTCCGGGCGCAGCGCGGCGAGCTGGCGGTCGGACAGGCCCGCCCGCTTGGCCCGACGCAGCAGGTCGGCGTCGAGCACCGGGGCGTCCACGATCTCCGCCCGCAGCTCCACCAGCCCGGCGATCTGATCCAGGAACCACGGGTCGATCCCGCCGGAGGCGGCGGTGACCTCGGCGATCGACGCGCCGAGCCGCAACGCCCGCTCGACGGTGTAGAGCCGGCCGTCGTGCGGGGTGGCCAGGGCGGCGAGGGTGTTCTCCAGGGTCGCGCCCTGCGGGTCCGGGGTGGTCCAGAAACCAGCTGACTTGGTTTCCATCGAGCGCATCGCCTTGTTCAGCGCCTCGGTGAAGTTGCGCCCCAGGCTCATCGCCTCGCCCACCGACTTCATGGTGGTGGTCAGCTCCGGGTCCGCGCCGGGGAACTTCTCGAACGCGAAGCGGGGGATCTTCACCACCACGTAGTCCAGGGTCGGCTCGAACGCCGCCGGGGTCTTGCGGGTGATGTCGTTGGGGATCTCGTCCAGGGTGTAGCCGATGGCCAGCTTCGCGGCGATCTTCGCGATCGGGAAACCGGTCGCCTTCGACGCCAGCGCCGAGGAGCGCGACACCCGGGGGTTCATCTCGATGACGACGATCCGGCCGTCGGCCGGGTTCACCGCGAACTGGATGTTGCAGCCGCCGGTGTCCACCCCGACCTCGCGCAGCACCGCGATGCCCAGGTCACGCAGGCTCTGGTACTCCCGGTCGGTCAGCGTCATGGCCGGGGCCACGGTGACGCTGTCGCCGGTGTGCACGCCCATCGGGTCGACGTTCTCGATCGAGCAGACCACCACCACGTTGTCGCGGCGGTCGCGCATCAGCTCGAGCTCGTACTCCTTCCAGCCGAGCACGCTCTCCTCGATGAGCACCTCGTGCACCGGGCTGGCGGCCAGCCCGGCGCCGGCGATGCGGTGCAGGTCGGCGTCGGTGTGCGCCATGCCGGAGCCCAGCCCGCCCATCGTGAACGAGGGCCGGATCACCACCGGCAGGCCCAGCTCGGCGACGGTGGCCTCGACCTCGTCCATCGAGTGGCAGACCCGTGAGCGCGGCACCAGGCCGGTCGGGTCGGGCAGGCCGATGCGCTCACCGGCGCGCGCCACCACCTCCTTGAACAGCTGCCGGTCCTCGCCCCGGTTGATGGCGTCGATGTTCGCGCCGATCAGCTCCACGCCGTACTTCTCCAGCACGCCCGCGCTGTGCAGGGCGACCGCGGTGTTCAGCGCGGTCTGCCCGCCCAGGGTGGCCAGCAGCGCGTCGGGGCGCTCCCGGGCGATGACCAGCTCGACGAACTCCGGGGTGATCGGCTCGACGTACGTGGCGTCGGCGAACTCCGGGTCGGTCATGATGGTCGCCGGGTTGGAGTTGACCAGGCTGACCCGGATGCCCTCGCTGCGCAGCACCCGGCACGCCTGGGTGCCCGAGTAGTCGAACTCGCAGGCCTGCCCGATGACGATCGGCCCGGAGCCGATCACCAGGATGTGCTTGAGATCGGTCCGCTTAGGCATTGCTGCGCCCCTCGCTGTGGGTCCGGCCCTCGATGAGCTCGGCGAAGCGGTCGAAGAGGTAGTCCGCGTCGTGCGGGCCGGCCGCCGCCTCCGGGTGGTACTGGACGGTGAAGGCGGGCACGTCACGGGCCCGCAGCCCCTCGACCACGTTGTCGTTGAGGCAGACGTGGCTGACCTGGACGCCACCGAACTCGGTCTCGATCACCTCATCGGGGACGACCGCCCCCTCCCCCGCGCCCGGCACCCGCACGGCGAAGCCGTGGTTGTGGCTGGTCACCTCGACCTTGCCGGTGACCCGGTCGAGCACCGGCTGGTTGATCCCCCGGTGGCCGTAGCCCAGCTTGTAGGTGCCGAAGCCCAGCGCCCGGCCGAGGATCTGGCTGCCGAAGCAGATGCCGAAGAGCGGCACCCGACGGCGCAGCACCTCCCGGGCGAGTGCGACGGGGCCGTCGGCGGTGGCCGGGTCGCCCGGACCGGGCGAGAAGAAGACCGCGTCCGCGCCGGTGGCCAGCAGGTCGTCGATGCTCGACGAGGCGGGCAGCACGTGGGTGGTCACGCCGCGCGCGGCGAGCCGGCGCGGCACGTTGCGCTTGATGCCCAGGTCCAGGGCGGCCACCGTGAACCGGTGCTCGCCGACGGCGTCGACCACGTACGGCGCAGGGGTGCTCACCTGCGCGGAGAGGTCCGCGCCGACCATCGGCGGGGCCTGCCGGACCCGGGCCAGCAGGGCGCGCGGGTCGTCGTCGACGCTGGAGACGCCGACGCGCATCGCGCCGCGCTCGCGCAGGTGCCGGGTCAACGCCCGGGTGTCCAGCCCGCTGATGCCGACCACACCCTCGGCGGCCAGCCGCTCCTCCAGCCCCCCGGTGGCCCGCCAGTTCGAGCCGATGCGGGCCGGCTCGCGGACCACGTACCCGGCCACCCAGATCCGGCCGGACTCGTCGTCGGCGTCGTTGACGCCGGTGTTGCCGATGTGCGGCGCGGTCTGCACCACCACCTGCCGGTGGTACGACGGGTCGGTCAGGGTCTCCTGGTAACCGGTCATGCCGGTGTTGAAGACCGCCTCGCCGAAGGTCTCCCCGACGCTGCCGTACGCCTCGCCGTGGAACGTGCGCCCGTCCTCGAGGACGAGGATCGCCGGTCTACGCTTCCCCATTACCGGGCCCGCCCTTCGTTCGCGACTGCGGGACTCCGCTGCGCTGCATTCCTCGCGCTCACTTGACAGCCTTTCCGTCCAGAACCGTCGGCTCGCCGCGCAGGAAGGTCGCCACGATGCGACCCGGCAGCGTCATGCGGGCGTACGGGGTGTTGCGACTGCGACTGGCCAGCTCCGTCGGCTCGATGGTGCGACGGGCGGCCGGGTCGACCAGGGTCAGGTTGGCCGGCACGCCGGGGGCCGGGTCGAGGCCGTGGCCGTCGAGCCCGGCGATGCGGGCCGGGGCCCGCGACATCCGCTCGGCGATCAGGTCCCACTGCGGGCCGAGCACGTCCAGGGCGATCGACAGGGCCGTCTCCAGCCCCAGCATCCCCGGCCGGGCGTACGCCCACTCGCACTCCTTGTCCTCCACCGAGTGCGGGGCGTGGTCGGTGGCGACGACGTCGATGACGCCCTCGGCCAGGGCGGCGCGCAGCGCGGCGACGTCGGTGGCGGTGCGCAGCGGCGGGTTGACCTTGAACACCGGGTCGTAGCTCTCCGCGCGCGCGTCGGTGAGCAGCAGGTGGTGCGGGGTGACCTCGGCGGTGACCCGTACGCCGCGGCCCTTGGCCTGGCGCAGCACCTCGACGCTGCCGGCGGTGGAGACGTGGCAGACGTGCAGCCGGCTACCCACGTGCTCGGCCAGCAGCACGTCCCGGGCGATGATCGCCTCCTCGGCGACCGCCGGCCAGCCGGTCAGCCCGAGCCGGGTGGAGACCTCCCCCTCGTGCATCTGCGCGCCCTCGGTGAGCCGGGGCTCCTCGGCGTGCTGGGCGATGATCCCGTCGAACGCCTTGACGTATTCCAACGCCCGGCGCATCAGCAGCGGGTCGGCCACGCAGTGCCCGTCGTCGGAGAAGATCCGCACCCGGGCCGCCGAGTCGGCCATCGCGCCCAGCTCGGCCAGGCGCTCGCCGGCCAGGCCGACGGTGACCGCCCCGATCGGCTGCACGTCGACCAGCCCGGCCTGGTGGCCCAGCCGCCAGACCTGCTCGACCACCCCGGCGGTGTCGGCGACCGGGGAGGTGTTGGCCATCGCGCAGACCGCCGTGTACCCGCCGAGCGCCGCCGCCCGGGAACCCGATTCGACGGTCTCGGCGTCCTCGCGGCCCGGCTCGCGCAGGTGGGTGTGCAGGTCGACCAGTCCGGGCAGGGCGACCAGCCCGGCACCGTCGACGACGGTGGCGTCCGGCGCGCTCAGCCCCGCGCCGACGGCGGCGACGACGCCGTCGCGGATCAGCAGGTCGCACGGCTCGGCGCCGACGACGCTCACGCCGGTGATCAGGTACGCGGTCACTGGTTGTTCCCCCCGAGCAGCAGGTAGAGGACGGCCATCCGCACGGAGACCCCGTTGGCGACCTGTTCGACGATGGTGGAGCGGGGCGAGTCGGCGACCTCCGAGGTGATCTCCATGCCCCGGTTCATCGGCCCGGGGTGCATGACGATCGCGTGCTCGGGCAGCCGGCGCATCCTCGGCCCGTCGAGCCCGTAACGGCGGGCGTACTCGCGGGCGGAGGGGAAGTAGGAGTCGTTCATCCGTTCCCGCTGCACCCGCAGCATCATCACCACGTCCACGTCGGGCGCCACGGCGTCGAGGTCGTAGGAGACGTCGGTGCCGGGGGCGAGGGCGGCGACGATGTCCACCGGGATGAGGGTGGGCGGGCCGACCAGGGTGACCTTCGCGCCGAGGGTGGAGAGCAGCAGCACGTTGGAGCGGGCCACCCTGGAGTGCAGCACGTCCCCGACCACCGCGACGTGCAGGCCGGCGATGCGGCCCAGCCGGGAACGCATCGTGTACGCGTCGAGCAGCGCCTGGGTGGGGTGCTCGTGCGTGCCGTCGCCGGCGTTGACCACCGACCCGTCGACCCAGTCGGCCAGCCGGTGCGGCGCACCCGAGGCGGGGTGCCGCACGACCACCGCGTCGGCCCCCATCGCCTGCAGGGTCAGCGCGGTGTCCTTCAGGCTCTCGCCCTTGGTCACGCTGGAGCCCTTGGCCGAGAAGTTGATCACATCGGCGCTGAGCCGCTTCGCCGCCGCCTCGAAGGAGATCCGGGTCCGGGTGGAGTCCTCGTAGAAGAGGTTCACTACGGTCCGCCCGCGCAACGCGGGCAGCTTCTTGACCTCGCGCCCGGCCACGGTGGCCATCTCGGCGGCGGTGTCGAGGATCTGGGTGGCGGTGGCGGCGTCCAGGTCGGCGCCGGAGAGCAGATGCTTGATCATTGGCCGGGCCGCCTTTGCTTCGCGACTGCGGGGCTCCGCTGCGCTGCACTCCTCGCGCTCACCGGGCTGGCCTCTCGTTCGCGACTGCGGGGCTCCGCTGCGCTGCACTCCTCGCGCTCACCGGGCTGGCCTCTCGTCGGTGGCCGGGCCGCTCGCGCTGGCGGTCGGTGCGCCGGCGAAGAGCCGCACCTCGTCGACGCCGTCGGTCTCGGCGAGGGTGACCCGCACGTTCTCGGCCAGCGAGGTCGGGATGTTCTTGCCCACGTAGTCGGCGCGGATCGGCAACTGCCGGTGGCCCCGGTCGACCAGCACGGCGAGCTGCACCGAGGCGGGGCGGCCGAGGTCGCCCAGCGCGTCCAGGGCGGCCCGGACCGTGCGGCCGGAGAAGAGCACGTCGTCGACGAGGACGACCCGCTTGCCGTCGATGCCGCTGGGCGGCACCTGGGTCGGGCCGACCGCACGGACGCCGTTGCGGCGCAGGTCGTCGCGGTAGAGGGTGATGTCGAGCACACCGACCGGCACGGCGATGCCCTCGAAGGTGCTGATCCGGGCGGCGAGGCGTCTGGCCAGCGGAACCCCCCGGGTGGGGATGCCGAGCAGCACGGTGTCGGCGGCGCCCTGGGTCTTCTCCAGCACCTGATGTGCGATGCGGTCCACCACCCGCGAGACGTCCGCTGCGGTGAGGATCACCTTCACCGAGGGTTGCCGCGGTGGTGATGCGGGGGCAGCCGGTGGGTAGGCCACGGCGGACCTCCTTCCCCGCCTCACGGGACGGGTCGTTAAAGGATGTCTGGCACGCCCCGGTGGCCGTGAACGGCCTGGCCGGGGCTCACGGCCACGTTACCAGCGGTCACCGGGCCGGCCGACGCCGGCACTGACCCCTGGATCAGGGTGGCGAACCGGGACAACTCGCCCGGGGTAGCCAACGGTACGATCACGACCACTTGACCAGGTGTCGCAATCCCCGTACCGTCACGCTCCGTAGCCACCGCGGGGAGAACCCCAAGCAGCACTGGGAGTGTCCGAATGCCCTCTGAATACGCCAAGTCGCTGGGCGCCCGCCTGCGCTCCATCCGCCAGCAGCAGGGTCTGTCCCTGCAGGGGGTGGAAGAGAAGTCGAACGGGCGGTGGAAGGCCGTGGTGGTCGGCTCGTACGAGCGCGGCGACCGGGCCGTCACGGTGTCCCGCCTGGCCGAGCTGGCCGACTTCTACCGGGTGCCCGTCTCCGAGCTGCTGCCCGACGGCAGCGGGGTCCGTCACGAGCCCACCAGCAAGATCGTGCTGGACCTGGAGCGGCTCTACGACGAGGCCTCCGAGGAGCTGGCCTACGTCGCCCGGTACGCCCGCGCCATCCAGCAGCAGCGCGGCGACTACAACGGTCGGGTGCTCTCCATCCGCGCCGACGACCTGCGCGCCCTGGCGATCGTCTACGACGCCTCGCCGTCGGGCCTGATCGAGCGCCTCACCGAGCACAACGTGCTCGTCGCCGACCCGAGGGCGTTCTTCGCCTCCTGATCCGCGATCGACGAAGGGGGCCCGCGCCGTTCGGCGTGGGCCCCCTTCTCGTCGTCTCCCGCCGGCCGGCGGGCTGGCGGTTCGCCGAGGCGGCCCAGGCGGGCGGGCCGCCGGTGCCGCCTAGCGGGTGGCGTACTCGGCGATGCGGCCGAGCACCCCGTTGAGGAAGCGCGGCGAGTCGTCGGTCGACATCTGCCGGGCCAGCTCGACGGCCTCGCTGATCGCCACCGCGTCGTCGAGCTCGTCGACATAGAGCAACTCGTACACGGCGATGCGGGCCAGGTTGCGGTCCACCGCCGGCATCCGGTCCAGCGTCCAGCCCTCGGCGTAGCTGGCGATCAACTCGTCGATCCGGTCGAGGTGGGCGGCCACCCCCTCGACCAGGCCGACCGCGTACGGCAGGTGCTCCGGGTGCGGCTTCTCGATGCGTTCGAGGTAACCGGCGAGCACCTCCACCGGGGGCCGGTCCCGCAGGTCGGCCTCGTAGAGCACGTCCAGCGCCCGCTTGCGCGCCTTGCGGCGCGCCGGCATCTGCTGCTTGGCGCCCTCGGCCATCAGGCCCGGCCGAGGTAACGGCCGTCGCGGGTGTCGACCTTGATCTTCTCGCCGGTGGTGATGAAGAGCGGCACCGGCACGGTCGCGCCGGTCTCCACGGTGGCCGGCTTGGTGCCGCCGGTGGAGCGGTCGCCCTGCAGGCCCGGCTCGGTGTAGGTGACCTCCAGCACGACGGAGGTCGCCAGCTCGATGTAGAGCGGCACCTCCTCGTGCGTGGCGACGGTCGCCTCGGCCTCGGGGAGCAGGTAGTTGGCCGCGTCCCCGACGGTGGCGCCGGGGACGGTGATCTGGTCGAACGTCTCCAGATCCATGAAGACGTAGTCCTCGCCGTCGGCGTAGAGGTATTGCATCGTGCGCTTGTCCACGGTCGCGGTCTCGACCTTGGTGCCCGCGTTGAAGGTCTTGTCGACCACCTTGCCGCTGAGCACGTTCTTCAGGGTGGTGCGCACGAAGGCGCCACCCTTACCGGGCTTGACGTGCTGGAACTCGACGACGGCCCAGAGCTCTCCGTCGAGGTTGAGAACCAGGCCGTTCTTCAGGTCGTTGGTGGAGGCCATTTCCTGCCTTGATCATCGCGGGGCGGACAGACCTGACGAGTCTACTCGCGGCCCGCCGTCCCTGCTGCGCCGCCCGCTCGGGCGCTCGTCGGCGCGACACCCGGCCGGGCCGCCAGGTGGTGCAGGGCGAGGCGGTAGCCGTCGACGCCCAGCCCGCAGATCACCCCGGTCGCCACCGCGGAGACCACCGAGTGCCGGCGGAACTCCTCCCGGGCGTGGATGTTGGAGATGTGCACCTCGACCAGGGGCCCGCGCAGCATCGCGCAGGCGTCCCGCACCGCGATCGAGTAGTGCGACCACGCCGCCGGGTTGAGCACCACCGCCGCGCCCTCGTCGGCCGCCGCGTGCAGCCAGCCGATCAGCTCGTGCTCGGCCTCGGTCTGCCGGACCGTCACGTCCAGCCCCAGCTCCCGGCCCGTGGCCGTGCAGAGGTCGACCAGGTCGGCGTAGCTGGTGGCCCCGTACACGTCGACCTGGCGGGTGCCCAGCCGGCCCAGGTTCGGCCCGTTCAACACGTACACCCTCATGAGGTGATCTCCCGGTAGGCGGCGTGCAGCAGGTCGTCGTCCGGGCCCTCGAGCATCGCCGGGCGGGCCGGGCCGTCGAGCACCACGAAGCGCAGCCGGGCACCCCGGGCCTTCTTGTCCACCCGCATCGCGGCCAGCAGCTGCGGCCACGCGTCGGCCCGGTAGGTCGTGGGGAGCCCGAGCGCGGCCAGCACCGTGCGGTGCCGCCGCGCGGTCGCGGCGTCCAGCCGGCCGGCCAGCCGGGCCAGCTCGGCGGCGTAGACCAGGCCGACGGCGACGGCGTGCCCGTGCCGCCAGCGGTACCCCTCGACCTTCTCGATGGCGTGGGCCAGCGTGTGACCGTAGTTGAGCACCTCGCGCAGCCCGGCCTCGCGCAGGTCGCCGGAGACCACGTCGGCCTTCACCCGGACCGCCCGCTCGATCAGCTCCCGCAGCACCGGCGAGGTCGGGTCGGTGGCCGCCGCCCGCTCCCCCTCCACCAGGTCGAGGATCACCGGGTCGGCGATGAAGCCGCACTTGACCACCTCGGCCAGCCCCGCCGCCAGGTCCACCGCCGGGAGGCTGTCGAGCACCGTCAGGTCGGCCAGCACCCCGGCCGGCGGGTGGAACGCGCCCACCAGGTTCTTGCCCGCCGCCGTGTTGATCCCGGTCTTCCCGCCGACCGCCGCGTCGACCATGCCGAGCAGCGAGGTCGCCACCGGCACCCAACGCACCCCGCGCAGCCAGCAGGCCGCGACGAAGCCGGCCAGGTCGGTCACCGCGCCGCCGCCCACCCCGACCACCGCGTCGGTACGGGTGAAGCCCGCCGCCCCGAGCCGGTCCCAGCAGTCGGCGGCCACCTCGACGTCCTTGCCCGCCTCGGCGTCGGGCACCTCGATCGCCAGCGGGGTCGCCCCGGCGGCGGCCAGCCGCACGCCGATCTGGTCGGCCAGCCCCTTCAGCGGCGGCGCGTGCAGCACCGCCACCCGGGTCGCGCCGGGCAGCAACGTCGGGAGCGCGCCGAGCAGGTCGCGTCCCACCAACACGTCGTACGGCCGCTCGCCGCCGACCGGAATTCGGGTCACTTCGTCCATCGCCGGCAGCCTAGTCCAGCCGACCGCCCCGGGTCCGGCTCCGTCCACAAGCTGACCGCCCCGTGACCGACCGGCACGCGGCGGCGTTTAGCCCCGCGAGACGGGGGCAGGATCACCCGGACCGGTGACGACGCGGAGGTTCCACCATGGCCACACCCACGATCGACGGCGCCGACATCCGGGTGCCCGCCACGGTCCTCGGCATCGGCCTGGGCGGCTTCGTCGACGGCATCGTGCTGCATCAGGTGCTCCAGTGGCACCACCTGCTCAGCAGCACCGACACCGACAACATCGGGGTGAAGTCGTACCCGGTGGACACCGTGCCGGGCCTGGAGATGAACACCCTCTGGGACGGGCTCTTCCACGTGGTGACCTGGGTGGCCGTGCTGACCGGGCTGGCCCTGCTCTACTCCCGGGTGACCCGGTCGCGGGGCCGGCTGTGGCGCTCCCCCGTGCTCTGGGGCTGGGCGCTGGTCGGCTGGGGGCTGTTCAACCTCGTCGAGGGGATCATCGACCACCACCTGCTCGGCATCCACCACGTGCGCGGCGGGCCGCACCAGACCTGGTGGGACCTCGGCTTCCTGGCGTTCGGGGTGGTGCTGATCGTCGTCGGCTGGCTGATCCAGCGGCGGGGCACGCCGGTCGACCTCTGCGCCGACCGGCGGTGACCGGGCCCCACACCGGCCACGACGGGTTCGCCCCCGGGCCGACGCTGCTCGTGCCGCTGGTGCTCTTCTGGGTCTACCTCGCCGCCGCGCTGCGCCAACGCGGGCCGGGCGGGGGCGGTTGGCCGCACCGGCGTACGGCCGCCTTCGGCGTCGGCGCGGCCCTGCTCACGGTCGGCCTCGGCCTGCCGGGCGGCGGCTTCGCCGCGCACATGTGGCAGCACCTGCTGATCGGCATGCTCGCCCCGCTCGGGCTGGTGCTCGGCGCGCCGGTCACCCTGGCCCTGCGCACCCTGCCCCGGCGGCGCGGCCGGGCGCTGGTCCGCCTGCTGCGCCACCGGGCCTTGGGGCCGCTCGCCCACCCGGTCACCGGCCTGGCGCTGAGCACCGGCGGGCTCTACCTGCTCTACCTGACCCCGCTGTACCGGGCCACCCTGGCGCACCCGGCGCTGCACCACCTGACGCACCTGCACTTCCTGCTGGCCGGGCTGCTCTTCACCTGGTCGATCGCCGGCCCCGACCCCGGCCCGCACCGCCCCCGGGTGCCGGTGCGGCTGGTGGTGCTCGGCGTCGCCGTCGCCGCGCACGCCGCCCTGGCCCAGTTGCTCTACGCCGGGCTCGCCGTGGACGTCCCGGCCCCGCCGGAGCAGCTGCGCGCCGGGGCGACGGTGATGTACTACGGCGGCGACCTGGCCGAGATCGCCCTGGCCCTGGCGCTGCTGGCCACCTGGCGCCCGGAGCGCAAGGCGCCCCCGCAGGGTGAGCCGGCGGCGGGTCGGGCCGTCAGGGTTTGAGCAGGGCCGCGACCTCGGCGGCGATCTCCTGCGGGGCGCGTCCGTCGGTGACCACGGTCGCGGTGGCCACCTCGGCGTAGAGCGGCCGGCGCTGGTCCATCAGGTACTTCAACGTCGCCCGGGGGTTGATCGCCAGCAGCGGTCGGCCCGCGCCCAACCCGACCCGCTTCACCGCGTCGGTCAGCTCGACGCTCAGGTGCACCACCGTGTGCCCGAACAGGGCCGCCCGGTTCTCCTCGGCCAGCACCGCGCCGCCGCCGAGGGCGAGCACCCCGGAGCAGGAGGCCAACGCCGCGGCGGTGGCGGCCCGTTCGAGGGCCCGGAAGTGCTCCTCCCCCTCGTCGACGAAGATCTCCGGGATCGGCTTGCCGGCCAGCCGCTCGATGTCGGCGTCGGTGTCGCGGAACTCCACCCCGAGCAGCGCGGCGAGGTGCCGGCCGACGGTGGTCTTGCCCGATCCCGGGGCCCCGACGAGCACGGCCACCGGCCGGGTCACCGCGACGGCGTCCCGCTCGGCCTCGTCCCGCTCCACCCCGTCGGGCGCGGCGCTCACCGGATCACCAGGGCGTCGAGGTACCCGGCCAGGTTGCGGCGGATCTCGGCGACCGAGTCGCCGCCGAACTTCTCCGTGGCGGCCTCCGCGAGCACCAGGGCCACCATCGCCTCGGCGACCACGGCGGCGGCCGGCACCGCGCAGACGTCGGAGCGCTGGTTGATCGCCGTCGCCGCCTCCCCCGTGGTCACGTCCACGGTGGCCAGGGCCCGGTTCAGCGAGGAGATCGGCTTCATCGCCGCCTTCACCCGCAGCGGCTCGCCCGTGGTGATGCCGCCCTCCAGCCCGCCGGCCCGGTCGGTGACCCGACGCACCCCGGTCGCGGTGGGAATGATCTCGTCGTGGGCCTCGGATCCCCGGGAGCGGGCCTGCTGCCAACCGTCGCCGATCTCCACGCCCTTGATCGCCTGAATGGACATCAGGGCGGTGGCGAGCCGGGCGTCGAGCTTGCGGTCCCACTGCACGTGGCTGCCCAGGCCCGGCGGCACCCCGTACGCCAGCACCTCGACCACGCCGCCGAGGGTGTCGGCGGCCTTCTTCGCGGCATCGACCTCCGCGACCATCCGGGCGCTGGCCTCCGGGTCGAGGCAGCGCAGCGGGTCGGCGTCGATGCGCTGCGCGTCCTGCGGGGTCGGGCGCAGCCCCGGCTTGACGGCGACGGGGCCCAACTCCACGACGTGCGAGACGATCTCGACGCCGAGCGCCTGCCGCAGCAGGGCCTTCGCCACGGTGCCGACGGCCACCCGCGCGGCGGTCTCCCGGGCGCTGGCGCGCTCCAGGATCGGCCGGGCGTCGGTGTGGCCGTACTTCTGCATGCCGGCCAGGTCGGCGTGGCCCGGACGGGGGCGGGTCAGCGGCGCGTTGCGGGCCTGCTGGGCCAGTTCGCCCGCGTCCACCGGGTCGGCGGCCATCACCGTCTGCCACTTGGGCCACTCGGAGTTGCCGACCCGGACGGCGAACGGGCTGCCCAGGGTCACGCCGTGCCGCAGGCCGCCGATCACCTCGATCTCGTCCCGCTCGAAGGACATCCGGGCCCCCCGGCCGTACCCGAGCCGGCGGCGGGCCAGCTCACCGGCGATCTCGCCGGTGGTCACCTCGACCCCGGCGGGCACGCCCTCCATCATCGCGACCAGGGCAGGACCGTGCGATTCACCTGCAGTCAGCCAACGCAACACGTCGGCAAGTCTGTCACGACCGCAGGGTGTCCCACGGCACCGCCCGTCGTGTCCCGCCCTGCGGACGCCCCCAGCAGCGACGACGCGCCGCCGCGCCCGGGTCGACGTCGGGCTAGCGGGGCGGGCGGATCTCGGTGCCGGCCGCCGCGGAGAGCGCGGCGGCCATCGCCGGCACCGGGGCCGACACGCCGGTGAAGTGCGCGAACTGGCCGACGGCCTGGGCGAGCAGCAGGTCCAGCCCGGACACCACCCGGCACCCGGCCGCCCCGGCCGAGGCCGCGAGCGGGGTCGGCCACGGGTCGTAGAGCGCGTCGAAGTAGACCGCCCCCGGCCGCCACCGGGCGGCGGCGGCCAACGGGTCGGCGACGCCCTTCGGGACGGTGGAGACCACCACGTCGGCGTCGGTGTGCCGGGCGGCGTCGGCCCAGTCGACGCCGGTCAGCCGCACGCCGAGCGCGGCGGCGGCGGGGCGCAGCTCGTCGATCGCGCAGGCGCGGCGGGCCAGCACGGTCACCGCCGCCGCGTCGAGCCGGGCGGCGGCGGCCAGGGCGGCCCGCGCGGTGCCGCCCGCGCCGAGCACGCTCACCCGGGCGCCGGAGCGCACGCCGGCCGCACCGAGCAGCGCGATCATGCCGGCGGCGTCGGTGTTGTCGGCGTACCAGGTGCCGTCGGGGCGGTGGACCAGGGTGTTCGCCGCGCCCAGCGCGGCCGCGACCGGCGAGGCCTCGGCGGCGACGGCCAGGGCGGCCTCCTTGCAGGGCATGGTCACCGACAGCCCGGCCCAGTCGGGGCCGAGGCCGGCGACCAGGGCCGGCAGCTCCGCCGCCGCGCACTCGATCCTGGTGTACGACCACCCGGCGAGGCCGGCGGCGGCGTAGCCGGCGTTGTGGATCACCGGGGAGAGGGAGTGGTCGATCGGCTTGCCGATCACCGCCGCCCGCCGAGGCGCGGTCATCAGATGATCCCGGCCTCCCGCGCCTTCGCCTCGTTCTTCTGATGCTGCTCGTAGGTCTCGGCGAACTCGGAGTGCCCCTCCTCGTCGATCGCCACGAAGTAGTGCCACTTGCCCTCCGGCGGGTCCATCGCACCCTCCAGAGCCTGCTTGCCCGGGTTGTTGATCGGGGTGGGGATCATGCCGGTCAGCTTGCGGTTGTACGGGTTCTTCGGGTTGTCCAGCTCGGCGGGGGTCATGTCCTTCGACCGCTTGCCCTCCTGGCCGATGGACTCGAAGTAGTAGTTGACCGTGACGTCCATCTCCAGGCACTGGCACGGGAACGGCTTGTACACCCGGTTGTAGGCCACCCGGGCGACCTTGCCGAGGTCGTCCTTGTTCCCCGCCTCGGCCTGCGCCAGGGAGGCGACGATCAGCGCCTCGTACGGGCTGATCCCGCCGCGCTCCTCCCGGACCCGGTCGGCGAACTTCATCTCGCCGGTGACGGTGAGGAAGTTGTCCACCATCATGCTGAGGATGCTCTCGGCGGTGGCCTTCGGCGGGATCTCGTAGGTGTCCGGGAAGAGGAAGCCCTCGACCGACTTCTTCATCGGCTTGCCGTCGGTGCGCTTCAACCACCAGTCCGGCACGCCGAGCCCCTTCGGGTCCTTCGCGGCGGCCTCGAACTCCTTGACCGGGATCTTGGTCTGCTTCGACAGCAGCTTGTAGATGCCCTTGGCCGTCGTCCCCTCGGGGATGGTGAGCCCGGTGACGACCTTGTTCTTGAGGTCCAGCAGCATGACGATGGCCTGCTCGGCGCTCATCTGCTTGCGCACCTTGTAGGTGCCGGGCTGGATGTTCTTGCTGCGCGCGTTCTCCTCGGCGGCCTCGATGAAGGCCTTGGAGCTCTTCACCACCCCGGCGACCTGGAGGGCGTCGGCCATGTCGGCGATCAACGCGCCCTGCTTGATCTCGACGGTCACCTCGCCGGTGCCGGCCCCGTCGTAGTCGGGGGTGACGAAGTAGCTCTGCACCCGGTCGAAGCCGTAGAAGGCGCCGCCGCCGATCACGCCGAGCAGGACGAAGGCCATCAGCAGGGCCAAGGCCGTCTTGCCCCGGCCGCCCGAGGACTCGCCCTTGCGCTTGCGCACGTAGCTGCGCCGGTGCTTGCCCTTGTCGCCACTGCGATCCGACTCGTCGAATCCGAGGTCCAGATCGTCGATCATCGCGTCCGCCTCCGCTGCGCGTCCAGCCAGCTCTGCAGGATCTCCACCGCGGCGGCCTGGTCGACCACCGCGCGTTGGCGCTTCCCCCGCACGCCTCGCTCGGCCAGCCTACGAGAAGCCACCACGGTCGACATCCTCTCGTCGGTGAGCGTTACCGGAACGGGGGTTATCACGTCAGCTAGCTGGTCAGCGTACGCCTTCACGTTCTGCGCCGCTGGGCCGTGCCGGCCGGCCAGGTTGATCGGAAGACCGACGACGACCTCGACGCACTCGTGCTCGGCGATCAACGCGACGAGCTGCGCCATGTCGCTGGGCACGCCGTCGCCGGCGGTCAGGTCCCGGGCGAGGGTGACCAGCGGGGTGGCCAGCACCCCGTGCGGGTCGGAGCGGGCCACCCCGACCCGCACCTGCCCCACGTCCACCCCGAGCCGGACCCCGCGCAACGATTCGGTCATCTCTCGTTCATCCTGCCTGATACGGGTCAGGGCGAACCGTGACGGTCCGCCCTGACCCGAGCTGCGATGCGATCACGCGCCGGCGATCGCCTGCTCGACGGTGGCCAGCAGCTTCGGCGCCTCGCCCGCCGGCAGGCCGCCGCCCTGGGCCAGGTCGTCGCTGCCGCCGCCCCGACCGGAGAACGCGGCCTTGACCAGGTCCTTCGCGGTCAGGCCCCGGCTGCGGGCGGCGGCGTTCACGGCCACCACCAGCGACGCCTTGCCGTTCGCCCGCGCCACCACGGCCACCACGGCCGGGCGGGCCACGTCGATGCGGCCCCGGATCTCCTGGGCCAGGGTCCGCACGTCGTTGCCGGCCGCCCCCTCGGGGGCCTCGGTGCCGACGTACGCCACCCCGTGCACGTCCTTGGCCTGGGCCGCCAACGCCGCCGCCCCGCCGAGCACGAGCTGGGCGCGCAGCTTCTCCAACTCGCGCTCGGCGTCGCGGAGCTGGGTGACGGTCTGCTGCACCCGGTCGGCGACCTGGTCGCCGGGGACCCGGAACAGCTCGGCGAGCCGGGAGACCAGCAGGTGCTCGCGGGCCAGGAAGCCGAAGGCGTCCATGCCGACCAGCGCCTCGATCCGGCGCACCCCGGAGCCGACCGACGCCTCGGAGAGGATCTTGACCAGGCCGAGCTGGGCCGAGCGGGCCACGTGGGTGCCGCCGCAGAGCTCGCGGGCGTAGTCGCCGACCTCGACGACCCGGACCCGCTCGCCGTACTTCTCGCCGAAGAGCGCCATCGCGCCGATCCGGCGGGCCTCCTCCTGCGTGGTGACGAAGGCGTGCACCTCCAGGTCGGCCAGGAGCACCTCGTTGACCTGCTGCTCCACGTCGTGCAGCACGCTCGGTGCCACCCCGGTCGGGGTGTTGAAGTCGAACCGCAGCCGCCCCGGGGCGTTCAGCGAACCGGCCTGGGTGGCCGACTCGCCGAGGAAGTTGCGCATCGTCTGGTGCACCAGGTGGGTGGCGGTGTGCGAGCGGGAGATCGCCCGCCGCCGGGTCGCGTCGATCTCGGCGTACCCGGTCTCGCCGGCGCGCACCTCGCCCCGGACCACGCGGGCCCGGTGCACGATCAGGCCCGGCACCGGCTGCTGCACGTCGAAGACCTCGACCTGCCCGCCGCCGACGGTGATCAGCCCCTGGTCGGGCTGCTGACCGCCGCCCTCGGCGTAGAACGGGGTGGTGTCGAGCACCAGCTCGACGGTGTCCCCCTCCGCCGCCGCGCCGACCTGGTCGCCGCCGGCCAGCACCGCGCGGACCCGCGACTCCCGGGTCAGCTCGGTGTACCCGGTGAACTCCACCGGCCCGCCCGCGTCGAGCACCGACCGGTACGCCGACACGTCGGTGTGCCCGGTCTTGCGGGCCCGCGCGTCGGCCTTGGCCCGGTTGCGCTGGTCGGCCATCAACCGGCGGAAGCCGTCGGCGTCCACGGCGAGGCCCTGCTCGGCGGCGATCTCCAGGGTCAGGTCGATCGGGAAGCCGTAGGTGTCGTGCAGCTGGAACGCCTTCTCGCCGGCCAGGGCCGGCTTCCCCGCCGACTTGGTCTCGGCGATCGCCGTGTCCAGGATCGTCGTCCCGGCGCGCAGCGTCGCCAGGAAGGCGTCCTCCTCGGCGTACGCGTACTGCGAGATCCGGTCGAACTCGGTGGCCAGCTCCGGGTACGACGGGGCCATGCAGTCCCGCGCCACCGGCAGCAGCTCGGGCAGCGCCCGGTCGCCGTACCCCAGCAGCCGGACCGCGCGGATGGCCCGGCGCATGATCCGGCGCAGCACGTAGCCGCGCCCCTCGTTGCCCGGGGTGACCCCGTCGCCGATCAGCATCAGCGCGGTGCGGACGTGGTCGGCGACCACCCGCAGCCGCACGTCGTCGGGGTGCGACTCGCTGGCCACCTGGCCGGAGTGCGCCCCGTACCGCTTGCCGGTCAGCTCGGCGGCCCGCGCCAGGATCGGCTGGACCTCGTCGATCTCGTAGAGGTTGTCGACGCCCTGCAGGATGGAGGCCATCCGCTCCAGGCCCATGCCGGTGTCGATGTTGCGCGCCGGCAGGTCGCCGACGATGCGGAAGTCTTCCTTGCTGGCGACGTCGGCGATCTCGTACTGCATGAAGACGAGGTTCCAGAACTCCATGTAGCGGTCCTCGTCGACCGCCGGCCCGCCCTCCCGACCGTAGGCGGGGCCCCGGTCGTAGAAGAGCTCGGAGCTGGGCCCGGCCGGGCCGGGGATGCCCATGGACCAGAAGTTGTCCGCCTTGCCCCGGCGCACGATCCGCTCCGCCGGCACCCCGACGGAACGCCAGATCTGGTACGCCTCGTCGTCGTCGAGGTAGACCGTCGGCCAGACCCGGTCGCCGTCCAGCCCGAAGCCGCCCTCGGCGATGGGCCGGGTGACCAGGTCCCAGGCGAGCGGGATCGCCCCGGCCTTGAAGTAGTCACCGAAGGAGAAGTTGCCGTTCATCTGGAAGAACGTGCCGTGGCGGCTGGTCTTGCCGACCTCGTCGATGTCCGGGGTGCGCAGGCACTTCTGCACGCTCACGGCCCGGGAGAAGGGCGGGTTCTGCTGCCCCAGGAAGTAGGGGACGAACTGCACCATGCCGGCGTTGACGAACAGCAGGTTCGGGTCGCTGATGGCGGGCAGCGGAGCGGACGGCACCACGACATGGCCGTTCGCCTCGAAGTGGGCGAGGTACCGCCGCTTGATCTCCGCCGTCTTCATCGCTGGTGCTCCTCCGGAAAGATCTCTCGGTCGCCGATGCGCGGGTCGTCGCGCAGCTCGGCGAACTGGTCGTCGAACGCCTCGCCCCGGGCGAACGCCTCGTGGATCTCCTGTTCGCGTTCGACCATCCCGACCCGGACGTCCTCCACGAAGCTACGCAGCGACTCCATCAACCCGCCAGCGGAATGCGCCAGGCCCTCGGCCATGCCAGCCGGCGTGTACGCCTGCGCGGTGCGGGTGGCCTTGCGGACCACCACCACGCCGACGGCCAACCCGATGCCCAACCAGAACAGGCGTCTCATGCTCTCGTTCCCTCCGTCGCCGGCCGGCTCAGCGGTTGCCGCGCTTGGCGGCCCGGCGCTGCTGCTTGATGGTGTCGCGCACCTCACGCTCGGTCTCGGCGTTGCGGCGGGCGGAGGCGGCCCGGCGCAGCCCGTAGCCGAACGCGGTCACCTTCACCAGCGGGTTCGCCGCCGCGGCGGAGACCACGGTGGCCAGGTTCGCCACGTTCGCGGTGACGTTCTGCGCGTGGCTGGTCATGGTGTCCACCTTGGCCAGCTGGAGGTTCACCCCGTCCAGCGAGGTCTGCACCTGCTCCAGCGCGACGTTGACGTTCTTCACCGTGGTGTTGACGTCCCCGAGCAGCGGCGCGGTGCGGTCGTTGAGGTCGTTGATCATCCGGGTGGTGGCGTCCACGGTGTGCCGCAGCCGCAGGATGGGCAGCGTCAGGATCAACACGAGCATCGCGAACGCGATCGCCGCGATCAGGGCCGCGACCTCTCCAAAACTCACGCCTGTCCTCCTCGAGCAGAGTTCCGGGACCCGACGCCCCGGAACGCGCGACCGTCATGCCCCGCGCCGACGCCGGTGACCCTGCTACGGGTCGGCGGGAGCGGGCGGGGCCTGCCAGCCCCAGACCCTACCGTCAGTTACCCGTCCCGGCTCACGACGGTGAGGGGGTCGGCTCGTCGAGCGGGTCCTCACTCAAGGTCGGGAAGGGATCCTCTCCGGTGAGTGACGGGTCGGTGCTCGGCTGCGGCCGGGTCCGCTCGTCGTCGATCGCGTTGCGAACCTTCACCGACACCAACGATCCGGCGCACTCCTGCGCTGCGGGCGAGGCCAACGGCGCGGGCTCGCCGTCCACCGGCGGCGGGACGCAGGGCCGCTCCCGGACCCAGAGGTCGAGGGTGAGCTCGTCGCGACGCCAGCAGGTGTAATCGCCCTTCGTCTCCGGCTCGGGGCAGCGGCTGACCTTCCACGGCTGCCAGCCGTCGGCCGTCAGGGCTCCCCGGTAGGCCTGCGCGGTCTCCTTGACCGCCCGTTCGGAGGAGACGGTGCGTTCCCGCAGCCGGCACTCCTCCAGGCACCAGCGGCTGCCGCTGACGTTGTCGACGGTCTCGGCGGCCGCCCAGCCGGGCACGTTCAGCTCGTCGAGGGTGTCGAAGACCGGATCGTGGCTCAGCGTCCGCAGGCCGAAGTAGAGCGGGACCGCGCCGAGCAGCACCAGGCTGACCAGGGCCAGCACGCCCATCCGCAGCCGACGGCGTTCCCGCATCTGCCGGCGCAGCTCGGATCGGGCGCCGCGCAGGCCACCGGGGCCCGTGGGCGCGGGCCCGTCGGGGGCATCCGGCTCGTCGGGCCGCCGGAGCGTGATACCGCCGGTGGCCTCGGCCCGGCCGGCGAACTCCGCCCCGGCGGGGCCGCCCGGGGCGGGCACCACCACGGCGGCGCGGGCCACTGCGGGCTGCGGCTCGGGGCGGACCGGCGGCACGGTCGCGCGCCCCCCGCCGGCCTCGGCCCGCCCGGCCTCGCGCGGCGGGGCCGCCCGACCGACCTCGGCCCGACCGACCTCGGCCCGACCGACCTCGGCCCGACCGACCTCGGCCCGACCGACCTCGGCGCCACCGACCTCGGCCCGCCCGGCCTCGTGCGGCGGGGCCGCCCGACCGACCTCGGCCCGACCGGATTCGCGCGGCGGGCTCGCGGGGCCGGCGGACCGCTCGTCGGGGCCACCCTCGGGACGGGCCACGGGGGCCGCGGCCCGTGCGGCGGGCCGGCCGGCAGGGCCGCCGGGCCGCACGCCGGACTGGGACGGCTCCGCGCCCCCGGGCCGCACCCCGGACTCGGTCGGACCCGCGCTCCCGGGCCGTACCCCGGACTGGGACGGCTCCGCGCCTGCGGGCCGCACCCCGGACTGGGACGGGTCCCCTCCCCCGGGGCCGGCCCCGGGCTGGGTCGGGCGTGCGGCGCTGGACTCGAAGCCCGGCCAGAGGCCGGCCAGGCCGGCTCGGGCGGCCTTGGCCGCCCGCGAGCCGGCGGTCGCGCCCGAACCGGGAGCGCCCGGCACCGCCGCCCCGCCGCGAAGTGGGGCCGCACCCGGCCCTGGTACCCCCCCGGCCGGACCGGGCTGGGCCGGGTCGCGGCTCTCGCGCGGCGGGCCGGAGCCCTCGGGGCCGGTGACGGCAGCGCCGTCGGGTCGGTCGCGGCCGACCGGCGACCGACCGCCGTCGGCGCTGCGGTGGTGGTGGCCGGGCTCGGTTGCGGCGGAGGGCGGCGGGGGTGGCCCGGCCGCCGGGTCGACGGTGGGCAGGCCGGGGTCGGTGTGGGTGCCCCGGCCCGCCCTGCGCAGCCACTGCGCCGGGCGCTGCGGACGCTCACCACGCGACGGTGGCGGCCCGCTCCGCTCCCCGGTGTGCTCGCCCGTCGGATCGGTGTGGGCGGCGCTCTGCTCACCCGGGCCCTGCTCGGGTCGGCCCCGCCGGCTGCCCTCGGCCCGGTCGACGGGCGGCTGCGGGCCGGCCGGCGTGCCGGGCACCGGGGGGGCGTTGCCGCTGAGCGGAACCACCGGCGGCGGCTCCTCGGCGGCACGGCGGCGGCCCACCGGGGGCGCCGCGGGTGGCGGCGCGGCGGTGCCACGCCCGGTCGGCTCGCCCGTCCCGGCCGGGACGGCAGCGCCGGGACGCTCGCCCGCCGGGCCGTCGACCGGGGCCGGGTGCGTCCCGGCGGCGGGGGGCTGTCCCAGGGCGGCCCGACGCGCCGCCGACGGCAGCGGGACGGCGCCCCGGCCGGCCGGGGGCTGGCCACCGCGTACGGGAGGGGCCGCCGGCACGCCGGGCCGAGGGGCCTGCCCGGGTGCGCCGGGAGCCGGGACGGGCTGCCCCGCCGGCCCGGGCTGCTCCCCGTCGGCCTGCGGGTGCCGGGGAGCCGGCTGCGCCGGGTACGGCGGACGGGCCGGTTGCGCGCCGAGCTGCGGCGCACGGGCCACCCCCGCCGGCGGCGGGGACGGCGGATTCGGGCCCTGCGCGGGCCGGCCGGGTTGCGCCGAGGTCGGCGCGGCCGGCGGGAGCTGGCCCGGTGTCGCCCGGCCGGCCGGGACCCCCGACTGCGGGGGCGAGCCGTGCGGCGCACGGGGCGGTTCGGTCGGGCCGGGTCGGCGGCCGGGCTCGGCCGAGCCGGGCCAGAGCCCGGCCGGCGGGCGGGGCCGGGTGGGGCCGGCCTCGGCCGCCGAACCGGCACGCCCGGGGGGCCCGGCCGGCGCTCCGGGCGGGCCGGCCGGGCCCTGCCGAGGCTCCGGCGCGGCCCGCCCCGGCGGGGGGGCCGTGCCGGGGGCTCCGGCCTGCGGGCCCAGGTCGGTGCGCTGCTGCTTGGCGGAGCGCAGGTCGTCGATCCAGCCGAACTCCTCGCCGCTGACCGGCTCCTCGGGCTCGCTGTCGGGTCGGCTCCGGCCCCACCGACGCCCCTTGGCGCGCTGCTCGCGCCGCTCGTCGGGGCCGTCCTCCGGTCGCTCCGAACCACGGGATCTCACTGCTGGCCCTCCCCGACGGCGTCAGCGCCGTCCTCGTCCGCCACGGTGGCGTGCCCGTTGCCCGACGGGTGGCGGCCGTTCCCGGTGGGCGCGGCGCCGTCCGGACGCGCCGGGGCCGGCAGCCCTCGGACGATCCGGCGCAGCAGCGGCAGCCGGGTGGCCACCGACCGCTCGGCACCGTGCCCGCTGGGACGGTAGTAGTCGGCTCCGACAAGATCGTCCGGAGCGTACTGCTGGGTGACCACCCCACGGGGGTCGTCGTGCGGGTAGCGGTAGCCCGTGCCGTGGCCCAGCCCTCGGGCCCCGGGGTAGTGGGCGTCGCGCAGGTTGCGGGGCACCGCCCCGCCCCGGCCGGCGCGCACGTCGGCCATCGCGGCCCCGATCGCGGTGGTCGCCGAGTTGGACTTCGGCGCGGTGGCCAGGTGGATCACCGCCTGGGCGAGGTTGAGCTGGACCTCGGGCAGGCCGACGAACTCGACCGCCTGGGCGGCGGCGGTGGCCACGCCCAACGCGCCCGGGTCGGCCATCCCGACGTCCTCGCTGGCGAAGATGACCAGGCGGCGGGCGATGAACCGGGCGTCCTCGCCGGCCACCAGCATCCGGGCCAGCCAGTGCAGGGCGGCGTCCACGTCGGAGCCGCGCATGCTCTTGATCAGGGCGCTGGTGACGTCGTAGTGGGCGTCGCCGGCGCGGTCGTAGCGCACCGCCGCGACGTCCACCGCCTGCTCGGCGGTGGAGAGTTCGATCCGGTCGACGCCGAGCGCCTCGGCCGAGGCGGCGGCGGCCTCCAGCGCGGTCAGCGCCTTGCGCACGTCACCGCCGGCGAGGCGTACGAGGTGGTCCTCGGCGTCGGCGGCGAGGGTGAGCGCGCCGCCGAGGCCCCGGGGGTCGGTGACCGCGCGGCGCAGCAGGCCGCGCACGGCGTCGTCGTCCAGCGGCTGGAGGGTGAG
This sequence comes from Micromonospora sp. DT233, assembly GCF_049841815.1. Taxonomy (NCBI): domain Bacteria; kingdom Bacillati; phylum Actinomycetota; class Actinomycetes; order Micromonosporales; family Micromonosporaceae; genus Micromonospora; species Micromonospora sp. DT233. The sequence continues at coordinate 130,487 of NZ_JBNCLB010000009.1, read as the reverse complement.
CAGCACGCACCGCGACAGCAGCGGCGAGATGATCGAGAAGTACGGGTTCTCCGTGGTGGCCGCCAGCAGGGTCACGGTCCGGTCCTCGACGGCGGCCAGCAGCGAGTCCTGCTGGGTCTTGCTGAACCGGTGCACCTCGTCGATGAAGAGCACCGTCTGCGGGCCACCGGAGCGACGCTGCCGGCGGGCGGCCTCGATCACCGCGCGGACGTCCTTGACCCCGGCGGAGAGCGCCGACATCGCCACGAAGCGGCGGTCGGTGGCCCCGGCGACCAGGTGCGCGATGGTGGTCTTGCCGCAGCCTGGCGGTCCCCAGAGGATCACCGACATCGGGGTGGCACCGCCGACGAGCTGGCGCAGCGGGGCCCCCGGTGCGAGCAGGTGCTCCTGCCCGACCAGCTCGTCGATGCCGGCCGGACGCATCCGCACCGGCAGGGGCGAGTCGGTCGACACCGGGGTGAAACCGTCGACGCCGACGGCACCCGTGGGGGCGGCGGGCGCCCCGGCGGGTGAGCCGAGGGAGAAGAGGGCGTCGGACTCCATCGCAAAGACAGTACCGGGGTGGGTCCGCGTCGCCGGAACTGCGGCGCGGACCCACCCCGGAGTGATCGTTTCCGGTCAGCCGCGACCGGGGCGCCGGCCCCGGTACCAGCGACCGCCACCGCCACCGCCGCCGCCGCCACGGGGGCCCCTGCCGACCCCGGCGAGGTAGAGGGAGAGCAGCAGCAGGCCGAGCAGCATCAGGGTGTGCACGTTGAACAAAACGGGAGCGCCGAAGTTGGTGTCCAGCAGGTCGACCAACAAGGCGATGCCGAAGACGATAGCCGCGATAATGGCGAGCATGGGGGTCCTCCGGTGGGGGTTCAGTGGGTCGTCGGGTCATGTACCCAATCGGTCCGTCCGTCAATCTCCGAGGTGGACCGCCACGATCGACGCTCACCGCGATCGCCGCCAGCGGTGACCCGCCGTGACCGGCGGCGGCTTTCCGACCCGCTCCACGGGGCGTTCTAGGCTGGCGACATGATCACCGCCGAGGTCCTGTCGGGTCGGGCCGCGATCCTCGACGCCACCGGCCACCACCCGTACGTCCGGCACCTGCTGGGGCGCGACGACGCGCTGCGCGGCTGGCGACGGGGCGGCGCGGTGGCCTGGCTGCTCCCGCCCGGCCGGGGACCGGCCGGTGCCGTGCTCGGCGAGGCGCGGCCGGCGGTGGAGCTCGTCGGCGCCCTGGTCGCCGCCGGGGTGATCGGCCCCGGCCAGCGGGTGCACCTGCCCCGCCTCGACGCCGACGCGCTGGCCGGCCGGCTCGCGGTGGGTCGGCTCGGCCACTGGGACTTCCGCTGGACCAGCGTCGCCCCGCCGCCCCAGCCGGGCGAGGAGCGGGTGGTCCGGCTGACCGGAGCCGACCACCCCGCCCTGGCGGCGCTGATCGAGGCCGCCTTCCCGAGCACCATTTCCCGCCCGGGGGATCCGGGCGTCGTCGACTGGTACGGCATCCGCGACGGCGACCGGCTCGTCGCCTGCGGGGCGGACCGCAGCCGGGGCGACGTCGGCTCGCTCGCCGGCCTGGCCGTCGCCCCCGACCGGCGGGGGCGGGGCCTCGGCGCGGCCCTCACCGCCGCGATGACCCGGGCGCTGCTCGCCAGGTACGACCACGCCACGCTCAACGTCTACACCGACAACGCGCGGGCGGCCCGCCTCCACCAACGCCTCGGCTTCACCAACGTCCTCCCCCGCACCTCAGCCCACCTCGCCTGACCGTGACCTTTCAGGTCGATCAAGAGGTTTGCGTCACCGTAGAGATCGAGATTGACGCAAACCTCTTGATCAACGCGTCTCGGCGGGCGCCGGGACGGCGTTGGGGTCATCGGTCGGGGGTGGGGGTGGGGGTGGGGGTGGGGGTGGGGGTGGGGGTGGGGGGCCAGGCGGGGAGGTAGAGGGGGGCGGCGACGGCGAGGACCGCCGCGCCGACCAGCATGGCCGCGCTGACGCTGGTGCGGTCGGCTAGCGCGGTCAGCACCACCGCGCCGAGCGCGGCGGCCGGCTGGGCCATCATCGAGTTCAGCGAGAGCACGCTGGTCCGGTACGGGCCGTCGACCTGGCGGTGCAGCAGGCCGGTGTGCAGCGGGTTCGACGCGCCGTGCACGGCATAGCAGGCCAGGTAGGCGATCAGCACCCCGACCGGGCCGGCGAGCAGCCCCATCCCGACCACGGTCGCGCCCTGGAGGATCCGCAGCAGCGCCGCGCCGGGGGCGGCCCCCGGCCAGCGCAGCAGCAGCGGGGTCAGCGCCGCACCGGCGGCGGAGGCGAGCCAGGCGGCGGAGCTGGCCGGGCCGAGCAGCGCGGCGGCCCGCTCGGGGTCGCCGACCACCTCGGCGAGCCGGACCGGCAGCAGCGACTCGAAGGTGACCATGCCGAAGCCCCAGAACAGCTCCACCGCCACCAGGGCGAGCAGCACCCGGGAGCGGCGCAGCAGCCCGAACGCCTGGCCGACCATCCGGGGGGCCTCGGCGACCGACGCGCGCAGCGCCCGCGAGCCCCGGCCGGGCCGGATCTCGGTCAGCAGGGCGAGGAGGGCGGCCAGCGCCGCCGCCTGCGCGGCGAGGGCGGCCAGCACCGGGACGGTCAGCGCGCTCACCGGACCGACCGGGCCCAGGGCGATCAGCCCTCCGGCGAGCAGCGCGCCGCCGGCGATGGACAGGCCGGCGACGGCGCCGCCGTGGCCGAGGCCGCGCTCGTAGGCGGCGTCGGGGTCGGCGGCGAGGGTGGCGTCGACGTACCAGGACTCCAGGGGGCCGCTGTCCAGCGCCCGGTAGGCCCCCTGCACCGCGAAGACCAGGAAGAACAGGGCGAAGGAGTCGGCCACCGCGAAGAGCGCCAGGGAGACCAGGTTGAGCGCCCCGGCGGTGACCAGCACCGGCTTGCGGCCCAGCGCGTCGGCCAGGCCGCCGGTGGGCAGCTCCAGCGCCAGCACCACCAGGCCCTGCGCGGTGAAGGCCAGGCCGATCTGCGACAGCGTCAGGCCGCGCTCCTGCATCAGCAGGACCATGACCGGGACCCGCAGGCCGACCGGGAGCCAGCGCAGGCCGTGCAGGGCCAGGAAGCGGAACCGCACCTGGCGTACGGTCAGCGCGCTCACCGCCGCGGGCCGATCAGCGGGTACGCCACCAGGTGGACGTTCACCGGCTGGGCGTCCGGCTCGTCGGGGGTGGACTCGTCGCGGTAGCGCATGAGGACCTGCCACATCTCCGCCTTGAGCGCCCGGAGCCGGTCGGGCCCGAGGTGCAGCAGGGCGTCGTCGATCCCGATGGCGTCCCGCCAGGCGGGCGACCAGCCCTGCTGGGCGGCGAACCACCGCTCGGACTGCTCGGCGATCAGCCGCACCTGGTCGCCCTGGATCCACTCGACCGCGGCCCGGGCGTCGGGGTCGTCGTCGAAGTCGGTCGACTCCCAGCTGCTGATCTCGTGCGCCGCCCGCCACCAACGTTGCCGGCCGGCGGCCCGGTCGGGATCCTCGACGACCAGCCCCGCGTCGGCGAGCTGGCGCAGGTGGTAGCTGGTGGCGCCGGTGTTGGTGTCGAGCAGCTCGGCGAGCCCGGTGGCGGTGGCCGCCCCGTGCGTGCGCAGCGCGCCGAGCAGCCGCAGCCGCAGCGGGTGCGCCAGCACCCGCACCTGCCGATGGTCCAGCCGGACCTGGCGCGGCTGGCCGGTCGTCTCCTCGCGTCCCATGCGGTGCACAATATCCGTGCACACTTTCTATGCACAATAGTTGTGCATAGAAAGTGTGCCTGGGCCGTGCAGGGGGCGAGCAGGCTCAGGGGGCGAGGAGTTCGGTGACGCCGCGCAGGCGGACGCCGAGCAGGTCGGCGGCCCGGGAGCTGTCGAGGCGCACCTCGGCGGGGCGGGTCAGGCCCGACGCGGCGGCGGTGCTGGTGCGCAGGCCGGCCGGGTCGATGCCGTAGCGGCGGGCCACCAGCAGCCCCAGCTCGGCGCGGCTGACCGCCTCCGGGCCGGCCACGTTGAGCGGGCCGGCGTGGTCGCCCCCGGCCAGCTCGAGGACGGCGGCGGCCAGGTCGGCCACGTCGACCGGGCAGCGGAGCTCGTCGGTGAAGAGGCTCCCCCGGCCGGCCAGGGCGTCCAGGCAGAGCCGGATCTGCTTGCTCCGCTCGTCGCCGATGATCAACGAGGTACGCACCAGCGCGGCGGACGGGTCGATCGCCCGCACGGCCGTCTCCGCCGCCGCCTTCGCCGCCCCGTACGCGAAGACCGGGGTGGGCACGTCGTCGTCGGCGTACGGCTCGGGGCGCCCGCCGTGCAGCGCGTCGCTGGACAGGTGCACCAGCCGGGCCCCCGCCTCGGCGGCGGCGTACGCCACGTGGGCCGCCCCGTCGGCGGTGACCGTCCAGTCGGCGTACCGGTAGGGGGTGCTCACCACGGCGGTCGGGCGCACCGCCGCGACCAGCGCGCGCACGGCGGCCCGGTCGGTGACGTCGAGCCGGTGCGTCCGCACGCCGGGCGGCGCGACGGGGTTGGCGTGGTACGTGCCGACCACCCGCCGCCCCGCCGCGACGGCCTGCCGGCACACCTGCGCGCCGAGGTACCCGCTGGCACCCACCACGAGCAGCGTCACGTCGCTCCCCCTCAAGCCACGGAAGCGGGGCGTCACCGAAGTGACGCCCCGCCCTACCTCACGAAAGGACCGCCTCAGACCGGGTCGGCCACCGGGGCGGCCGGGCCGGCGGTGCCGGTGTGCGCGGCGGCGGCCGGCTTCGGCTTGCCGTCGATGCCCGCCTCGGCGCGCTGCTGGCCGGTGATCGGGGTCGGCGCGCCGGTCAGCGGGTCGAAGCCGCCCCGGGTCTTCGGGAACGCGATGACCTCGCGGATCGAGTCCGCGCCGGCCAGCAGCATGCAGACCCGGTCCCAGCCGAACGCGATGCCGCCGTGCGGCGGGGCGCCGTACTTGAACGCCTCCAGCAGGAAGCCGAACTTGTCCTGCGCCTCGGCGGGGGTGATGCCGAGCAGGTCGAAGACCCGCTTCTGCACGTCGCCCCGGTGGATACGGATGGAGCCGCCGCCGATCTCGTTGCCGTTGCAGACGATGTCGTACGCGTACGCCAGGGCGCGGTCGGGGGCCTGCTCGAAGCGGTCGACCCAGTCGCCGTTCGGGGAGGTGAACGGGTGGTGCACGGCCGTCCAGCCACCCGCCCCGCCATTGTCGTCCGAGGTCCGTTCGAACATCGGCGCGTCGACCACCCAGCAGAACGCCCAGGCGGACTCGTCGATCAGCTTGGCCCGCTTGGCGATCTCGACGCGGGCCGCGCCGAGCAGCTCCTGCGCCTCCCGGGCGTCGGCGGCGGCGGCGAAGAAGACCGCGTCGCCGGGCTTCGCCCCGACCGCGTCGGCCAGGCCGGCCAGGTGCGCCTCGGAGAGGTTCTTCGCCACCGGGCCGCGTGCCTGGCCGGTCTCGGCGTCGAGCACCACGTACGCCAGGCCCCGGGCCCCGCGCGCTTTGGCCCAGTCCTGCCAGCCGTCCAGCTCCTTGCGGCTCTGGCCCGCCCCGCCCGGCATGACGACCGCGCCGACGTACCCGCCCGCGTCGATCGCCCCGGCGAAGACCCGGAACGTGGTGCCGCGCAGGTACTCGGTCAGCTCGGTCAGCTCGACGCCGTAGCGCAGGTCCGGCTTGTCGGAGCCGTAGCGGGCCATCGCGTCGTGCCAGGTGATGCGCGGGATCGGCCGGGTGATCTCGTGGCCGGCCAGGTCGGACCAGAGCGCCGCGACGATCTCCTCGCCGAGGGCGATGACGTCGTCCTCGGTGACGAAGGACATCTCGATGTCGAGCTGGGTGAACTCCGGCTGCCGGTCGGCGCGGAAGTCCTCGTCGCGGTAGCAGCGGGCGATCTGGTAGTACCGCTCCATGCCGCCGACCATCAGCAGCTGCTTGAACAGCTGCGGGGACTGCGGCAGCGCGTACCAGCTGCCCGGTTGCAGGCGCACCGGGACCAGGAAGTCGCGGGCGCCCTCGGGGGTGGAGCGGGTCAGCGTCGGGGTCTCGATCTCCAGGAAGTTGCGGGAGTGCAGCACGCCCCGGGCGAGCTGGCTGGCCCGCGAGCGCAGCCGCAGCGCCCGCGCCGGGCCGCTGCGCCGCAGGTCGAGGTAGCGGTACTTCAGGCGGATGTCGTCGCCGGCCTCGACCTGGTCGTCGACGGGCAGCGGCAGCGGGGCGGCCTCGGAGAGCACCTCCAGCGCGCTGGCGGTCACCTCGATCTCGCCGGTGGGCAGCTCCGGGTTCTCGTTGCCCTCGGGGCGGCGGGTCACCTCGCCGGTCACCTGCACGCAGAACTCGTTGCGCAGCGCGTGCGCGTCCTCCTCGCGCAGGACCACCTGGACGACGCCGGAGGCCTCCCGCAGGTCGACGAAGACGACACCGCCGTGGTCGCGCCGGCGGGCCACCCACCCGGCGAGCGTCACCGTGGTGCCGGCGTCCGTCGCGCGCAGGCTGCCGGCGTCATGGGTACGGATCACGGCTTGCGTCTCCCTCATCTGCGGATCGGTCTGCCCCCGCATTCTGTCAGGCTGCCCCGGCCGCCACCGTCACCGGGCGCGGTTGCCGGGCTGCGGGGCGACGGCGGCCAGCGGATCCCGGAGGCCCCGGCTCAGTCCTCGTCGCCGGTGGGCAGGAGGTGGTTGACCCGCACCGGCTCCTCGGCCAGGGCCCGGGCGCGGTCCTCGATGGCCTGGTCGGCGCCGGTGAGTCGGCCGCCGTGCTGGCGCAGGTGCTCCTCCCAGGACGGCACCTGGTAGACCTCGACGAAGCCGTTGGCCCGCTCCCCCGCGCGGAACAGCCCCCAGCGCACCGCCCCGGTGCGCCGCCGGGACCGGCCCACCGCCCGCATCGCCTCGACGAAGGCGTCGTGGCGCTCGGGGGCCACGGTGTAGGAGACGGTCACCAGCACCGGGCCGGCGCCCGGGGCCCTCTCCGGGGTCAGGTGCGGCTCCGGCCAGTAGATCGCCGGGTCCCGGTTGACCCCCCGGGTGTCGCGCAGCGGCCACAGCGGCACGGTCAGCGCGCAGCCGGCCATCACCACCGCGGCGACGCCGAGCGCGACGACCAGGCTGGTCAGCTCGCCGAGGGCACCCCAGGCCAGCGCGCCGAGCGCCTGCCCACCGGCGAAGACCATCTGGTAGACCGAGAGCCCCCGGGCGCGCACCCAGCCCGGCAGGAAGAGCTGCATGGCGGCGTTGATCGTGGACATCACGGTCATCCAGGCCAGCCCGGCGGGCACCAGCGCCGCCGTCGCCAGGGCCGGCACCGGCACCAGCGCGAGGATCAGCAGCACCCCGGCGTAGACCACCCCGGCGACGGCCAGCAGTTGGCTGCTGGAGATGCTGCGGCGGATCCGGGGCAGGACCAGGGCGCCGGCGACCGCGCCGACGCCGAGCGCGGCCAGCAGCAGGCCGTACCCGCCGGAGCCCAGCCCCAGGCGGCGGCTGGCCACCAGCGGCAGCAGCGCCCACAGCGCGCTGCCCGGCACCACGAAGAGCCCGGCCCGCAACAGGATGCGCCGCACCACCGGCGAGTGCCGCACGTACCGGCCGCCGGCGCGCAGCGCGGCCGTGAAGCGTTCCGGGGTGGCGTCGGCGGCGCGGCGCTCGGGCCGCCAGCGCAGCAGCACCAGCGCGAAGATCGCGAAGGAGACGGCGTTGACCGCGAAGACCACGGCCACCCCGGCCTGGGCGACCAGCACCCCGGCCACCGCCGGGCCGACCGAGCGGGCCAGGTTGACGCTGACCGAGCCGAGGGCGGCGGCGGAGACGATCTGCTCCCGGGGCACCAGCTCGGGGATCACCGCCTGCCAGGCCGGCAGGGTCAGCGCCTGCCCGACGCCCAGGGCGAAGGTGAGGGTGAGCAGCAGGGCCGGGGGCATCCGGTCGGCGGCGGTGAGTGCGGTCAGCAGCACCCCCACGGCGGCCAGGAAGCTCTGCACGCCGATCAGCAGCCGCCGCCGGTCGAGGGTGTCGGCGAGCGCGCCGGCCGGCAGCGCCAGCAGCAGCACGGGCAGCATGCTCGCGGTCTGCACCAGCGAGACCAGGGTCGGCGCGTTGGGCTGGTCGACCAGCAGCCACTGGGCCCCGACGGTCTGCATCCAGGTGCCGACGTTGCTGGCCAGCACGGCCAGCCAGAGGCTGCGGAAGGCGGCGATGCGCAGGGGGGCCCAGGCGGAGCCGGACGCCTCGGGGTGCGCTGTCGGTGTCGGTGCGGCGCTCACCGGGGGCATGTACCCCGCTTGGTCCGCGTCCAGTCGACCAACGCGAACCCGGCTCGCCCCCCGCGCCGCCCGGTCACCCCCCGAGGGGGTACGCGGACGAGCGGGCCGCCGGAGGCCGGCGACCCGCTCGCGCGTCGGTGCGGTGGGATCAGATGATGCTGACGCCGTAGGCGCTCAGCGCCTCGGTGACGGGCTGGAAGTAGGTGGTGCCGCCGGAGGAGCAGTTGCCGCTGCCGCCGGAGGTGAGCCCGAGGGCGCTGGTGCCGGCGAAGAGCGAGCCGCCGCTGTCGCCGGGCTCGGCGCAGACGGTGGTGCGGATCAGGCCGGAGACCGAGCCCTCGGCGTAGTTCACCCGGGCGTTGAGAGCGGTCACCGAGCCGCTCTTGACGCCGGTGGTGCTGCCGGAGCGCCGCACGCTCTGGCCGACGTAGGCGTTGGAGGCGCCGCTGATCTCCTGGTAGCCGCCGTAGAGGTAGACGTTGCCGGTGGCGTTGGCGGAGTTGCTGTGCCGGACGATGCCGTAGTCGTTGCCCGGGAAGCTGGTGCCGGTGCGGGTGCCCAGCACGCTGGTCTGGCCGGAGTTGCTGTACCAGCTGGACGAGATGTTGGTGCAGTGCCCGGCGGTCAGGAAGAACGTCGTCCCGGCGCTGTTGCGCACGTTGAAGCCGAGCGAGCAGCGCCCGCCGCCACCGGCGTAGATGGCCTGGCCGCCGGAGATGCGGGTGCTGAGCACGCCGGCCTCGGCCTCGACGCGGACGGCGCCGCCGGTGCGGGCCGCGGCGGCCTTGACCCGCTCCAGCTTGGCGCCGGTGACGGTGCTGTCGACGGAGACGACGACCTGGTTGGTGACCGCGTCGGTCCACCAGGCGGTGCCCGGGATCGCGGCCGAGCGCTCCAGCTCGGCGGTGGCCCGGTTGAGCTCCGCGGCGCCGCGCTTCACGAGCTTGGCGGTCGCGCCGGAGGCGCGGACCTGACGGGCGGCGGCCTCGTCGGTCACGGTGACGACCATCTTGCCGCTGGCGTCGGCGTACGTGCCGGCGGAGCGGTCACCGAGCCGCTCGGCCAGGGTGGCCGCGGCGTCGGGCGAGGCCGGCGAGGGCGCGGCCTGCACGGGCGCGCCGATCAGCGCGGTGGCGACCAGCGTGCCGGCTGCGGCGACGGACGCGGCGCGGAGGAGCGAGGACCTGGTGGGTCGCATGTACAAACCTCCCGGAAGGGGGACGGGTCACGCCGGGGGTGACGGACCCGAGAGCCGGCGATCGGATCGGGGGAACCGGCCGGCTGAACTGAAGTATTCACATACTTAAGATTGCCCGCAAGCCCCGGTTCCATACCGTTTCCATCCGGTCACAGCCGACGTCCACCTGCAACATCACGTTTACCCGCGTCATATTGAGATCGATTTTCGACGATCGGCCACATCGAAATCCATGATAGTGTCGCCCCGGTGCCGCAGGCCGACGACACAAAGCCCCGCCCCACCGCGCCGCGGACGGCGCACGGTGGGACGGGGCGATGGGAAGCGGGGTCAGGAACGCGCGGCCAGCAGGCGGGCGGCGCGGGCGTCGCGCTTCTCCTCGAACCGGGATGCCTGCCGCTGCAGGCTGTCGAGCTGCGCGGCGATCTCCTCCCGGGCCGCCTCGCCGTCGGCGTCCAGGCCGGCGACGTTGAACACGTCCCACTGGCGCAGCACCGGGACCACCACGTCGTCGCGGTGCTGCCGCAGGTCGTAGATGCCGGCCAGGGCGATCGTCACCGACTTGCGGGTGAAGCCCTCGATGCCCACCCCGGGCATCGAGAAGTCGGCCAGCACCTCGGCGACCGCCCGCATCGTCTGGCTCGGGGCCAGCTCGAACGCCGCCGCCAGCAGGTTGCGGTAGAAGACCATGTGCAGGTTCTCGTCGGCGGCCACCCGGGCCAGCAGCGCCTCGCAGGTCGGGTCGCCGGTGACCCGGCCCGTGTTGCGGTGCGAGATCCGGGTCGCCAGCTCCTGGAACGACACGTACGCCAGCGAGCGCAGCATCGACTGGTCGTGGGAGTTGGAGTACCCGGCGCCCATGTGCACCATCCGGGCCCGCTCCAGGGCCACCGGGTCGACCGCCCGGGTCACCGTCAGGTAGTCGCGGATGGCGGTGCCGTGCCGCCCCTCCTCGGCGGTCCACCGGTTGACCCAGGTGCCCCACGCGCCGTCGCGGCCGAAGAGCGCCGCGATCTGGTGGTGGTACGCGGGCAGGTTGTCCTCGGTCAACAGGTTCACGATCAACGCCGTCCGCGCCACCTCGGGCAGCGTCGAGTCCGTCTCCGCCCACGCCTCGCCACCGAGCGGGCCGTCGAAGGTGCGCCCCTCGCTCCACGGCACGTACTCGTGCGGGAACCACTCCTTGGCCATCGCCAGGTGGCGGTCGAGGTTCTTCTCCACGACGGGTTCGAGCTCGACGAGCAGGGCGGTCTCGTTCAGTGCGGTCACGACGGTCTCCCTACGGTGGCGTAACTTTCGCCACCGTAGGTCTTCCCCGCCGTACGCGCCAGTAACGCCCCGCCCGCGCGCCGGCGCTCGGCCGGCCGCCGCGCCCCGCTCAGCCCACCTGCGGCATCAGGTCCGCCGGCGGCGGGCTCCACCGGTCGGCCACGGCCGCCGCCTGCTCGCCGGAGCGGATGTCCTTGACCTCGTCCGCCGCCCCGTCGACGCCCGGGAACCAGACGTACGGGATGCCGCGCCGCTCGGCGTGGCGAATCTGCTTGCCGAACTTCGCCGCGCTCGGGGCCACCTCCGTGGGCACCCCCCGGCGGCGCAGCGCGTCGGCGACGGCGTTGCTGGCCGGCCGCCGCTCCTCGCTGGTGACCGCCACCAGCACGCAGGTCGGCACGGCGCGGGAGATCGACAGCGCGTCGGCGCCGAAGAGCAGGCCGAGCAGCCGGGTGACACCGATCGAGATGCCGACGCCCGGGAAGCGGGTGGCCCCGGAGCTGGCCAGGTTGTCGTACCGGCCGCCGGAGCAGATCGAGCCGAAGCGCTCGTAGCCGACCAACTGCGTCTCGTACACGGTGCCGGTGTAGTAGTCCAGGCCCCGGGCGATGCGCAGGTCGGCCACGCAGAGCCCCGGGGCGTGCGCCGCGGCGGTCTCCACCACCGCCACCAACTCCTCGATTCCCTCGTCGAGCAGCGGGTCGCTCACCCCGAGGGCGCGCACCGCGTCGGCGAACGAGGCGTCCGGGGCGGAGATCCCGGCCAGCGCCAGCGCCGCGTTCGCCTGGGACTCACTCGCCCCGGCCGTCTCGGCCAGCAGCTCGGCCACCTTCGCCGGGCCGATCTTGTCGAGCTTGTCGACCGCGCGCAGCGCCGCCTCCGGGTCGGTCAGCCCGATGCCCCGGTAGAAGCCCTCGCAGATCTTGCGGTTGTTGACCTGGATGCGCACCGGCGGGATCGGCAGCGAGCGCAGCGCGTCGCCGATGACCAGCGGCATCTCGGCCTCGTAGTGCGCCGGCAGGGTGTCCCGGTCGACGATGTCGATGTCGGCCTGGAGGAACTCCCGGTAGCGCCCCTCCTGCGGGCGCTCGCCGCGCCACACCTTCTGGATCTGGTAGCGGCGGAACGGGAACTGCAGCTTCCCGGCGTTCTCCACCACGTACCGGGCGAACGGCACGGTCAGGTCGAAGTGCAGCCCGAGGGAGTCGTCACCGGCCGGGCCGTCGGCGTCGGCCTGCAGCCGGCGCAGCAGGTAGACCTCCTTGGAGGTCTCCCCCTTGCGCAGCAGCTGGTCCAGCGGCTCCACCGAGCGGGTCTCCAGCGGGGCGAAGCCGTACAGCTCGAAGGTGCTGCGGATCCGGTCCAGGACGAACTGCTCGATCATCCGCTGCGCGGGCGTCCACTCGGGGAAGCCGGAGATCGGCGTGGGCTTGCTCATTGGCGTGCTCCTTGGCGGCCGCGCGCGGGGCGCGGGGCGGGCGTGGGCCCGCGACGGCGGGCGGTACGGGTCTGGGCCCGCGACGGCGGGCGGAGGAGCTACAGGCCGCGGCGGGGCCCGGCCGGGCGCGCGTCGCCCGAGGCCGCCACCTCGAGCAGGTACGGGTTGCTCACCCGCTCACGGCCGATCGTGGTCGCCGGGCCGTGGCCGGGCAGGACCACCGTGTCGTCGGCCAGCGGAAGGATCTTCTCCCGCAGGCTGGTGAGCATCCGGGGCATGCTGCCGCCCCACAGGTCGGTGCGCCCGATCGAGCCGGCGAAGAGCACGTCGCCAGAGAGGCAGACCTGCTCGGCGTCCCAGCGCGAGCCGGCGGCGGGCAGCCGGAACAGCACCGACCCGCCGGTATGGCCGGGGGCGTGGTCGACGCTGATCTCCAGGCCGGCCAGGGAGAGCGTCGCCCCGTCGGTCAGCTCGGCGACGTCGTCGGGCTCGGTGTAGGGCAGCCGCCCCCCGAAGAGCTGGTTGAGGTCCATCGACAGCGCCTTGCCCGGGTCGGCCAGCAGCTCCCGGTCGGCGGGGTGCACGTACGCGGTGACGCCCCGGGCGCCGCAGACCGGCGCGACGGAGAACGTGTGGTCGAGGTGGCCGTGGGTGAGCAGCACGGCGGCCGGGTGCAGGCGGTGCTCGGCGAGCACGGCGTCGAGGCGGTCGAGCACCCCGATGCCCGGGTCGACCACCACGCACTGCTCCCCCGGCGCGGTCGCCACCACATAGCAGTTGGTGCCGAAGGCGTCCGCGGGAAAGCTCGCCACGAGCACGCCGGTCCCCTTCCGTCGAGCTGTCGTCCCTGCACGGCAGCCTAGCCCCAGCGGCGAGCGGAATGCGCCGCCCCACCCGCCCCGCTGGGGCACGGTGGAGAACCCCGCCCGACCTCGTACCCCACTTTCCCAGCCGCTACCCGTACACTCTGGCGGGCGTGTGGCGTGGCGCACGTGCGCACCCGACGGGGCGCGACGCCTGCCGCCGACGACCATCAGGGTAGAGGAAGGGGCGCACGGGTGGCTTCCAGCAGGGACCGGCAGCGCAAACTCGCGCGGGCCAAGCTCGACCGCCAGCTGGCCCGACGAGCCTCCCGGACCAGGCGGCGTCGGCAGATCCAGGCCGGCATCGGCGCGGCCGTGGTGCTCGTGCTGATCGTGGCCGGCTCGGCGTGGGCGCTGGGCGCCTTCGACGACGACCCGCAGACCAAGGCGGCCGACGAGGACGTCTGCCTCTGGACGCCGCAGGACGCCACCGCGAACACCAACCTCAAGGACGTCGGCACCCCGCCCAGCAAGGACGTGCCGACCGAGGGCACCCGGGCGATGACGGTCACCACCAACCAGGGCGCCCCCGTCACCGTCGCCCTCGACCTCGCCTCCGCCCCCTGCGCCGGGGCCAGCCTGGCCCACCTGGCCGGCCGGGGCTTCTACGACAACACCAAGTGCCACGAGATCACCGCCGAGGGCGCGCTGCGCTGCGGCGACCCCAGCGGCACCGGCCTGGGCGGCCCGAGCTACTCGTTCTACGACGAGAACGTCCCGGAGGTGCCCGAGGCGAGCCCGTCGGCCAGCCCCTCGCCCGGCCAGCCCCCGGCGTACCCGAAGGGCACGGTGGCGATGATCGCCAACCCGCCGGGCGCCAACGGCAGCCAGTTCCTCGTCTTCTTCAAGGACTTCGATCCCGCCAAGCCGGCCTACCCGATCGTCGGGAAGGTCACCGGCGGGCTCGACGTGGTCACGAAGGTCGGTGCGCTGAAGACCGTGGACAATGGCAGTGGAGCCAAGGTCAAGCCGGGTGCCGACGTGGTGATCCAGAGCCTCACCGTCGGCGAGCCGACGACGGGGTCGGAGCCGGCCGCGACCGCTCCGGCGTCGGGCGCTCCGGCGGCCAGCCCGAGCGCCGGCTGAGCGGCCCCGACCCGTACCGCGGCACCGACCGCGCCGAAGACCCAGCCCAGGAGGATCGACCGTGACGTCCACGAAAGAGCGGCAGCGCGCGGCGGCGAAGGCCCGACTGCAGCGGAACATGGCCACACAGGCGGCCAGGGCCCGCAAGCGCCGGCAGACCCAGGCGATCGTCGGCGCCGGGGCGGCCCTGCTGCTCGTGGTCGCCGGCACCGTCTGGCTGGCCACCACCGTCGGCGGCGACGACGACAAGAAGAAGGACACCACCGCCGCCAGCGGCTTCGTGCAGTGCGCGTTCACCGAGGTGCCCACGCAGGGCCGCCCGAAGCAGATCAAGGACGTCGGGATGCCGACGGCCCAGCAGGCCAACACCGGGGTGCAGACCCTGACCATCGACACCAACCTGGGCCCGATCACCGCCAAGGTGGACCGGGCCGGTGCCCCGTGCACCGCGGCCAGCTTCACCCACCTGGCCAGCAAGAACTTCTTCGACAACACCAAGTGTCACCGCCTGGTCACCCAGGGCATCCAGGTGTTGCAGTGCGGTGACCCGAGCGCGACCGGCAAGGGCTGGCGGGAGACCGACGGCACCGGCGGCCCGGCCTACAAGCTGGCCGAGGAGAACCTGCCCACCGACAAGCGCCCGCCGTACCCGGAGGGGGTCATCGCGATGGCCAACGCGGGGCCCGGGACCACCGGCAGCCAGTTCTTCATCGTCTACGGCGACTCGCAGCTCGACCCGAACTACACCGTCCTGGGCACGATCACCGGCGGCATGGAGATCGTCAAGGCCGTCGCCAAGGCCGGCGACGACAAGGCGTTCGCCCAGAACGGCGGCGGCCACCCCAAGAAGGAGGTCGTCATCAAGGACCTGACGATGAGCGAGCCGCAGGGCTGAGCCCGCTCTCCCCGCGCCACGACAGCGCCCGCCGGCTGGAGCCGGCGGGCGCTGTCGCGTAGCAGGGGCTCAGGAGCCCGAGGTGACCCGGTAGGCGTCGAAGACCCCGTCGACCTTGCGGACCGCCGCCAGCAGGTGCCCCAGGTGCTTCGGGTCGGCCATCTCGAAGCTGAACCGGCTCACCGCCACCCGGTCGCGGGTGGTGGTGACCGTCGCCGAGAGGATGTTGACCCGCTCCTCGGAGAGCACCCGGGTCACGTCGGCCAGCAGCTTGTGCCGGTCCAGCGCCTCGACCTGGATGGCGACCAGGAACGTCGAGGCGGAGGTGAGCTTCCAGCTCACCTCGACCACCCGCTCCTGCTGGACCTTGAGGTCCTCGGCGTTGGCGCAGTCGTCGCGGTGCACGCTCACCCCGCCGGAGCGGGTGACGAAGCCGAAGACCGAGTCCGGTGGCACCGGGGTGCAGCACCGGGCCAGCTTGATCCAGACGTCGCTGACGCCGCGCACCACCACACCCGGGTCGGCGCTGCTCTGCCGGCTGCGCGGCGGCCGGGTCGCCACGGCGGTCTCGGCGATGTCCTCCGCCGCGCCCTCCTCGCCCCCGTACGCGGCCATCAGCTTCTGCACGACCGACTGGGCGGAGACCTGGCTGTCGCCGACCGCCGCGTAGAGCGACGCCACGTCGGCCAGGTGCAGGTCCCGGGCGATCGCCATCAACGCGTCCGAGGTGAGCATCCGCTGCAACGGCATGCCCTGCTTGCGCATCGCCTTGACGATCGAGTCCTTGCCGGCCTCGATCGCCTCCTCGCGCCGCTCCTTGTTGAAGTACTGGCGGATCTTCGTCCGCGCCCGGGGGCTCTTGACGAAGCCCAGCCAGTCCTGCGTGGGGCCGGCCGTGTCGGACTTCGAGGTGAAGATCTCGATCACGTCGCCGTTGGAGAGCGTCGACTCCAGCGGCACCAGCTTGCCGTTGACCCGCGCCCCGATGCACTTGTGCCCCACCTCGGTGTGCACCGCGTAGGCGAAGTCCACCGGCGTCGACCCGGTCGGCAGCGGGATGACGTCCCCCTTGGGGGTGAAGACGTACACCTCCTGGCTGGACAGGTCGAAGCGCAGCGCGTCGAGGAACTCGCTCGGGTCGGCCGCCTCCCGCTGCCAGTCCAGCAGCTGCCGCAGCCAGGTCATCTCGTCGATGTGCGCGGGCGGGCCGACGATCTGGGTGCCCTTGTGCTCCTTGTACTTCCAGTGCGCGGCGATGCCGAACTCGGCGGTGCGGTGCATCGCGTACGTGCGGATCTGCATCTCCACCGGCTTGCCGGTGGGGCCGATGACCGTGGTGTGCAGCGACTGGTACATGTTGAACTTGGGCATCGCGATGTAGTCCTTGAACCGGCCCGGCACCGGCTGCCAGTTCGCGTGGATCACGCCCAGCGCCGCGTAGCAGTCGCGCACCGTGTCGACCAGGATCCGCACGCCCACCAGGTCGTAGATGTCGTTGAAGTCGCGGCCCCGCACGATCATCTTCTGGTAGATCGAGTAGAGGTGCTTCGGCCGGCCCGTCGTCTCCGCCTTGATCTTGGCGGCCTTCAGGTCGGTCTGCACCTTCTGGGTGACCTGACGCAGCAGCGCCTCGCGCTGCGGCTGGTGCTCCCCGATCAGCCGGAGGATCTCCTCGTAGCGCTTCGGGAAGAGCGTGCCGAAGGCCAGGTCCTCCAGCTCCCACTTGATCGTGTTCATGCCCAGCCGGTGGGCCAGCGGGGCCAGGATCTCCAGCGTCTCCTTCGCCTTCTGCTCCCGCTTCGGCACGGGCAGGAAGGAGAGGGTACGCATGTTGTGCAGCCGGTCGGCCAGCTTGATCACCAGGACCCGCGGGTCCTTCGCCATCGCCACGACCATCTTGCGGATCGTCTCCGCCTTGGCGGCGTCGCCGAGCTTGACCTTGTCGAGCTTGGTCACCCCGTCGACCAGCAGCGCGACCTCGGCGCCGAAGTCCGCCTTCATCTGGTCGAGGGTGTATTCCGTGTCCTCGATCGTGTCGTGCAGCAGCGCGGCGACCAGGGTGGTGGTGTCCATCCCCAGGTTGGCCAGGATGGTGGCCACCGCCAGCGGGTGGGTGATGTACGGGTCGCCGGACTTGCGGTACTGACCCGAGTGCCAGCGGGCCGCCAGGTCGAACGCACGCTGCAGCAGCCGGGCGTCGGCCTTCGGGTGGTTCACCCGGTGGGAGGAGATCAGCGGCTCCAGCACCTCGCTGACCTGCGAGGTCTGCCAGGGTGCGTTGAACCGGGCCAGGCGGGCGCGGACCCGCCGGCCGGTGGGCGCGTTGGACAGGCCGAAGCCGGCACCCGGCAACGGGTCGTCGAGGTCCTCGTCGGCGGACAGCGGCGTCAGGACCCCGACCTGCGGAGCCGCACCGGGCTGGGGAGCAGCACCGACCTGCGGAGCCGCACCGGACTGCGCGGCGACACCGGCCGGCGCGACGGCGCCGTCGACGCGGGCGGGAGACGCCTCGCCGTCGGCGCTCACGGCCGGGGCGCCCACTCCCGGATCGGTCAGCGAACCGTCAGCCTCGCCTGTCGGGTGCACCGTGCCCTCCACCGGAGGAACGACATCGTGAGACACCGGCCTCCTCACCGCTCGCCGGGGTACGCCGGCCGAGTCGCCGGCCGGCCTGGTCTTGCGCCACCCGGACGGTCTCCCGCCCGGTCAGCAAAGGGCAATGCTACCCGCACGCACGGTGCCCCGCCGCTCCCCCGGACGTACCGCATCCCGCCGTCCCACCGGCCCTGGCGACCAATTGGTCAGCGCGGCACGGATCGGGCCTCCTGCGGCCCGCCGGGCCGTCGGTGGGCGAATCCGCGCGCCGCGCCCCGCCAGGCGGAGCGCACCAGGCCGCCCGGCACCCCCGTGGCGGGGCCGAGCCACGCCGGCCGCGCCCGACCCCGGGGTCGCCCCGGGCCGGGCGGCGGGCGGCGCTCAGACCCGGAGCAGGGCGTGCACCGGGCGCGGGGCGAGCCGCTCGCGGCCACCCAGAAAACCCAACTCCAGCAGTACGGTGAAACCGGCGACCGTCCCGCCGGCCCGCTCCACCAGGCCCAGGGTGGCCTCGGCGGTCCCCCCGGTGGCCAGCACGTCGTCGACGACCAGCAC
The DNA here is from genome assembly GCF_049841815.1 of Micromonospora sp. DT233. Taxonomy (NCBI): domain Bacteria; kingdom Bacillati; phylum Actinomycetota; class Actinomycetes; order Micromonosporales; family Micromonosporaceae; genus Micromonospora; species Micromonospora sp. DT233. The sequence continues at coordinate 112,318 of NZ_JBNCLB010000009.1, read as the reverse complement.
CCGGTGCCCGGCGGTGAAGGCGTCCTCGTGCAACTCCAGCGTCGCCTCGCCGTACTCCAGGGCGTAGGAGGCCGAGTAGGCGGGTCGGGGCAGCTTGCCGGCCTTGCGCACCGGCACCACGCCGACCCCCGTGGCGTACGCGATCGCCGCGGCGATCACGAACCCCCGGGCCTCGATGCCCACCACCGCGTCGAACGACTCGCGCCCGTGGTACGCCACGATCCCGTCGACCACCTCACGGAACACCGCGCCGTCGGCGAAGAGCGGCATCAGGTCCTTGAACATGACGCCCGGCTTCGGGAAGTCCGGCACGTCCAGCACGCGGCTGGCGACCAGCTCGGCGACCTCTGGGCCGCTGTCTCCCCGCGCCCCGGCGCGGTACGTCTCCGTCACGGCGGTTCCGTCTCCCCTCGAACGACGACGGCGTCCCGCACGCCGCTCGCACAGCATGAAGGACGCCGTCGTGGCCGTCTACCGGGGTCTCCCCCCTAGGTTCAGCGGCGCTTCGCGCCGCCCGGCCGGTTGCCGCCGCCGCCCGCGGGGCGGCCGCCCCGCGCGCCGCTCGGACGCTTGCCGGTGGGCCGGGCGCCCACCTTCGGCGCGGCCCCGGCCAGGGCCGCCGTCTCCGCCTCCGGGTCGATCGGCTCGTCGGCCTCCCCGGCCGGGCGCGGGGCGCCCCTCGGGGTGATTTCGCCCCGGGACAGGGCGCCCCGCCGGGCCAGGACCCGCTTGTTGTGCGCCTGGATCCGCGGCTCGTAGTTCTTCAGCAGCACCAGCAGCGGGGTGGCCAGCAGGATCGAGGTCAGGAACGCGATCGCCATGCCGACGAAGAGCACCAGGCCGAGGTCCTTCAGGGTGCCCGCGCCCAGCAGGCCCGCGCCGATGAAGAGCAGACCACCGACCGGGAGCAGGGCCACGACCGACGTGTTCAGCGACCGCATCAGGCTCTGGTTGACCGCCAGGTTGGCCGCCTCGCCGTAGGTCTGGTTGTTGTTGGCGGTGATGCCCCGGGTGTTCTCCTGGACCTTGTCGAAGACCACCACCACGTCGTAGAGCGCGAAGCCGAGGATGGTGAGGAACCCGATGATCGTCGAGGGGGTCACCTCGAACCCGACCAGCGAGTAGATGCCGGCGGTGAGGATCAGGTTCATGAACAGCGAGGCCACGGCGGCCACCGCCATCCGCCACTCGAAGCGCAGGATCAGGTAGACCATCACCACCGCAATGAAGATCACCAGGCCCAGCAGCGCCCGGGAGGTGACCTGGCTGCCCCACGCCTCGCTGACCTGGTTGCCGCTGATCTGGTCGGCCTGGATGCCGAACTTCCGGGCCATCTCCGCCTTGGCCTCGTCGGCCTGCTCGGCGCTGAGCTGCGAGGTGCGCAGCTCGTAGTAGTCGCCGCCGGTGCCGCCGACCTTCTGGGCCGTGACCACCTCGGCCCCGCCCGCGGTGGTCGCCAGCACCTCGTCGGCCGTCGTCTCGGCATGCTCCAGCGTGCCCACGCTGGCCGGGACCTGGAACGAGTTGCCGCCGGCGAACTCGATGCCCAGGCTGAACTTCTGGATCCCGAAGCTGAGCAACGAGATCAGGATCAGCACCCCGGCGATGGTGAACCACAGCTTGCGCTTGCCGACGACGTCGACGCCGGCCTCGCCCCGGTAGAGGCGGCTCGCCAACCCAGTCTTAGCCATCTCAGGCCTCCTTGACGCGCGACGTGCGGGTGGTGGCCGGCTCGGTGGTCCGGGCGGGCAGGGCGCGGCCGAGACCGCTGACCCGCGGCGAGAGGAACGCCTTGGTCCGGGCGAACATCGTCATGATCGGGTGTCGGAAGAGGAAGACCACGACCAGGTCGAGCACCGTGGCCAGGCCGAGCGCGAAGGCGAAGCCCTTCACCGTGCCGACCGAGACGACGTAGAGCACCACGGCCGACATGAGGGTGATCGCGTTGGCCGAGATGATCGTCCGGCGGGCCCGGACCCACGCCCGCGGCACCGCGCTGCGCGGGCTGCGGCCCTCGCGGATCTCGTCCTTGAGCCGCTCGAAGTAGATGACGAACGAGTCCGCCGCCACACCGAGCGAGACGATCATGCCGGCGATGCCGGCGAGGGTGAGGGTGAAGCCGATCTGCCGGCCGAGCACCACCAGTGCGCCGAAGACCAGCAACGCCGACAGCACCAGGCTCAGGAAGATGACCGAGCCGAGCAGCCGGTAGTAGAAGAACGAGTAGATGATGACCAGCAGCATGCCGATGCCGGCGGCCAGCAGGCCCGCGCGCAGGTGGCTCGCGCCCAGGGTGGCGGTGACGTTCTGCCGCTCCTGCGCCTCGAAGGTCACCGGCAGCGCGCCGTAGCGCAGCTGACCGGCCAGGGCGCTGGCGGTCTTGTTGTCGAAGCTGCCGGTGATCTGCGAGTCACCGGTGAGCACGCCCTGGATCTCCGGCGAGGAGACCACCTTGTTGTCCAGCACGACCGCGACGCGGCACTTGCCGTCCTGGCCCAGCGCGGTCTGGTCGCAGGCCTGGCCCTCGTTGGTGAACGCCTCCCGGGTCAGGGCGGTCCACTTCTCCTGCCCCCCGCCCTTGAAGTCGAGGCTGACCACCCACGAGCTGGTCTGGTCGAGCACCGCGCTGGCGTCGCCGACGTCGGTGCCGAGCACCTTCGCCACGTCCAGGAGGTACTTCTGGACGCCGTCCTCACAGGCGACGGCCTTCTGCTTCTCGTCCTTGACCGACGCCGCCGGGCGCTGGTCGAGCTGGACGCAGCCGATGGTGGGGACGTTGAACTGCATCTCCGTCGGCAGCACCGCGACCTCGCGGGGGGAGAGCGTGCCGAACGGCTTGAGCTTCTCGGCCAGCGACGGGTCCGCGGTCAGGTCGGCCGGGGCCTGCAGGCCGCTGGCGGCCTGCCAGGCGGCGGCGCCGACCTTCTGCTGGACGGCCTTGCGCTGATCCTCCACGCCCTGTGGCACCGGCTCGGCGCTGGCGCTCGCCGACGGCGCGGCGGCACTCGGCGACGCGGCGGACGCCGACGGGGTCGGGGCCGGGGCCATGCCACCCTGACCGCCGGCGCTCGGCGATGCGGTCGCCTTCGCCCCGCCGGAGGCGCTGGCCGACGGCTTGGGCGCGGCGCTGCCCGACGGGGCCGGGGCGGCGCTGCCGGAGGGCACCGGGGTCGCGTTGGCCGCCGGTGGGGTCACCGTGCCGCTGCCGTCGGCGACCTTGAGCACCTTGCGGAAGCGCAGCTCGGCGGCGTCGCCGACGTCGGTCAGCTCGCGGTTCTCGCCGGGCAGGGAGACGACGATGTTCCGGTTGCCCTCGGTGACCACCTCGGCCTCGGCCACGCCGTAGGCGTTGACCCGGCTCTCGATGATCTGGCGGGCCTCTTCGAGGTTCTCCGCCGTCGGGGGCTTGCCGTCGAGGCTGTTCGTCGCCTCCAGCGTCAGCCGGGTGCCGCCGATCAGGTCCAGGCCGAGCCGGGGCTCGAGCCGGTCCTTGAAGCCACCGCTGGCACCGCCCGAGAAGAACACCAAGAGATAGAGGACGACGAAGATGAGCCCGAGCACGGCGAGTTGCCGTCCGGGCCGCATCTGTCCCTGGGATGGTGGTGCCACGGCTGTCTGTCTCCCTGTTACGGTCGCGCCGCCGCTGCGGCGACACGAGAAGTCGGGCCGGGGGTCCCGGCGACGGGTGTCCGGGCCGGCGGCCCGACGCCGACACAGCTGACCGGAGTCGATGTGGGGGCATCGACCGGCAGCTTTGGAGATGTCGGCGTCGGGTGTCGACCCAACTATCCAGTTTTAACGTCGTCTCCGCTGCCCCGTCAGGGGAGGCGGTCACTCCTTGACGGCCGCGGCGTCCTCGGTGAGCGGCTCCGTCGCCTCGACCGCCTCGACGCGATCCGCCTGGCTGACCACGCGGGCGATGGCCGGCCGGGCGTAGCGGGTCTGCACGCCGGGAGCGACCTCGAGCAGGACGGTGTCGTCGTCCACGCTGGCGACCGTGCCGTAGAGACCGCCGATGGTGACCACCTCGTCGCCCGGGGCGAGGGCGGCCTGCATCTGCTCCGCCTCGCGGCGGCGCTTCTGCTGGGGGCGGATCATCATGAAGTACATGACGCCGAAGAGCAGGGCGATCATCAGGATCGGCATGAGACCGCCGGCTCCGCCGCCGCCCTCTGCTGCGTAAACGAGCAAGGTTACTGACCTTCCGATTGGCCTCCGGCTCGGCGGGGTGCCGGAGCGGAGGCGGATTCTCACATCCTGTGCAGACGGCGGCGAGTCTAGCCCCTGGACCTGGGAATGCCGCAGGCGGCACAGATCACGGTGGGATCACGGCTGATCCGGCGGGACCGAGAAAAGATCGGGCCCGGTGCGAACATCGGTGCCGAATGTACCATTTGGCGGGGTACGGCCGAGGTGCCGCCAGGCCGCCTCCGTGGCCACCCGACCCCGGGGCGTGCGGGCCAGCAGCCCCGCCCGGACCAGGAACGGCTCGCAGACCTCCTCGACCGTGTCCGGCTGCTCCCCCACGGCCACGGCCAGGGTGGAGAGCCCCACGGGGCCGCCCCGGAACGAGTCGACCAGCGCGCTGAGCACGGCCCGGTCCAGCCGGTCCAGCCCGAGCGCGTCGACGTCGTACACCGTCAGGGCCGCGCGGGCGGTCTCCAGGGTGACCACGCCGTCGGCCCGGACCTCGGCGAAGTCGCGCACCCGGCGCAGCAGCCGGTTGGCGATGCGGGGGGTCCCCCGGGACCGGCCGGCGATCTCCACCGCGCCCTCGTCGGTGATCGGCACGCCGAGGATGCGCGCCGAGCGGCGCAGCAGGACCTCCAGGTCGGCCGGGGAGTAGAAGTCCAGGTGCGCGACGAAGCCGAAGCGGTCCCGCATCGGGCCGGTCAGCAGGCCCGACCGGGTGGTCGCGCCGACCAGGGTGAACGGCTCCACGTCCAGCGGGATCGCGGTGGCCCCCGGCCCCTTGCCGACGATCACGTCGACCCGGAAGTCCTCCATCGCGCTGTAGAGCAGCTCCTCGGCCGGCTTCGCGATGCGGTGGATCTCGTCGATGAAGAGCACGTCGCCCTCGGCGAGGCTGGTCAGGATCGCCGCGAGGTCGCCCGAGCGCTCGATCACCGGGCCGCTGGTCACCCGGATGCCCGCGCCCAGCTCGGCCGCCACGATGTTGGCCAGGGTCGTCTTACCTAAGCCAGGGGGCCCTGACAGCAGGATGTGGTCGGGTGGGGCGCCGCGCCGCATCGCCCCCTGCAGCAGCAGGTCGAGCTGGTCGCGGACCCGGTGCTGGGCGATGAACTCCTCCAGCCGCTTGGGCCGGACGCTGACCTCGGCGTCCCGCTCGGCGTCGCTGGCGTACGCCGAGACCAGCCCGCCGTCCGGGCCGGTCACCTGGTCCGCCCGAGCAGCCGGATGGCCTGCTTGAGCAGCACCGGCACCGGCGGCGGCGGACCGTCGACGGTCTCCGCCACGGCGGCGACCGCCTGATCGGCCTGCCCGGCCGTCCAGCCCAGCCCCACCAGGGCCTGGCGGACCTGCTCGGACCAGCCGCCCCCGGTCACCCCGGCCGCGCCGTCGGCGCCCACCGGCACCGGGCCGATCCGGTCCCGCAGCTCCAGCACCAGCCGCTCGGCGCCCTTCTTGCCGATGCCGGGCACCCGGGTCAGCGCGGAGGTATCGGCGTTGGCGATCGCCCGGCGCACCGCGTCGGGGGGGTGCACGGCGAGCACCGCCTGGGCCAGCCGGGGCCCCACCCCGCTGGCGGTCTGGAGCAGCTCGAAGAGCTGCTTGGCGTCGTCGTCGGCGAAGCCGTAGAGGGTGAGCGAGTCCTCCCGGACGACCAGGCTGGTCGCCAGCCGGGCGGGCTGGCCGACCCGCAGGTCGGCGAGCGTGCCGGGGGCGCAGTGCACCGCCAGGCCCACCCCGCCGACCTCCACCACCGCGTGGTCCGGGCCGGTCGCGGTCACCGTGCCGCGCACACTGGCGATCATCGTGCTCCTCCTCGTCGGGCCCGGTCGGTCGCCTCGGCCAGCTTCGAGCGCGTGCCGCCGCGCCAGACGTGGCAGATGGCCAGCGCGAGGGCGTCGGCCGCATCGGCCGGGCGCGGCGGCTCGGCCAGCCGCAGCAGCCGGGTGACCATGGCCGTGATCTGCGCCTTGTCCGCGGTGCCGGAGCCGGTCACGGCCGCCTTGACCTCGCTCGGGGTGTACGTCTGCACGGGCAGCCCGGCCCGCGCCCCGGCCAGCACGGCGATCCCGCTGGCCTGGGCGGTGCCCATCACGGTGCGGACGTTGTGCTGGCTGAACACCCGCTCGACGGCCACGGCGTCCGGCTGGTGCTCGGCGACCAGGTCGGTGAGCGCGCGGTCCAGGTGCAGCAGGCGCAGCGGCAGGTCGTCGTCGGGGTCGGTGCGCACCACGTGGTAGGCGACCAGGGTGCAGGGCCGCCCCGGCACGCCCTCGACCACGCCCACCCCGCACCGGGTCAGCCCCGGGTCGACGCCGAGCACCCGCACCCCGCCACCTCCCCGACTCGCCGGCAGTACGTGTGTTCGACACCCTACTGGTCGCCCCGGACACCCTCCGCCGGGGACACGCCGGCACCCCGGCCGGGCGCGGGGCGGACGACCGGCGCGGCGGTGCGGTCCAGAATGGTCGGCACGCCGGCCGGCTCGGCGGCACCCTCAGCGCAGGCAGGCGGCCGTCGCGGCGGTGAGGGTGGCGAGGCGGGCCGACGGGGGCGCCAGCGGCTCCGCCCAGCCCGGCCCGGCCGCATGCACCCGTACCCCCGGGAAGGCGCGGGCGAGGCGGGCCAGGCGGTGGGCGCGGCCGGCGACCGGGGTCTGCGCCCAGACCACCACGGTCGTCGGGCCGGCGCGGCGCACGGCGCGGTCCAGCGCCACCCACGGCAGCGCGGGCCCGAGCAGCAGGCAGCCCCGCCCCCGCTCGCGCAGCGCGGCGGCGAGCGCGTGCAGGCCCAGGCAGTGCGTCTCCTGTTCCGCACCGGCCAGCAGCACGCCACCGGCGGGCAGGTGCCGGGCGGGCTCACGACCGACCCCGTCCAGGCCGACGCGGACCCCCTCGACGAGGGCGTGCTCGGTGGCGACCTCGAAGGCGGTCCGCCCCCGCAGGGTGGCCAGCAGCGGGACGCACAGCTGCTCCCAGCACGCCGCCACCCCGTACTCGGCCGTCACCTGCAGCAGCAGGGCGGCGACCTGGTTGGCGTCCAGGTCCTCGGCGGCGGCGGCGAGCCGCCCGCGCAGGCCCTCGACGACCTCGGCCGGCATCGGATCTGTCCGCACGACGAACCCCCCGGATAGACGGTCACTACCGCAGGGTTCGTCCGGGCGGCACGGTTCGGATGCGGGGAGCGTCGGATTTCGTCGCGCGGTGGGGCGGGCGCGGGTTCGCCGCGCGGCGGGGCCCACCGCGTCCGGTGCGGGCGTCAGTCGGTCAGCGCGGCCAGGGCCAGGTCCACGTCGGCCTCGCAGGTGTAGAGGTGGAACGAGGCCCGGACCCGGCCGGCGCGCACCGCCGCCCGCACCCCGGCGCGCTCCAGCCGCTCCGAGGCCCCGGGCACCTCGACGGTGACGATCGCGCTCTCGCCGGGCGGGCGGCCCAACCCGGCGAGGAACCGGTTGGCCAGCGCCACGTTGTGCGCACGCACCGCCGCCACCCCGACCTCGGCCAGCAGGTCCAGGGCGGGGGCGGCCCCGACCCAGCTGAACCAGGCCGGGGAGATGTCGAACCGGCGGGCGTCGGCGGCCAGCCGCAGCGGCGGGCCGTAGAAGGCGGCGGTGGGGTCCTCGGCGGCGTACCAGCCGGCCGCGTCGGGGCGCAGCCGCTCGCGCAGCGCGGGGGCCAGGTAGGCGAAGGCGGTGCCGCGCGGGGCCATCAGCCACTTGTAGCCGCCGACCGCGACCACGTCGGCGCGGCCGGCGTCGAAGGGCAGCCAGCCGCATGCCTGGGTGGCGTCCACGACCACCAGGGCGTCGTGCGCGCGGGCGGCGGCGACGATCTCGTCGTACGCGGCGATGGTGCCGTCGGCGGACTGCACCAGGCTGAACGCGACCAGGTCGGTGTCGGCGTCGATCGCGGCGGCCAGGTCGGCGGCCGGCACCGTGCGCACCGTGACGCCCCGCTCGGCCTGCGCCAGCCAGGGGAAGAGGTTGGCGGTGAACTCGATCTCCGGAGCCAGCACCGTCGCGCCGGCCGGCAGACACGCCGCGACCGGGGCCAGCACCTGGGAGACCGTGCTGCCGATCGCGACGTCGGCCGCCGACACCCCGACCAGCCCGGCGAAGGCCGCCCGGGACCGCCCGGTCGCCGCCTCCCAGTTGTCGTAGTAGGTGCGCCCCACCCGCCAGTCGGCCAGCGCCTCCTGCAACGCCGCCCAGGCCGGCTCGGGCGGCAGCCCGTAGGTCGCCGTGTTCAGCCAGCCGGGTTCCGGTTGCCACAACTTCCGCGCCTGCTCCAGCTCCATGCCGTCGACGCTATGGCCCGCCGGGGTCGGCCGGGCAGAGCCAATCCGCCGCCCGTGGCCACCCGCCGGTCAGCTCACGTTGGCCGGGCCGAGGACGCTCTTCAGGTCGCCCATCAGCGCGGTGGTGGCGGCGACCCGGAACGGCCCGAGCCGCAGCGTGGTGGTCTTGCCGCCGTTCTGCAGCTTGACGTGCACCTCGGTGTCGCCGGGGTGCAGCACCAGGGTCTCCTTGAGCCGTTCCACCAGCGGAGGCGTGCAGCGGTGCACCGGGATGGTCAGGGTGACCGGCTTGCTCCCCGGGGTGCTGCTGACGTCGGGCATCTGCATGTCCATCGCCATGATCCGGGGGGTGTCGTCGCGGCGGTCCACCCGCCCCTTGACCACCACGATCGCGTCCTCGGCGATGTACTGGCCGATCACCTCGTAGGTGTTGGGGAAGAAGAGTGCCTCCACCCCGCCGGCGAGGTCCTCCAGGGTGGCCGACGCCCAGGCCCGGCCCTGCTTGGTGACCCGGCGCTGCACCCCGGAGAGGATGCCGGCGAGGGTGACCACCGCCCCGTCGGGGACGGTGCCCTCCTCGGAGAGGGAGGCGATGGTGCAGTCGGCCGCCGCGCCGAGCACGTGCTCCAGGCCGAAGAGCGGGTGGTCGGAAACGTAGAGGCCGAGCATCTCCCGCTCGAAGGCCAGCTTGTCGCGCTTGTCCCACTCGGCGTCGCCGATGGTGGGCATGACCGTGGTGCTGCCACCGGGGGCCTCGGCGTCGCCGAAGCCCGCGCCGAAGAGGTCGTACTGGCCGACGGCCTCCTTGCGCTTGACGTCGGCGTACGCGTCGATGGCGTCGGCGTGCACGGCCAGCAGCCCCTTGCGGGGGTGGCCCATCACGTCGAACGCCCCGGCCTTGATCAGCGATTCGATGGTCTTCTTGTTGCAGACCACCGCGTCGACCTTGGAGAGGAAGTCGTAGAAGTCGGCGTACTCGCCCTTCTCCTGCCGGCAGCGCATGATCGACGCGACGACGTTCGCGCCGACGTTGCGGATCGCGGCGAGGCCGAAGCGGATGTCCTTGCCGACCGGGGTGAACGGCCCGGCGGAGGTGTTGACGTCGGGCGGCAGGACCTGGATGCCCATCCGCCGGCACTCCGCCAGGTAGAGCGCCATCTTGTCCTTGTCGTCGCCGACGGAGGTGAGCAGCCCGGCCATGTACTCGGCGGGGTAGTGCGCCTTGAGGTACGCCGTCCAGTAGGAGACCAGCCCGTACGCGGCGGAGTGGGCCTTGTTGAAGGCGTACCCGGCGAACGGGACGAGCACGTCCCAGACCGCCTGGATGGCCTCGTCGGAGTAGCCGCGCTCGCGGCAGCCGTCCCGGAACGGGACGAACTCCTTGTCCAGGATCTCCTTCTTCTTCTTGCCCATCGCCCGGCGCAGCAGGTCGGCCTGGCCCAGGGTGTAGCCGGCGAGGATCTGCGCGGCGCGCTGCACCTGCTCCTGGTAGACGATCAGGCCGTGGGTGGGGGCCAGGATCTCCCGCAGCGGCTCCGCCAGCTCCGGGTGGATCGGGGTGATCTCCTGCAGGCCGTTCTTGCGCAGCGCGTAGTTGGTGTGCGAGTCCACGCCCATCGGGCCGGGCCGGTAGAGCGCCAGGACGGCGGAGATGTCCTCGAAGTTGTCCGGCTTCATCAGCCGCAGCAGCGAGCGCATCGGCCCGCCGTCGAGCTGGAACACGCCCAGGGTGTCGCCCCGGGCGAGCAGGTCGTAGGCGGCCTGGTCGTCCAGCGGCAGCCCCAGCAGGTCCAGGTCGAGGCCGTGGTTGAGCTTGATGTTCTTGACCGCGTCATCGATGATCGTCAGGTTGCGCAGGCCGAGGAAGTCCATCTTCAGCAGCCCGAGCGACTCGCACGTCGGGTAGTCGAACTGGGTGATGATCACCCCGTCGGCGTCCCGGCGCATCAGCGGGATGTGGTCGATGATCGGCTCGGCGGACATGATGACGCCCGCGGCGTGCACGCCGGTCTGCCGGATCAGCCCCTCGATGCCCTTCGCCGTGTCGATCACCTTGCGCACGTCCGGGTCCGACTCGTACAGGCCACGGATCTCGCCGGCCTCGGCGTAGCGGGGGTGCTTCGGGTCGAAGATGCCGGTGAGCGGGATGTCCTTGCCCATCACGGCCGGGGGCATCGCCTTGGTGATCCGGTCGCCGACGGCGTACGGGAAGCCCAGCACCCGGGCCGAGTCCTTGATCGCGGCCTTCGCCTTGATCGTGCCGAAGGTGGCGATCTGGGCGACCTTGTCCTCGCCCCACTTGTCGGTGACGTACTTGATCACCTCGCCGCGCCGACGCTCGTCGAAGTCGATGTCGACGTCCGGCATCGAGACGCGCTCGGGGTTGAGGAACCGCTCGAAGATCAGCCCGTGCTGGATCGGGTCCAGGTCGGTGATGCCCAGCGCGTACGCCACCAGGGAGCCGGCGGCCGAGCCACGCCCCGGGCCCACCGCGATGCCCTGGTTCTTCGCCCACTGGATGAAGTCGGCGACCACGAGGAAGTACGACGGGAAGCCCATCTGGATGATGACGCCCAGCTCGTACTCCGCCTGCACGACGTGGCCCTCGGGGATACCGCCGGGGTAGCGGCGGGCCAGCCCGACGAAGGTCTCCTTGCGGAACCAGGACTCCTCGGTCTCCCCCTCGGGCACGGGGAAGCGGGGCATCAGGTTGTGGAACTCGAACATCCCGGCCGGGTCGACCTTCTCGGCGACCAGCAAAGTGTTGCGGCAGCCCTCCAACCACAGCTCTGAGGAGTCCACCGCGCGCATCTGCTCGGCGGACTTGATGAAGTAGCCGCCGCCCTCGAAGCGGAACCGGTTCGGGTCGGCGACGTTGCTGCCGGTCTGCACGCAGAGCAGGACGTCGTGCGCCTCGGCCTGCGCCTCGTGGGTGTAGTGCGAGTCGTTGGTGACCACCGGCGGGATGCCGAGCTTCTTGCCGATCTCGGTGAGCCCCTCGCGGACCCGCTGCTCGATGCTCAGCCCGTGGTCCATCAGCTCCAGGAAGTAGTGCTCCTTGCCGAAGATGTCCTGGTACGCGGAGGCGACCTTGAGCGCCTCGTCGAACTGGCCGAGCCGCAGCCGGGTCTGCACCGCGCCCGACGGGCAGCCGGTGGTGGCCATGATCCCCTCGGCGTGCTCGGCGATCAGCTCCATGTCCATCCGGGGCCACTTGACGTAGTGGCCCTCCATCGAGGCGCGGGAGTTGAGGGTGAAGAGGTTCTTCAGCCCCTTGGCGTTGCGCGCCCACATGGTCTTGTGGGTGATGGCGCCGTTGCCGGAGATGTCGTCGCTCTTCTGCTCCGGCCGGCCCCACTTCACCCGCGCCTTGTGGTAGCGCGACTCCGGCGCCACGTACGCCTCGACGCCCAGGATCGGGGTGATCCCCGCGGCCATGGCCTGCTTGTAGAAGTCGTTCGCGCCGTGCATGTTGCCGTGGTCGGTCATCGCGACCGCCGGCATCCCGAGCCGGTTGGCCTCGGCGAAGAGGTCCTTCAGCCGGGCCGCACCGTCGAGCATCGAGTACTCCGTGTGCACGTGCAGATGCGCGAACGAATCGCCCATGCGTGGCCCCCCGCGTCGGTCTCATGGGTTGTCGAGGTCGGTCGGCACACCCTATCCCCGGCCGCCGGGCCACCTCCAGCAGCCGCGCGGGGGGCGGCGGGGCGGGTGGCGCGGATCTCCGTGCCGACGCCGGAGTCGGTTGCCCGACTCGTCATGCCCGAACACACCGATACCGTCGGGCACGATGATGTAACGCTAGACAATGGTGTGTGGCACACACTATGGTGTGATGCATGGTTAGCGATGAGATCCTCCGGACTCACCTCCAGGAGCTGCGTCGAGGCACCGTCGTGGTGGCGAGCCTGGTCGCGCTGCGCCGCCCCGACTACGGCTACGCGTTGCTGGAACGCCTCTCCGACTGCGGCTTCCCGGTCGAGGCCAACACGCTCTACCCGCTGCTGCGGCGGCTGGAGGAGCAGGGCCTGCTGACCAGCGAGTGGAACACCGAGGAGAGCCGGCCCCGCAAGTTCTACCGGACCAGCGCCGACGGCGAGTCGGTGCTGAACCGCCTGCTCACCGACCTCGCCGCAGTGCAGACCTCCCTGACCGGGCTGATCGAAGGAGCCGACCGATGACCACCCTGACCGACCGCTACCTCGCCGCGACCCTGCGCTCGGTGCCGGCCGCCCGCCGCGAGGGCATCGCCACCGAGCTGCGCGCCTCGATCGAGGACATGGTCGAGGGCCGCACGGCCGGCGGACAGGACGCCGCCGCCGCCGAGCGTGAGGTGCTCACCGAGCTGGGCGACCCGGACACGCTCGCCGCCCGGTACGCCGACCGCCGGTTGCAGCTCATCGGCCCGACCTACTACCTGGCCTGGGAGCGGCTGCTGAAGCTGCTGCTCAGCTTCGTCCCGGCGCTGGTCGGCGTGCTGGTCGGCCTGGTCGAGGCCGCCGACGGCGGCCAGGGCATCGGCAAGGGCATCTCCGCCGCCATCACGGTGGCCGTCCAGATCGCCTTCTGGGTCACCGTGGTCTTCGCGGTCCTGGAACGCACCAACACCCCCCTGCACCTGCCCGCCTGGAGCGTCGACCGACTGCCGGAGGACACCACCGGCCGGCAGATCACCCTGGTCGACGCCGCCTGCTCGATCGGTTTCCTGGTGCTCCTCATCGCGTACCTGCCGTTGCAGCACTTCCGGTCGTTCGTGCCGGCCGGCGACGACGGCAACCTGCCGATCCTCGATCCGGCGCTGTGGAGCTTCTGGCTGCCGCTGCTGATCGCGGTGCTGGTCGCCAGCATCGGCCTGGAGATCGCCAAGTACCGGGTCGGCCGCTGGACCTGGCCGCTGGTCGCCGCGAACGCGGCCCTCGACGTGGCGTTCGCCGCGCCGGTGGTCTGGCTGATGTCGACCGACCGGCTGCTCAACCCCGACTTCGTGGCCCGCTTCGAGTGGCTCGGCGAGGGCGACAACCTGCGGCACCTGGCGCTCGCCGTGGTCGTGGGCACCGTGCTGGTGGCGCTCTGGAGCGTCATCGACAGCGCCGTCAAGGCGCACCGCAACCGCGGCTGACCCACCGGCACGGCGGCCCGGCACGCCCCACGGCGTGCCGGGCCGCCGCGTTGTCCGGGCACCGGGCCCGGCAGCCTCGTCCGGGCCACCGCGTCCCGGCCGGGCCCCCGGGTGCCCGTCGGTGCGAGAGGGACCTCACGTTCGATCTCGCGGCGGACGACGCCCGGCGGCCCGCCGCCTAACGTGGGTCCCGTGACCAACGTGCTCCACCTCGACGGCGTCGACCGCAGCTTCGGCGACCGTCAGGTGCTTCAGAACGTGTCCTTCGACGTGGCGGCCGGCCGGATGACCGGCTTCGTGGGCGGCAACGGCGCCGGCAAGACCACCACCATGCGGATCATCCTCGGGGTACTCGCCCCGGACGCCGGCCAGGTCACCTGGCAGGGCACGCCCCTGACCCGCCAGGCCCGCCAACGCTTCGGCTACATGCCCGAGGAACGCGGCCTCTACCCCAAGATGAGCGCCCGGGAGCAGGTGGTCTACCTGGGCCGGCTGCACGGGATGACGCCCACCGCCGCCCGCCGCAACACCGACGCGCTGTTGGAGCGGGTCGGGCTCGCCGAGCGCGGCGACGATCTGCTGGAGACGCTGTCGCTGGGCAACCAGCAGCGCGCCCAGATCGCCGCCGCCCTCGTGCACGACCCCGAGGTGCTGGTGCTCGACGAGCCATTCTCCGGCCTCGACCCGATGGCCGTGGACACGGTCGTGGGGGTCCTGCGGGAACGGGCCGCCGCGGGGGCACCGGTGCTCTTCTCCAGCCATCAACTGGACGTCGTCGAGCGGCTCTGCGACGACCTGGTGATCATCAGCGGCGGCGCGATCCGGGCCGCCGGCAGCCGCGACGAGCTGCGCGCGGCGTACACGGTGCCCCGTTACGAGTTGGTGGTGCAGACCGACGCCGGCTGGCTGCGGGACCAGCCCGGGGTGACCCTGGTCGACCTGGACGGCGCCCGCGCCGTCTTCGACCTCGCGCCCGGCGCGGACGAGCAGCGCGTGCTGCACGCGGCGCTGGCCCGTGGGCCGGTCCGCGCGTTCCGCCCGGTCAGCCCGTCGCTCGCCGAGATCTTCCGAGAGGTCACCCAGTGAACACCGTCCAGGCCACCCGGCTCGTCGCCGCCCGGCAGGTCCGGGTCACGCTGCGCGACAAGACCTTCCTGTACAGCACCCTGTTCTTCCTGCTGATCGTCGCCGGCGCGACCATCCTGCCGGCGATCTTCGCCGGCGGCACGACCAGCGTGGCGGTCACCGAGGCGGCGGCCGCTCCGCTGCGCGCGGCGGGGCTCGACGTACGCACCGTCGCCGACGACGCCGCCGCCGAGCGGGCCGTACGCGACGGCGACGTCGACGCCGCGGTGGTCTCCGGGCCGACGGTGCTGGCCATGGACGAGGCGCCCGACGACGTGATGACGGCGCTGAGCACGCGGCCCGCGCTGCGGCTGCTGGACCCCGACGCGCTGGACCCGGTGCTGGCCTACCTGGTGCCGCTCATCTTCGCGTTCATCTTCTTCATCACCTCGCAGATCTTCGGCCTGCAGATCGCGCAGAGCGTCGTCGAGGAGAAGCAGACCCGGATCGTGGAGATCCTGGTGGCGGCGGTGCCGGCGCGGGCACTGCTGGCCGGCAAGATCCTTGCCGGGACGGTGCTGGCCTTCGGGCAGATCGCTTTGATCGCCCTGATCACCGTGGTCGGCATGCGGTTCGGCGACAGCGGCGAGCTGCTCTCGCTGCTGGCCCCGGCGATCGGCTGGTTCCTGCCGTTCTTCCTGCTCGGCTTCGTGCTGCTCGCGGCCATGTGGGGGGCGGCCGGGGCGCTGGCCAACCGGCAGGAGGACGTCTCCGCCGTGTCGACGCCCGTGCAGATCGCGATCATGGCGCCGTTCTTCGCCGTGAGCTTCCTCAACGACAACCCGACGGCCATGACGGTGCTCTCCTACGTGCCGTTCTCCTCGCCGACGGCCATGCCGCTGCGGCTGTTCCACGGCGACGCCGCCGGCTGGGAGCCGCTGGTCTCGCTGGCCCTGCTGCTGGTGGCCGCCGCCGCGTTCGTGGCCGCCGGGGCCCGGGTGTACGAGGGCTCGCTGCTGCGTACCAACGGCCGCACCTCGATCCGGGCGGCCTGGCGCTCGCGCGAGACGGCGGGCTGACCGGGACGCGCGCCCCGCACTCCTGCCGCCTGCGGAGTGCGGGGCGCTACGGCGCGACGGTGTCCCAGCCCGGCGGCAACGCCGGCACCGGCCAGGCCGGGTCCGGCTGCCAGGCCGACCAGGACTCGTCCCACCAGCGCTGCCCCGCGTCCAGGAGTGCGGCGATCCGGTCGCCCTCGGCCCGGATGGCGTCGGCCCGGCCCGGGTAGCGTCCCTCGTCGAGGCGCTGGGCGAACAACTCCACGTCCTTCCAGACGTACCCGTCGGCGTCGGCCTCCCACCACAGGTCGAGCTCGTGGTCGAGGGTGTCCACCCCGATCGGTGTCCGCCGCACCGGATCCTGGAGGTTGAAGTACCACCCCGCGAAGGCCCGCTCCGGCCCGGCCCAGAAGACGTCGACGGAGTGCGCCTCGCCCGGGCGGTGCAGCATCAACTTGCCATGCCCGCGCCACGCCCGATGCCCGCCGACCTGCCACGGGTGCCGGCCGCACGGAAACCGCCCGGTCGCGGGGAACCCGAACTCCGCGCCCGGGGGCAGGTAGAGCGCCAGCAGGTCCGGCGAGTCCTCGACGCAGATCGTCGGGCAGCCGAACCACACCTCGTCGCGGAGGACCTCGCGTCGCACGACCAGGTCGCCGGGCGCGAAGCGGCGCCCCCCGCCCGCCCGACCTTCGCCACCATCGGGACGAATCGGATGAACCACCCGGGCAGTCTAGCGAGGCGAGGCCCCCGCGCCCGGGATCACGAACCCGGCGGGTCCGGCGTCGCCGATCGCGTACGGGCAGGTGGGTGCCCGGAGCACCGCCGCCGGCCGACCGGTGTCAGCAGCCGGCGGCGCTCCGGGCACCCACTGCGCGCGCCGCAGCCGGCGGGGTCAGTCGACGGCGGCCATGACCTCGTCGGAGACGTCGAAGTTGGCGTAGACGTTCTGCACGTCGTCGCAGTCCTCCAGCACGTCGATCAGCCGGAAGATCTTGCGGGCGCCGTCCTCGTCGAGCGGGACGTTCATGCTGGGGATGAGGGAGGACTCGGCCGACTCGTACTCGATGCCGGCGTCCTGCAGGGCGGTGCGCACGGCGACCAGGTCGGTCGGCTCGGAGACCACCTCGTAGGCCTCGCCGATGTCGTTGACCTCCTCCGCACCGGCGTCGAGGACCGCCAACATCACGTCGTCCTCGGTGGTGCCGGCCTTGGGAACGATCACCACGCCCTTGCGGGAGAACATGTACGACACCGAGCCGGCGTCGGCCAGCGAGCCGCCGTTGCGGGTCAGCGCGGTGCGCACCTCGGTCGCCGCCCGGTTGCGGTTGTCCGTCAGGCACTCGATGAGCATGGCGACGCCGTTCGGGCCGTACCCCTCGTACATGATGGTCTGCCAGTCGGCGCCGCCGGCCTCCAGGCCGGAGCCGCGCTTGACCGCCCGGTCGATGTTGTCGTTCGGTACGGAGCTCTTCTTCGCCTTCTGGATGGCGTCGTAGAGGGTGGGGTTGCCGGAGGGGTCGCCGCCGCCGGTGCGGGCCGCGACCTCGACGTTCTTGATCAGCTTGGCGAACATCTTGCCGCGCTTGGCGTCGATCACGGCCTTCTTGTGCTTGGTGGTCGCCCACTTTGAGTGGCCGGACATCTGCTACCTCCGTCTGTTGATCACGCCTGCGCCGACTGCCCGCACCGACTCCGCGCCACCACCGGGCGCCGCGCGCCACCGACCGGAGGCCGGGGCCGGGCGGCTCCGCGTGGCGGGCGGCGGACCGCGGCCCTGCCGAACCGCCGGTAATCCTACCGAGGAGGCACCCGGCGGCGTCACACCCGCCACCGTCGCACCACGGGAACACCCGGCACCACCGCAGCACCCGGGCCGCCCGGCACCACGCCGGTCGGGGCCCGCCGGTCAGACTGTGGCGCGGACCAGGTCCACGAAGTAGCGGTGCAGGCGCAGGTCGCCGGTCAGCTCGGGGTGGAACGAGGTGGCCAGCAGGTTGCCCTGCCGCACCGCGACGATCCGCCCGGCCGACGGCCCCTCGGTCACCTCGCCGAGGACGTCGACGCCCGCGCCGACCCGCTCGACCCACGGCGCCCGGATGAAGACCGCGTGGAACGGCTCGCCGTCGACCCCGGCGACCACCACCGGCGCCTCGAACGAGTCGACCTGCCGGCCGAAGGCGTTGCGCCGGACGGTCATCTCGATGCCGGCGAAGCCCCGCTGGTCTGGGCGGCCGTCCAGCACCTCGGTGGCCAGCATGATCATGCCGGCGCAGGAGCCGTAGACCGGCATCCCGGCGGCGATCCGCTTCTCGATCGGCTCGCGCATCTCGAAGATGTCGGCGAGCTTGCTGATGGTGGTGGACTCGCCGCCGGGAATCACCAGGGCGTCGACGGCGGCCAACTCCTCGGGGCGGCGCACCGGGCGGGCGGCGGCCCCCGCGCCGGTCAGGGCCGCGATGTGCTCCCGGACGTCGCCCTGCAGCGCGAGCACACCGATCTCGGGTGCCGACACGGTCGTCTCCCTCCTGTAATCGTCGGAAAGGGGCCCCTCCCCCGCCGAAGGCGTCGGGAACGGGCCCCTTTCCGTGCCGTCACCAGCCGCGCTCGGCCAGGCGGTGCGGCTGCGGGATCTCGTCGACGTTGATGCCGACCATGGCCTCGCCGAGGCCCCGGGAGACCTTGGCCAGCACGTCCGGGTCGTCGTGGAAGGTGGTGGCCTTGACGATGGCGGCGGCCCGCTGGGCCGGGTTGCCGGACTTGAAGATGCCGGAGCCGACGAAGACGCCCTCGGCGCCGAGCTGCATCATCATGGCGGCGTCGGCCGGGGTGGCGATGCCGCCGGCGGTGAAGAGCACCACCGGGAGCTTGCCGGTCTCGGCGATCTCCTTGACCAGGTCGTACGGGGCCTGCAGCTCCTTGGCCGCGACGAAGAGCTCGTCGGTGGGCAGGTTCTGCAGCCGGCGGATCTCCTGGCGGATCTTGCGCATGTGGGTGGTGGCGTTGGAGACGTCACCGGTGCCGGCCTCGCCCTTGGAGCGGATCATGGCCGCGCCCTCGGTGATCCGGCGCAGCGCCTCGCCCAGGTTGGTCGCCCCGCAGACGAAGGGAACGGTGAACGCCCACTTGTCGATGTGGTTGGCGTAGTCGGCCGGGGTCAGCACCTCGGACTCGTCGACGTAGTCCACGCCGAGCGACTGCAGGATCTGCGCCTCGACGAAGTGGCCGATGCGGGCCTTGGCCATCACCGGGATCGAGACGGCGTTGATGATGCCGTCGATCATGTCGGGGTCGCTCATCCGGGACACCCCGCCCTGGGCGCGGATGTCGGCGGGGACCCGCTCCAGGGCCATCACCGCGACGGCCCCGGCGTCCTCGGCGATCTTGGCCTGCTCGGCGGTGACCACGTCCATGATCACGCCGCCCTTGAGCATCTCGGCCATGCCGCGCTTCACGCGGGCGGTGCCGACGACGGGGTTGGCACCGGTGTTCGGGGAAGTGGTGTCGGGCACGGGTAATCGCTCCTCGGCGTGCTCGGGGGGTGGCTCAGCCTGAATGTTACGACGGGGTCAACGCCCCTCCGACAGCCAATCAGACCCCGGGTGGCTTGCTCTGTGGCCGTCATCACCACCGGCGGCCACCCGACCGGACGAACCACGCAACCGGGTCCAACCCACCACAACAGGCCCTCAGGCGGGCACGTCGGCGGGGAAGACCAGGGTCGGGTCGTCGATGTCGAAGTAGCGCGGCCACGGGTGCCGACGCCCCATCCGCAGCAGCCGCACCAGCGGTCGCCCCCGCGCCGTGCGGGCGTCGCGGACCAGGTCGGTGTGCACCTGCCGGGCCAGGGCCAGCCGCCGGCTCGCCGCGATCACCGGCTCGCAGTCCGGGTCGGTCGGGTCCAGCCGGGCCGCCCGCAACTGCCGGGTCAGGTCGTTCTCCGCCGCCTCCCGCTCCTGCGGCTCCGCGTCGAGGGCGATCCGCGCCGCCGCGTAGAGCTCCACGCCGTAGCGCCGCTCCGCCAGCACCGCGGCGGCGGCGGCCCGGCGCAGCAGGTGCGCCTCCAGGGCCCGGGTCGCGGCCTCCGCGCGCAGGCGCAGCCGCTCGACCCGGCCCACGGTCCAGGTCAGGTACGCCGAGAGCAGCCCGACGACCGCCACCGCGCCCACCCACCACCACATGCCCGGCATCGTAGTGCTGCTCCGTTCGCCTCCGGCCGGGGCGTGAGCCGCCGACCACCTCCGCGTCGGTGTGGGCACCACCGGCCGCGCCGGGGTCAGCCCGGCTCCGCCCACTCCTGGTCGATGACCCGCCCGTCGGTCGCCTCGATCGCCGCCGCGTAGACCTCCAGCACCCGCCGGGCGACCACCGGCCAGTCGAAGTGCGCCACCACCTGGTCGCCGCAGGCGGTCAGCGCGGCCCGCCGGGCCGGGTCGTCGAGCAGCCCGGCCAGGGCCGAGCGCAGCGCGGACGCGTCCCCGACCGGGAAGAGCTGCCCGGCCCGGCCGCCGTCGAGCACCCGGCGGAACGCGTCCAGGTCGCTGGCCACGACCGTGGTGCCGGCGGCGAGCGCCTCGGTGAGGATCATCCCGAACGACTCCCCGCCGGTGTTCGGCGCCACGTAGAGGTGCACGCTGCGCAGCATCCGCGCCTTGTCCGGCTCGGAGACCAAGCCGAGGAAGGTGACCCGGTCGCGCAGGTCGGCGGGGAAGCGGCCGAACAGGTCGTCGGCCTCGCCCGGCCCGGCCACCAGCAGCCGCAGCCCCGGCCGGGAGCGGGCCAGCTCGACGAAGGCGTCGCGCAGGATCGGGAAGCCCTTGCGGGCCTCGGTGAAGCGGCCGAGGAAGCCCAGCGTGCCGCCGGTGCCGGTGGCGCACTCCCCCGGCCAGCCGGGCAGCGCGGTGGAGTGGGCGAACTTGGCCACGGTGACCCCGTTGGGGATCTCCACCGCCCCGCCGTCCATGTGCTCCACCTGCACCTTGCGGGCCAGCGCGCTGACCGCGATCCGGGCGGTGATCCGCTCCAGCACGATCTGCAGCAGCCCCTGCGCGGCGGCGAGCACCCGGGAGCGGGTCATCGCGGTGTGGAAGGTCGCCACCACCGGCCCCCGGGCGGAGAGCACGGCGAGCATCGACAGGCTCAGCGTCAGCGGCTCGTGCACGTGCAGCACGTCGAATTCACCCCGGGCGATCCACCGCCGCACCCGGGCGGTGGAGACCGGGCCGAACGCGATCCGGGCCACCGACCCGTTGTACGGCAGCGGCACGGCGCGGCCCGCCGGCACCACGTACGGCGGCAGCGGGGAGTCCTCGTCGGCCGGCGCGAGGACGCTCACCTCGTGCCCCAGCCCGATCAGCGCCTCGGCCAGGTCGATGACGTGGTTCTGCACCCCGCCGGGCACGTCGAAGGAGTACGGGCACACGATGCCGATCCGCATTCCAGCGCCCCTTAGCCTCAGACCGTCCCGGTGGCGGCCGGCGGTGTGTCGACGGGCCGGGGCCCGTCGTCGCCGGTGCCGAGCTGGTCCAGCCACATCCGCTGCAACATGTGCCAGTCTTGCGGATGTCGGGCGATGCCCGCCGCCAGACCGTCGGCAATCCGCTGGGTCAACACCCGCACCCGCTGGTCGAGCGTGCCGCTGGCCGGGTCGGGCAGGGGCAGCGGCTCGGAGAGCGCGGCGCAGGCGACGTCCGCCTCGTACCACAACGAGGCGACGTAGAGCGGTGCGCCGGTGCGGATCGCCAGCAGGGCCGGGCCGGCCGGCATCCGGGTCCGCCCGCCGAAGAAGTCGACCTCGACGCCCCGGGCGGAGAGGTCCCGGTCGGCCAGCAGTGGCACCACCGTCCCGGCGGCCAGCCGCTCCACCAGCACGTCGAAGGCGGGCCGCTCGCCGCCGTGGGTGGGCAGGATCTCCATGCCCAGGCTCCGGCGGAAGGCCAGGAAGCGCTGGTAGAGGCCCTCGGGCTTGAGTCGTTCGGCGACCGTGGTGATCGGCCAGCCGGTGGCGGCCACCCAGGCGCCGGCGGCGTCCCAGTTGCCGGCGTGCGGCAGCGCCACCACCGCGCCCCGGCCGGCGGCGACGTCGGCGGCCAGCCACCGCACCCCCTGCGGGTCGAGCCGGAACCCGGCGAGGATCTGCTCGCGGCTCAGCGCGGGCAGCCGGAACGCCTCCATCCAGTACCGGGCGTAGGAGCGCAGGGCCCGCCGGAGCAGGTCGTCCAGCTCCGTCTCGGGCAGTTCGGGGCCGACGACCCGGCGCAGGTTGGCGCGCAGTCGGGCCGTACCCCTGCCGTTTGCGCGGTGGGCGCGGTCGGCGCCCACCCGGAAGGCCGCCGCGGCCACGGGCCGGGGCAGCGCGCGGACCAGACGCCAGCCGGCGACGTAGCCGAGCTCGGTGAGGTTCACCCCTGCGGCCCCTGCGGGGCCGTGACGGCCTGCCGGTAGACGTGGGCCATCCGCTGCCCGACGGTGAAGATCGACACGGCGGCCAGCAGCCAGAGCGCGACCTGCAGGGCGTACGGGACGCCGACGCCGGTGAGGATGCCGCCCACGCCGACGATGAGCAGCCGCTCGGTGCGCTCGGCGATGCCCACGTTGCAGGTCATCCCGAGCCCCTCGGCGCGGGCCTTGACGTAGGAGACCAGGCCGCCGGCGGCCAGGCAGAGCAGCGCCGCCGCGACCCCGCCGTGGTCGCCCTGGGTGGCCAGCCAGTAGGCCACCGCGCCGAAGACGGCGCTGTCGGCCACCCGGTCCATGCTCGAGTCGAGGAACGCCCCGAATCTCGTCGAACCGCCGCTCATCCGCGCCATCGTCCCGTCGAGCAGGTCGGTGAGCGCGAAGAAGGTCACGACGAGGGCACCGGCGACCAGATGGCCACGGGCACCGAGGCCGAGCGCGCCGGCGAGCACCCCGAGGGTGCCGGTCACGGTGACAGCGTTGGGGGACACGCCCGCCCGGAGCAGGCCGCGTGCGATCGGCTCGACGACGCGGGTCATCCCCGCCCGGACCGACACTTGGAAGATCTTCGCCATGGGGGTCCCACGATAACGGCCTGCCTCCGGCGACGATACGCCCGGTCGCCGACCCGCCCGGGGAAGACTTGTGCGTGCCCCCGCGGCGGGTGTGGGATCGCACCTGGGAGTGAGCCAGCTCACCCCGGGGCCGTCCCGTGCCCGTCACCCGGCGGACCGCCGGAGGATGACGCCGCGGAGCCCGCACCGGGCCGCTTCCCGTCGCACGGCGGCGGCCACCAACCACGGCTGAGGGAGGCGCCCCATGGCGCAGAGGAGTCACGACAAGGGTGCCGCCGGCGGCGTGCCGGTGGTGACCGAGCCCACCGGCGTACGCAACGTGGTGCTCGTCGGGCACTCCGGGGCGGGCAAGACGACCCTGGTCGAGGCGCTGCTGGCGGCGACCGGCACGATCGGTCGGGCCGGCACGGTCGCCGACGGCACCACGGTCTGCGACCACGACCCGGCGGCGGTGCGCCAGCAGCGTTCGGTGAGCCTGGCCTGCGCCCCGCTGCTGCACGCCGGCGTCAAGATCAACCTGTTGGACACCCCCGGCTACGCCGACTTCGTCGGCGAGCTGCGCGCCGGCCTGCGCGCCGCCGACGCCGCGCTCTTCGTGGTCTCCGCCGTCGACGGGATGGACGCCGCCACGGCCGCGCTCTGGGAGGAGTGCGCCGCCGTCGGCATGCCCCGGGCGGTCGCGGTGACCCGGCTCGACCACCCGCGCGCCGACTTCGACAACGCCGTGGCGCTCTGCCAGCGGGTCTTCGGCGACAACGTGCTCCCGCTGCACCTGACGATGCTCGGCGACGACGGCGAGTCGGTGGCGGGGCTGCTCGGCCTGGTCACCCGCCGGGTGTTCGACTACACCGCCGGCCTGCCGGCGCAGGTGCGCGAGCCGGAGCCGGAGCACCTGCCGGCGATCGCCGAGTCCCGCAACGAGCTGATCGAGGGGATCATCGCCGAGAGCGAGGACGAGACCCTGATGGACCGCTACCTCGCCGGCGAGGAGATCGACACCGGGGTGCTCGTCGCCGACCTGGAGAAGGCCGTCGCCCGGGGGCACTTCCACCCGGTGCTGCCGGTCTGCGCGGCCACCGGCCTCGGGCTGGACGTGCTGCTCGACGGGCTGGTCTCGGCGTTCCCGGCGCCGCCGGAGCGCGAGCTGCCCGCCGTCACCGGCGCCGACGGCTCCCCCCGGCCGCCGCTGACCTGCGACCCCGACGGCCCGCTCGTCGCCGAGGTGGTCCGCACGACCGTGGACCGGCACCTCGGGCGGGTCTCCCTGGTCCGGGTCTTCTCCGGGACCCTGCGCCCCGAGCAGACGGTGCACGTCGCCGGGCACGGCCTGGCCGAGCGGGGCCACCCCGACCACGACGCCGACGAGCGGGTCGGGCACGTCTACACCCCGCTGGGCGCGGCCCTGCGCGAGGTGCCGGCCTGCGTGGCCGGCGACATCTGCGCGATCACCAAGTCGGGCAGCGCCGAGACCGGCGACACGATCTCGGCCAAGGACGACCCGCTGCTGGTCGCCCCGTGGGAGATGCCCGAGCCGCTGCTGCCGGTGGCGGTCGTCGCCCGCAGCCGCGCCGACGAGGACACCCTGGCGCGCAACCTGGCCCGGCTGGTCGCCGGCGACCCGACGCTGCGGCTGGAACGCAACCCGCAGACCCATCAGCTGGTGCTCTGGTGCATGGGCGAGGCGCACGCCGACGTGGTGCTCGACCGGCTGCGCGGCGGCGGCGCCGAGCTGGACACCGAGCCGGTCCGGGTGCCGCTGCGGGAGACCTTCACCGCCCCCGCCCGGGGTCACGGCCGGCACGTCAAGCAGTCCGGGGGTCACGGGCAGTTCGCCGTGGCCGACATCGAGGTGGAGCCGCTGCCCCCGGGCGCCGGCTTCGAGTTCGTCGACCGGGTGGTCGGCGGCGCGGTGCCGCACCACTACATCCCCTCCGTGGAGAAGGGCGTGCGGGCGCAGTTGGAGCGGGGAGTCCTCGCCGGTCACCCGGTGGTGGACCTGCGGGTCACCCTGGTCGACGGCAAGGCGCACAGCGTCGACTCGTCCGACGCGGCGTTCCAGACCGCCGGGGCGCTGGCCCTGCGCGACGCCGCCGAGCGCGGCCGACCGACCCTGCTGGAGCCGGTGGACGAGGTGATCATCCGGGTGCCGGACCACGTCGTCGGCGCGGTGCTCGGTGACCTCGCCGGCCGGCGCGGCCGGGTGCTCGGCACCGAGGCGGACCCGGAGGCCGACGGCCGGACCCTGGTCCGCGCCGAGGTGCCGGCCACCGAACTGCTCCGGTACGCCGTCGAGCTGCGCGCGCTCACCTCCGGCGCCGGCACCTTCCGCCGCACCTACCTCCGCCACACCCCCCTCCCCACCCCCTAACCCCCTAACCCCCGCCCGCCCCCGCCCGCCCCCGCCCGCCCGGCGCGTCGATCATGGACTCGTGGTGGGGGAAACGCCGGATAAATGCTTCATATCCGGCACCACAAGTCCATGATCGACGGGGTGGGGGTGGGGCGGGGGGCGGGGCGGGGGGGTGGGGTGGGGTGGTCAGTGCGGCCAGGCGCGGGTGAGCAGATCCCGGGTGTCGGTGAGCAACTGGGGCAGGACCTTGGTGCGCCCGATCACCGGCATGAAGTTGGCGTCGCCGCCCCAGCGGGGCACCACGTGCTGGTGCAGGTGCGCGGCGATCCCGGCCCCGGCCACCCCGCCCTGGTTCATGCCCAGGTTGAACCCGTGCGCGCTGCTGACCTTGCGGACCACCCGCATCGCGGTCTGGGTGAACGCGGCCAGCTCGGTGGTCTCCGGCAGGTCCAGGTCGGTGTAGTCGGCCACGTGCCGGTAGGGGCAGACCAGCAGGTGCCCCGGGTTGTACGGGTAGAGGTTGAGCACGGCGAAGACGTGCTCGCCCCGGGCGACCACCAGGCTCTCCTGCGGCGGCAGCCCGGGTGCCCGGCAGAACGGGCAGCCGGTGACCGGCTCGTAGCCGCCCTCGGGACGGTCCTCACCGGTGACGTAGGTCATCCGGTGCGGGGTCCAGAGCCGATCCAGGCCGTCGGTCATGTCGCTGTCCGTGTGCCGTTCCTCCCCTGTCACGCCACGATCCTACGTTCCCGCCGCGCGCCGTCGAGCGCCGGAGCACGGGCCCGCCGAAGGCCGCAGAACGGCTGCGGGACGGATACCGGCCGGGGCCGGGGCGGGTTGACGGCGGGGCACGACGGGCGGACGACGGCGGCACGACGGGCGGACGGCGACGGCACGACGGGCGGACGACGGCGGCACGACGGGCGGACGCTGATGGCGGCAACGGCCGGGCGGCGGGCACGGGCGGCGGACACGGGCGGCGGTGCCGCCGGCAGGAACAGGGGGACGCAGATCTTGACGCAGCGACCCCCGTCAATAGAGACTGCCCTTCGATCGATCATGACGAACGTCGATGGGGGAAATTTGTGAAGACCGCATTCCGCCGGCTCGGCAAGGCGCTGACCGCCTGCGTACTCGCCGCCGCCGCCACCCTGGTGGGCCTGACCGCGACCACCGGCGCCGCACACGCCGACGGCTGCTACACCTGGGGTCGGGCGCTCACCTCCGGCGCCACCGGCGAGGACGTCCGGCAGCTCCAGATCCGCATCGCCGGCTACCCCGGCTACAACTCCTCCGTGGCCATCGACGGCAGCTTCGGCCCGGGCACCCGCGCCGCGCTGATCCGCTTCCAGCAGGCGTACGGCCTCACCGCCGACGGTGCCGCCGGCACGCAGACCTTCAACAAGCTCTACGCGCTCCAGGACGACGACTGCACCCCGGTCAACTTCAGCTACGCCGAGCTGAACAACTGCAACAGCACCTGGGCCGGCGGCGCGGTCTCCGCGAGCACCGCCCGGTTCAACGCGCTCGTGTCGATGTGGAAGCTCCAGGCCCTGCGGCACGCCCTCGGCGACGTGAACATCAGCATCAGCAGCGGCTTCCGCAGCGCCTCCTGCAACAGCGCGGTCGGCGGGGCGTCCAACAGCCGACACATGTACGGCGACGGAGTGGACCTGGTCGGCTCCCCGTCGTTCTGCCGCCTGGCCCAGCAGGCCCGCTACCACGGCTTCGGGCAGATCCTCGGCCCCGGCTACCCGGACCACAACGACCACACCCACGTCGCTGCGGTCGGTGGCTGGTCGGCGCCGAACTGCGGCATCTGATCCCGTACGCGCGGCGGGGGGGGGGCGCCCCCCCGGGGGCGGCCGCGCCCGCGGCGGGCGCGCGGGGGCGCCCCGGCCCGGGGGCG
>NZ_JBNCLB010000009.1:0-85289 GCF_049841815.1 Micromonospora sp. DT233 | reverse complement strand
CCGCGCGGGCTGGCGGCGGGGGGCCGGGGCGGCGCCCCCCCCCCGGGGGCGGGCCCCCCCCCCCCCCCCCCCCGCGGCGTCGTGCCTCAGCCCGTGGCGGAGGGGCCGGTGTTGCTGCGGGAGGCCACCACGTCCGTCACGTGGGCCACCGCCTCGGCGATCGGCACCCCGTTGCGCTGCGAACCGTCCCGGTAGCGGAACGACACGGTCCCGGCGGCCACGTCGTCGTCGCCCGCGATCACCATGAACGGGATCTTCTGCTGCTGGGCGGTGCGGATCTTCTTCTGCATCCGGTCGTCGCCCGCGTCGACCTGGGCGCGGATGCCCTCGGCGCGCAGCGCCGCGACGAAGCCGTGCAGGTAGTCGGTGTGGTCCTCGCGGATCGGGATGCCCACCACCTGCACCGGGGCCAGCCACGCCGGGAACGCCCCCGCGTAGTGCTCGGTGAGCACCCCGAAGAAGCGCTCGATCGAGCCGAAGAGTGCCCGGTGGATCATCACGGGCCGCTGCCGGGTGCCGTCGGCGGCCTGGTACTCCAACCCGAAGCGCTCCGGCAGGTTGAAGTCGACCTGGATGGTCGACATCTGCCAGGTCCGGCCGATCGCGTCCTTGACCTGCACGGAGATCTTCGGCCCGTAGAAGGCCGCGCCGCCCGGGTCGGGGACCAGCCGCAGGCCGGACTCCTCGGCCGCCGACCGCAGCGCCTCGGTGGCCCGCTCCCAGTTCTCGTCGGTGCCTACCGACTTCTCCGGGTTGCGGGTGGAGAGCTCCAGGTAGAAGTCGTCCAGGCCGTAGTCGCGCAGCAGTTCCAGCACGAAGGCGAGCAGCGACTTCAGCTCCCCCGCCATCTGCTCCTCGGTGCAGAAGATGTGGGCGTCGTCCTGGGTCATCCCGCGCACCCGGGTCAGGCCGTGCACCACGCCGGACTTCTCGTACCGGTAGACCGTGCCGAACTCGAACATCCGCAGCGGCAGCTCCCGGTAGGACCGCCCCCGGGACCGGAAGATCAGGTCGTGCATCGGGCAGTTCATCGGCTTGAGGTAGTACTTGGCGCCGTCGATCTCCATGGGCGGGAACATGCCGTCGGCGTACCAGTCCAGGTGCCCGGAGACCTCGTACAGGTGGCCCTTGGTGATGTGCGGGGTGTTGACGAACTCGTAGCCGGCCTCCTCGTGCTTGACGCGCGAGTAGTTCTCCATCTCCCGGCGGATGATGCCGCCCTTGGGGTGGAAGACCGCCAGGCCCGAGCCGAGCTCGTCGGGGAAGCTGAACAGGTCCAGGTCCGCGCCGAGCTTGCGGTGGTCGCGCCGGGCGGCCTCCTCCAGGAGCTTCAGGTACGCCTTCAGCTCGTCGCGGGTCGGCCACGCGGTGCCGTACACCCGCTGCAACTGCGGGTTCTTCTCACTGCCCCGCCAGTACGCGGCGGCCGAGCGCATCAGCTTGAACGCCCCGATCAGCCGGGTGCTCGGCAGGTGCGGGCCCCGGCACAGGTCCGACCAGCAGACCGTGTCCTCCTTCGCGGCGAGGTTGTCGTAGATGGTCAGCTCGCCGCCGCCCACCTCCATCACCTCGGCCGAGTCCAGCCCTTCGCCCTTGACGTCGATCAGCTCCAGCTTGAACGGCTCGGCGGCCAGCTCGGCCTTCGCCTCGTCCAGGCTGCCGAAGCGGCGGCGGCGGAACCGCTGCCCGGACTTGACGATCTCCTGCATCCGCTTCTCGAGCTTGGCCAGGTCGTCGGGCTGGAACGGCTTGTCGACGGCGAAGTCGTAGTAGAAGCCGTTCTCGATCGGCGGGCCGATGCCGAGCTTCGCCTCGGGGAAGACGTCCTGCACGGCCTGGGCGAGCACGTGCGCGGTGGAGTGGCGCAGCACGTTCAGCCCGTCCGGCGAGTCGAGGGCCACCGGCTCGACGCTGACGTCCTCGGCCGGGGTCCAGTCCAGGTCGCGGAGCTGCCCCTGCGGGTCGCGGACCACGACGATCGCCCGGGGGCCGTTGGACGGCAGCCCGGCCGCGGCCACCGCGTCGGCCGCCGTCGTCCCGGCGGCGACGACGACGGGGTCGGCCACGACGGGGGTACGGGGTGCTGACACGGTGACTCCTCCGGCTTGCGACGCCTGCGGCCGGCCGGCCGCTCCCGCTGATGCTAGCGGGAAGGGGAGGGTCCCTTCCTAGCGCATTACCGAGGGGTCAGCCGGCCCAGTCGGGCAGCGGCTCGCGGGCGGCGAGCCAGTCGGCGGGCACCCCGCCCGGGGCGGCCACCCCGGCATGCGCGGCGACCACCGCGCCGACGATCGCCGCCGTGGTGTCGACGTCCCCGCCCGCCTCGACGCAGGCCCGGATCGCGGCCGGGTAGTCGTCGAGGAACGTCGCGGCCACCCAGAGCGTGAACGGGACGGTGTCCTGCGCCGTGACCCGGGAGCCGTTGCCGAGCGCGTCGGCGGCGACCGGCACGGGGCGGCCGAGCAGGCCGCCGGCCCGGCGTACCCCCTGGTGCACCTCGCCGCCGGGGTCGAGGGCGGCGGCCACGGCGGCCAGCAGCCGCGCGGGCGGCGGGCGGTCGCCGTCGAGGCGGGCCCGGGCGGCCAGGGCGGCGGCCACCGCGACCGCGACCGCGCCGGCGATCCCCTCCGGGTGGGCGTGGGTGACCTCGGCGGACGCCCGCGCCTGGGCCGCCGCCCGCCGGGTCGAGTCGGCGAACCACGCCCCGAGCGGCCCGACCCGCATCGCCGCGCCGTTGCCGCAGGAGCCCTGCCCGTCGAACGCGGCGGCGGCGGCGACGGGCCACGGCGTGCCGGTGCGGATCAGCCGCAGGATGGTCACCGCGCCGGGGCCGTAACCCCGGTACGGCTCGCAGCGGTGCGCGAAGGCCAGGGCCAGCCGGTCCCGGTCGACCGTGCCGGCGGCGGCCAGCTCGGCGACGACGGAGCAGGCCATCTCGGTGTCGTCGGTCCACTGCCACGGCGGCGCGGGGAGCCGGCCGGCGGCGAGGTCGGCGGGGCGGCGGCCGGGGACGAAGAACTGCGAGCCCAGGGCGTCGCCGACGGAGAGGCCGGCGAGGCTGTCCCCGGCGAGCGCGAGGCGGGTGTCCGGGAAGAGCGTGAAGGACATGGTGCTGCCAGCTTGCCCGGTATCCGGGTGCACCGCAACGTCATCGACTTGCCACCCCGAGTACGGTGCTGACGTGGCCACCGTCCTTCTGGTCGAAGACGACCACGTCGTACGCGGCGCGATGCTGCGCTCCCTGGCCGACCGGGGGCATGCCGTGCATGCCGTCGGCACGGCGCTGGACGCGCTGCGTCGGGTCGCCGCGCAGACCCCCGACCTGGTGGTGCTCGACCTCGGCCTGCCCGACCTGGACGGCGCGGACGCGCTGCGGATGCTGCGCGGCATCACCGACGTCCCCATCATCATCGCCACCGCCCGCGACGACGAGCAGTCGGTGGTACGGCTGCTGCGGGCGGGCGCCGACGACTACATGGTCAAGCCGTTCACCGGCGCGCACCTGGACGCCCGGATCACCACCGTGCTGCGCCGGGCGGGGCGGGCCAGCCGCAGCGTGCAGCCGGCCGTGCACGCCGTCGGCGGCCTGCGGGTGGACGTCGGCGAGCGCAGCGCCCTGCTCGACGGGGTGCCGCTGGCGCTGACCCGCAAGGAATTCGACCTGTTGGCGTACCTGGCCGCCCGACCCGGGCGGGTAGTGTCCCGCCGGGAACTCTTGGAGGAGGTATGGCGGCAGCCATCGGTCGGCGAGGACCAGACCATCGACGTTCACCTGTACTGGCTGCGCCGCAAAATGGGCGAGTCCGCGGCGAAGCCGCGTTACCTGCGCACCGTGCGGGGGGTCGGCTTCCGGCTGGTGGCCCCGGACTGAGGTTCGCGCTGGCCCGGGTCACGGCCGGAATGGGGTTGCTCGTCGCGCTCGCGTTCCTGGTCCCCCTGGGGCTGGTCCTCGACGGACGCACCCGTGACGATGCCCTCGCCGACGCCGCCCGGCGCAGCACGTTGGTCACCGGCGCGCTCGCGGTGAGCACCGATCCGGCCGTCGTGCGGCGCGCGGTGCAAGCCAGCGGCGAGGACCCGGCGACCCGCCCGGTGGTGCACCGCCTGCCCGTCGTGGAGCGCGACGGGGCGAAGCGGGCCGACGCCAAGCGGGCCGACGCCGGGCCGGCGGATGTCGGGCGGGCCGACGCGGCGGCGCTGGACCGGGCCGTGGCGCAGCGGCGGTCGCTGATCGTCGACGTGCCCGGCGGGGTGCTCCGGCTCGACCCCGTGGTGCTCGGCGACACGGTGGCCGTGGTCGAGGTCTTCGTCGGCGACGCCGCGCTCGACGCGGGCTCCGGCCGCCGGTGGCTGCTGCTGGGGGCGGTGGCGGTGGCCCTGGTCGGGGCCGCCGTGGTGGTGGTGGACCGGGTGGCGGCCCGCGCGGTCGACTCGGCCCGAGGGCTGGTGCAGGCCGCCCGCGCGGTGGGCGACGGCGACCTCGCGGTCCGGGTGGACCCCAGTGGCCCGCGTGAGCTGGCCGAGGCCGGGCACGCGTTCAACCGGATGGCGGATCGGATGGCGACCGCGAGCACGGACGAGCGGGAGCTGGTGGCGGACCTGTCGCACCGGCTGCGGACCCCGTTGACCGTGCTGCGGCTGGACGCCGAGGGGCTGGACTCCGACGACACCAGCGTCGGGTCGTTCACCGAGGCGGAGCTGGACCGGCGGCGCACCATCCGCCGCATCCGGCAGGCGATCGTCACCCTGGAGGGTGAGATCGACGTGCTGATCAAGACCACCCGCAAGGCGGTCGTCCACGAGACCGGCCCGGCCGTCTGCGACGTCAGCGAGGTGGTACGGGACCGGATGGTGTTCTGGGCGGCGCTGGCCGGCGACCAGAACCGGCCGCACCGGGTCAGCGGGGCGCAGCTGCGCATCCCGGCGCCGGTGCCCCGGGCCGAGCTGGCCGCCGCCCTCGACGCGGTCATCGGCAACGTGTTCCGCTACACCCCGCAGGGCACGGCCTTCGAGGTCGCGGTCTCCCGGCGCGACGGGTACGTGGCCATCCGCATCGACGACGCCGGCCCGGGGATCACCGACCCCGACCGGGCGCTGCGCCGGGGCGCCAGCGACCAGGGCTCCACCGGTCTGGGGCTGGACATCGCCAAACGGGTGGCGTTGCAGGCCAACGGCTCGGTGAGCATCGACCGGGCCCGGCTCGGCGGGGCCAGCGTGGTGATGCTGCTGGCCGACCCGGAGGCGACCCCACGGCAGGTCAGCCGGTTCGGCCTGGTGGGTCGGATGACCCGGGAGGCCCGGGAGCAGAAGGGCGGCGGCCGACGCTGGCCCCGGCAGCGCCCGGCGCAGCGCTGACGCCCCGGCGGCCGGTGCCGGCGGCCGGGCTTTGGGCAGCCGCAAGTCTTCCTTAGATCCGGCTTAACGGCGTCGGCGCGGCGGGCCCGAGCTGAGAGAGTTTCGAAGAACCCACCAGTTCCGCCGGCCGTGCCCCCCATGGTTCCAGGCCGGTGGAGTTCGTGCGCGCGGCGGGAGCCAGGTCCCCCCACAACCAACTCCCGCCGCGCGCGCCCCCCACCCCGGCGGCGTAGGCACCCCGCCGGGGTCTTCTCCGTTCGGCGGCCGGCGCGGCCGGCCGGCCCGCGGCTCAGCGGGCCGTCGCGGCCAGGTAGGCGTCGATCTCGGCGGTGAGCCGGGCCTGCTCCCCCGGCTCCAGGAACGAGGCGTGCACCGCGTCGGCGGCCAGCGCGGCCACCCCGTCGCGGCCGAGGCCGAGCAGGCGGGCCGCCACGGCGTACTCGTCGTTGAGGGTGGTGCCGAACATCGGCGGGTCGTCGGAGTTGATCGTCACCAGCACCCCGGCCTCGACGAGCCGGGGCAGCGGGTGCGCGTCGAGCGAGGCGACCGCCCGGGTCCGCACGTTGGAGGTCGGGCAGACCTCCAGGGGGATGCGCCGCTCGGCGAGGTGGGCCAGCAGTCGCGGGTCCTCGGCGGCGGAGATGCCGTGGCCGATGCGCTCCGCCCCGAGGTCGCGCAGCGCGTCCCAGACGGTCTGCGGGCCGGTGGTCTCCCCGGCGTGCGGCACCGAGCGCAGCCCAGCCGCCCGCGCCTGGTCGAAGTACGGCTTGAACTGCGGCCGGGGCACCCCGATCTCGGGGCCGCCCAGGCCGAAGCCGACCAGCCCGTCGGGGCGTTCGTCCAGGCAGATCCGCAGGGTCTCCTCGGCGGCCGCCAGCCCGGCCTCGCCGGGGATGTCGAAGCACCAGCGCAGCGCGATGCCGAAGTCGGCCTCGGCCCGCTTGCGGGCGTCCTCGATGGCCTCGCAGAACGCCGGGGCGGGGATGCCCCGGCGCACGTGCGAGTACGGGGTGACGGTCAGCTCGGCGTAGCGGACCTGCTGGCGGGCCAGCTCGCGGGCGACCTCGTGGGTGAGGAGCCAGACGTCCTCGGGGTCGCGGATCAGGTCCACCACGCTGAGGTAGATCTCGATGAAGTGGGCGAAGTCGCGGAAGGCGAAGTAGTCGGCGAGGGCGTCCGGGTCCGCCGGGACCGGGCTGCGCCCGGCGTGCCGGGCGGCCAGCTCCGCCACGATGCGCGGCGACGCGGAGCCGACGTGGTGCACGTGCAGCTCCACCTTGGGCAGCGCGGCGATGAAAGTGGACAGGTCGGTCACGGGTTCTCCTGAGCGTGGGCGCCCGTGCGGGCGACGACGAAGATCCTGCGGAACGGGAAGGACACCTGCCCCCGCCGGACCGGGTACGCCTCGGCGAGGCGGGCCCGCAGGGCGGAGCGGAACTCGGCCCACCGGCGGTCGTCGAGCGCCGCCCGGATCGGGCGCAGCCCGGTGCCCTCCATCCAGGTCAGCACCGGGTGGTCGGCGTCGGTGGGGGCCGGCAGCAGGTGCACGTAGGTAGTCTCCCAGGCGTCCACCGCACAGTCCGCCCCGGTGAGCAGCGCCGCGTAGCTTTCCGCGTCGTCGACCGGGGCCGCGCGCAACAGCGGGGTCAGCTCGGCCGCCCACGGCCCCGTGCCGGCCACCTCGCGCAGCGCCCGGTGTGAGGGGGCGTCGAAGTTCCCCGGCACCTGCACGGCGAGCCACGCCCCGGCGGGCAGCTCGGCGACCCACCGGGTCAGCAGCTCGCGATGCCCGGGGACCCACTGGAGCACCGCGTTGGCGACCAGCACGTCGACGTCCGGGCCGGGGTGCCAGTCGCGCACGTCGGCGACGGCGAAGTCGACCGGTTCGCCCAGGGCGGCGGCCCGCTCGATCATCTCGGCCGACGAGTCGAGGCCGACGACCCGGGCGGCCGGCCAGCGCCGGGCCAGGGTGGCGGTCAGCGTGCCGGGGCCGCAGCCGAGGTCGACCACGGTGCGGGGCCGCTGCGCCGGAACCCGGGCGAGCAGGTCGTGGAACGGCCGGGACCGCTCGTCGGCGTAGCGCAGGTAAGCCGTCGGATCCCACATGGCATCTCCCAAACCGTACGTCCGTCTTGTTGGCCACCGTACGGCCCGCTGCGGGGCCGGGCAAGCCCATCACTAGGCTCGGCGCATGGAGCAGCGCACCTTCCCTCGGCTCGGGCGGCACGTCGGCGTGGTCGGGCTCGGCACCTGGCAGCTCGGCGCGGACTGGGGCCGGGTCGACGAGGACGAGGCGTTGGCCGTCCTCACCGCCGCGGTGGACTCCGGCGTCACCTTCCTCGACACCGCCGACGTGTACGGCGACGGGCGCAGCGAACGGCTCATCGGCCGGTTCCTGGCGGCTCGACCCGACGCGGGGCTGACCGTGGCGACCAAGATGGGCCGCCGGGTCGAGCAGCGGCCGGAGGCGTACACGGCGGAGAACTTCCGGGCCTGGACCGACCGGTCCCGGGCCAACCTCGGCGTGGACACCCTGGACCTGGTGCAGCTGCACTGCCCGCCCACGGCGGTCTTCGGCGACGACCGGGTCTTCGACGCCCTGGACGCCCTCGTCGCCGCCGGGCGGATCGCCGGCTACGGGGTCAGCGTGGAGACGTGCGACCAGGCGCTCACCGCGATCGCGCGGCCGGGTGTGGCCAGCGTCCAGATCATCCTCAACGCGCTGCGGCTCAAGCCCCTCGAGCGGGTGCTGCCGGCCGCCTCGGCCGCCGGGGTCGGGATCATCGCGCGGGTGCCGCTGGCCAGCGGTCTGCTCTCCGGGCGGTACGACGAGCACACCACCTTCGCCGCCGACGACCACCGCACCTACAACCGGCACGGGGAGGCGTTCGACGTCGGGGAGACCTTCTCCGGGGTCGACTTCGGCACCGGCCTGGCCGCCGTGCGCCGGCTCGCCCCGCTCGCCGGGGCGCAGCGCCCCCTGGCCCGCTTCGCGCTCCGCTGGGTCATCGACCAGCCCGGCGTGACCGTGGTCATCCCCGGCGCCCGCGACGCCGACCAGGCCCGCCAGAACACCGCCGCCGCCGACCTGCCGCCGTTGACCCCCGCCGAGCTGGCCGCCGTCCGGGACACCTACGACGAGCTGGTCCGGCCCCAGGTGCACCAGCGGTGGTGACCCGCCGCCCGGTGGTGCTGGCACACCCCGGCGACAGCCCGCATGCTGGACCGGGCCGGCGGACCCGGCCCACCGGCGCAGGAGGAACGCGATGAAGGCTTGGCTCCCGCTCACCCTCGGCCTGCTGGCGATGGTCCTGGGCGCACTCTGGACGGTGCAGGGCCTCGGCTACGTCGAGGGCAGCCTCATGACCGACCAACGGATCTGGGTGCTGATCGGACCGGCGCTGGTCCTGATCGGACTGGGCACGCTCTGGCTCGGCCTGCGCAGCCGACGGCGGATCTGACCACCGGCGGCCGCCCGCCCGCACCCGGGGGACATCCGACCGCCCGGTGCGGCCGGCCGCCCGCACCGGGCGGCAACGGAAAGCCCCGCCTCCCGGAGGGGACGCGGGGCTTCACGTGATCCTGGTCGGCCGGCCCGGGGGGACGGGCTCACCGACCGGGGCTGCTCAGATCGGGCGGACCTGCTCAGCCTGCGGGCCCTTCTGGCCCTGGGCGATCTCGAACTCCACCCGCTGGTTCTCCTCCAGCGTGCGGTAGCCGCTGGACTGGATCGCCGAGAAGTGGACGAAGACGTCAGCACCCCCGCCGTCGACGGTGATGAAGCCGAAGCCCTTGTCTGCGTTGAACCACTTCACGGTTCCCTGCGCCATGTGAATCTCCTTCTAAAACTGGCGGCCGAGCACGCCGTGCGGCCGATTGGCCGTTTTCGAGCAGCGGCGCCTGAGGCGGCCCCCTAGATAGGAGACTTTTCTCCACCACACCGCAGCCCGCACGGCGTGGAACAGCGAACCACGTAGCGAAAACTTTGCACAGCGTACCCGACGGAATTCTCCGACAGGGGCCCCGAAGAGCGCCAGAATTCCGGCCGGACGAACGGGATCCATCGCACGAAGAGCCCTTTGCGCCGAACGCCACGGGCCCCCCTGCGCACCAGGCGGAGGGGGGGCCCGTCGTCTATGTCTGACCGGTCAGTCGGGCCAGCGGCCGGTCAGCCGGCGCACCCCGACCGCACCGCCACGGTCCACGGCCGCCCGGACCAGCGAGAAGATCGCGCCCTGCAGGGCGGCGGCGGCCAGCACCTCGCCCCAGCCGCGGTCCTCGTCGGTCGCGCTGGGGGCGTCGTCGTCGCCGGCGGCCACCTTCCAGAGCTGCCGGAAGATCGCCCCCGCGACCGCACCGGCGGCCAGGCCCATCACCACCCCGACCGGCTTGTACGCCGCCTTGCCGATCCCCCTGCTCACCTGCGCCTCCCCCTGATGATCAACAACACGATCACGGTGGCCACCGCGCCGGCCGCGATGGCCGCCCACGGTGCCGGGCCAGCACGCAGCCCGCTCTGCACCACCGGGCCCGTCCGGTCGCGGGCAGCCTCGACGCCCTGCGCCGCCTGGCCGCGCACCCGGGCCACCGTCTGCGCGGTCTGCTCCCGCATCCGCTCCTTCGCCTGCTCGGCGGAGGTCCTCAACCGGGCCTTGACGTCGGCCTTGGCGGCCAGCGCCTCCACCGTCTCGCCCAACTCCACCCGGGTTCGCCGTATCTCCGCACGCAGCGCCTCGGTGTCGCCGTCGCCCGTGCCGTTGCTCGTCATGCCCGTCCCCTGTCCTTCACCGCAGCGGTCACGGTGTCCACGTCCGCCCGCACGCTGCGGACCGTCGCCGCCGGCACCGGCGGGACCGCCTGGCTGACCTGCTTCTTGCCGACCAGGGCGAGGATCCCGGCCACCAGGAAGAGCGCCGCCGCGACGATCAGCGCCGCCAGCCACGCGGGCAGCACCAGCGCCAGCAGCAGGATCACCGCGGTGATCAGCGCGCCGAGCCCGTAGAACGCCAGGGCCCCGCCGCCGCCGAACAAACCGATCCCTATCCCGGCGTGTTTGCCCTTCTGGGTCAACTCCGCCCGGGCCAGCGCCAGTTCGTCCCGAACGAGCCGGGAGACCTGTTCCGTGGCCCGCTGCACCAATTCGGCAGTGGACGGCTCGCTCCCGGTCCGAGACGTGCGGTGATTCGCGACGTCAGCCATGCTGTCCTCCTTCCACCATCACCGCGCTGTATGCCCGGAGTCGTCGCCCGTCAATCCTATGCGCGCAAGGCCGTGTCGGGATCGAGCGCGCCGAAGGGCCTTCCCCGGATAGGACCGGTCAAACCTCCCGCCACCGACCACCGATCCCGGCAGGGCCGAGGCGACGGGGCGGGGCGCGCAGGGCACGTACCCGTCCGGGCGCCCCAGGCCGGCGCGAAGACGACTGGCCCACCGCGCCGGCTACGGGGTGCGGGGTGCGGGGCGCGGGGGTCAGCGGCGGGAGTCGGCGGGCAGCGGCGCGGGATCGGGCGTGGGTGCCTCGGCGCGCACGGCGTCGTCGGGGCCGACGAACGTCTCGCTGCGGGCGGCGCCGTCGTCGCTGCCGCCGAAGACCCGGGCGTCGTCGGGGACGTCGCCGTCCGCGCCGCGGCGCACCGGGCGGGGCCGCGCCGACTGCCAGGGCAGCGCCCCCGAGGCGTCGCCCACCTCGGTACGCATCCGGGGCAGCCCCGTCGGGCGGTGGTCACGGATCCAGGCCGCCAGGTGCTCGCGCACCAGGCAGCGCAGGTCCCACAGGCTGCCGGCGTCCGCCGCGCTGACCAGGGCCCGCACCTTGAGCACCCCGCCGGTGGCGTCGGTCACCTGGAGTACGCAGACCCGCCCGTCCCACAGGTCGCTGCTCTCCGCCAGCCGGCGCAGCTCCTCCCGCATCGCCTGCACGTCGACCGACCAGTCGACGTCGAACTCCGCGGTGCCGAGCACCGCCGCCTCGGTGCGGGTCCAGTTCTGGAAGGGCTTGCTGGTGAAGTACGAGGTGGGCAGGATCAGTCGACGGTCGTCCCAGATCTGCACCACCACGTAGCTGAGGGTCAGCTCCTCGATCCGACCCCACTCCCCCTCGACGACCACCACGTCGTCGAGGCGCACCGCGTCGCTGAAGGCGAGCTGGAGCCCGGCGAAGACGTTGCCGAGCAGGCTCTGCGCGGCCAGCGCGGCCACCACACCGACCACACCCGCCGAGGTCAGCACCCCGGCGCCGATCCCCCGTACGCTCGGGAAGGTCATCAGCATCACACCGACCGTCAGCACCACGATCACCGCGATCGTCAGCCGGCGCAGCATCACCACCTGGGTGCGCACCCGCCGCGCGTTGCGGTTGTTCGGCACGTCGACCCGGAACCGGGCCAGGGCGACGTCCTCGATCACCACCAGCAGCGACGCGACCAGCCAGGCCACCGAGGCGATGATGCCGAGCACCAGGGCGTGCAGCACGACCTGCCGCCAGGTGTCGCCGACGGCGTAGCCGGTGAAGAAGCGGACGGCGAACTGCACGGCGAGGACCGTCGCGGCGACCTGGAAGGGCCGGTGCGTGTGGTCGCCCAGCTCGCTCAGCAGCAGGTTACGCCGGCCGAACCTCCGGATCAGCCGGTGCACCACCCCGGCCAGGAAAAGGGCGATCGCCGCCGCGGCGAGCGCGGCGACGATCGTGGTGAGGAAGTTCTGCACGAATGTCTCTCCCCTTCAGCGGACGACCCGAGGCCGGGCAAAGGCCCAATGGTGCCCGCTGCGTGCCGATCCGGCCAGGTCAGACCTTGCGGTACCGGGACTGGAGGAAGCAGTAGACGCCGTAGCAGGCGATCCCGAGGGCGACCAGGACGAGCAGCACCGGGCCGTAGGACTGGTCCCGCAGGGTGCGCAGCGCCGAGTCCAGGCCGCGGGCCTTCTCCGGGTCGTAGTTGACCGCGGCCAGCACGACCAGCAGGCCGGCGATGGCGTACGCGACGCCCTTGGCGATGTAACCGGCCATGCCGAGGCGACGGGCCAGCGTGCGGGTGTGGGCGTCCATCTCGCCGGTCTTCAGGCGCTTCTCGAACTTCTTCTTCCAGCCGTAGACCACCAGACCGATGCCGATGCCGGCGAGCACCAGACCGGCCAGCCCGACCAGCACCCGGCCACCGGAGGAGGTCATCAGCTTGCCGGTCAGCGCCTCGGACTGGTCACCGCTGTCGGAGCCGGCGTTGGAGAAGACCTTCCAGGCCGTCCAGGCGAAGTAGAGGTAGACCAGGGTGCGGGCGACGGAGGCGACGCGCTCGAGGATCCGCTCCTTGCCGCGCTCGGCCTGGTGGCCGACGGCGGCCTCCAGCGCCTGCCAGATGGCCATGGCCAGCATGCCGACGGCGATGGCGACGCAGAGGAACTTGCCCATCGGCTTCTCGGCCAGGGTGCTGAGCGCACCGGACTGGTCGCCGCTCTTGCCGCCCGATTCGCCGAAGGCGATCTGCAGGGCGAGCCAGGCGATCAGCAGGTGCACGACGCCGTAGCCGATGAAGCCGGCGCGGGCGAGTAGTTCGAGCCACCGGCTGTTCGCAGCCTGCGAGGCGGTGGCTTCGGCGTTCTGGGTGAGTGACATGTCGCCACAATCTCCGATTGGGGAGATCCCCAAACGTCGGCCACCGCCGCACGGCGACGATCAGTTACTGGGATTACGCGAAACCCGGATCTTGACCTCCTGGTCGGTGACGCTGTCGAGGGTCACGGCGAAGCCACCGACCTCCGTGGCCTGCTGCCCCACGGTCAGCGACAGCTGCTCGCCGGCGACCTCGACGGTCACCTGGTCGCCCTGGGCGCCGACGAGCTTGGCCTCGACACCGAGGATGGTGGCGCTGGCGTCGACGCCCCGGTCGAAGGTGACCGTGCAGGCGTCCAGGCCGCAGTCGGTGGAGGCACCCTCGGAGCTGCATCCGGCCAGCAGGGCGACACCCAGCGCGAGGCCGGCGAGCAGGCCGGCGGCCCGACGGACGGGGATGGACGGGGAGGTACCGGATCGGTTGGTCACCCGGTCAGGGTACGAGACTCCCGCGACCCTCCGCCGCACGGCAAGGGCCCCTTGCCCGCTCAGCCGGGCCGGGCGGCGGGGCTAGGGTGCGCTCCATGCCGTTCGACATCGCCCGCACCCGGGCCGCCTACCCCGCCCTGGCCGAGGGTTACGTCCACCTCGACGGCGCCGGGGGCACCCAGAGCGCCGCCTGCGTCGTCGACGCGGTCGCCGCCGCCATGCGCGCCGCCGTCGGCAACCGCAGCGCCGCGTACGCCCCGGGTCGCCGGTCGTTGGAGCTGGTGGCCGCCGCCCGTGGCGCGGTGGCGGACCTGCTCGGGGCGCGGCCGGAGGGGGTGGTGCTCGGGCCGAGCGCGACCGCGCTGACGTACACGCTGGCCCGTACCCTCGGCGCGGGTTGGCGGCCCGGCGACGAGGTGGTGGTCTCCCGGCTGGACCACGACGCGAACGTGCGGCCGTGGGTGCAGGCGGCCGAGGCGGCCGGCGCGACCGTGCGCTGGGCGGAGTTCGACCGCGCCACCGGGGAGCTGCCGGCCGACCAGTACGCCGAGCTGGTCGGCGAGCGGACCCGGCTGGTCGCGGTGACCGCCGGCAGCAACGCGATCGGCACGATGCCGGACGTGCCGGCGATCGCCGCGGTGGCGCACGCGGCCGGGGCGCTGCTCTGCGTGGACGGGGTGCACACGGTGCCGCACGGCCCCACCGACGTCGCCGCGCTCGGCGCGGACTTCCTGGTGACCAGCGCCTACAAGTGGTCCGGGCCGCACCTGGCGGCGATGGTGGCCGACGCGGGCGTCTGGGCGGCGCTGCGCCCGGCCAAGCTGCGTCCGTCCTCCGACGCGGTGCCCGACCGGTTCGAGTACGGCACCCCGAGCTTCCCGCTGCTGGCCGGGCTGGCCGCCGCCGTGGAGCACCTGGCGGGGCTGGACCCGGCCGCCACCGGCGACCGGCGGGCGCGGGTACGCGCCGGCCTGACCGCCGCCCGGGAGCACGAGGAGCAGGTCTTCGCCCGGCTGCTCGCCGGCCTCACCGCCCGCCCGGCGATCACCGTGTACGGCTCGGCGGCCCGGCGCTGCCCCACGGTGTCGTTCCGGCTGGCCGGGCGCACCCCGGCCGACACCGCCGCCGCGCTCGGCGAACGCGGCTTCTGCCTGGCCCACGGCGACTACTACGCCTACGAGTACTTCCAGGCGATGGGCCTACGCACCGACGGCGGCGCAATCCGCGCCAGCATCTACCACTACAACACCCCAGACGAGGTGGACCGGCTGCTCACGGAGCTGGACCGCCTGGCCGACCACCCCGGCACGCGTTGATCAAGAGGTTTACGTCAGGAACGATCTCTGCGCTGACACAAACCTCTTGATCAACCCGACGGTGGGGTGGGGGTGGGGGTGGGGGTGGGGGTGGGGGGTGGGGGTGGGGGGTGGGTTAGCGGGTTGCGGGGTGGGTTAGGTCGGTCAGGGGGGCGGTGGGGCGAGAGCGGCGGCCGGCGAGCAGTTCGGCGGCGGCGCGGGCCCCGGCCCGGGTGGCGCCGTGGGTGGCCACGTGCAGCGCGCCGGTGACCAGCGCGGGCACGCCCAGCTCGACCACCACCGCGTCGGGGCGGGCGGCGACGGCCCGCCGGACGGCGACCCGCATCCAGTCGTGCCGGTGCA
Organism: Micromonospora sp. DT233; assembly: GCF_049841815.1. NCBI lineage: Bacteria > Bacillati > Actinomycetota > Actinomycetes > Micromonosporales > Micromonosporaceae > Micromonospora > Micromonospora sp. DT233. Next base: position 70,241 of record NZ_JBNCLB010000009.1, on the reverse strand, counting down.
GGTCGCGGACCACCAGCACCAGCGGCCGGCCGGCCGCCCCGGCGGTCGCGTCGGCCGGCAGGTCGGCCTCGCCGAGGCGCAGCGTGGTGGTGCCGGGCAGCAGGGCGGCCAGCGGGGCGGCGATGCCCCAGGGGGTCTCCGCGCCGATGGCGATGTTGCGCGGCGGCTCGAACTCGACCACGTGCGGGGCGGCGGCCAGTGGCAGCGTCGGGGCGCTCGCGCGCCGCGCGGTCACCCGGACCGCCCGGCGGGCGGCGGCCAGCCCGACCGGTGAGCCGTCCGGGCGGGCGTCGGAGCGGGTCGGCACGCCGGCGCGGGCGGCCGTGGTCCAGGTGGCGAGCCGGCCGACCCGCTGGGCCGCCTCGGCCAGCCGGTCCTCGCTGAGCTCGCCGGTCAGCACGGCGGCCACGATGGCGTCGCGCAGCTCGCGGGCGGCGCCCTCGTCGGCGCGTTCGCCGCCGACGCAGATCGCGTCGGCGCCCGCGGCGAGGGCGCGCACGGCGGCCCCCGCGAAGCCGTACCGGTCGGCGACGGCCCGCATCTCCACCGCGTCGGTGACCACCACGCCGGAGAAGCCCAGCTCGTCGCGGAGCAGGCCGCCGAGGATGCGCGGGCTGAGGGTGGCCGGCAGCTCCGGGTCCAGCGCGGGTACGAGCAGGTGGCCGGTCATCACCGCCCGCACCCCGGCGGCCACGGCGGCCCGGAACGGGACCAGCTCGCAGGCGTCGAGCTGTCGGCGGGTCTTGCCGATGCGGGGCAGGTCGTGGTGCGAGTCGACGCGGGTGTCGCCGTGGCCGGGGAAGTGCTTGGCGCAGGCGGCCACCCCGCCGGACTGCAGACCCTGCACCCAGGCGGCGGTGTGCCGGGCGACCAGGGCCGGGTCGGCGCCGAAGGCCCGGACCCCGATCACCGGGTTGGCCGGGTTGGAGTTGACGTCGACGTCCGGGGCGTAGTTGAGGGTCACGCCGGCCACCGCCAGCTCGCGGCCGAGGTCGTGGGCCACCGCGCGGGTCAGCTCCTGGTCGTCGACCGCGCCGAGGGCGAAGTTGCCGGGGCGGGAGCTGCCCCGGGCGGACTCGATCCGGGTGACGTCGCCGGCCTCCTCGTCGATGGCGACGACCACGTCGGGGCGCTCCGCGCGCAGGGCGGCGGTGAGGGCGGCGACCTGGTCGAGGTCGACGATGTTGCGGGCGAAGAGCACCACCGAGCCGAGCCCCTCACCGAGCCACCGGCGGACCCAGGGCGGTGGGGTGGTGCCGACGAATCCTGGTTGCAGGACGGCGGCTGCCAGGGCCGCCAGCCTCCCCCTCGGTGCGCTGCTCATGCGGCTGCCGTACCCCCGTCTTTTTCGCTGCGGACCGGCCGCCGGCTGCGGACGGTCCTGCCATGGTCACACCGGGAACTTAAATAGTCAATAAACCTTACTGTTAGTCTGTGGCGTTCGGCGGTCGCCGCGTGGGAGAGTTTGCGGATGCCATCCGTGCCCCTCGCCGACGCCACCAGCGTGGCCGACGTGCCCGGCGTACGCCTGCTCGGTCTGGTCGTCGGCGGCCTGCTGCTCTTCGCCGCCATCCGGGCGATGTTCGGCCGCCGCTGAGCCCGCCACCGGGGCGTCGTTCGGCCGCCGCTGAGCCCTCCCGACCGGGCGGCGGTCGGCCGCCGCTGAGCGCCGCGCCGACATCGGGGCCCGCCGCGTCCCCGGCCGGGTTTCGTTGTTGATCGTCTCGGGTACCTCCGGACCTCGATGAAACTGTCCACGCACGCGATGACGCTGCGGCGCGCGGCGCGCAGCCTGTTCGGTTGGACCGCCCTGCGGCCCAACCAGCTCGCCGCCATGCGCGCGGTGATGAAGCGCCGCGACGCCCTGGTGGTCCTGCCCACCGGCGCCGGCAAGTCGGCGATCTACCAGATCCCGGCCAGCCTGATCCCCGGCCCGACCGTGGTGATCTCCCCCCTGCTCGCCCTGCAACAGGACCAGATCGCGGCGCTCAACGAGCGCCAGCGCCCGGAACTGCGGGCGGTACGGATCAGCTCGGACGAGAGCCCCGCCCAGCAGGCGGAGGCGATCACCGAGATCCGCGAGGGCCGGGCCGAGTTCCTCTTCATCACCCCGGAGCAGCTCGCCAACCCCGATCGGATGGCGGAGGTGAAGTCGCTCAAGCCGGCCCTCGTCGCCATCGACGAGGCGCACTGCATCTCGGCGTGGGGGCACGACTTCCGCCCCGACTACCTGGCGCTGGGCCACCTCATCGAGGGCATCGGCCGGCCCCCGGTGGTCGCCCTGACCGCCACCGCCTCACCCCCGGTACGCGACGACATCATCGCCCGACTGCGGCTGCGCGACGCCGAGGTGGTGGTCTCCGGGCTGGACCGGCCCAACCTCTTCCTCGAGGTGGCGCACTGCCCCACCGAGGACTACCGGTGGCGGCGGCTGATCGCGTTGCTGCGCGAGGACCAGCGCCCCGGGATCATCTACGTGCCGACCCGGCGCGCGGCCGAGGAACTGGCCGCCCGGCTCACCGACGCCGACTATCCGGCGCAGTACTACCACGGCGGGATGCCCACCGGGGCACGCAACGAGCTGCACGAGGCGTTCCTCGCCGACGAGGTGCCGATCATGGTGGCCACCTCGGCGTTCGGCATGGGCATCGACAAGCCCAACATCGCCTGGGTGGTGCACATGGCGCTGCCCGACTCGCCGGACAGCTACTTCCAGGAGATCGGCCGGGCCGGACGCGACGGGGCGCAGGCCCGGGTGCTGCTGCTCTGGCAGGCCGAGGACGTCGGGCTGCAACGCTTCTTCTCCGGCGGCCTGCCCGACCCCGACGAGCTGCGCGACCTGGCCGCCCTGCTGCGGGCCAAGCCGGTCACCAAGAAGGAGCTGCGCGAGCTGACCGGCCTGGGGCCGCGCAAGCTCGGCCAGTATCTCGCCCTGCTGGAGCAGGTCGGCGCCGCCGAGCCGCGCGCGAGGCAGCGCATCGGCGTCCCCCGGTACGCCCCGATGCCGGTCGAGGCCGGCGAGGCCGCGCGGGCCGAGGCCGAACGCCAGCAGACCGTGACCCGCTCGCGCACCGACATGATGCGGGCCTTCGCCGAGACCACCGGCTGCCGGGGGCAGCACCTGCTGGCCTACTTCGGCGAGCAGATGACCGAGGTCTGCGGGCACTGCGACAACTGCCTGGCCGGCACGAGCGTCGCCGACGACGGGGCCAGCGGGCCCTTCCCCGTGCACAGCCAGGTGCGCCACCCGGAGTGGGGCAGCGGCATGGTGCTCAGCTACGAGGAGGACCGGATGACGGTCCTCTTCGAAGAGGTCGGTTACAAGACGCTCTCGGTGCCCGTCGTGTCCGAACAGGGTCTGCTGACCCTCGACTAGCCTGAGCCGGGCCACCGTGCCACGGCGTCACCCAGTCAGACAGATGAGAGGAGCTCGGCCGTGATCGAGCAGCCGGCGTACACCGGGTTCGGTTTCTCCGACGAGGAGTGGGGGCTGCTGGTCGGCCTGCCCCAGGCGGTGCTGACGGCGGCGAGCGCCGCCGAGAGCGACGGCTCCCGCCGCACCATGGCCGAGAACGCCGCCGGCATGGAGACCATCTCCGCCGGCCGGGACTCGGCCAGCCCGCTCGTCGCCGCCGTGGCGACCGAGCTCGTCTCCCGGGTGGGCGACCCGGACGCCGGCGAGGAGCTGCCGGTGATCGTGCCCACCGATCCCCGGGCGATGATCGAGGACGTGCTGAACCGGGCGGCCTCGGCGGCCCGGCTGCTGGTCGACAAGGTCGACGAGGGCGAGGCCGGCGCCTACAAGCACTGGCTGATCAAGGTCGCCGAGAACGTGGTCGGCGCGGCGTCCAGCGGCGGCATCCTCGGCCTCGGCGGCGACCAGGTCAGCGACTCCGAGCGGCGCTTCCGCGACCGGCTCTCCCAGGTCCTCAACGACTGATCTTGTGGGCGTCGGGCCGGCCGTTCCCCATAACCGGAGGGCGGCCGGAACGGCGCTTTCGCCCCACTCTCCCCGGAGGCCGCCCGTTGTCCGACCCGCCATACCGGCGCAGCTACGACCCGAGGATCAGGCCTTACGACCTGACCTGGCCGGAGGTGGACCCGGCCGGGAAAGCCCTTCGACCCGGGCCAGGCCCCGGCCGTCATCCGGTCCCTGCCGCCCGCGCTCGCCGTCCCCACCAGGCCCGTCCGACCGCGCCGACAGGTCGGCGTCGTACGAATGGGCGCAGGAAGAGGGCACCCGGTGGGTCAACGAGATGAGCTTCGCCATCGTCGGTCACTACGGGCACTGGGCCTCGGGCTGGCGGTGGGGCGTCGGTGAGGCGGACTTCGACGGCGGCCCCGTCCACGCGTGGTGCTGCCCCCACGACAGCATGGGCGACCCGGAGCACACGCTCGGCGCGGTCACCGATTCGTTGATCGAGTGGCGGGGGTGGCTGGAGGAGCTCTCCGAACGCTTCGACCGGTTCCTGCCGTCACTCGCCGCCGAGCCGGCCGATCCGGCCCGGTGGGAGCAGGCGCTGCTGCACCTGGTCACCGTGGTGGTCGACCGGACCTGCGCGGACGGCGGTTGGCAGTGGCACTGTCGACAGGTGCGCTGGTTCCTCGGCCTCGCGGGCCTGCCGTCGCAGCGACACGAACCGCTGCTAGACCAGTCGATCGCCGGTCGGTTCGAAGACTTCCGCACCCCGTCGAACCTCGTGATCCAGGACGTCGCCGAGCGATTCGGCCGGGCGGTGACCGGCCACCCTCGTGACGCTCGCCCAGGCGACAGGCCAAGATCCACACAACTTCGTCCGCGCCCGGACGCCGGTCAAGATCCGAGCATCTTCAGGGAAAATGCTGGGTGAACGCCCAATTGAGGCAGCATTTTCAGGGAAAATGCTCGGATCTTGGACCTGCGGGAGGGGCGAGGCGACTTCCGCCGGTTGCTCGTCCTCGCCCGGCCCGCCCGCAAGAGCAGCAGAGCTGGTTCCTCGACAACCCGGGCAACCCGCTGCCGACCAGCCGCGTCAAGGAGTTGGCCGCCAATGCCGTCCGGGGCACCGTCGGCGGCTCCCGGGCCGCCATCGCCGGCAACTGATCCGCCTACTCGCGGCGTATGCCTCTTCGCGGCGCAGCCCTCCCTACTCCCCCACGCCCAAGATCTGCGCATCTTCGGGCCGGTTGAACGCCGATCGACCCAGCATCTGCGGAGAAGGTGCGCAGATCTTGGGCCTAGGGTGGGTCGGACGGGCCGGAACAACGCCACCACGGTGGACAGCAGTGCCGGGGCGGCCTCGGTATGCCGGTCGAATGGCGAATGCCCTGCACCGATGGCCGGACATCGATGGTGGGGGCATTAGGATCCGCGCCATGATCGGAAAGGTGTCGACGGATCAGATTCCGGCCTCGGCGCCGCTGTTGCGCGGCCTGGCCCAGAACCCGGCGGCACCGACCGATGTGCTGCTCCGGCTGATCCACCAGTGGCCGGAGCAGGCATGCGAGGGGTTACGAGGCCGCGCCCACCTGCCGATGCCCGTGCAGGACGTGATGGCACGACACCCGTCCCGCCGAGTACGTATCGCGCTGGCCGAACATCCCGGGGTGGCTGCGCGGACCCGCAGCGGGCTCCTGGACGACCCACAGTGGCAGGTGTGGACCCGGGCGTTCGGGCGTCCCGGGCAGCAACCACTCTCCGACGCCGCGCTGGTGCGGCTGCTGACCCTTCTCGACGAACCACCTACCGGGGTGCCGTTCACCCGCGAGGAACTGCTCTGGGAACTGGCCTTCGCGATGCGCCATGAGCGGCGACTGTTCCTGCTGGCCTCCGGGCACCCGCAGCCCGGGGTGCGCCGCTTCGCTGCGGGCGCTCTGCACTTCCTGGACGATCCGACGCGGGAGACCCTGCTGGGGGACCCGGTCCCCGAGGTCCGGGCGGCAGCCGCGCAGGCCCAAGCCGAGCAGCGGCGCCTCATGCAGCCCGCGGACCTGCCCTCGACGCACTGCCACGCCTTCTGGTCGGTGCTGCAGCGGCCGCTCTCCCGAGCGTTGGTGGACCAGGTGCTGGCCAGTGGCGACGTGGAAGCCGTGTGCTTCGTCGCCACCAATGCGTCGACGCCGCCCGACGTCGTGGAGACACTGCTCGGCCACCCTGCCGCCGACGTCCGCCGGAAACTCGCCACCCGCCCCGACCTGACCGGCGCGCAGGCGCTCCGACTCGCTGCCGACCCGACGGCCGAGGTCCGCACCGCCGTCTCCGTCCACCCCCACCTCACCGAACAGCAGCGGGCCGGCATAGATATCGATCTCGCGACGGTTGCCGGCGCCGGGCACTACGGCCCCCGGGACGGGTGCAGCCTCTCCGTCCAGCACGCACCGGACGAATCGGTGCCGCCTCTCGCCGACGCGCTGCGATGGGCGAGATCGGTCAATCCGCTGCTGCGTCGACGCGCGGCCCGCCATCCGCAGCTACCGACGCCCCTGGTCGCCGCCCTCGCCGAGGACAGCGACCTCGGCACCAGGGTGCTGCTCGCCCAGCACCACCCCAAGGCGCCACCGGCGCTGTTGGCACGCTGCTTTCTCGAGTACGACGGCTGCGGCCGGGACCGACTCACCTCGCTGCCGAACTTCCCCGTCGCGGGACTGGCCCGATTCGCCACCCACCCGGATCCGGCGGTACGGCACCTGGTCGCTCTCGACCCACACGCCGACCCGCAACTCGTCGACCACCTCTCCGCCGATCCGGATACCGCCGTCCGGCAAGCGATGGCCGGCTGCCGACGCCTGCCGAGAAAGCGGATCATCGCCTTGCTCGACGACCCGGACCTGGCCTTCTACGCGGCAGCCAACCCGGCCCTGCCGGTACGTCAGATGCACCGCATCCTGAGGGACGCATCGTGACGGGTGAGCAGCCGCCACTCGCTCTTCCCACAGTCAAGATCCGCGCAACTTCAGGAAGAATGCTGTGTGAACGCCGTCCGAGGCAGCATCTTCGGGGAAGATGTTCGGATCTTGACCCTGCAGGGAGGGATGGGACGGCGGCGAGCGGGAAGCGGGGGCCTCCGACATCGATCTTCGCGTACCGAAGGGCTCGCAGGGCGCCTATGGACGACGATCGTTGTGCTTGCTCAGATGTGCGCCGTAGATGTCGCGGCGGCGGAGCTGTCCACCCGGACGCCGGTCAAGATCCGAGCATCTTCAGGGAAAATGCTGGGTGAACGCCCAATTCAGGCAGCATTTTCAGGGAAAATGCTCGGATCTTGGGCCTGTGGGAGGGCGCGAGGCGGAGTTCGCTACTCGGCGACGAAGACACCGACGCCCGGCAGCGTCTCCGTCATCCCCTTGATCCGGAGCACCTGCATGGCGCGGTCGATCACCGGTTCGGTGACCCCGTACTGCTCGATCAACTCTCGCCGGCTGGGCAGCTTGGAACCGGGTGAGAACTCTCCCGACGCGATGCGGGCGGCGAGGTCGTCGGCGATCTGCTCATAGCGGTAACGCGGTGGCACGGTGCTTCTCCTCGGTTGGCAACCCGAGTAGACCACCTGCCCCAACCCTTGACTACCCAACGGTACCTGTTGGAGGTTGCAAAAGAGGCCGCTTCCCTCGGTTGGCGCTGTCGGACCGTCCTCGCCGACGTGGATGCCCGAGCGGACTTCCCACACTTGGGCATCCACGTCTTCCAAGGTCGCGACGCAAGGAGGAAGCCATGCGTTCTTCGCGGGTGTACCGGATCATGGCGTCGGCGCTGGTGAAGCTGGGGGAACCGGACCTGGCGTGGTTGGCCGCCGACCGGGCGATGGCGGTGGCCGGCGGTGACCCGCTGCGGCAGGCGACGGCGGCGATCCCGCTCGGGCAGGCGTTGCGCGCGACGAAGCGGGGCCGGCTGGCGATGGGCGTGACGATCGCCGCCGCGCAGCGGATCGCGCCGGCCGTGCCGCACGACGGGCCGCCGGGGGAGCTGGCGTTGTGCGGGACGCTGCTGGTCGAGGCCGCCCTGGCCGCCGCCGTCTGCGGCGACGCGCCCGGCGTCGCCGAGCTGTTCGACCAGGCGGCCAAGGCCGCCGAGCGGGTCGGCGAGGGCCGGGATCAGTTCGGACCCACCACCGTGGCGGCGGCCCGGGTGGTGGCGGCGGTCGAGTTGGGCGACGGCGCCGAGGCGGTCGCCTGGCACGAGAAGGCCATCGGCGGCAGCGGGTGGGGGCGCCTGCCCGTCGAGCATCGGGCCGCGCACCTGATCGACGCCGCGCGGGCGTACCTGCAGGTGGGTGACCTGCTGCGGGCGGGCCGCGCGTTGGTCGACGCGCACCGGACCGCCCCGGCGGAGATCCGGTGCCGGCCGGTGGCGTGTACGGTGCTCGCCGACGTGCACCGCTGCGGGCCGATGCCGGCCGACGTGGCGCGACTGGCCGCGCTGGTCGGGCTGACCCGGTGACCGCGCCGTTGCTCTCCCTGGCCCAGATCCGCAACCGGCTCGCCCTGGCGGCCCGCACGGTCCTGCGTCGGCACGCCCCCGGTCGCGACGGGCGCTGCCCGGTGTGCCGGGTGCCGTGCTGCCCGGCGGCGCGCACGGCGGAAGACCTGCTCGCGGCGATTCGACGCGGCCCCACCGCGCCCCGTGCCGCCGGCTCTTTCGAGGTCCTCAACGACTGATGCACCGGCGACACCGGCCGCCCCCCGTAACGGGGGGCGGCCGGTGTCGCCGGTGGATGCCCGGTGCCGTAACCGCCTCAGCGGCCGGTGCCGCAGATCGCCACGTCGACGCTGTTGTTCACGTCGTTGAGCATCTGCTCGGAGGTCGGCAGGCCGGTCACCGCCACCACGGCGCTACGGCCGTCCCGGGTGACCAGGTTGCGGGTCTCGAAGCCCTGGATGTCGCCGCCGTGTCCCCAGCCGAAGCCGCCGCAGGAGAGTTCGCGCCGGGCGATTCCGAGGCCGTACGCGTACTCGCCGGTCGGCTCGAAGCCGGGCGCGGGGATGGTCTTCGTCAGGGCCGCCTGCTGGGCGGGCTTGAGCAACCGCCCGGCCATCAGCGCCTCGAAGAAGCTCCGCAGCTCGTCCGGGGTCGAGACCAGCTGGCCTGCGGCCCAGCCCAGGGACGGGTCCATGTCGGTGACGTCCACCCACGGTGCGCCCGGGGCCACCGCGACGTAGCCGTGCGGGTGGGTGCCCCGGAGCCGCTGCTCCCCGACGCCCGGCCAGTAGGTGTCACGCAGACCGAGCGGCTTGATGATGCGGTTGGTGATCTCCTCGCCGATCGGACGTTCGGTGACCTGCTCGACGATGAGCCCGGCGAGGACGAAGTTGGTGTTGCTGTACTCCCACCTCTCTCCGGGGTTGAAGTGCGGCGCACTCGTGAGCGCGGCGTCCACGAGCCGGCGCGGCTCGTAGTACGAGTGACTCTTGTCGATCAGGTCCTCGGCCTTGGTGAAGAGCACATCGTCGTAGTCGGGCAGCCCGCTGTTCTGCTGCAGCAGCTGGCGTACGGTGATCTTGTTGCCGTCGTTGCCGTGGCCGCGCACGACGCCGGGCAGGTAGTGCTCGACCGTGGCGTCCAGGTCGATGCGGCCCTCACCCACCAGCTGCAGGACGACCACGGCGGTGAAGGTCTTGGTGTTGCTGCCGATGCGGACCTGGCCATCGCGAGGAACCGGGCCGCGCGTCCGGAGATCGCCGACTCCGGCGGTGTAGTCACGGACCCGCCCACCGGCGCCCCGCACCGAGGCGAGCGCCCCGGGGAAGCCGTCCCTGCCGACCAGGCCGTCCAGTTGCTGTTGGACCGCGTCCCTCGGGGCGGCGTTGCGGCTGGTCTCGGCGGCGGCGAACGCCGAGGGGGTGGCCAGGGCGGCGCTGGTGACGACGGCCAACGCGCCGGCTGCCAGCCGCAGGCTCCGGCGGCGACGGCGGGCGGAATTGTCCAGCTTCGCGGGCATGATCACTCCTCGATCTCGGTAACGCTTGACACCATCAATGGTGCAAGGAGTCCGAAAAGGAGACGATCCTGCCTGCTGCCCTCCTCCCGGTACAGCCTGCGCTACCCCGCTGCCCGCGCCGGCGCCTCAGGCCTCCTCCAGCAGCTTCAGCACCCGCCGCTCGGCCTCCTCCCGGGGCATCTCCGAGCCCACCGGCGCGACCACCCCGTCGTGGAACATGTCGACCACCCGGGGATCCACGTACGACGTCCGCGCCACCGTCGGGGTGTTGCCGAGCAGCTCGGCGACCTCGCGCATCACCGCCGCGACCGCCTTGCGCCGGGCCGTGACCGAGCGTGCCGGCCCCCGGCTGGCCAGCTCGGTGGCGGCCAGCACGGTGGCGTGCCAGGTGCGGAAGTCCTTAGCGGTCATCTCGCCGCCGCTGGCGTCGCGCAGGTACTCGTTGACCTCGTCGCTGCGCACGTCGCGCCAGTCCCGGCCGTCGAGGTAGCCGAAGAGCCGCTCGGCGTCGCGCCGCCGCCGGCGCAGGTGCAGCAGCACCCGGCACAGCTGCGGGTCGGAGATCCGGCGCACCTGCTCGATGCCGCCCTTGGCGGGGAACTCGAAGACCACGCAGCCGCCCCGTTGCCGGGCGTGCTCGGGGCGCAGCGTGGCCACGCCGAAGGTGGCGTCGTCGCCGACGGCGTACTGGTCGCTGCCGACCCGGAACATCCCCATGTCGAGCAGGCGGGCGACCGTGGCCAGCACCCGGTCCCGGTTCAGCTCGCGGCCGGCCAGGTCGCGTTCCACCCGCTCGCGCAGCACCGGCAGCCGGTGGGCCACCCGCAGCACGTGGTCGAACTTCGCCTCGTCGCGCTTGCGCCGCCACTGGGGGTGGTAGAGGTACTGCTTGCGGCCGGCGGCGTCGATCCCGATGGCCTGGATGTGCCCGTTGGGGTGCGGCGAGATCCAGACGTCCCGCCAGGCCGGCGGGATCACCAGCCCCCGCAGCCGGGCCAGCTCGTCGGGGTCACGGAGCGTCCCGCCGGCCGGGTCGAGGAAGGCCCAGCCCTTGCCGCTGCGCCGCCGGCCGTACCCCGGCCCGCCCGGATCACTACGCCGTAACCGCACCGGAGATCCGCACCGCCTGTTCCGCCTCGTCCACGGCCGCCAGCACGTCGTCGACACCGACGGCCGTCAGTGTCGCAGCGGTTCGTACCCCGGCGGAGGGGGACCAATCCCGTGCCGCCGCACCGCCGGTCGCGGCGGTGCCGGCCCAGAGGACCCGGTGTCGGGGGCGGTCCGGCGGCGGCCCCCACCGGGCCGGCGGCACCGGCCCGAAGAGCACCACCGACGGCGTGCCGTAGCCGGTGGCGAGGTGCGCGACGCCGGTGTCGCCGCTGACCACCAGGCGGGCGTGGGCGACGAGGGCGGCGAGGTCGCCGAGGTCCGTGCGGCCGGCGAGGACCGCCTGCGGCGGCAACCCCGCGTGGTACGCCACCCGCCCGGCCAGCTCCCGCTCGTCGGCCGACCCGGTGACCAGCACCCGGTGCCCCCGGTCGGTCAGCTCCCGGGCCAACGCCGCGAAGCGCCGCGCCGGCCAGCGCTTGGCGGGCACCTTGCTGCCGGGGTGCACGACGGTGACCCCGGTCGGCACCCGGTCCGGCGCGGGGCGGGACAGGGCCAGGTCGTCGCGGTCGGCCGGAATGCCGTACCAGGCCAGCAGCCGGCACCAGCGGTCCACCTCGTGTTCGTCGTCGCGCCAGCCCGGCCCGTCCAGGTGGTCGGCGGCGGGGTTGGCGTAGGCCAGCAGCCCGCCGGGGCCGGTGGCGGCCAGCAGCCGGTGCGACCGGGGGCCGCACCCGTGCAGGTTGACCGCGAGCTGCGGCGCGCCTCCGGGCCCGGGGAGGGCGTCGAGGCCGTCGAGGCCGTCGACGGGCAGCAGGCGGTCGACGCCGCCGACGAGCCCGACCAGGGGGGCCAGCCAGCGCGGGGCGGCCAGGACCAGCTCCCGGCAGGGGTACGCGGCGCGCAACGCACGCAGCGCGGGGACCGCGGTGGCGAGGTCACCGACGCCCAGGGCGCGCAGCACGAGGATCACGGGTACGACGACTCCCGCTCCGCGCAGACGACCAGCTCGCGTACGGCGCTGCCGGGCGGTTGGGAGAGGGCGAACAGGACGGCGGCGGCGGTGTCGGCGGGGTCGTTGAGACTGGCGTCGGGACCCGGCCGGTACTGGGCGTCGCGGGTGTCGAAGAACGCCGTACGCATCCCGCCGGGGATGAGCAGGGTGACGCCGACGGCCCCGGCCAGCTCGGCGGCGAGGGCGCGGGTGAAGCCGACGACGCCGAACTTCGCGGCGCAGTACGCGGTGGCGTCGCCGACCGCCTTCACGCCGAGGGTGGAGGCGACGGTGACCACGTTGCCCCGCGACTCCTCCAGCCAGGGCAGGGCGGCCCGGATCACCGCGGCGGTGGCCAGCAGGTCCACCGTGACGATCCGCTCCCAGGTCTCCCCCGGCACGTCGGCGAGCCGCCCCGGCACGTCGATGCCGGCGGCGGTGACGACGGCGTCGAGCCCGCCGGCGCGTTCGGCCAACGCCCGGGTGGCCGCCTCGGCGGCCCGGGTGTCGGCCAGGTCGCACTCGGCCCACGGCACCCCGTCGGCGGGCGCGTTGCGGTCCAGCACCAGCGGCCGGCCGCCGGAGTTCGCCACGGCCGTCACCACGGCCGCCCCCAACCCGCTCGACCCGCCCGTGACCAGGACGATCGGTCCCGCCCCCACCGCGTTCGCGGTCATCGTGCCCCCTTCGCCGTCGTAGCGTCCGCGCCGCGCCCCGTCGCCTCCACCGGCACGCCGGACGGCGGGGCGGGCCCGGTGCTCGCCCCGCCGGCGCGGGCGGCGGCGATCAGGTCGGTGGTGGAGTGCCCGTCGAGGTACGGCACGACCACCGTGTGCCCGCCCCAGCGGCGCAGCAGCTCCGCCTCGGGCAGTCCCGGCTCGCCGCCGGTGGCGTAGTCGCCGCCCTTGACCCAGACGTCCGGGCGCAGCCAGGTCAGGGTCGCCTCCGGGGTGGGCTCGTCGAAGACCAGCACCGCGTCGACGCAGCCCAGCGCCGCCAGCAGCCGGCCCCGGTCGCCCTGTGCCACCACCGGCCGGTCCGGCCCCTTCAGCCCGGCCACGCTGGCGTCGGAGTTGAGGCAGACGATCAGGCAGTCGCCGAGTTGGCGGGCCGCCTCCAGGGTGGCCAGGTGCCCGGCGTGCAGCAGGTCGAAGCAGCCGCCGGTGGCGACGACGGTGCCACCGGCGGCGCGGACCGAGGCGACCACCGTGGCGGCGGCGACGACGCCGACCCGCTCCCCGGCGGCGGGCCGGGAAGCGGGCACGGGGGCCGGACCGGGCGGCGGCAGCGCGGCGGCCACTCCCCCGGCGGCGACGTACGCCGACGCCTCGGCGACCGCCGCCCGCACCGCCTCGGAGACCAGCGCGCCCCGGGACAGCGCCACGGCGGCGGTCGCCGCGAAGCGGTCCCCCGCGCCGCAGGTGTCCCCCTCGGCGCGGGCCGGCGCGGGCACCACCAGCGGGGTCGACCCGGCGTGGCAGAGCAGCGCGCCGTCGCCGCCCAGGGTCACGGTGACCGCGCCGGCCCGCCAGCGCCGGCGCAGCTCCTGCGCGCCCCGGGACGCGGTGGCCAGCCGGGACTCCCCGGCGGCGTCTTGCACCAGCTCGCGTACCTCCGACTCGTTCGGGGTGGCCAGGTGCACGCCGGGGACCGCCGCCGGCCCGCGCGGGTGCGGATCCCACACCACGGGCGCGCGGGTCGCCGCGAGCGCGAAACGCAGCGCCGGCTGCCGGGCCACCCCCCGGCCGTAGTCGCTGACCAGCACGGCGGACGCGTGGGCGAGCAGCCGCAGCACGGTGTCGCTCGGCGCGCCGGGTTCGCCGGCCGGGCCGCCCCGGTCGTGTCGCAGCAGCACCCGGCCCCGGGCATGCAGGCGGATCTTCTCCGGGGTGGCGCCGCGCAGCGGCAGCGCGTACAGCCGCACGCCGGCGGCGGCCAGCAGTTCGGCGAGGCGGGCCCCGCCGGCGTCGTCCGCGAGCGCGGTCACCAGGGCCACCTCGGCGCCCTGGGCGGCGGCGAAGACCGCCGCCAGGCCGGCGCCGCCGGGCCGGTCCACGGCCGTGGACTCGTCGAGGACCGGGACCGGGGAGTCCGGGCAGAGCCGGTTGACCACCCCCTCGACGTCCCGGTCGAGCAGGATGTCACCGACCACCACCACGGGTCCCGCCATCTCACTCGCCCCCTCGTCCCGCCTCGACCGGCCGGTCCGTCCCGCCGTCCAGCGCCACCTCGACCGGGTCCGCCCCGACCGGCTCGGCTCCGCCCGGCCGGTCCGCCCCGCCGTCCAGCGCCACCTCGACCCCGGCGCGCACCGGCCCGGCCGGCGCACCGACCGCGCCGACCGTCGCCCCCGCCGGCCCCACCGTCGCGGGGCCTGCCGCCGCGCGGGCGGCGGGGAGCACCCGGTCGACGTACTCGCAGAGCACGTGCGCGCAGAGCAGGTGCAGCTCCTGGACGACCTGGCCGTCCGCCGACGCCACGGCCAGGGTGTCGTGGCAGGCGTCGGCCAGCGGGTTGGGGGCGGGGCCGGTGAAGGCCCAGCAGCGCAGCCCGGCCCGCCGGCCGGCGTCGGCGGCGGCGAGCAGGTTGGCGCTGGTGCCGCTGGTGGTCAGCAGCAGCAGGATGTCGCCGGGGCGGCCGTGGGCGCGCACCTGGCGGGCGAAGACCTCGGCGTAGCCGTAGTCGTTGCCGATGGCGGTCAGGGCGGAGGTCTCCGCGTGCAGGGCGATGGCCGAGAGCGGTTCGCGGTCGTCGCGCAGCTTGCCGACCAGCTCGGCGGTGAGGTGCTGGGCCTCGGCGGCGCTGCCGCCGTTGCCGGCCACCAGCAGCCGCCCCCCGGCGGCCAGCCGGTGCGCCAGCTCCGCGCCCCACCGGGCCAGCAGCTCCTCGCAGCCGCGCAGCGACGGCAGCGCGGCGGCCAGGTGCGCCAGGTGCGCGTCGAGCACCGACGGGGCCGCCCCACCGTCGGGGCGGGCCGGGACGGCGGCCATCAGGCGACCACCCGGGCCGGGCGGCGCACCGCCGCCACCTGCCCGTACACCTCGGTCAGCCGGTCGGCCGCCGCCGCCCAGGAGTAGCGGCGGCGGGCCCGGTCGCGGGCCGCCCCGGCGTACGCGAAGCGGCGGATCCGGTCGTCGAGCAGCCGGCGGATCGCGGCGCCCAGCGCGTCGGGGTCGCGGGCCGGGACCAGCTCGCCGGTCACCCCGGGCTGCACGGTGTCGGTCAGCCCGCCGACGGCGGTGCCGATCACGGGCACGCCGCAGGCCATCGCCTCCAGCGGGGTGAGCCCGAACGGCTCGTACCAGGGGGCGGCGACCAGCACGTCGGCGGAGCGGTACCAGCGGGCCATCTCCTCGCGGGGCACCGCCCCGACCAGGGTGACCCGGTCGGCGACCCCGCACGAGGCGGCCAGCGCCCGCAGCCGGCGGGCGTGCGGGTCGGCCTCCAGCAGTCCCTCGGGCGGGCCGCCCACCACCACGCACTCGGCGGCGGGCACCCGCGTCATCGCCCGGATCACGTCCTGGAAGCCCTTGCGTTCCACCAGCCGGCCGACGGTGAGGATGCGGGCCCGGCCCGGGTCCCGCTCGGCGGCCGGGCCCAGCGGCGCGAACGTGGCGAGGTTGACCCCCGACGGCACGACGGTGATCCGCGACCGGGGCACCCCGAGCCGGACCAGCTCGCCCACCTCGTCCTGGCACTGGGCGACGACCCGGTCGACCGCGCGGCCCAACTCCCGCTCGCGCTCGATCCGGCCGGGCGGGCTGGTGTCCTGCGCGCCCTGGTAGCGGCGCTTCACGGTGCCGAGGGCGTGGTACGTCAGCACCACCGGCACCCCGCTGCGCCGGCCGGCGGCCAGCGCGGCGAGGCCGCTCATCCAGAAGTGCGCGTGGATCACCTCGGGTGCCCACTCCCCGCCGCGCCACCGCTGCACCAGCCAGCGACCGAAGGCCGGCATGTGCGGCAGCAGCGCGTCCTTGGCGACCGGCTCGGCGGGCCCGGCCGGCACGTGCACCACGTCGTAGCCGTCCGGGCCGGACACGTGCACCGGCAGGTCCACCGCGTCGCGGCGGGTGTAGACCCGCACGTCGTGCCCGGCGGCCGCCAGCGCGGCGGAGAGCTCCGCGACGTGCGTGTTCTGGCCGCCGGCGTCCTCGCCGCCGAGGACGGCGAGCGGGCTGGCGTGTTCCGAGATCATCGCGACGCGCATACTTCCTCCTCCAGCAGGCGGTCCCAGTCGGCGAGGAAACGGTCCAGTCCGTAGCGCTCCCGGGCGGCCCGGCGGGCCGCCGCGCCCGCCCGGCGGGCGGCCTGCGGGTCGTCGAGGAGGCGGCGGGTCGCCCCCACCAGCTCCCCGACGCGGGTGGAGAGGGCGCCGGCCTCCGGCGGCACCGCCACCGGCGCCTCGGTGGTGGCCAGCGCGACGACCGGCATGCCGATGGCCATGGCCTCGATCAGGCTCAGCCCCAGCGAGGTCCACCGGCACAGGTGCAGGTAGGCCCGCCGCCGGCCCAGCTCGGCGTGCATCAGCTCCTGCGGCACGTCGTCGTGGGTGGCGAGCCGGTCGGCGGGCAGCCCCAGCCGCTCGGCGAGCCCGCCCACCCCCATGCCGAAGACGTCGAGCGGGGCGAGGGCGGCGAAGCGGGGCAGCAGGTCGGTGCCGGTGACCCGCCAGCGGCGTACCGGCTCGTTGATGACCACGGCGAGCCGGTCGAGCTCGCCGGTCCACTCGACCTTCGGAGCGACGACGCCGTGCTCGACGACCGTGGTGCGGGTGGTGCCGCTGTCCCAGAAGAGCTCGTTGAAGCCGGTGACGTGCACCAGCAGCAGGTCGTCGCGGTCGGCCATCGGGTGCCGGGTCTCCGGCACGTCGCCCTTGGGGGTGTTGTGCTCGACGTAGATCGCCGGCACGTCGCGGCCGACCCGTCGCCCCAGCCACTGGCAGGCCAGCTCGAACTCCTCCGGGCGTTGCAGGACCACCACGTCGACCTCGGCGCGGGCGAGCGCCTCCGGGGTGACCTCGACGGCGCGCTCGGGCCACGGGTAGGTGCGGGCCCGGCCGAGGCCCCAGGGGCCCCGGTCGGGGGTGACCGGCACCAGGTAGCGGTGCCGGCCGTGCACGAAGGAGGTGGCCCAGGAGCCGTGCACGTGCCAGACCAGGACGTTCATCGGCCGCCCCCGCCGCCGGCCGGCACGACCGCGCGGGCCGCCGCCGTCGACCGCCCGGCGACCGGGGGTACGCCGAGCAGGCGTACCGCCGCCAGGACCGCGCCGGGGTCGAGCCCGGCCAGGCAGGGGTGGCCGGCCACGGGGCAGCGGGTGGCCCGGGTGTCCCGGCAGGGCGCGTCGGCGTCGCCGAGCCGCACGGCCGGCACCCGGTAGGGCCCCCACTGCCCGAACGGGACGGTGGGGGCGAAGAGGCTGACCACCGGCACCCCCAGGGCGGCGGCCAGGTGCGCCGGGCCGGTGTTGCCGACGACCAGCGCGCCGGCGTTGGCGATGATCCCGGCCAGCTCGGCCAGCCCGGTGCGCCCGCCGAGGTCGACGCCCCCGGCGGCGGCCACCGAGGCGGTCAGCTCCCGCTCGTCGGGCCCGCCGGTGACCACCACCCGGTGACCGGCCCCGGCCAGCACCCCGACGATGCGGGCGGCCAGCTCCGGCGGGCAGGCCCGCGAGGTCGCCGACGAGCCGGGGTGCAGCACGAGGTAGCCGGGTTCGTCCAGGCCGGGCGGTGGCGGTGGCACCGCGTCGCGGCGCAGCCGCAGCCGGGGCTGGTCGGGCGCGGGCAGGGCGTAGCCGGCGGCGGCGGCCAGGGAGAGGGCGCGTTCGGGCTCGGGCACCCCCGGCGGCACCCGGTGCCGCACGTCGAGCAGGCTGCCCGGGTAGTCGTCGCTGATCCCGCTGACCCGGGGCACCCCGGCCAGGCGCAGCAGCAGCGCCAGCGGCAGCGGCGACTGGTGGAAGCTGGTGAAGATCACCGCCTCGTCCACGGCGAGGGCGGTCAGCCGCCGCAGCAGCGCCTCGACCCGGCGTGGCTGCACCGGGGCGGGGTCCGGGTCGATCCACTCCAGGGGCCACTCGACGATCTCGTCCACCCCCGGCAGCAGCCGGGCCGCTTCCCGGCCCCGGGGCCCGCAGAGCAGCAGCACCCGCTCGGCGTGCGCCGCGACCGCCCGCACCGCCGGCCCGGTGACCAGCACGTCCCCGGCCGAGTCGGCGCGTACCAGCAGCACCGTTCCGCCGCGCCGGGGCCGCGCCGGGGTCACGGCGGCCTGCCGGCGCAGGATCTCCTCCACCGCCGTGGGCAGCGTCGCCGCCACGTACGGGGCCGCGGCGACCTCCTCGCCCCGGGTCACCGGCGTCGGCACCAGGATGCCCGTGGCCCCCGCCGCCAGGGCCGCCGCCATGTCCCGGCCGATGTCGCCCACCAGCACGCACCGCCCGGCCGTGGTGCCCAGGTCGGCCGCGGCGGCGTGCACCAGCCCCGGTGCCGGTTTGCGGCACGGGCACCCCGCGTCGTCGTCGTGGGGGCAGACCCGCCACGAGTCGAACGGGCCGAGCAGCTCCTCCACCCGCGCGTGCACCGCGGCCAGTTGGGCGGCGGTGAAGAGGCCCCGGGCCAGCCCGGACTGGTTGGTCACCACCCCCAGCCGCAGCCCGGCCGTCCGCAGCCGGTCCAGCGCCGCCCGCGCCCCCGGCATCGGGCGCACCTTCTCCGGGTCCCCGTTGTAGGGCACGTCCTCGATCAGCGTGCCGTCGCGGTCCAGCAGCACCGCGTCGAACAGGACGCCGCCGCGCCGCCGCCCGGCCCCCGGGTCGACCCGGGCTGACCTGCGCCGATCCGGCTCCATCTGGTCCCGTCGCACGGGCGGCGCGTTCCCTGCGCCCCGGGGAGTAAACGTCGTCGCCGGCCGCGCTCGGGGCGCGGGCGGGCGGGCGCGGCGGCTTCGGTACGGCGGGTGCGACGGCTCCGGTGCGGCGTTACCCGCCGCCGCCGAGAAGCTAACCCGCGCGGGTCGTTAGCGCCGGCCCAACCTCGGGTAGCAAAGGACGGTGGCAGTTGTGGAGCAAGTGATACAGGCACCCCCGCAGCGGGTCTTCGACGTCCTCGCCGACGGCTGGACGTACAGCGACTGGGTGGTGGGCACGGTGCACATGCGCGACGTGGACGACGCCTGGCCCCGGGTCGGCGCCCAGTTACACCACAAGGCCGGGCCGTGGCCGTTCTCGTTGCAGGACACCTCCACGGTGCTGCTCTGCGAGCCGCCGCAGAAGCTGGTGATCCGGGCCGGTTTCTGGCCGGCCGGGGAGGCCATCGTGGTGTTCACCCTGGAGCCGGTCGGCGCGGACGCCACCCGGGTGCGCATCGGCGAGGACTTCGCCGCCGGCCCGCTGCGGTGGGTCCGCAACAAGCTCAACGACCTGGTGCTGCACCGGCGCAACCGGGAGACGCTGCGCCGGCTGGCCGACATCGCGACCCGGCGCACGGGCAACCCGACGACCGACCGGGTGGCCGAGCCGGTGACCGACCGGGGCGCGGAGCCGGGGTCCGCGGCGGCGACCGACCGGGCACCGGTGACCGGGCCGGACGCGGGGCGCTGACCGGCGCACACACCCGCGCCCGCGCAGCAGACGGGGAGCCTTGACGACGGCGATAGGTCAACTGGCTACCCTCTCAGGTAACCCTGTCGGCAAACCGAGGATGTCCGTCATGATCGAACCCGTGCAGCTGCCCGAACCGTGGCGGAACGCGCGTCTGACCGTCGTGGTCCCCACCTACAACGAGGCGCGCAACCTGCCGGTGGTGGTCGAGCGGCTCCTCGCGCTGCCGCTGTCGGGCCTCACGGTGCTGGTCGCCGACGACAACTCCCCGGACGGCACCGGCGAGGTGGCCGACAAGCTGGCCCAGGAACACCCCGGCCGGGTGCGGGTGCTGCACCGCGCCGGCAAGGAGGGCCTCGGCCGGGCGTACGTCGACGGCATCGGCCGGGCGCTCGACGACGGCGCGGAGTACGTGGCGCAGATGGACGCCGACCTGTCCCACCCGCCGGAGGCGCTGCCCGGGATGCTCGGCGCGCTGCTCTCCACCCAGGCGGGCGTGGTCATCGGCTCCCGGTACGTGCCCGGCGGCCAGCTCGACGAGGCGTGGCCGCTGTACCGGCGGGCGCTCAGCGGCTGGGCCAACCTCTACGTGCACACGCTGCTGCGGGTGCGCATCCGCGACCTCACGGCCGGGTTCAAGATCTGGCGGGCGGACGCGCTGCGCGACATCGGCCTGGAGCGGGTGCAGTCCAACGGCTACAGCTTCCAGGTGGAGATGCACTACCTGGCCACGAAGCTCGGGCACACCATCCTGGAGGTGCCGATCCGCTTCGAGGAGCGCCGCGACGGGCTGTCGAAGATGACCACCGCCACCAAGATCGAAAGCGCGCTGATGCCGTTCAAGCTGCGTACCCGGCATCGCAACATCGAGGATCGCTGACCTGACGGCCCGGCCCGCACGCGGGGCCGGGCCGATTTCGTCGCGGTGGGACGGCGGGGCCAGGCCGACGCGGCACGGTCAGCGGTAGACCGCCCGGTGGGCCGCGCCGATCGCCCGCGCGTAGAGCCCGCCGGTGACGGCCCGGTCGCGGGCCAGCGCCGCCCGCGCCGCGTTCGCGCCGGGCGCGCCGTGCACCCCGCCGCCCGGGTGGGCCGACGCGCTCGCCAGGTAGAGCCGGTCGATCGGGGTGTCCGCGCGGCCCAGGCCGGGGATCGGCCGCAGGAAGAGCTGCTGGTACGCCGCCGCGGTGCCGCCGCCCAGCGCCCCGCCGACCAGGCTCGGGTCGCCCCGCTCCAGGTCGGCCGGGCCGGCCACGTGCCGCCCCACCACCCGGCTGCGGAAGCCGGGCGCGGCGTCCTCGATGACCTGCTCCATCCGCGCCACGTGCGCGGCCACCTCCTCGGCCCGCCAGTCGCGGCGGAACGGCAGGTGGGTGTACGCCCAGAGCGACTCGGTGCCCGGGGGCGAGTGGCTCGGGTCGGCCACGCTCATCTGCCCGAGCAGCAGGAACGGCTCGGCCGGGACCCGCCCCCGGGCCAGCTCGGCGGCGTACCCGGTCAGGCCGTCGAGGTCCGCCCCCAGGTGCACGGTGCCCGCGCCGGCCAGCGCCGGGTTGCGCCACGGCACCGGCCCGGACAGCGCCCAGTCGACCTTGACGGTGGAGCCGTCCCACCGGAAGTGCGCCAGGTCCTGCACCAGCCGGGGCGGCAGCGCCCCCGCGCCGACCAGGTCCAGGTAGAGCGCGGGGGCGGGGACGTCGGCCAGCACCGCCCTGCGGGCCCGCCAGGCGGTGCCGCCGACGGTGCGTACCCCCAACGCCCGGCCCCGGGCGGTGACCACCCGGTCGACCCGGGCGCCGTAGAGGATCCGGCCGCCCCGGTCGGTCAGCCGGTCCACCAGCGCGTCGGTGATCCGCTGCGCCCCGCCGACCGGCACCGGCCAGCCGACCTGCTGGCCGAGCATGGCCAGCAGCCAGCCGTACACCCCGGAGCCGGCGTCGGCCGGGGCCAGGTCGGTGTGCAGGGCGCAGCCGGCCAGCAGCAACGGGCCGCCCTCGCCGTCGAAGAGCTCGTCGCCGAGCTGGCCCACCGGCACCAGCAGCCGGCGGGCCAGCCGCAGCGCCCCG
This sequence comes from Micromonospora sp. DT233, assembly GCF_049841815.1. Classification (NCBI taxonomy): domain Bacteria; kingdom Bacillati; phylum Actinomycetota; class Actinomycetes; order Micromonosporales; family Micromonosporaceae; genus Micromonospora; species Micromonospora sp. DT233. The sequence goes on along the minus strand of NZ_JBNCLB010000009.1, from coordinate 48,561 downwards.
CCGACCCGCAGCCGGCGCAGCAGGCCGACCCCGCCGCGCACCGGCGGGAACGGCGTGGTGATGGCCTCCAGCAGCGGCCCGGCGACGTTCAGCCATTCGGCGTACGCCTCGCGCCAGCGCTCGCCGTCGCCCGGCGCGAACGTCTCCAGGGAGGCGGCCGTGGTGTCCAGGTCGCGGTTGAGCACCGCCGCCCGGCCGTCGGGCAGCAGGTGGGCCAGCACGTCGGGGGCGTGGGTCCAGCTCAGCCCGTGCCGCTCCAGCTCGAGGCCGCCCAGCACCGGGGAGGCGTAGCCGAGGGGATAGAAGGAGCTGTAGAGGTCGCTGAGGTAGCCGGGGGCGGTCACCTCGGCCGAGCGCACCGCGCCGCCGGGGGCCCCGGTCGCCTCGCAGACCAGCACGTCCCAGCCGGCGTCGGCCAGCAGGTTGGCGGCCACCAGGCCGTTGTGGCCCGCGCCGACGACCACGGCGTCCGCCGTCTGGACACCGGTCGGACTCATCGCCGGGCACCCGTCGGGATCATCGAACCCGGCTACCCGTCCGGTCGCCGACCGAAACGCGTTTGCGTCGGGTCGGCCGGGGGATGCGCTGCCGCATGTACACGGTTGCGCAGCTCATCGGCGGGGTGTGGGGGGCGGGGGGCGCGGGCGGCGAGCTGGTCGTCCACGATCCGGCCGACGGCGCCCCGGTCAGCGCCGTGCCGGTGGCCACGGCGGACGAGGTCGGCAAGGCGGTGGAGGCGGCGCGGGAGGTCGCGCCCGAGTGGGCGGCGACCGCCCCGGCGGCGCGGGCGGCGGCCCTGCACCGGGCCGCCGACGCGGTCGAGGCGGTGACCGGGGAGCTGGCCGAGGCGGTGACCGCCGAGATGGGCAAGCCCCTCGCGGACGCTCGGGGCGGCGTCGAGGCGGGGGTGGCCACCCTGCGGCAGTACGCGGAGCTGGGCCCGCTGCGCGGCGGGCGGAGCCTGCTCGGCGCGGCCGACGCCATCGACCTGATGGTGCCGCAGCCGCGCGGCGTGGTCGCCGTGATCACCCCGTGGAACGACCCGGTGGCGGTCTCCTGCGGGCTGCTCGGCGCGGCCCTGGTGACCGGCAACGTGGTGCTGTACAAGCCCAGCGAGCGGACCCCGGCGACCGGCTGGCTGCTGGCGCGGGCCCTGGACGGGGTGCTCCCCGCCGGCGTGTTGTCGCTGCTCACCGGGGGCGGCGCGGTGGGCGCGGCGTTGGCCGGCGGCGACGTGGACGTGGTGGCGCACGTCGGCTCCACGGCGACCGGCCGGTCCATCGCCGAGGCGGCGGCCCGCAGCGGGGCGAAGGCGCTGCTGGAGAACGGCGGCAGCGATCCGCTGATCGTCGACGCCGGGGTGGACCCGGCCTGGGCCGCCGAGCAGGCGGCGCTGGGGGCGTTCGCCAACGCCGGGCAGATCTGCGTCGCGGTGGAGCGGATCTACGTGCACCGCGACGTCGCCGGGGACTTCGTCGACGCCCTGGTGGGGCGGGCCGGGGCGCTGCGCACCGGGCCGGGCCGGGACCCGGCCACCCAGCTCGGGCCGCTGGTCGACCGGCGGCACCGCGACCACGTGCACGCTCAGGTGACCGCGGCGGTGGCCGGCGGGGCGCGGATCCGCGTCGGCGGTGCGGTGCCCGACGGGCCCGGGGCGTTCTACCCGGCGACCGTGGTCACCGACTGCCGGCACGAGATGGCGCTGGTCCGCGAGGAGACCTTCGGGCCGGTCGCCCCGGTGGTGGTGGTCGACTCGTTCGACGAGGCGCTGCGCTGCGCCGCCGACTCGCCGTACGGGCTGGCCGCCACGGTGCTCACCGGGTCGATGAGCCACGCCCAGCGGGCCTGGCGGGAGCTGCCGGCCGGCACCGTGAAGGTCAACGCGGTCTTCGGCGGGGCCCCCGGCGGGGCGGCCCACCCGCGCCGGGGCAGCGGGCAGGGCTTCGGCTACGGCCCGGAGCTGCTCGACGAGTTCACGGCCACGAAGGCCGTACACCTCGAGCCCCCCGCCGGTGGTCGCTGGTGACCCGGCGGGGGGCGGTCGAGCGGCGGCGGGTCAGCCGCCGCGGGCCTTGCGGGTGCTGCGGTCGTTGGCCTTCTCGATCGCCTTGACCAATTCACCCTTGGTCATCCGGGAGCGGCCGGGGATGTCGAGCTTGCGGGCCACCCCCATCAGGTGCTCCTTGGTGGCGTTGGCGTCCACGCCGCCGGCCGTGGGGGCGCGGCGGGCCGGGCCGCCACCGGCCGCCTGCCGGTCGCTGGGCCCCTTGCGGCCCTTGGCCTCCCAGTGGTCGCCGACCTTCTCGTACTGGTGCTTCACGGCGGCGAACGCGGCCCGGTGCGCCCGCTCCCCCTCGCCGTAGGTCTCGACCGCCGAGTCGTGCGTCTTCTCCCAGGTGCGCTGCGCCTTCTCCGGGGAGCGCCGCAGCGTGCTGGGCAGTACCTCGCGCGCGGGCATGTCGTCCTCCTTCGCATCGGTCTGGGGTGGTCGTCTCGGTCCTTCCCCCGGCTGGCACCCCCAAACCGGTGGCCGGTCCGTGCCGGGTTTGTCGAATTCCGGCTGCGGGTACCGGCGGGACCAGGCGAGCGCGGGTGGACCGGTCACCCCGCGCCGCCGGGGCCCAGGGAGCGGTCATGGCAGCGACGACGGAACCCGACACGGCCGCCCCCGACCGGGCGCGGCTGCCCCGGCGGGTACGCCAACTGAGCTGGCGCACCTGGCGCGGGGTGCTGGTGCGCAGCGTCAAGAACTTCGTCCAGGACGACTGCCTCGACTGGGCCGCCGCCCTGACCTACTACGGGGTGCTCGCGCTCTTCCCGTCCACCATCGTGGTGGTGGCCCTGGTCGGCCTGGTCTCCGACGGGGAGCGGACGGTGGACACGGTGATCGACCTGGCCCGCGACGTGGGGGCCGGCTCGGTGGTCGGCAACGACAGCTTCGTGAGCATCGTGCGCGCGGTGGTGGACCAGCAGAGCGGCGCGAAGGCGCTGCTCAGCTTCGGTCTGCTCGGCGCGCTCTGGTCGACGTCCAGCTTCATCGGGGCGTTCACCCGGGCCTCCAACGCCGTCTACGGGGTGACCGAGGGGCGGCCGGTCTGGAAGCTGCGACCCCTCCAGATCGGCCTGGCCGCCGTGACGCTGGTGCTGGTGGCGGTGGTGGCCACCGGGCTGATCGTCAGCGGCCCGGTCACCGACGCGGTGGGCGACCTGGTCCACGCGGGCGGGCTGGCCCGGACGGTGTGGAGCGTGGCGAAGTGGCCGGTGCTGGCCCTGGTGATGATGGGGCTGCTGTCGCTGCTGTTCTGGATCGCCCCGAACGTGCGCCAACCCCGGTTCCGCTGGCTCACCCCGGGCGGGGCGGTCGCCCTGCTCTCCTGGGCCCTGGCCTCCTTCGGCTTCGGCCTCTACGTGGCGAACTTCGGCTCGTACGACGTGACGTACGGCAGCCTCGGCGCGGTGATCGCGTTCCTGGTCTGGCTCTACCTGTCCAACTCGGCGCTGATGCTGGGCGTGCAGATCAACGCCGAGCTGCAACGGGGCCGGGCGATGCAGGCCGGCGACCCGGATCCGCGCGAGCCGGTGCTGACCCCCCGGGCCACGGCCGATTCGTGACCGGTCGCGCCGTTGCGGGTGCCGGCCGATTCGTGACCGGTTGCGCCGTTGCGGCGTCGCTCTCGGTTTATCGGCGGCCCCGCCGGGTAGCGCAGAAGACATGGAACGTGGCAGCAGCAAGCACAGCCCGAGGCTCGACGATCAGATGAGCCAGGAGGTCAGCGGCCTGGTGCAGGGCCCGGGTGCCGCCGGCTCCCGGGTCGACGAGTTCCGGCAGCCCGAGCCCGCGGGTGAGGACCAGCCGGAGCCGACCACCGCGCCGGCCGGCGAGCTGCGTACCGGCGCACCGAAGGGGATGAGCTCGGCGGACGTCGAGGCGCGCAGCAGGCTCGGGCGGTACATCACGATGACCGCCCTGCCCGGCGACCGGGAGGCACTGGTCGCGAACGCCCGCGACAACGACGCCCCTGACGACGTCGTCGCCGCCCTGGAGGGTCTGCCGCCGGGCACCCGCTACCAGACCGTCTCCGAGGTGTGGGCCGCCCTCGGGCACCGCAACGAGACGACCCGCTGGTAGGCCGCACCCCGTCCCACCCACATCCGACACCCCGAGGAGGACCTGCCGATGAGTGACGTTACCGAGCACGTGGACGTGGCCGTCCCGATCCGGACCGCGTACGACCAGTGGACCCAGTTCGAGGAGTTCCCGCACTTCATGGAGGGGGTGCAGGAGGTCCGGCAGGTCACCGACACCATGACCCACTGGACGGTGGAGATCGCCGGGGTGAAGCGGGAGTTCGACGCCGAGATCACCGAGCAGCTCCCGGACGAGCGGGTCGCCTGGCGTTCCACGGGGGGCACCCAGCAGGCCGGCGTGGTGACCTTCCACCGCCTCGACGAGGGCAACACCCGGGTCACCCTCCAGTTGGAGTTCGAGCCGCACGGCGTGGTCGAGCAGGCCGGCGCCAAGCTCGGCGTGGTCGACCACCGCGCCAAGGGCGACCTGGAGCGGTTCAAGACGTTCATCGAGCGGCGCGGTCAGGAGACGGGCGCCTGGCGGGGCGCCGTGGACCGCCCGCAGCCCTGATCCGCTCGCCGCGACGCGTTCTCCGATGGCCGCCGGGTTCCCGGCGGCCATCACCGCGTTCCGGGTACGACGGCCGCCGGCCGATCGCGCGTCGGTGGCCCGGCAGCGCCCGTTTGCCCTCGGCGGCCCCGGGTACGGCGACAGCATGACCGACAACGACAGCCACGTGTGGCGCGACGAGGAACGACTTCCCCTGGAGGAGCTGGACCGGGCCATCGCCCGGTCGACGCTCGACGGGCAGTCCGACGACGTGACCGGCAACGACGCCGGCGAGGAGGCCGCCTTCGGGCACGGCCCCGAGGCGGTGGACCGTGACGCGGCCCCCGCCGAGCGGGAGCGGGAGCGCACCGACGCCGACCGCGCGTACCGCCCGTCGACCATGGGTCGCACCGGCCCGGACACCATGTGACCTCGTCGAATGAGCGAATCTTGGACGGTTGTGGTCCCCGGTGGACGACAACCGTCCAAGATTCGGCGGCGGGTCGATTCGCGCGATCCCGGCCGGTCGCTGGATCAACCAAGGGGGAACACCGCGTCCCCCGAAACGGCAAGAGATGCGGTACGGGCGGTGGGAAAATGGGGCAGGCCATCCATAATCGTCCCGTCGGGGGTCGGCTATCGAGGGCTGCCGCGTAAGACTTTCGCCATGCAGCAGGGTTCCGGCTTTCTCACCCTTCGTCAGCGCCGCCTCGCCTGGCTCGGCTTCCTCCTCGCCGCCGTGCAGGCTCCGGTCGCCGCCAGGTTCGCCCCCGACGACTCGTGGCTGTTCAGCCTCTGCGTGGCCCTGATGGTGGCCACCGTGATCATCGCCGACGACGCCTCCCGGCGTCGCCCGGCCGGCGCCCCCTCCTCCGACTAGCCGCCGCGCCCGTCGCCCGACCAGGCGGCGCAGGTCAGCCCGCGTCGGCCGGTCGCGCCTCGTGGCCGGGGCGACCGTGGGTACGCCGCCGCTCCTTCATCTCCGCCTCGTAGAGGTGCCGCCGGCCGCCGACCAGTTCCTCGCAGGCCTGGCGGTCGATGTCCCGGAAGAGCGCGTAGTACCCGTCGTCGAAGTCCTCGACGATCTGGAAGGTCCACCGGCCGGCGATCACGTTGCGGCCGAGCAGGTCGATGGCGAGCCGGTCGGCGATGCCGTGGTGCCCCGCCGCGCGGAAGCTCTCGATGGCCTCGTCGAGCATCAGGTCGGCGTGGCCGACGAGCTGGTGCAGCGCGTAGAGGTGCCCACGGACCTGCTCGATCGTCTCCAGGGCCGCGCTGAGCCTGCCCAGCGCCGCCACGGTGGTGTCGCTGACGCCCGCCGGGCGGCGGTGCTCCCCGGCCGGTTCGTCCTGGTGTCCCATCCGTGCCTCCCTGTGTCGGCGACGCGCCCGTCCGCACTTGCGCCCCGCCGCGACCGGCTCGGTCCGCGCGGCCGGTGCCCGGCGATGGGTGGCCCGGCGGGGCCGGCCGAGTGGCCGAGACCGGCCGGGTCACCGGGCGGCTACCCTCACTTCCCATGCGTGTGTCCTCGAAGCGGGTGGCCGGCCGCGCCGCCGTGGAGTCCGCCAACGCCGTCCTCGCCGCGCTGGCCGCCTCGATCGGTGCGACCGGGCTCGCCGCCGCCGCCGCCCGACCCGCGCTGCTGGCCGAGGTCGACCAGCACGCCGCCGCCGTGCGGGACAGCCTCGGCGGCGACCGTCGACCGCTGAGCCGGGCCGCGCTCGCCGGGTACGCCGAGGGAGCCCGGGACGCGGCGCGGGAGCACGGTTGGCAGTCGCCCGCCGGGCCGGTGGACTGGTCGGAACCGGACTGGTTGCTCACCCGCCTGCTGGCGGTCTGCGCCCTGGCCCGCTCGCTGGACACCCGAGCGGCACCGCCGCTGCCCACCAGCCGACCTGACCCGCGGTAGCCGAGCGGGAGGGGACCCGTGGGCCCCCTCCCCTCGTGCCGTCCCGGTCAGCCGGTCGGGCGACCGAACTGCTGGGTCTCGTCGCCGCCGGAGCGGTACGTGCCCTGTCCCCCGCCGGTCATGGAGCCCTCCGGCATCGGCGTGGCCTGGGTGCGTCCGGCACCCGTGCGGTCGGCCATCCGCCGCTCGACGTCGCCCCGGCCGGCGCCCTGGGCCTGGCGGTGCTCCCGCAGTGCGCGGGATTCCTCCGAGGCCCGGTTGAGCCAGCCCTCCCAGCGGGCCTGCATCGGCCGCACCAGTCCGCCGCCGAGGCCGACGATCAGGATGCCGGCCACCGTGGCGAGCACCGCGACCAGCACCGGCGTGGTCACCGTGGTGGCGATGCCCACCTGGTTGAGCGCGGCGATGATGCCGAGCGCCAGGATGAAGATCGCCGTCACGTCGGCCAGCACCCGGCCGTACGAGAGGCCGCCGAGGAAGCCGCTGACCAGGTCACGCACGGCGTTGGCGATCGCGGCGGCGATCACCACGATGACGATCGCGACGAACGCCCGGGGCAGCCAGGCGACCACCCCCCGGATCAGGTCGCTGATCGCGTTGGGCCCCCACACCCCGAAGGCGAACTGCAGGGTGAACAGCAGGACCGCGTAGTACGCCAACTTCGCCAGGATGTCGCTGGCGTCGTACTTGGTGCGTTCCAGCGCACGCCGGATGCCACCTCGTTCGACCGCCCGGTCGAACCCCACCCGTTCCAGTACCGTGTCCACGATCTTGAGGACCGCTTTGGCGATGAGCCAACCCACCACGAGGATCACGACGAACGCGATCGCCCTCGGGATGAACAGCAGCACCGACCTCCACATGTCGGTCAGGGCATCCCCTACGTCTACCTGCCCGACCGCGAGGGTTTTCTGCATGGTGTCCCTCCTGTCGCATGGACTTCGGCGCGGGCATACCCGTCACGTGCGGCAGCACGCCGGGCGACGGCTGCCTATTTTTCCGACATTTCCCCCAGGTCGGCCCGGAGCCGCCCTGCGGGCACCAGACCGCCGGCCGGAAGAGCAATGCCCCGTCGGTCTCGGTTCGGTGACGCGCTCGGGTTGCCGGCCGGGCGCTCCGGATAGGCTGCGGACATGCCAGGCACGGTTGGGCGAGCGCCCACGCCAGCAACGCCCGCCGCCCCGGAGCCGCCCGTCTCCGACGCGGCGGGCGTCGTACTCGGCCATCCCTGGGCCGGGACGGCGCTCGGGCCACGGCCGCGCTGGGACCCGGCAGTACGGGGGGTGGTCGACCTCGTCCTCGCCTCCCCGGTGCCGATGGCCTTCGCGTACGGCGACGACCTGCTGCTGCTCTACAACGACGGCTACGCCACGCTGATCGGCGACCGCCACCCGGGCGCGGTGGGTCGCCCGGCGCCCGAGGTCTTCGCCGACGTGTGGGCCGAGCCGGGCGTCGGCGACGTGATCGAACGCGCCTACCGGCTGGGCGAGTCGTTCCTGGAGAAGGAGGCGGTGCTCCCCTTCGACCGGCACCGCCACGGCGCCCGCGAGCAGTCGGTCTTCACCCGGGGCTACTCGCCGGTGCGCGACAGCGCCGGGCAGATCGTCGGCGTGCTGACGGTCGCCACCGAGGCCACGCAGGTCACCGCGCAGTTGCAGAGCCTCAGCGACGTCGCCGCCGCGCTGGCCGGCACCCTCACCCTGGACGACGTGGCCCGAGTGGCCCTGCGCTACCTGCTCACCGCCTTCGACGCCGACCGGGTCACCTTCGGCGTGGACGACGGCGCCGGGTGGCGCACGGTCCGGCGGGTGCGCGGGGAGCTGCTCGACGAGGCCGACGAGCGGCTGCCCCCGCTGTGGCGGCGCTCGCCCGCCGACTCCCCCGGCCCACTGGTGGTCGCCGCCCGCAGCGGGGTGCCCCAGTTCGTCGGCGACGGCCAGCCGCTGCGGGACACCGCGATCGACCGGCACGACCAGAAGGTGCGGGCGCTGGCCGCCCAGCCGCTGCGGACCTCCGCGCTGCGCGGCGGCCTGACCGTCGGCTACCACCGGGCGCACCCGTGGGCGGCCGCCGAGCGGGCCCTGCTGGCCGCCTCCGCCGAGCTGATCGGCCAGGCGGCGGAGCGGGCCCGCCGGTTCGAGACCCAGCACGGCACGGCCCAACTGCTGCAACGCAGCATGTTGCCGGCGCACCTGCCGGACCTGCCCCGGCTGCGCATCGCCGCCCGGTACGATCCCGGCGTCGACGGCAACGCCGCCGGCGGGGACTTCTACGACGCGTTCCTGCTGCCCACCGGCGAGCTGGGCATCGTGCTCGGCGACGTGGCCGGGCACGACGTGCAGGCGGCGGCGCGGATGGGTCAGGTCCGCGCCGCGCTGCGGGCCCTGGCGTTGGCCGACCCCCGGCCGGACGCCGTGCTGGCCGGGCTGGACCGCCTGGTGGGCAGCCTGAGCACCGAGACCGGCACCCAGGAGCTCTTCGTGACCGTGGTGTTCGGGGTGGTCGACGCGTCCCGGCAGCGGCTGACGCTGGCCAGCGCGGGCCATCCGGCGCCGCTGCTGCGCCGCTGCGCACCCGGCGGCGAGCCCCGAGCGGTCTACCTGGACGTGCCGCCGGGGGCCCCGCTGGGGTTGGGCTGCGCCCCGCACACCACCACGGTCCGCTTCGCCCCCGGCGACACGCTGCTGCTGTTCAGCGACGGGGTGGTGGAGCGGCGGCGGCAGAGCCTGACCACCGGGCTGGACGCCCTCGCCACCGCCGTCGCCGCCGCCGCCAGCGGGGACCCCCGGGCGTTGTGCGCGGTGGCGACCGCCGCCGTCGAGGGTGCCACGGAGGACGACGTCGCGGTGTTGGCGGTGGAGCACGCGCTGATGCCGAGCCGCTCGGCGAGCATGGAGATGCCGGCGGAGCCGACCGCGCCGAGCCGGGTACGCCACTGGCTCACCGCCCAGCTCGGCGACTGGCAGGTGCCCGAGTCGGTGATCGGTGCGGCGGTGCTCTGCACCAGCGAGCTGACCACCAACGCCCTGCTGCACGCCGGCACCGCCGCGCGCGTCGAGATCGACCTCAGCCCGGAGCGGCTGCTGGTGTCGGTGGCCGACTCCGGCACCCGGGGGGCGGTGACCCGGGCCCGCACCGACACGCTGAGCAGCCGGGGCCGCGGGCTGGGCCTGATCGAGCAGCTCAGCGACGCCTGGGGCACCGACCCGACCGTGCGCGGGTCGACCGTCTGGTTCGAGATCCTCATTCCGACCGAGCCGCCAGGCATCGACGACCGCCCGAGCGGGTAGGACCGCAGCCATGTCCAGCGACAAGCCCCGTGGGGTCCTCTTCGACGTCGACGGCACCCTCGTCGACACCACGTACCTGCACACCGTGAGCTGGTGGGAGGCGCTGCGCCAGGCCGACCGGCCGGTGCCGATGGCGGTGATCCACCGGGCCATCGGGATGGGCGCGGACAAGCTCCTCGACCACCTGCTCGGCCCGGAGCGGGACCGCGGCGCCGACGAGAAGCTGAACGCGGCGCACAGCAGCCTCTACCAGGAGTACTGGGAGCGGCTGACCCCGCTGCCCCGCGCCGCCGAGCTGCTGCGCGCCTGCGCGGCCCGGGGGCTGCGGATCGCGCTCGCCACCTCGGCCGCCGAGCACGAGGTGGCGGCGCTGCGTCGGGCGCTGGACGCCGACGACGTGATCCACACGGTCACCTGCGCCGACGACGCCGAGGAGAGCAAGCCCGCGCCGGACATCCTGGTCGCCGCGCTGCGGGAGTCCGGTCTGGACGCCTCCCGGGTGGTCTTCGTCGGCGACTCGGTCTGGGACGTCGCCGCCTCCGGCAAGCTCGACATCCCCTGCGTGGGCCTGACCTGCGGCGGCACCAGCCGGGGCGAGCTGGCCGGCGCGGGCGCGGTGGCCGTCTACGACGACCCGGCCGCGCTGCTGGACGCGCTCTCGGACTCCCCCATCGCGGCCCTGGGCTGAGCCCCGGCGCGGCAGCGATGTGAGCTGCGGCATCGCATCGGTTCCGGTCGACGCGCATACCGCGACCGTCGACGGGGCAAGCTTTCGCACCACCTGCCCGCGCCGCGGGCGAGGCGGAAAGGTGGTGCCGTGGAACCGGTAGACGTCGCGTTCGCGGTGGTGGGCCTGGGTGCCCTGCTCGCCGGCATTCTCCCCCGGGTGCTGGAACACCGTCCCTTGTCGATGCCGATCGCGTTCCTCGGCCTGGGCATGTTGATCTTCATACTCCCGGTTGGACTGCCCAATCCGGACCCACTGAAATACTCCGAGGCCGCCACGCACCTGACCGAGATCGGCGTGATCGTCGCGCTGATGGGCGCGGGCCTGAAGATCGACCGGCCGTTGAGCTGGAAGAGGTGGTCGTCGACCTGGCGGCTGCTGGCGATCGCGATGCCGCTCTGCATCGCGGCGGTGACCCTGCTGGGCTGGTGGTGGGCGGGGCTGGTGCCGGCCGCCGCGCTGCTGCTGGGCGCGGCGCTCGCCCCGACCGACCCGGTGCTCGCCGCCGACGTGCAGGTCGGCGAGCCGACCGACGTGGAGGACTCCGAGGACGAGGTGCGCTTCGCGCTGACCTCGGAGGCCGGGCTCAACGACGGCCTGGCCTTCCCCTTCGTGTACGCGGCCATCGCGATCGCCACCACCAGCCTCGCCCCGCGCGACTGGTTCGCCGAGTGGTTCGCCGTCGACGTGCTCTACAAGCTGGCCATGGGTGTCGGCGGTGGACTGCTGGTGGGCTGGCTGCTGGGCAAGCTCTTCTTCCGCGCGCCGAGCAAGCTGCGGCTGGCCCGGCACTCCGAGGGCTTCCTGGCCCTGGCGGCGACCTTCCTGGCGTACGGGCTGGTCGAGGTGGTCGGCGGCTACGGCTTCCTGGCCGTCTTCGTGGCGGCGCGGGCGATCCGGGCGGCCGAGCGCACCCACGAGTTCCACTCGGTGCTACACGACTTCGCCGAGCAGGTCGAGCGGCTGCTCACCGTACTGCTGCTGTTGCTCTTCGGCGGTGCGGTCGTCGGCGGCCTGCTGGCCCCGCTGACCTGGCCGGCGGCGCTGGTCGGGCTGGCGCTGATCTTCCTGGTCCGGCCGCTGTTCGGCTGGTTGTCGCTGCGCGGGGCGCCGGGGCGGCCGGCGGAGCACTGGGTGATCTCGCTCTTCGGCATCCGGGGGGTCGGCTCGTTCTACTACCTGGCGTACGCCACCACGAAGGCCGACTTCCCGCAGGCCGACCTGGTCTGGGCCACCGTCGGGCTGGTGGTGGTCGTCTCGGTGGTGGTGCACGGTATCGCCGCCACGCCGGTGATGCAGCTGCTCGACCGCGAGGGCAAGCGCACCCAGGACCCCGCGGAGCGCACCGGGGGGCCCGCCGAGCGCGACCCCGCCCCCTCCGCCGCCTGAGGCCGCGACAGGCCGCCGGCGGCGCCGGGCTCAGCCGGCCAGGCGGGCGGCCAGGGCCCGGCCCAGGTCGCGGCCGGAGCGCCAGGCGGTCTGCACGCGGGGCTTGCCGAAGGCGTCGCCGGCCAGGCCGATCCCGTCGTCGTCCAGGTGGTACGTCCCGGCCCCGCCGGGGACCGTCGGCTGCGCGTACGTCCAGCGGTGCACGTGCACGTGCGCGGCCCGCTCGGGCAGGCCCAGCAGGTCGCGCACGGCCTGCTCGAGCGCGGGGGCGGCCCCGGTGGGCTGGGCGAGGTGACCGGCGGCGAAGCCGGGGGTGGTGTGCGCGACCAGCACCGGGGCGTCGTCGGCGCGCCGGTCGCCGTCGTCGCAGACGAGGCTCAGCACCGGGTGGTCGTTGACGAAGGCCCCCCGGAACCGCGGCCAGGACCGGGTGGAGAAGCGCAGCACCCCGCTCAGCGTCGGCGACCAGCCCTGCGCCTGCACGGCGTCGGTGGCCGCGCCGAGCGCCGGGTCCAGCAGCAGCGCCGCCTGCGGGCCCGGCACGGCCAGCGCCACGGCGGCGCAGCGCTCCCCGTCGACGTACGGGCCGCGCTCGCCGCGCTCGACGCCGAGCACCAGCCGGTCGACCACCACGGGCAGGTCGGCGGCGAGCTGCTCGACCAGCGACCGCAGCCCGCGCGGAGCCGCCCAGCGCATCGGGCCGGGCACCTCGCGGCGGCCGGCGGCCGAGTACGCCACGAAGGTGTCGGTCCACTCCCGGGCCAGCCCGGCGGCGGCCCAGCCGCGCACCACCTCGGCGAAGTCCGGGTCGCTGACGGTGAAGTACGCCGCCCCGAGGTCCGCCGGCCGCCCGTCGAAGCGCTTGCTGGCCATCCGGCCGCCGACCACCCGGGCCCGCTCGCGGACCTGCACGTCGACCCCCGCCCGGTGCAGCTCGGTGGCGCAGGCCACCCCGGCGATGCCCGCCCCGACCACCACGACCCGCGCCCGCTCCCCGTGCATCCGCCGATCGTAGGGGTTCCGACCCGCCCCCGGTGGCATGAACGGGCCGACCCGGGGGCCGGGTCGCTGAGCCGGGCCCGTGGCGGCCCGACTCAGCGCGGCGGCAGGCGGTGCAGCTCGACGTCGGCGAGCCGCCCCGCCGCCACCCGCGCGGTGAGGTAGGTGGCGTACGGCTGACGCCGCCGGTCCGTGGGCGAGCCGGGATTGAGCAGCCGCAGCCCGCCGGGGGCCACGGTGTCCCACGGGATGTGCGAGTGGCCGAAGACGAGCAGATCGACGTCGCCGTAGGCGGCGGCGCAGCGCTCCTCCCGGCGGTCGCGCGGGCCGGTCTCGTGCACCACCGCGACCCGCAGGCCGTCGAGGTCGACCCGGGCCACCTCGGGCAGCCGGGCCCGCAGCCCGGGCCCGTCGTTGTTGCCGTACACCCCGATCAGGCGGCGCGCCCGAGCCGTCATCGCATCGAGCAACGTGACGTCGACCCAGTCGCCGGCATGCAGCACCACGTCGGCGGCGTCGATCGCCGCCCAGAGCTGTTCGGGCAGGTCACGGGCCCGCTTGGGGACGTGGGTGTCGGCGGTCAGCACCAGGCGCACGCCCACCATTGTCGCCGCCGGAGGTGGGCGGCGGCGACGCGGGGTCTTCACACGCCGGCAACGAACGCGTACCTTGACGGGAACACGTGGGAGCGCTTCCACGCATACTCGTCGATCCGTGAGGGACGCCCATGACCCCCAGACCGGCGCTCGCGGCCCTGGCCGCCGGCGCGACCGCACTGACCGCCGCCACCACCGTCGCGCTCGGCCTCCTCGGGTCGACGCCGGCCGCGGCCGCCGACTCCGCCTTCTACGTCGACCCGCAGGCCAGCGCCGCGCGCTGGGTCGCCGCCAACCCCAACGACTCGCGCGCCGCGGTGATCCGGGACCGGATCGCCAGCGTGCCGCAGGCCCGCTGGTACACCACCACCAACACCTCGACCGTACGCGGCGAGGTGGACCAGTTCGTCGGGGCCGCCGCCGCGGCGGGGAAGATCCCGATCCTGGTGGTCTACAACATCCCCAACCGCGACTGCAGCGGCGCCAGCACCGGCGGTGCCCCCAGCCACACCGCCTACCGCCAGTGGGTCGACCAGGTCGCCGCCGGCCTCGGCGGGCGGCCCGCCACCATCGTGCTGGAGCCCGACGTGCTCCCGCTGATGACGAGCTGCCAGAACGCCAGCCAGCAGGCCGAGACGAAGGCCTCCATGGCGTACGCCGGCAAGAAGCTCAAGGCCGGCTCCGCGCAGGCGAAGGTCTACTTCGACGCCGGGCACTCGGCGTGGCTGGCCCCCGCCGAGATCGCCTCCCGGCTCAACGGGGCGGACATCGCCAACAGCGCCGACGGCATCTCGCTCAACGTCTCCAACTACCGCACCACCGCCGAGTCCGTCGCGTACGCCAAGCAGGTCATCGCCGCCACCGGCGTCTCCCGGCTGAGGGCGGTCATCGACACCAGCCGCAACGGCAACGGGCCGGCCGGCTCCGAGTGGTGCGACCCGGCGGGGCGGGCCATCGGCACGCCGAGCACCACCGCCACCGGCGACGCCGCGATCGACGCGTACCTCTGGGTGAAGCTGCCCGGCGAGGCCGACGGCTGCATCGCGGCGGCCGGGACGTTCGTCCCGCAGCGGGCCTACGACCTGGCCGTGGCCGCCGGCCCGGTCCCGACGACCCCCGTCCCGACCACGCCGGTCCCCACCACGCCGGGGCCGACGACGCCCCCGCCCACGACTCCCCCGCCCACCTCGCCGCCGCCGAGCGACCCCCCGGCGGGCGCCTGCACGGTCACCTTCACCCCGAACACCTGGGCCGGCGGGTTCACCGCCGAGTTGAAGGTGACCAACCGGGCCGGTGCGCTCAACGGCTGGACGCTGGCCTTCACCGCCGCCTCCGGCGTCCGGCTGACCAGCGGCTGGAACGGTGAGTGGAGCCAGAGCGGCAACCAGATCACCGTGCGCAACTCCCCCTGGAACGGCTCGGTGCCCGCCGGCGGCACGATCAGCGTCGGCTTCCAGGGCACCTACTCCGGCACCAGCCTGCCCACCCCGACCGGCTTCACCCTCAATGGCGGAAGTTGCGCCTGATTCCCGTCGGGCGGGACCCCGCGCATCCGGGGTCCCGCCCGTCGCGGCGCGCGCAGCGCCCAGCCAGGGCCGGGGTCAGGCGCCCTGGCCCTGGTTCTGCATCAGCCCGCCGTCGATGAAGTACGTCGACCCGGTCACGTAGTCGGCGTCGTCGCTGGCCAGGAAGACGGCCAGCCGGCCGATCTCCGCCGGCTGCGCGGCCCGCTTCCACGGGATGGACTGCACCTGCTCCTCCAGGTACGCCGGGTCGTCGATGGCCTGCTGGTTGAACGGGGTCAGCACCATCCCCGGCCCGATGTTGTTGACGTTGAGGTGCATCGGCGCCACCTCCAGGGCGAGGGTCTTGGCGAACTCCAACAGCGCGCCCTTGCTGGTGTCGTAGTCGGAGCCGCCAGCGCGGGCCACCTCCTGGTGCACCGAGGTCACGTTGATGATCTTCCCGTGTCCGCCCTGGTCGCGGCGGTGCCGCACGAACCGGCGGGAGGCGAAGAACGCCCCGTAGACGTTGGTCCGGATGGCCCGGTCCCAGGTCTCGGTGTCCAGGTCCGCCACCTCGACGCCCGAGGCGTCCACCCCGGCGTTGTTCATCAGCACGTCGAGCGCGCCGAACTCCGCGATTGCCTCGTCGAACATCGCCTCCACCTGCCGCTCGTCGGCGATGTCGCCGTGCACCACCGTCGCCCGCCGGCCGGCGCGCGTCACCTCGTCGCGGGTGTGCTCGGCCCCGGCCCGGTCGTGCAGGTAGTGCACCGCCACGTCGGCGCCCTCGCGGGCGAATTCGATGGCCGTCGCCTGGCCGATGCCCGAGTCCGAGCCGGTGATCAGGGCGGTCTTTCCGTCGAGTCGTCCGGTCATCAGCGTGCTCCCTCCGTTCGTCCCGTGCCGGTCGGCACGGTCCGGCCCACCGGCCGGCCTACCCGTGCGGCCGACGAGCATTCGTCGCCGTCCGCCCGGGATGCCGGTCGGCGGCGGGTCGGGCGCGGCGGGCGGATCGGCGCGGGCGGGGGCGTTACCGGCCCCCGCCCGGGGGAACGCGGGAGGTCGACGAAGGAGGACGCTCATGACCAGACCTTCGACCTCGACCGCGGCCTGGCAGCCCGGGATGCCGGGCGACACGACCCTCCCGTCCGGTCCGGCGGGCCGGACGGCCCCGCCGCACGGCGACGACCCCGGGAAACCGGCCGGCACCTCGACGGTGACGGTCGGGTCGTACCCGGACTATCCCTCCGCGCAGCGGGTGGTGGACTACCTGGCCGACAACCGGTTCCCGGTGGAACGCACCGCGATCGTGGGGACGAACCTCACCCTGGTCGAGACCGTGCTCGGCCGGATCACCACGGACCGGGCGGCCCTGGCCGGGGCGGGCACGGGCGCCTGGTTCGGCCTCTTCATCGGGCTACTCTTCGGCATCTTCGCCACCGGGAACTGGGTGGCGGTGATCCTGGTCGGCCTGGTGGTGGGCGCGATCTGGGGCGCGGTCTTCGGCGCGGTCGCGCACGCGATGACCGGCGGCCGGCGGGACTTCACGTCCGCGAGTTCGCTGCGCGCCGGGCAGTACGCGGTCACCGTAGACACCGACCTGGCCGAGCGGGCCCGGCAACTGCTGGACCGGATGCACCTGACGCCGACGGGCCCCACGGCCCGCTGAGGCCGACGGGCCGCGCCGACCCGACGGCCGCTGACACGCAACGGCCCGACACGATGCGACTGCCCCGGGGGTGCGCCCCCCGGGGCAGTCGTCGGTGCGGTGCCACGCCCGGCTCTCGCCCGCGACGGCTGGCGGCGGCTCTCGGCTCGACCCGGCCGGCGGTGGGTCACCCCGGATCGGTGGCGAGGCGGGCGTGCAGGTGCTCGTCGTGGCGACGGCCGTCGCCGTAGCGGTACGACTGGCGCAGCGTGCCCTCGGCGAGGTAGCCCGCCCGGTCGGCCACCCGGCAGGACGCCGGGTTCGCCACGGCATGACAGAGCTCGATGCGGTGCAGGCCCAGCGCCGCAAATCCCCACATGGTGAGCCGGCGCACCGCGCCCGTGGCGACGCCCCGCCCCCGGGCCGCCGGCACGGTCCAGTAGCCGACGCCGGCGTTGCCGCCGTTGATGCCGTGGATCGACACCGACCCCAGCAGCGTGGTGTCGCCGGGGTCGGCGACCGCGAGGGAGACGTGCGCGCCGCCCGACCAGTCGGCCCGCAGCCGCACCCAGGCCAGCGCCCGTGCCTCGTCCATCTCGCCCTGCGGGTTCCACGTGGCCACCTCCGGGTCGCCCAGGGCGGCCAGCACGTCCGGGGCGTCGGCCTCCCGCCAGGGGCGCAGCAGCAGTCCGGGGGCGGCGAGCACGACGGGGTCCACGAAGCAGGAGTCTGGCACGCCGCCGGCCCCGCCATCCCCCGGCGGGCTCAGGAGACGGCGAAGATCCCCGCCACCCCCAGCAGCACCATCACCAACACGGCCACCAGCGCCCCGCGTTCGCTCTCCACCGGCTCTTCGCGGGACTCGGTCACGGCGTCGGTCGTCTCGATCGGCATAATGCGGCCTCCTCGATGTTCGCGTCGGAATCCGGTGACGTCGTGCGCGTTGTCGGGCAGGTCACCGGCGATGCCGCTTGGCGTGCAGACTCGGCGCGGCGGCCCTACCGTGAGAACGACGTCGACCTCGGGAGGCTGGAGCGTGCCGTTACGGGACTGGTTCCTCACCGCGGAGGAACGCGCCAACCCGGCCTCCGAGTTACCCGTCTGGACGGCCGGAAACCTCGCCGAGCCGCTGATTCACGGCTCGGCGTACTTCGACCGGCTGGTCGACGAGGTGGAGGCGTTGCAGGCCGGCGACCACCTCTTCTTCACCGACTGGCGAGGCGACCCCGACGAGCGGATGCGCCCGGACGGGCCGACCGTGGCCCAACTGTTCAGCCGCGCCGCCCAGCGTGGCGTCGTGGTCAAGGGCCTGCTGTGGCGTTCCCACCTCGACACCCTGTCGTTCAGCGAGGCGGAGAACCGCAGCCTCAGCGAGACGATCTGCGCGGCCGGCGGCGAGGTGCTGCTCGACCAGCGGGTCCGCCGGGGCGGCTCGCACCACCAGAAGCTGGTGGTGCTGCGCCACCCGTCGGCCCCCGAGCGGGACGTCGCGTTCGCCGGTGGGATCGACCTGTGCCACAGCCGCCGGGACGACGAGGAGCACGCCGGCGACCCGCAGCCGGTGGCGATGTCCCCCCGCTACGGCACCAACCCGCCCTGGCACGACGTGCAGCTCGCCCTGCGCGGGCCGGTGGTCGGCGCGCTGGACACGGTCTTCCGGGAGCGGTGGACCGACCCGATGCCGCTGGACTCGGAGAACCCGCTGGCGTACCTGCGGGACCGGCTGCGCGGCTCGGACCTCTCCCCCGACCCGCTGCCCGAGCAGCCGACCGACCCGCCGCCGTGCGGCCCGCACCAGATCCAGGTGCTGCGCACCTATCCGGCGGTGCGCCCGCGTTACCCCTTCGCCCCCGACGGCGAGCGGACGGTGGCACGCGGCTACACCAAGGCGGTGCGCCGGGCCCGGCGGCTGATCTACCTGGAGGACCAGTACCTCTGGTCGGCCGAGGTGGCCGACCTCTTCGCCCGCGCGCTGCGGGCCCATCCCGACCTGCACCTGGTGGCCGTCGTGCCCCGGCACCCGGACGTGGACGGCCGCTTCGCCCTGCCGCCGAACATGGTCGGCCGGGAGCAGGCGCTGGCGCTGTGCGGCAAGGCCGCCCCGGACCGGGTGCACGTCTTCGACGTGGAGAACCACGCCGCCGACCCCGTCTACGTGCACGCCAAGGTGTGCGTGATCGACGACGTGTGGGCCAGCGTGGGCAGCGACAACTTCAACCGCCGCTCCTGGACGCACGACAGCGAGCTCTCCTGCGCGGTGCTCGACGAGACCCCGGACCCCCGCGCCCCGGTCGATCCCGCCGGGCAGGGCGACGGCGCCCGGCGCTTCGCCCGGGAGCTGCGGCTGCGGTTGTGGCGCGAGCACCTGGACCGGGACCCGGCCGGCGGCGAGGACGACGACCTGCTCGACCCGGCCTCGGCGGTCGAGGCGATCACGTCGGCGGCCGACGCCCTGCAACGCTGGCACGACTCGGGCCGGGTCGGGCCCCGGCCGCCGGGTCGGCTGCGTCCGCACCGACCGGAGCGGTTGCCCTGGCTCACCCGCGCCTGGGCGCTGCCCGCGTACCGGCTCTTCTACGACCCGGACGGCAGACCGCTGCGGGACCGGCTGGCCGGGACCTTCTGACCGGGCCCGTGGCCGGCCGCCGGGGGGTGGGCCGGCACGTCCTGCACCCCGGGGCACGCGAACGACGCCCGCGGTGAGTAGAACCCCCGGGTGACGACCAGCGGGTTCGCGGGGCGCAGCGGGTAGACCGGGTGGCCCGGGTCGAGGAAGTCGACCGACTCGACCTCGAAGGGGTCCACCGGCTCGGCCAGGTACGGGTAGACGCCGCCGAGCACGTCACCGTCGGAGCCGTAGCGGTATCGGTGCTGGCCGCTGTGCACGGCGTGGCCGGTGTCGCCGACGCGGGCCCGGGTCCGGATCAGCGGCATCCCGTCGACCTCGGTCTGCGCCACCAGCGTGTCGCCCCGCAGTTCCAGCCAGGTGCGCCCGGGCGCGATCGGGGCGCGGCGCGCGGCGGCGTAGCCGCGCACCCGGGGGCTGGAGCAGAGGAAGTGGGCCCACCAGCCGGTTGGGACGTCGGCGGCCAGCGAGACGCCGAGGAACGTCAGCGAGTACGCGCCGAGCCCGGAGGTCTGGGTCTCGTCGTCGACCACGTACTGGTTCATGAAGACCCGGCGGTCCGCGTCGGCGCGCAGGCCGGCCGGGAGCAGGGCGTCCACCGCGTCGGGATCCGCCGGCAGCCAGCTCAGGTAGAGCATGCGGCTGTGCACGACGAGGTGCGGAGCGGTGGGGTCGAGCTGCACGGTGCCTCCGGGCCAGGGGGTTTTCCGCGACGCTACGGCGCGTCCCGTGGGCGCGACAACGACGGAAAGCCGACAGCCGGAGCGGCGGGTCGACCTTCCTCTCGACATCGCGCCCGGCACATCAACCGGTCGGCCGACGCTGCTCGCCGGTCGACCCGCCCACCGGGGCCGGCCGCCGCCGGTGCCGCGGCGGCCGGCGGGAGACCGACCACCGAACGCCCATGGTCGTCGGCCATCGGGCCGAGCCGACCTGGCCGAACGGGCGGCGAACCAGTAATCGCGATCACAAGTTCGCAACTTTGTGCGGCCTATGCGGCTTTTGCCCCGCAACACACCTTAGGTACATCGTACTTTCGGCTAGATTTCGGGGAGCCGATCAGGTTAGGGTGAGTCCCGAACGGACTAACCCCAGTTAAACCAAAGCGTCACGTCTTTTATCCGCGGACGAGGTGCAGGGAGGACCACCAATGACCGCGCCAACGATGAGCGAGCAGACGAAGACACCGCCGGCCGCGACCACGGAGAAGCTGGATCCGCGAGCGCTCACCGACAGCGCCGCCGACCTCCTCAACGCCATGGCCGCGCTGCCGGCCGGCCACCCGTCCCGCGCCGCCCTGCGCGACCGGGCGATCGAGGCCTGGCTGCCGCTCGCCAACCACCTCGCCCACCGCTACAGCGGCCGGGGCGAGCCCACCGACGACCTGGCGCAGACCGCCGCCGTCGGCCTGATCAAGGCGATCGACAAGTTCGACCCGTCGCGCGGCGTCGACTTCGCCGGTTACGCCATCCCGACGATCATCGGTGAGCTCAAGCGCCACTTCCGCGACCGCACCTGGGACATCCGGGTGCCGCGTCGCCTCCAGGAGCTGCGCCTGGCGATCTCCGACGCCAACAGCTCGCTGCTGCAGACCCTGGGCCGCTCCCCGACGGTCGCCGACATCGCCGCCCACCTCAAGCTGACCGAGGAAGAGGTCCTGGAGGGCCTGGAGGGTGCCCGCGCCTACAACGCGGTCTCCCTCTCCACCCCCACCGGCGACGGCGACCGGGCCACCGAGCTGGGCGACATGCTCGGCGGCGAGGACGGCGAGTTCGAGCTGGCCGAGCTGCGGGTGGCCCTCGGGCCGGCGCTGGCCACGCTGGACGAGCGCGAGCAGAAGATCCTCACCCTGCGCTTCTACGGCAACCTGACCCAGTCGCAGATCGCCGAGCAGATCGGCGTCTCGCAGATGCACGTGTCCCGGCTGCTGGCGCGGGCGCTGACCAAGCTGCGGGGCCAGCTCGACGGCACCTACTAGGACGTGAGTCGGTGGCCGGCCCGCGGGTCGGCCACCGACGCCCGGCGAGAAGGGCCCGGTCGGCGGTTCGCCGACCGGGCCCTTCCACGTGCGCCGCGGGCGGTCAGCGCCGCGGTGCCGGGGCCGGGTCGGCCCCGGGCTCGGGCGTCACGTCGTCGAGGAGCGCCGCGCTCTCCACGCCCAGCCCGATCCGGGCGAAGGCGTCCGGACGCCGGCCGCGCAGCAGCAGCGCCCAGTGCAGGCCGACCAGCCCCATCACCGGGTACGCCGCCGGAATGGCCCAGCGCAGCGGCGAGTCGGCGGGCACGCCGAGCAGGACGTGGAAGTCCTTCAGCGCCAGCACGATCATGACCAGCAGCGCCACGGCGGCCAGCCCCGGGGCGAGCGCCCGCCGCCACAGGCTCTCCTCGACCCGGTTACGGGCGAAGAACACGATGATCGCCACGCAGACGACGGCGGTCAGCAGCAGCACGCCGAAGCCGCCGGCCAGGCCGAGGTGGTAGAAGAGCTCGCGCACCGGGTCGAAGCCGTTGGTCGCGTACACCAGGATCACCAGCAGGCCGAGGCCGCTCTGCGCGATCGAGGCGGCCTGCGGCGCCCCGGTGCGCGGCGAGGTCCGCCCGAACGGCGCCGGCAGCACCCGCTCCCGGCCGAGCGCGAAGATGTACCGGGCGGTGGTGTTGTGGAAGGAGATCATCGCCGCCAGCACCGAGGTCACGAAGAGCGCCTGCCCGATGGTGGCGGCGGTGTCGCCGAGGTGCGTGCCGGCCAGGTTGAACACCAGGTCGAGGCCCTGCTCGCCGGCCTGCCCGGCGACCTGCTCCGGGCCGGTGGCCACGGTCAGGCTCCAGGCGGAGAGCACGTAGACCATGACCATGACCGCCAGCGACAGGTAGGTCGCCCGCGGCACGGTGCGCCTCGGGTGGCGGCTCTCGTCGCTGAACACCACCGCGGACTCGAAGCCGACGAAGCCGGTCGCGGCGATCACCAGCAGCGCGGCCCCGCCCGGGACGAACAGGTGGTCCGGGGAGAGCGCGGCGAGGCTGACCGAGCCGCCGGCCGGGTGGCCGAGCTGCCCCAGGTCGAACAGCAGGATCGCCGCGACCTCGGCGACCAGCAGCACCGCGAGCACCTTGCCGCTGACGTCGATGCGCAGCAACCCCAGCACGGCGACCAGTGCCCAGGCGGCCAGGGCCACCAGCCACCAGGCGGGGGCCACCCCGAAGAGGCCCTCCAGCAGCGGGGCCGACGCCGCCCCGATCACGCCGTAGAGGCCGACCTGGAGCGCGTCGTAGGACATCATGGCGATCCAGGCCACGCTGATGCCGGCCGGGCGGCCCAGCCCCCGGGAGACGTACGCGTAGAACGCGCCCGCGTTCTCCACCTGGCGGGCCATCGCCACGTATCCGACCGAGAAGAGCGCCAGCACCGCGGCGACCACCAGGAAGGCCACCGGAAGCCCGGTGATCCCGGTGACCGCGTAGCCGGTGGGGACCAGGCCGGCCACCACGGTCAGCGGCGCGGCGGCGGACATCACGAAGAAGATCACCGACGGCACGCCGAGCCGGCCACGGGCCAGGGCGTCGGAGACGTTGCTCGGTCGTTCGACCGTGACTGCGGGCATGGGATCGCGCTCCGAGGGGTGAGAGACGTCGTACCGTCAGGGCATTCCGCGCAGCACCGCCGCGCCGACGGCGGCCTCCGTCTGCGCGACGAGCTCCTTCAACGGCAGGGGCAACGCCGGGATGAGGACACTGAGCCGGTGGTGAGCCTGGTCGCCGCCGCTCCACAGCACCTCGCGGGTGAGCCCGGTGGCGCAGACCAGGCCGAACAGCAGCCCGTCCGGCACGGTCGGCGGCTCCGGCTGGTCGAGCAGGGCGCGCAGCCGGGTGGCCGGCCAGGCGACCGCGTTGAGGTCGATCGGGAGGTAGCTGACGCTGGTACGCAGCAGCCGGCGGGTCTCCTGCCGGCGCAGCACCCCGGCGCGGGCCAGCCGCTCCGCCACCGACGTCGTCGCGCTCTGCCCGAGGAAGCTCAGCCAGGTGCGCACCGCCTGGTGCTGGGACTCGCCGACCAGTTGGTCGAGCACGGTGTGCGCGAGGGCGTCGGCCGGGGGACGCCGGTCCACCACCATCACGTTCCCGCCGGTGATGGTGAGCTGCCCGGAGAGGACCAGCTCGCCGAGGAGTCCGGCCGCCAGGCCGAGGCCCGTCGCGCTGGCGTGCAGCTTCGCCCTGCCCCGACTGTCGTTGTGCGCGATCAGATAGAACTCGTCGGCGGTGAGCAAACGAGCCTCCCGAACGGATGGTCACAACTGGTCGACGCCGGGTGAAAGGATGCACGTCCACACTGGGCAATGCAACTCTCGGCCCCGGCGGTCGCACAACGTGCCGTCCTGACCTGCGGATCTTGCCGGTACGGCACCGGAGGGTGATCGCCGCGCGCCCCGACCGCGCACCATGGGCGACGCCGGGGCGGCGAGCCGCTCCGACGGTGCGACAGTAGGACGATGCTCGCCGACGTACCTCTCGACCTGCCGGTCCGGCCCGCGCTGCCGGCGCTGCTCGACGCCCTGCGCGCGGGCGGCGGCGCGGTGCTGGTGGCGCCCCCCGGCACCGGCAAGACCACCCTCGCGCCGCTGGCCGTGGCCGGGGCGGTCGCCGGTCGGGTGGTGATCGCCCAGCCGCGCCGGGTGGCCGCCCGCGCGGCGGCGCACCGGATGGCCGCGCTGCTCGGGGAGCGGGTCGGCGACCGGGTGGGGTACGCCGTGCGCGGCGAGCGCCGCATCGGCCCCGCCACCCGCATCGAGGTGGTCACCACCGGCCTGCTGGTGCGCCGGTTGCACCACGACCCGGAGCTGCCCGGCGTCGACGCGGTGCTGCTCGACGAATGCCACGAGCGGCAACTCGACGCCGACCTGGCGCTGGCGTTCAGCGCGCAGGCGCGGGAGACGCTGCGCCCCGACCTGTGGCTGGCGGCCATGTCGGCCACCCCGGACGCGGAGACCTTCGCCGCGCTGCTCGGCGTCGACGGCACCCCCGCCCCGGTGGTCCGGGCCGACTCGGCGCTGCACCCCGTGGCCCGGGTGTGGGCCCCGCCGCCCCGGCCGGTCACCCCCGCCGGGGCCGGCCGGGTCGACCCGGCGCTGCTGGACCACGTGGCGGCCACCGTGCGGCGGGCCCTGGCCGAGCGCGACGGCGACCTGCTGGTCTTCCTGCCCGGGGTGGGCGAGATCGCCGGGGTGACCCGCCGGCTCGCCGGCCTGTCCGACGCCGTGGCGCTGCTGCCGCTGCACGGCCGGTTGCGCGGCGCGGAGCAGGACGCGGCGCTGCGCCCGGCCGACCGGCGGCGGGTGGTGCTGACCACCGCCGTCGCGGAGAGCAGCCTCACCGTCCCCGGGGTGCGGGTGGTCGTCGACGCCGGCCTGGCCCGGGTGCCCCGGATGGACCTGGCCCGAGGGCTGGGCGCGCTGGTCACCGTGCCGGTGTCGCGGGCGGCGGCCACCCAGCGCGCCGGCCGGGCCGGGCGCGAGGCCCCCGGGCACGTCTACCGCTGCTGGTCGGAGGCCACCCACGCCCGGCTGGCCGCGCAGCCGGAGCCGGAGATCGCCACCGCCGACCTGACCGGCTTCGCCCTGCAACTGGCCGCCTGGGGCGACCCGGACGGCACCGGGCTGGCGCTGCCCGACCCGCCGCCGGTCGCCGCCATGACGGTCGCCCGGGACACCCTGACCACCCTCGGCGCGGTCGACGCGCAGGGCCGGATCACCGCCCGGGGTCGGGCGATGGCCGACGCGGGGGCGCACCCCCGGCTGGCTCGGGCGCTGCTCGACGGTGCGTCGCTGGTCGGCCCGGACCGGGCCGCCGAGGTGGTGGCGCTGCTGGCCGAGGAGAGCGCCGCCGGGCCGGGCGACGACCTGGCCGCCGCCTGGCGTCGGCTGCGCGCGGGCGCGGACCCGGCCGCCACGGCACGTTGGCGGGCCGAGGTACGCCGACTGCGCGCCGCCCTGCCCGACGGCCCGCCCCGGCACGGCGGCGCGCCCGCGTCGAACGGCCGGCCGAGACCCGCGTCGGATTCCCGGGCGGTGCGGCCCTCCGGGGGCGGCGGATCGGGGCGGCTGCCCGACGACCTCGCCGCCGGGCTGTTGGTCGGGTTGGCGTACCCGGAGCGGCTGGCCCGGGTGCGCCGGGCCGGCGGGTCGGCGTACCTGATGGCCGGCGGGACCGAGGCGGAGCTGGCGCCGGGCTCGGCGCTGACCGGCACGGCGTGGCTGGCCGTCGCGGTGGCCGACCGCTCCCCCGGCGCGCCGACCGCCCGCATCCGGCGGGCCGCCGCCGTGGACGAGGCGACCGCCCGGGAGGCCGGCGGGCCGCTGCTGCGCTCCGACCGGGAGGTGGCCTGGTCCGGCGGGGACGTGGTGGCCCGGGAGGTGGTCCGGCTCGGCGCGATCGAGCTGGTGGCCCGGCCGCTGCCCCGGCCCGACCGGGCGCTGCTGGCGGACGCGCTGCGCGACGGCCTGCGTCGCGCCGGGCTGACCCTGCTGACCTGGACCCCGGCGGCGCGGGCGCTGCGCGAGCGGATGGCGTTCTGCCGGCAGGCGCTGGGCCCGGAGTGGCCGGACGTGGGCGACGAGGCGCTGCTGGCCGGGATCGACGACTGGCTCGGCCCGGAGCTGGCCGGTGCCCGCCGCCGGGCCGACCTGGCCCGCGTCGACGTGGCCGGCGCGCTGCGCCGGCTGCTGCCCTGGCGGCAGGCGGCCCGGCTGGACGAGCTGGCCCCGGAGCGGCTCGCCGTGCCCAGCGGCTCGCGGGTGCGGGTGGACTACGCCGACCCGGCCGCCCCGGTCCTCGCGGTGAAGCTGCAGGAGACCTTCGGCTGGGCCGACGCGCCCCGCATCGCCGACGGGCGGGTGCCGGTGCTGCTGCACCTGCTCTCCCCCGCCGGGCGGCCGGTGGCGGTCACCGCCGACCTGGCCTCGTTCTGGCGCACCGGGTACCCGCAGGTCCGCGCCGAGCTGCGCGGGCGCTATCCCCGCCACCCCTGGCCGCAGGACCCGACCACGGCGGAGCCGACCCGCCGGGCGGCACCGCGCCGCCGCTGACCCCCGCGCCGGGAGGGTGGGCGGCGGCCGGGTCGGCCCTCCGCCACCACGTCGGCCGGGTCAGCCCTCCGCCACCACGTCGGCGACGACGACGGTGACGTTGTCGGGGCCGCCGGCGCGCAGTGCCAGGTCGATCAGCCGCCGGGCACACTCGGCGCGGTCCGGGTGGGTGCCGAGCGTCTCGGCGAGGGTGTCCGGGCGGACCACGTTGGAGAGCCCGTCGCTGCACAGCAGCCAGCGGTCGCCGGCGCGGGGCACCATCGTCGCGTACGACGGGGAGACCTCCCCGCCCTGCAACGCCTGGGTGACCACGGCCCGGCGGGGGTGGCTCGCGGCCTCGTCGGCGCTGATCACGCCCTGGTCGACGAGCATCTGCACGAAGGTGTCGTCCCGGGTGATCTGCTTGAGCACCCCCTCGCGGTGCAGGTAGGCGCGGGAGTCGCCGACGTGGGCCAGGGCGAGGCAGCTTCCGGTGCGGGCGAAGAGCAGCGCGGTGAGGGTGGTGCCCATGCCCTGCCGCTCGGCGTCCTCCTCGACCGCCTGCCGGATGCGGGCGGTGGCCAGCTCGATCCCGCTCTGCAGGGTGGCGACGAGGGCGTGCTCGGGGGTCGCCAGGTCCAGTGGCGCGATCGCGTCGATGGCGATGCGGCTGGCCAGGTCGCCGGCGGCCATCCCGCCCATGCCGTCCGCGACGGCGACGAGCCAGGTCCCGGCGTGCAGGGCGTCCTGGTTGCCGCTGCGGATCAGGCCGCGGTCGCTCGCCCCCACGGAACACAGCTTCAGGGTCATGGGAGGCAGCCTGCCAGTTGAAGGGCGGAGTTGTCTCTAGGTGATCGCCACGACGTCGTGTGGCGAGGCGAATCTCACCGGGCGGATCCGGACCGTCACCGAATCAGCCCGCTCTTATCCAGAGCCGTCGATTGACATGACGGGCACCCGCTGGAAACATCGAGGCGATATTGGGAGCGCTCCCAGAATCGGTGCAGCCCCGTCCCCACCGAAAGGAACCCCCGTGACGCCATCCCGACGCCGGCGACGCCTCGCGGCGCTCGCCGCGGCGACCGCCCTGGCCCTCACCGGCACCACCGCCGGCGTGGCCCACGCCGAAGTCCCCCCGGACGCCCCCGAGCAGCTGAAGAACGGCGACTTCGGCGCGGGCGTCTCCCCCTGGTTCTCCTACGGCACCGGCACGCTCGGCGTCACCGACGGCCGGGGCTGCGCCACCGTCCCCGGCGGGCTGGCCAACCTCTGGGACGCCGGCATCGGCCAGGACGCCGTGCCGCTGACCGCCGGCGCCGAGTACGAGCTCTCCTTCGACATCACCGCCACCCCCGGCACCACCGTGCGGGCCGTGCTCCAGATCCCCGCCGCCCCCTACACGCAGTACGCCGCCGTGGACGCCGCCGCCACCGCCACCAGCCGGCACGTCAGCACCACCTTCACGGCCAGCGAGGACAACCCGAGCACCCAGCTCATCTTCCAGGTCGGCGGGGCCGCCGCCGAGCAGACCATCTGCCTGGACAACGTCTCGCTGCGCGGCGGCGAGCCGGCCGCGCCGTACGAGCCGGACACCGGCCCCCGGGTGCGGGTCAACCAGGTCGGCTACCTCCCCGGCGGCCCCAAGAACGCCACCGTGGTCACCGACGCCACCGCCCCGTTCGACTGGCAGCTGCGTTCCGCCGCCGGCGCGGTCGTGGCCAGCGGGCGCAGCACCCCGCGCGGGGTCGACGCGGCCTCCGGCCAGAACGTGCAGACCGTGGACTTCTCCGCGTACCGCACCCCGGGCACCGGCTACACCCTGGTCGCCGACGGCGAGACCAGCCACCCGTTCGACATCTCCGGCACCCTCTACGACAAGCTGCGCTCCGACGCCCTGCAGTTCTTCTACATCCAGCGCAGCGGCATCGCCATCGACGGCGACCTGGTCGGCGAGGAGTACGCCCGCCGCGCCGGCCACCTGGGCGTCGCCCCCAACCAGGGCGACACCAGCGTGCCCTGCCAGCCGGGGGTCTGCGACTACTCCCTCGACGTGCGCGGCGGCTGGTACGACGCCGGCGACCACGGCAAGTACGTGGTCAACGGCGGCATCGCCACCTACCAGCTGCTGAACACCTTCGAGCGGACCAAGACCGCGGCCACCGCCGACGGCGGCGCGGGGCTCGCCGACAGCACCCTGCGGGTGCCCGAGCGCGGCAACGCAGTGCCCGACATCCTCGACGAGGCCCGCTGGGAGCTGGAGTTCCTGCTGCGCATGCAGGTGCCGGCCGGCAAGCCGCTGGCCGGGATGGCGCACCACAAGATCCACGACAAGAACTGGACCGGGCTGCCGCTCGACCCGGCCGACGACCCGCAGCCGCGCGAGCTGCACCCGCCATCCACCGCCGCCACCCTCAACCTGGCCGCCGTCGCCGCCCAGTGCGCCCGGCTCTTCGCCCCGTACGACGCGGCGTTCGCGACGCGCTGCGGCACCGCCGCGAAGACCGCGTACGCGGCGGCCAAGGCGCACCCGGCGATCCTCGCCAGCCCCAACGACGCCACCGGCGGCGGCGCGTACGACGACACCGACGTCAGCGACGAGTTCTACTGGGCCGCCGCCGAGCTGTACCTGAGCACCGGCGAGGCCACCTACCGCACCGACCTGACCGCCTCGCGGCACCACACCGGCGCGGTCTTCGGCGACCAGGGCTTCGGCTGGCAGGGCGTGGCCGCGCTGGGCCGCCTCGACCTGGCCACCGTGCCCAACGGCCTGCCCACCGCCGACCGCGACCGGGTGCGCGCCTCGGTGACCGCCGCCGCCGACCGCTACCTGGAGATCCTCCGCGGTCAGGCGTACGGGCTGCCGATGCCGGGCGACGCCAACAGCTACTTCTGGGGCGCCAACGGCAACATCGCCAACAACGCGATCGTGCTGGCCACCGCCTTCGACCTGACCCGCGACGCGAAGTACCGCAACGGGGCGGTGCAGGCGGCCGACTACCTGCTCGGCCGCAACGCGCTGAACATCTCGTACGTCACCGGGTGGGGTGAGCACCACGCCCGCAACCAGCACAGCCGGATGTTCGGCAACCAGTTCGACCCGACCCTGCCGAACCCGCCGGCCGGCTCCCTGGCCGGTGGCGCGAACGCCGGCCTGCAGGACCCGTTCTCGGCCAACCTGCTGGCCGGCTGCGCACCGCAGTTCTGCTACGTCGACGACATCAACTCGTACTCGACCAACGAGGTGGCGATCAACTGGAACTCGGCGCTGGCCTGGCTGGCGTCGTTCCTCGCCGACCAGGACGACGCGGCGGCCGTGCCCGCGTCGACCTGCGCCGCCACGTACACCAACTACGGCGCCTGGCAGGGCGGCACCGGCTTCACCGCCCAGGTGGCCGTCCGGAATACCGGCACCACCGCGATCAACGGCTGGACCACCCGCTTCGCCTTCACCGGCGGCCAGCAGGTGCGCGAGGCCTGGCTGGCGAAGGTGACTCAGGCCGGGGCCACGGTGAGCGCCAAGAACGAGTCGCACAACGCCAGGATCAATCCGGGCGCCACCGTCACGTTCGGCTTCAACGCCACCACCACCGGCGGCGCCAATCCCGCCCCCGGCCTGATCACGGTCAACGGCTCCCCCTGCACCCTGTCCTGACCCCCGCCCCACCCCGGCTCGGCCCGGCCCGCACTCCGGGCCGGGCCGGGCCGCACTCCGGGGTGCCGGGGCCGGGGCAACGCCACACCCAGGACTCCCGCGTGTCACTGCACCGACACGGAGGGTGCGGGTAACGTCGGCAGGCGCTTGTAGGCGTCCTGACTGGAGGCGGATGTGCACGACGTGCGACCGGCAGTGAACGACCTGGTGCGGGTGGCGATGGTGGAGGCGGGCGAAACCGCCGAGTCGCTGGCCGAGCGGATCGGCGTCGACCCGAAGACGGCGGCCCGGTGGGTGAGGCCCGGGGCGGTCCCGCAGACCCGGCACCGGGCCGCGGTGGCCCGGGCGCTGGGCCGAGGGATCGGTGACCTCTGGCCGGAGGTGCTGCGCCCGCGCGAGCCGGCCTGGTTCCGCCCGTGGGCCGACCTCGAGCGGGAGGCCACCTCGCTGCGCTCGTTCCAGCCGTCCGTCCTGCCGGGACTGCTGCAGACCGAGGGGTACGCGCACGCGGTGCTGAGCAGCGGGCCGCTCGCCAACGACGAGGTGGAGGGGTACGTGGCGGCCCGGCTGGCCCGGCAGGCGGCGGTCTTCGACCGGGCGCACCCACCACTGACGGTCTTCGTCGTCGACGAGGCGGCGCTGCGCCGGGGCGACCCGGAGGTGATGCACGCTCAGCTCGACCACCTCATCGCCGTGGCGGAGCGCCCCTGCGTGCTGCTGCACATCCTGCCGCTGCGGGCCGGCTTCCACCCCGGCCAGGCGGGGGCGTTCGTCATCGCCAGCCTCGCCGACGCAGACGACCTCGGATACCTCGACGACCAGGCCGCCGGGCGGATCACCCAGGACGTTGCTCCTCTGTGGCGGGTCTGGGACACTGTGAGGTCGGTGGCGCTGCCGCGCGACCAGTCCATCCAGCTCCTGAAGGGGCGAGAATGGCTGAGATGATCGGGGCCCGCTGGCGCACCAGCACCCGCAGCAGCTCCAACGGCGGCGACTGCGTCGAGGTGGCCGACAACCTGCCCGGCGTGGTCCTCGTCCGCGACTCCAAGCGGCGCGACCTGGGCGCACTCCGCTTTCACCCCACCGCTTGGCGCGCCTTCGTCGCCCGCCCGCCACACCACGACTGATCGCTCCACACCGCCAGCAGGTCCGCCGCACTGTTGCCCGACGTCGTAGCCGGTCCAGCTTCAAAGCGCCCGGCGGGCAGCCCCACAGCGCGCGGCGGCCGGCCCGGCAGTCAGCCCACCCGACGACGCATGGCGACCCGGGCGGCCGGGTCCAGCCCCAGCGCCGCTTCGGCGGCCAACACGGCGGCCAGGCCGGGGGTAAGTTCGTCCCGCGTCAGCTCCCGGAAACCACAGCGGGCGTAGTAGGGGGCGTTCCACGGCACGGTGCGGAACGTGGTGAGGGTCAGCGCCGGCAGGCCGTGCCCGGCCGCCCAGGCGGCGACGTGGTCGAGCAGGGCGGCGCCGATGCGACGGCGGGCGAAGTCCGGGCGCACGCTGAGCTGCTGCACGTGCGCCGCGCCGTCGACCAGGTCGACCACCACGAAGGCGACCGGCTCGCCGGCCGGCGGGACGACGGGCCCAAGGGCGGCGGGCAGCGGGGCGACAGGCAGGGGGGCGACGGGCGCGGGGGCGACGGCCACCCAGGCGCGGCCCGCCCGCTGGTAGCCGGAGAGCACGTCCAGCGGCAGCGGCGGCATGTCGGCGATGCCCGCCATCCCGATGTCGCGGAACGGCTCACCCGAGGCCGCCTCGATCCGCTGGAGCGCGACCAGCTCCCCCGCCGTCGCCGCCCGCACCCGCACCGATTTCATGCCCGACACCCCAGCAGCGCGCGGCCGGTGCCGACAACCGGTTTTCCCCGCGTACGCACCCGGGGCGCCCGATCCCCTCGCGGGAGGATCGGGCGCCCCGGTGGCGCGGGATGCGGCCTTCAGGCGACGGGCGGGCCGCCGACCTGGGTGAGTTCCCGGGCGGCGTCCTCGCCGCTCCAGACGTACGTCTGCTCGGTGGTCGACGCGGCGAGGCCGCCGGAGAAGAGCGAGTTGACCCGGGACGCCTCGGCGGAGCTCGGGTTCGCGTTGGTGCAGGAGACCGGCGCGCTGCTGCCCGACATCAGGTCGGAGCAGAGCCCGGTGCGCCGGTCCGGCAGGCCAAGGATGTGGCCGATCTCGTGGGTGGCGATCCGGGTCCGGTTGTAGCCGTCGTCGACCGCCTCCCAGCCCATCCACACCCGGCCGTTGCCGAGCGACGTCGTCTGCGCCCTCGGCCAGCCGTTGTCGACGTAGATGGTGATGTTGCCGGGGGTGCCCGGCAGCAGCCGGACGGTGCTGACCCGGCTGTTCCAGATCTGGGCGGCCTGGTCGAAGTTGGTGCGGAACTCGCCGGTTCGGCTGGCGTCGTAGTAGACGGTCCGGACGGCGGACGCGCTGGTCCCGGTGGCGGCCACCATGCCCGCCGCCGACAGGACCACCGCGGCCACGGCTCCCGCCGCGCGCAACAGACGTCGTCGGATCACACGCACTCCCTCAGATCACGGCGGCACCGCCGCCTAGAATCGATAAGAGTCGATTCTAGGCGGCGGTGGGTGATCCGGGCGCATAGCGCTTGCCTCATACGAGCCGCGTCAGCCCAACTCCTCGTCGACGTAGCACCAGCGCCACGACTCCCCCGGCTGGACCGAGCGCATCACCGGGTGCCCGGTGGCCTCGAAGTGCCGCGTCGCGTGCCGGTACGGCGAGGAGTCGCAGCAGCCCACGTGCCCGCAGGTCAGGCAGGCCCGCAGCCGCCTCGGTTCGGTGCTGCCGGCCGCCACGCAGCCGGGGCACTGCGAGGTGGTCACCGGCTCGGCGGCACCCGCCCGCTCCAGATGCTCGCAGCTCATCGGCGCAGCTTCGGCAGCACCTGCGCGCCGAACGCGTCGATGAAGGACCGCTGCTCCTGCCCGACGTGGTGCAGGGCGATCTGGTCGAAGCCGAGCTCCAGGTACTCCTCCAGCCAGCCGACGTGCCGGCCGAGGTCGGCCGAGACGTGGACCGTCGAGGTGATCTTCTCCATCGGCACGTCGGCGGAGACCACGTCGAAGTGCTCGGCGGTGTCCAGGTCCCAGCAGATCGGCGGGGGGAAGACGTTGCTGCGCCACTGGTCGTACGCGATCGCCTCGGCCTCGCCCTGCTCGGGCGCCCAGCTCACGTGCGCCTGCAGGTGCAGCGGGCCCCGGCCACCGGCGTCGCGGTAGGCGTCGATCATCTCCCGGAGATGCTCGACGGGGGCGTTGACGGTGATCAGGCCGTCGGCCCACTCCGCGCACCAGCGGGCGGTGGCCACGCTGACGGCCGCGCCGATCAGGGCGGGCGGCTGCTCCGGGCGGGTCCAGAGCTTCGCCCGGTCGACGGTGACCAGGCCGTCGTGGCTGACCTCCTCGCCGGCCAGCAGCGCGCGGATCACGTCGACGCACTCCCGCAGCCGGGCGGCGCGCACGTCCTTGCGGGGCCACCCGTCGCCGGTGATGTGCTCGTTGCTGGCCTCGCCGGTGCCCAGGGCGGCCCAGAACCGCCCCGGGTACATGGCGCCGAGGGTGCCGATCGCCTGCGCGATGATCGCCGGGTGGTACCGCTGGCCGGGGGCGTTGACCACGCCGAAGGGCAGGTTCGTGGCCTGTAGGGCCGCGCCGAGCCAGGACCAGGCGAACCCGGACTGCCCCTGCCGGGCGCTCCACGGGGAGAAGTGGTCCGAGGACATGGCGGCGTCGAAACCGGCCCGCTCGGCGTGGATCACCGCCTCCAGCAGCTCAGCGGGGTGGATCTGCTCGTGGGACGCGTGGAAACCGAACACCGTCATGGGCGCACCTCCTACCCACGACGGCGTCCGGTCAACCGCGCTACTCGGCGTGCGCGCCCGCCCCGGCCGACGCCTCGCCCCGCCCCACCCAGACCGTCTTGATGTTGCAGAACTCCCGCATGCCCAGCGCGGAGAGCTCCCGGCCGTACCCGGAATTCTTCACCCCGCCGAAGGGCAGCTCGGGGAAGGACGTGGTCATCCCGTTGACGAAGACGTTCCCGGCGTCCAGGTCGGTGGCGAAGCGCTCCTGCTCGTCGGGGTCGGTGGTCCAGGCGTTGGCGCCCAGGCCGAAGGCGGTGCCGTTGGCCACCTCGATCGCCTCGGCGTAGGAGGAGACCCGGTACAGCCCGGCGACCGGGCCGAAGACCTCCTCGGACCACATCCGCATCTGCGGGGTCAGGTCGGTGACCAGCGTCGGCGGGTAGTACCAGCCGTCGCCGGCCGGCAGCTCGCCGCCGCAGAGCACGGTCGCGCCCCGCTCGACCGCGTCGCGCACCTGGGCATGCACCTCGTCGCGGCCGCCGGAGCTGGCCAGCGGGCCGACGTCGGTGTCGGCGTCCATCGGGTCGCCGACGCGCAGCGCGGCCAGGTTCGCGGCGAAGCGCTCGGCGAAGGCGTCGAAGACGTCGGCGTGCACGATGAAGCGCTTCGCGGCGATGCAGGACTGCCCGTTGTTCTGGCAGCGGGCGGTGGTGGCGACTTCGGCGGCCCGCTCCAGGTCGGCCGAGGGCATCACCACGAACGGGTCGCTGCCGCCCAGTTCCAGCACGACCTTCTTCAGCTCCCGACCGGCGATCTGGGCGATGGAGCGGCCGGCGCCCTCGCTGCCGGTGAGGGTGGCGGCGCGGACCCGGCGGTCGCTGAGGATGCCGTCGACGGCGTCCGAGCCGACCAGCAGGGTGGTGAACGCGCCCTCGGGGAAGCCGGCGCGGCGGAACAGCCCCTCCAGGTACAGGGCGGTCTGCGGCACGTTGGAGGCGTGCTTGAGCAGGCCGGTGTTGCCGGCCATCAGGGCCGGGGCGGCGAAGCGCATGACCTGCCAGAGCGGGAAGTTCCACGGCATCACCGCCAGCACCGGCCCGAGCGGCTGGTACCGGACCAGGGCGCGTACGGCCTTGACGGCGGGCGCGTCGGCTGGTTCGTCGGCGAGCATCCGCTCGGCGTTGGCGGCGTAGAAGCGGCACGCGGCGGCGCACTTGGTCACCTCGGCCTGGGCGGCGGCGTACGTCTTGCCCATCTCGGTGGTCATCAGCCGGGCGGTCTCGTCGCGCTCGGCGTCGAGCAGGTCGGCGGCGGCGTTCAGCCACCGCCCCCGCTGGTCGATCGTGGTGCGGCGCAGGTCCGCGAAGGCCAGGTCCGCCCGTTCGATCGCGGCGTCGACCTGCTCGGCCGACATCGGGTCGTACGACTTGAGCAGCTGCCCGGTGGCGGGGTTGGTGGTGGCGATGGGCATCTCGTACTCCTCGTCTCACTCGAACAGCGAGTGTCGCGCGCCCGGCTCCTCCCGGCGGCGCGCGGCGCGGCGACGCCCGATGACGACCAGGTCGACCACGGCGACGACGGCGAAGAGCGCGCAGAGCACGCCCAGCCACACCAGGTCGGCCCGGAACGCCAGCACGGCGAAGACCGCCATGGTCACCAGCCCGAACGCGGCGAGCACGAGGCGGAGATTGAGCGCGCTGTAGGCGTGGCCCACCGTCCCGCGGGCCCGCCGGGGCTGCGATTTCGTCATCTCCTCGACCTACCCCCGATCGGCGCGGTTAACCGGTCCGGCCGGCACCGCCGGGTCACCGACGCCCTCTACCACATCGACGTGGCCCGGCGTCCCTACTGCCGGAAATCCGACTCGTGACCACCGTGCGCCCCGGCGCTCCGCGTAGGGTTACCGCGCTGTCGCACTCCGCCGCGGGACTGGGGAATCATGCCTCGACGCTGGGTGGCCTCCGTCGCCTGCCTGCTCGCCCTGGTCGCGCTCGCCTGCGAGAGCGACGGCAGCGCCGACCCCCGGCCGACGGGCGGACCGCCCGTGCCCGGCACGCCCGCCGTGATGGCGGCGCTCGGCGACTCGATCACCGCCGGCTTCGGCTCCTGCCTGATGCTCAACTCGTGCGAGCGCAACTCATGGTCGACCGGGGACGGGCTGCGGGTGGACAGCCACTACCAGCGGTTGCTCGACCGCAACCCGAAGCTGCGCGGCAAGGGGCGCAACCACGCGGTGCCCGGCGCGCGGGCCGCCGCGCTGGCCGGGCAGGCCGAGGCGGCGGTACGCGACCGCGCCGACTACGTCACGGTGCTGATCGGAGCCAACGACGCGTGCCGCGACGACGTCGACGAGATGACCCCCACGGCGACCTTCCGCAGCCAGGTCGACAAGGGCCTGCGGGTGGTGCGCAAGGGGCGTCCGAAGGCGCGGGTGCTGGTGGTCAGCATCCCCGACCTGCACCGGCTCTGGGAGGTCGGGCACACCGACTCCCGGGCGGTGCGGGCCTGGCGGCGGGGCATCTGCCCGTCGCTGCTGGCCGACGCGACCTCGACCGCCCCGGCCGACGTGGCCCGCCGGGCCCGGGTCCGGGACCGGATCGACGCCTACAACGCCGAGTTGAAGGCCGCCTGCCGGGCGTACGGCTCGCGCTGCCGCTACGACGGCGGGGCGGTGCACCGGGTGCGGTTCACTCTGGCCCTGGTCAACGCGCTCGACTGGTTCCACCCGAACGTCGCCGGGCAGAGCCGGCTGGCCGACGCCACCTGGCGGGCCGCCGGCTTCGACTGACGCCGAACGGCCGACGCCGAGCCGCCCGGCGGCCGGGCGGCTCGGCGCGGGTAGCCGGGCTCAGGTGCGGGGTCGGGGAATGCTGCCGGGCGGGGCCGTGCTGGCGTAGAGCTGCCGGGACCGCTCGGCGAGATCCTTGGTGGCCGACGAGTTCGCCCAGGTGCCGAGGACGATCGCCGCGCCCGGGATGACCTTGGCGAAGAGACGCTTGGCCGCCCGCACCCCGGCCATCTGGGCCAGCCGCATGCCCAGCCGCACCATCACCTTGCCCAGCGCGGGTTGCCCGCTGCGGCCGAAGAGCGCGCCGGCCCGTTCCCGGCCGGCCGCCACCCCCAGCGCCAGCCGGGCGGTCTCGGCCACCTTGTGCACCTTCTGCAGCACCAGCAGATCGGTGGCCCGGTCCGGGTGCGTCGGGTCGACCCCGTGGGCCGCCGCGATGTGCAGCACCATCCGGGCCTGCGTCCAGGCCAGCACCCCGACGTCGAGCACGGCGCCGGGGAGCCCGGCCGCGCCCGAGACCGCGCCGGAGAGCCGGGCCAGGCCGACGAACTTGCGGGCCGCCTGCACGGCCAACTCCTCGGCGGTCACCGCCGGCCGCTCCGCCCGCGCCCGCGCCGCCCACTGCGCCGCCTCGGGTCCGAGGCGGCGCACCGCCTCCAGGGCGAGGTGCTCCGGGGCGTACTGCGGGTCCTCCCGCATCCGGTCCCAGAGTCGGGCCGGCGGCGTCTCCGGGGCGTCCGGCACCGGCGGGACCACCTCCGGCGGGCGGGGCCCGCCGGCCTCCGGCGGGACGGCCGGCGGGCGCGCGGCCGGTGCCGGCGCGGGGGTGACGGGCTGGCCGTCGACGGGGGCGGGGTCGGTCACGAAAGCTCCCGGGGTCGGTGCGGGTGCGGGACGACGACGCCGGCGATCAGCGTCGGGTGGACAGCCGGGAGGCCACCTTCTTCAGCTTCTGCTGGTTCGCCGGCTTGGCCATCTCGCGCCGGCCCCGGTCGACGAGCTGTTGCCCCTTCGGGGACCGGAGGAACTGGGTGATTCGCTGCAGCAGAGCTGACATGACGTCCTCCTGTGGGTTGCCTGCACCATGTGTACCCCGTCGGAGCAACCCTCAATCGGTTCCCGCGCCCGATCCACCGACCGCTACGTGGCGGGCAGGAACGCCTCGACCACCTCGGTTGCGCGCTCCTCGTGCTGGGCGTAGAGGTCCGGGTACGCCGAGACCTGCACGGCCTGGGCCGCCACGGCCAGCGGCAGCTCCTTCCAGCCCGGGATCTCCTCCAGCGCGGCGAGGAACTGCCGGGTGGCGAACTCGGGGTCCATCAGCTGGCCCACCTCGCCCCAGCCGCTGCTGGTCCGCTGCTGGAACAGCCCGCACGAGTCGTGGTCCCAGCCGACGCCCTGGTGCGGGTAGTTCTGCGACTCGGGCAGCACGCCGCTGGCGACGTTGTAGAGGTTGCTCTCCTGCATCGCGGTGGCCACGGCGATGACCAGCCCGCGTCGGGGCACGCCCATCTTCCGGCCGGTCTGCACGATCACCTTCGCGTTGGCCATCTGCGTCCTGGTCAGCCCCGCCACCGGGGCGGGGTCGGCGGAGCGGACCGGCCGGGCACGCTGGGTCGGCTTGCGGGGCGCGGCCGGCGCGGCGGTGGTGGCGGAGGGGCTGGGGGTGGCTGTGGGGCCGGTGGGGGACGCGGACGGGGTGCCGGCCGGGGTGCGGTTGCGGGCGCGGGAGGCGGCCTCGGCGGCGGCCCGGGCCGCCAGGTCGGCGCCGCCGGCCGCGGCGGCGGCCCGCTCGGTGCCGCCGGTCTCCGACCGGGTCTGGGCGAGCGCGGCCAGCCCGAGGCAGCAGGTCAGGCCGGCGGCCAGCGCCAGCGCGGCCCGGCCCCGGCGGCGCGCCGGGGTCGCCCGGACCGCCGCGTCGCCACTCGACTCCCGCCCGGCGGGGTCGGCGGGGTCGGGAACTTCTGAATCGGTGGGGTCGAGGAGGTTAGTCGAGCGTTGTGTCGGGGTATCGCTGCCGTCACCGAGAGAGGGACGCCGCTGGCATTCTGGGCGGGTGCCACCGGCGGTGGGGGAAGCTGGCCGTTCGGACGAGGGGGTAACGTCCGAACGGCCAACCGCCGTGTCCGGGCTCTGTCGGTCGTCGAGGGTGCCGTCGTCACGCATTCGACGAGGCTAGACGGGGCAAATCCGGATAAGCCAGGCCCCTCGGGTGGCCATCACCACACTTCCCGCCCCTCCCCTCGGGCATCCCGGCAGCCACGGGCCGACACGGGCACGAGCCGGACGGACCGGACCAACCTCCGTCGGGGGCCGTCGTGGGCCGAGCGGGTCCACAACCCCCCGGATCGGCCCCACGGCCTCGCCCCGCCCCGCCCCTCCCGCCGGGTCACCCGTTCGGTGGAGGGCGGTGGCCACGGGGTTCACCCAATTGTGATCATGACCTTCCGCCGGATCCTCCGACGCAGGCAGGAATGCACAAGGATGGCGGGTACGTTCCTCGAAGCGGGGGCCGTGCGCGACACGGCGCCCCGTCAGCACATTCCAGGGAGGTCCGCACCGGTGCTCGACCCACACGAGCTCTACGAGCTCTCCGACGAGCTGCCCGAACTCGGGCAGCCGGTCCTCATCCAGGCCCTCACCGGCTTCGTCGACGCCGGCAGCGCCACCCGGCTGGCCCGTGAGCAGCTCTTCACCTCCCTCGACGCGCGCCCGATCGCCCGCTTCGACGTCGACCAGCTCTACGACTACCGGTCCCGGCGACCGCCGATGACCTTCGTCGAGGACCACTGGGAGGGCTACGAGGCGCCGAAGCTGGAGCTGCACCTGCTGCGCGACGACGACGAGACGCCCTTCCTGCTGCTCACCGGCCCCGAGCCGGATCTGCAGTGGGAGCGCTTCGTGGCCGCCGTCACCGGGCTCGCCGCCCGGCTCGACGTCCGGCTCACCGTCGGGCTCAACTCGATCCCGATGGCCGTGCCGCACACCCGGCCGGCCGGGGTGACCGCGCACGCCACCCGGCCCGAGCTGATCGCCGGCCACGAGCCGTGGCTGCAACGCGTCCAGGTCCCCGGCAGCGTCGGGCAACTGCTCGAGTTCCGCCTCGGCGAGGCAGGGCGCGACGCGGTCGGCTTCGCCGCGCACGTGCCGCACTACGTCGCCCAGACCGAGTACCCGGCCGCCGCCGAGGTGCTGCTCTCCTCGGTGTCCCGCAGCACCGGGCTGCTGCTGCCCCGCGACGCGCTGGGCACCGCCGCCGAGGTGGTGCGGGTCGAGATCGACCGGCAGGTGGCCCAGACCGAGGACGCCGCCGCCCTCGTCGCGGCCCTCGAGGAGCAGTACGACGCGTTCGCCCGGGGCCGGGGCGAGAAGAGCCTGCTGGCCGCCGAGGCCGGTCCCCTGCCCACCGCCGACGAGCTCGGCGCTGAGCTGGAACGGTTCCTGGCCGAGCAGGGCCGACCGGGCGACACCCCGGGGAACTGAGCGGGTGGCCGGGGCGGGGATGCGGCAGGGTGGAGCCATGCGCCTGGCGACGTGGAACGTGAACTCGGTGAAGGCCCGCCTGCCCCGGCTGCTCGAGTGGCTGGCCGCCACCGGCCCCGACGTCGTCTGCCTTCAGGAGACCAAGTGCCCCGACGGGGCGTTCCCGGTCGCCGAGGTGGGCGAGCTGGGCTACACGGTGGCCAGCCACAGCGACGGCCGGTGGAACGGGGTGGCGATCCTGTCC
This sequence comes from Micromonospora sp. DT233, assembly GCF_049841815.1. Taxonomy (NCBI): domain Bacteria; kingdom Bacillati; phylum Actinomycetota; class Actinomycetes; order Micromonosporales; family Micromonosporaceae; genus Micromonospora; species Micromonospora sp. DT233. The sequence continues at coordinate 8,202 of NZ_JBNCLB010000009.1, read as the reverse complement.
CGGGTCGGGCTGGCCGACGTGACCGTCGGCTTCCCCGACGAGCCGGGCTTCCCCGCCCCGGAGGCCCGCGCCATCTCGGCCACCTGCGCCGGGCTGCGGGTCTGGTCGGTGTACGTGCCCAACGGCCGGGCCGTCGACGACCCGCACTACGCGTACAAGTTGGCCTGGTTCGCCGGGCTGCGCGACGCCCTGGAAGCTGAGCTGGCCGGCGGGCTGCCGCTGGCCGTCTGCGGCGACTTCAACGTGGCCCCCACCGACGCCGACGTCTGGGACCCGGCGCTCTTCGTCACCTCCACCCACGTCACCCCCGCCGAGCGGGCCGCCCTCGCGGCGCTGCGCGACCTCGGGCTGCGCGACGTGGTGCCGACGGCGATGAAGGGCCCGCACCCGTACACGTACTGGGACTACCGGGCCGGGATGTTCCACCAGAACAAGGGCATGAGAATCGACCTGGTGTACGCGTCCGCGCAGTTCGCCGACGCGGTGCGCGCCGCGTACGTGGACCGAGAGGCCCGCAAGGGCAAGGGCCCCTCGGACCACGCCCCGATCGTGGTCGACGCCGACCTGGCCCCGACGGTCGAGTCATCCTGAGCCCAGGTGCCGTCGCTAGGGTGGAGCCATGGCAATCGTGAAGATCAACGCAATCGATGTCCCCGACGGCGCGGGCGAGGAGCTGGAGAAGCGGTTCGCCGCGCGGGCCGGCGCGGTGGAGGGCTCCCCCGGCTTCCTCGGCTTCGAGCTGCTGCGCCCGGTGGCCGGCGACACGCGCTACTTCGTCTACACGAAGTGGGAGACCGAGGAGGACTTCCAGGCGTGGGCGGCCGGGCCGTCCCGGGCCGCGCACGCCGGCGGTGGCGAGGGCGGCGAGCAGCGGCGGCCGGTGGCCTCCGGCGCGAGCCTGCTGGAGTTCGACGTGGTCCTACAGGTGCCGCCCCGACCCTGATCCGGGTCGGCGACTCAACTGCCCACGCGCTCCTAGCGGAGGGCCACGGTTCCCGCAGTAGGCGGCGGCCGCCGCCCACCCACGCGTCGTCGGTCGCGGCCTGGCGCATCTCCCCCGCGCACCAGGCCGCGACCGACGACTGCGGCCACAGCTATCCCTGCTCGCCGATCAGCGGATGAACCACCGCTGGTAGAGCCCCTTGTTGCAGCCCCCGGTGTACGCGAGCTGGCCGTTGCCATCCAGACAGCGCCCGGTGGCCGTATTGATGATCTCGTAGGCGTTGAACACCTTTCCGGTAACCGGATCGACCCTCCAATCGATCAGGTTGAAGTGCCACCGCTGGTAAGCGCCGTTGTTGCAGTTCATCCAGTAAAGCTGCCCGGCAGCGTTGCTGTCCATGCAACTAGAATTGCCCACCAGGTTATTGAAATAGATCTCGTGGCCCCTCGGCGGTCCGTCGTAGATGGCCCAGCTAAAGGGAGGCGACCCCATCGAGATGGACTGGGTGTTCGGCGGCACGGGCTGCGAGCCCGTCCGGAGCAGCCCTACACTCGGAACAGCAAAATTCCTCAATTGTCCGCCTGCTTTCACGGATACGTACACCGCCTGGGCGGGCGTCGCCGTGACCATCGCCGGGGCACCGATCGCCACCATGACCACTGCCAACCTGGCAATGATACGTTTGAAACTTCCAACTCTCATATTCTCGTCCTTCTTCCTTGCGACAGATTCACGCGCGCAACGTTCCCGTAACACGCACGGACAGTCTCGCAGGCACCTTCATCAGCGGCAAGCTCCACTGCGGACGACTCCCCTAAGAGGGGATGACAACGTCCCCCTCGACGCCATTCGCTCAACGTGGACAGTGATGCAATTAGCCCACAAACAGCGACACGCAAGCTCAGCAGAGGCCGCGAGTGTCACCCGGAGCAGCGGAAGCGATCCCGTTGTCGGCGTGATTCACCCGCCCACCGGCCACCGCAGGCAATCGGCCCCGGCCCCGGCGGCCTGTCCTCGCCGCACACCCGGCCGGTCGGCCCTCGCCCCTGCCCCTGACCCGCCGGCCTTGCCGACCGTCGTTCCGGGACCGTGCAGGGCACACCCACACAGGGCACACAGAACTTTCGACCGAAAACAAAAAATGACCGCCGTAGGACGGCGGACTTCCCGAACGGGCGACGCAACCACACCCCGCCCGACGACGGCGCGGGCGAGGAGCTGGAGAAGCGGTTCGCCGCCCGGGCCGGCGCGGTGGAAGGCTCCCCCGGCTTCCTCGGCTTCGAGCTGCTGCGCCCGGTGGCCGGCGACACGCGCTACTTCGTCTACACGAAGTGGGAGACCGAGGAGGACTTCCAGGCGTGGGCGGCCGGGCCGTCCCGGGCCGCGCACGCCGGCGGTGGCGAGGGCGGCGAGCAGCCGCGGCCGGTGGCCCCCGGCGCGAGCCTGCTGGAGTTCGACGTGGTCCTACAGGTGCCGCCCCGACCCTGACCCGGATCGGCAAGCCAGCCGGGTGACACGGGCTACCCAGCCGTCTGTGTCGGTCACGGGCCTGACGTCGTTCCTCGCACGCCAGGCCCGTGACCGACTATCAACGACTAAAAGATTTGCCACTTCTGGTAGTTGCCGCCGTTGCAGGGCAGGGTGTAGACATCCCAATTCGCGCCTGCGTCCAGACAACGGCCGGTTGCCACGTTGATAACGTTATACAAGGCAGGGCCAATTTTATTCATGTGCCACCGCTGGTAGGCGCCGCCGTTGCATCCCCCTACATAGACATTGCCGGCGAAGTTGCTGTCCAGGCAAACCCCCTGGGCCTTGATCTCATGCCCGTGTCAACGCCGCCCCAATCCTGGCTCTGGCACACATTCTGTGATTGATCTTGGCGACGGCTCATGGGGTGGCGAGGACGCGTTTGCGGAGGAGGTCGAGGTCCGCGCGGCCATACATCTGTCGTTTGATGGTTTTGATGCGGTTGACCTGCCCCTCGACCGGTCCTGAGCTCCAGGGTTGGGTGAGGCCGGCGACGACGGCGTCGCGGTCGTTGGCGAGGCCTGCGGCGAAGCCGCGGATTTCGGGATATCCGGCGTGGCGGGCGCGGTCGATCCAGGTGTCGAGGTGTCGAGCGGTGCCCTGGTGGCGGACCAGGGCGGCGAACCCGCGGGCGAGGTCCGCGATGGCGTCGAGGTCGGGGCACCGGCCGCGGGCGTCAGCGAGCTGGCTGTGGTCATCGTCGGTGAGTTTTTGTCCGGGGCGCATGATCCATGCGGTGATCCGCCGGGCCGACGGCACCCGGAGCGTCATGGGGGTGGGCCGGGTGCGGTTGGTGGCGAGCCAGTCCCGCAGCACGCGCAGGCTGCCCTGGTAGCCGCGAGCGACGATTTCAGCGTGCAGGTCGGCGGTCTGATGGACACCGTCGGTGAGGCGTTGCCGCAGGTAGGAGTGGAACGGGGCGAGGATGCTGGGTGTGCTGCTGGCGTTCGGGCCGATCAACGCCTCGGCCGTGGCGGCGTGGGCGTATTTGCGGGCGGTCCTGACGTTCATGTCGAGGCGGCGGGCAGTTGCGCTGATCGACAGTCCTTCGGCGCGCAGGGCGTGCACGGCCGCGTGGCGTTGGCGGGTATTCGCCGCCCGACGGCCCGTCCTAACCAGCTCCTCCGTGACCGGCGCTGCCAGGGCAGGTGTCGGATCAGTGTGCTCCCGTAGGCATCGGCGGTGCCCGCGAATGACCTTCTCGACGGTGTCGCTGAGGTTCTTCAGCAGGTGCCACCGGTCGGCGACCTGGATCGCCTCAGGTGCCCCCTTGCGTGCGCCTTCGGCATAGCTGCCACCACGATCCCGGCAGATGATCTGGACTCCGGGATGCTCGCGCAGCCAGGCGGCGAGAGTGTCGGCGGTGCGGTCGGGCAGGACGTCGATTGGCTGGCGTGTGTGCATGTCGAGTAGCACGGTGGCGTAGCGGTGCCCACGACGGCGGGCGAAGTCATCCACGCCCAGCACCGACGGTGTCACCGGCGGCGGTTCGGGCATCCGCCGGATCATCCGGATCAACGTCATCCGCGACACCGACACCGCCAACCGAAGGGCCAGTCGGGCGCCCGGTCGACCGCCCAACGCCACCGCGACGGCTTGCAAGTCACCTGCCGCGAGAACCGTGTGACGGGCATGCCGTCTGGTCAGGCCGGGAACCTGCTCGACGAACGTCCGCCGGCCGCATTCGGCGTTGGCGCAGGTGAACCGACGGACCGTCAACGCGACCAGCACCTCATGGCCACCCAACCTGACATCCGCCAGCCGCCGCACATAGCGACCATGCGTCCTGGTCGACCAGGTGCCGCAGGCCCCGCATGGTGCCCGCATCGTCCGTGTCGCCGCGTCAATCCTGACCCCAACGCCCCGGACCACCACCGCTTCCAACCGCAGGCCCACCAGATGCGGCAGCAACGCCTTAATGATCTCCATCCGGGCACCCAACCCGAACTACCGACGAGCGCGACTCACAAAATGTGTGCCAGAGCCAGTTTTCAGGCGGAACCGACAGCCCGTTCGGCGGCTTGTCCGTAATGGACCACGAAGTGCCATACACGGATTCGTACTGGACGTTGTTGTTGGGCGGAATGAAGATGTTACCCGCCACTCCGAGGTTCCGGAATGAGGTTCCCTGCTTATAGACCAGGGCCCCGGCAAAGTCGTGACGGTGTCTGACTTGTGGGGCTTGGAGTAGAAGCGCCGCTGCTGGTGGTAGCAAGACGGGCATGACCTGTTCGGAAGATCATCAAGGTTCCTACGCCATGCTGATCGTTCGAAGTGAGTCATGCCCGCGCTGCCATCATCGCTGATCTCGTCCCTGTCCTGCGCACCGGATCTGACCGTGCCGGAAACCGCTGGTGGGCTGCCCGCGGCGCTCGCTGGTCTGCCTGATCCACGGGCCCGGCGAGGTGTCCGGCACCGACTGACCGTCGTGGTCACCGCGGCCGTGTGCGCTGTGGTCTCCGGCTACCGCTCGTACGCCGCTATCGCCGAATGGGTCGCTGACGTTCCGGCAGCTACGGCTCTCGCCCTGGGCATGGCTCCCGACCGGCGCCCGTCGGAGGCGGTGATCCGTCGGCTATTGCAGGCCATGGACCCGCAGCTACTGACCGCGGCGATCGGTGTCTGGCTCGCCGGCCGGGCCACCGCCACAACCTCGACGACCCCGCGGGCGATCGCCGTCGACGGCAAGGCCCTGCGCGGCTCCCGCACCACCGGCACCCCGGCCCGGCACGTGATGACCGCCTGCGACCAGGTCACCGGTGTGGTCCTGGCCAGCATCGACGTTGACGGCAAGACCAACGAGATCACCCGCTTCGCGCCGCTACTCGACCAGATCAGCGACCTCCACGACACCGTGATCACCGCCGATGCCCTGCACTGCCAACGCGAGCACGTCACCTACCTCGCCGAGCGCGGCGCACACTGGATCCTGACCGTCAAAGGCAACCAGCCCCACCTGCACGCCCAGCTCACCGCACTGCCCTGGCGGGCAGTCCCCGACGCCACCCGCGACACCGACCGCGGACACGGCCGCCGCGAGATCCGCAGCTGCAAGATCCTGACGATCTCCACCGGCATCCACTTCCCCCACGCCGCCCAAGCCATCCAGATCCGCCGCCGCAGACGCCGCCTCGACCAGCCGAAACGCTTCACCACCGAGACCATCTACGCCATCACCGACCTGCTCGTGCACCAGGCGAAACCGGCACAACTGGCGACGTGGATCCGCGGCCACTGGTCGATTGAAAACAAGGTCCACTGGGTTCGCGACGTCACCTACGACGAGGACCGATCCCAGATCCGCACCGGCACCGGACCCGAAGTCATGGCCGCACTACGCAACGCCGCCATCGGCGCCCTGCGCCTGACCGGGACCACCAACATCGCCGCCGCCAACCGGCATCACGCCCGCGACAGCACCCGTCCGCTGGCACTACTCGGCATCACCTGACGACTTTGCCGGGGCCCTGGCTTATAGACAGAGACATACTGCGCCTGGGCGGGTGCCCCCGTTACCACCAGCGGGGCGGCGAGTGCCACCAGCACCAGTGCCGCCCGCGCGGCGACTCCCCTGAACCTAACTCTCATATTTCCTCCACCTATCCGGCGCGCTCCTCATCCCAGGTGCCGGGTCGTCGTCGCACGCACGACGGGAAGCATCGCATCGCCCATCCAAATACGGCCATATCCCTCTTCGGATGTCCCGAACGCGAGCGACGGGACGACCGGTGCACCCCCGCCGACGCAAACGATGGTTACCGGGCTGACCCCGACAGCCACGCCCTGCGCCGACGAAAGACACCCCAGTGCGGCTCAGCAGGCCTGGCGCTGCCCCCTGTAGTCCTTGCCCGCGCGGCCGACCACGGCCAGGTCGCCCAGGCCGGCGCTCGCCCCCACCGCGACATCGCACGAGCATCGGTTCGCGGTCGACAGCCGCGACACCGACACCCGACAGGAGTGGTCCGGGTACGCGGGCGAGGAACTGGGGCGGCGCTTCGCCACCCAAAATCATCGCAATCGACGTCCCGGACGGCGCGGGCGAGGATCTGGAGGGGTGGTTCACCGCCCGGGCCGGCGCGGTGGACGGCGCCCCGGCTTCTTCGGCTTCGAGCTGCTGCGCCCCATGGCCGGCGACACGCGCTACTTCGTCCACACGACGACATGAAAGAACGAAGAGGCCTACCAGGCATGGGCCGCCGGGCCGTCCCGGGCCGAACGCCTCGGCGGCGGCGCACCTACCGCACCATTAGGCACGGCCTCGCAAAGACACCTACGACTGGTCAGATTCCGCTATCGACGACCCGAAGCATGAACCCTCCGAACAGGAGTGGCACGGAATTTTCCGCAATCGGCTTCGTGGTCACGCAAGTGCCGCCCCCGACCCAGGCCCGACAGCGAGCAGGCGCGGGCCACACCACCGATCTCCTTGCGGTTACGCGCCTGGCGCCTCGCGAGCACCAGGCGCGAACCCGACATCTACCGAGGACCCAGCTCAGCTAATAACAAACCAGCGATTAGCAGGCTTATCTTCACAATAGCGGGCAGCCAGAACTTCGCCAGGATTTACACTCAGGCAAAGGCCGGTGGCCTTGTTTTCGATCTGCCAGTGGTTGCTCGTTCCAGGCATCGCATAGAAGTGCCACCGCTGATAATCGCCGTTGTTGCAACCCAAAATGTAGACGCTTCCCGCAGCGTTGCTGTCCAGGCAGCCCGCAGCGTGGAAAATAGTATGCCCGTTGGGCGCGTTGTCCTTGATGATCCAAGATTGCCGCGGAGTGATGGACGACATAAAGATATAATAATTTGGATTTACGCTATACAGAGAATGGCCGATCGAGGTCTCATTGTAGAGCTTCCCCCAGGCGTTGACCGGGACGTACTGGGCCTGGGCGGGCGTCGCCGTGACCATTGCCGGGGCACCGATCGCCACCATTACCACTGCCAACCTGGCAATGACTCGTTTGAAACTTCCAACTCTCATACTTCCTTCTTCCTCGCCAAAGATTCACCCGCGCAACGTTCCCGTAACACGCATGGGCAGTCTCGCAGGCACCTCCATCAGCGGCAAGCTCCACTACGGACGACTCCCCTAAAAGGGGATGACAACGTCCCCCTCGACGCCATTCACCTAACGTGGACGGTGACGCAAGAGGCCCACAAACAGCGACACGCAGGCTCAGCAGGGGCCGGAGTGCCACCCGGAGTAGCGGAGGCAATACCCACCCACCGCCCACCGCAGGCAATCGGCCCGGTTCCGGCGGCCTGTCGTCGCCGTACACCCGGTCGGCCGAACCGCGCCCCCGCCCCGGAGGTAGCCGGCGACGTTGTCGGTGCCGGGGTGGGGGCGGCGGCCGGCACCAGAGGCGGCACCAACCGCGAGCACGACGGATCAACAGATGAGAATTCCGGAGCACCCAGGAAGCCCGTGGAATCGTTCCAGGCCGCCTCGTCATCGCCGCTCACGCGTTCCTTGCCGCTGCGGCAACAACCAACACCACCAGCCAGGACAGCCTGATTCCGCTCACCGTCAACGAACTCCGACGGCTGTTCCACGCCCTGATCATCGAAAGCTAGCGGAGGGGCCACGGTTCCCGCGGCGGCCGCCGCCCACCCACACGTCGTGGGGGGGGGGGGGGGGGCCCCCCCCCCCCCCCCCCCCTCGGCCGGGTCAGGACGCGGCGCCCTGGGGCTGCTCCGTGACCGGCTCCGCGTACGCGACGAGCCGGGCC
>NZ_JBNCLB010000008.1:189679-229694 GCF_049841815.1 Micromonospora sp. DT233 | reverse complement strand
GGGCGTGGACGAGGGCAAGCGGAACCCGCACGCAGGGTGCCCGGCCGGCGGCGTGTCGGAAGGCGGAGCCGGGGTCAGACCCGGTAGCCGGCGGCGCGGGCGGCCTGGCGTTCCCGGCGGCGTTCGCGGCGACGGCGTAGGAACCAGAAGAAGAAGAGGACGATGCCGACCAGGAAGGCCAGCACCAGCACCGGCAGGATGATCGCCACCAGGGACATCACGATGCTGGTGGCGTCCTCGGCGGTGCTGGCGACCGGGGCGCCGACGCCGGCCGTGGTCGCGTTGATCACCGGGCGGGCGGCGGACTTGAGCAGGTGTACGCCGAGGGCGATGAGCATGCCGGTCGCCACCGGCACCCACTGGCTGGACGTGAAGAAGCTGCCGGGGTCGCTGACCGTGACCGTCTCGGAGGTGGAGCCGGCGCCGAAGGCGAGCCCGCCGGCGGTCGGCCGGACCACGGTCTGCACGACGTCGTTGACGTGGTCGAGGACCGGCACCTTGTCGGCGACGACCTCGACGGCGAGCAGTACGGCGAGAATCGCCATCACCCAGCCGTTGTCGAGCCATTGCCAGCCACTGGGCAGGGCCATCAGGTCGGTGTAGCGGGCCAGGAGCCCCATCATGAGCAGGGGTATGTAGGCGTTCAGCCCCGCCGAGGCGGCGAGACCGGTGCCGGTGAGGACTTCGAACACCGTCTCAGCATGGCACCGGCGCGCCAGTGCCGCTCGACGGCGCGGGCCGGGGTCTCGGCTACCCTCGTGCGGTGCGGTTGGTCATTGCGAAGTGCTCGGTGGACTACGTCGGACGGCTCTCGGCTCACCTGCCGCTGGCCACCCGGTTGTTGATGGTGAAGGCGGACGGGTCGGTGTCCATCCACGCCGACGACCGGGCGTACAAGCCGCTCAACTGGATGAGCCCGCCCTGCCGGCTGGAGGAGGCACCCGGCGTGTGGCGGGTGGTCAACAAGGCCGGCGAGGAGCTGCGGATCACCCTGGAGGAGATCTTCCAGGACACCTCGTACGAGTTGGGCGTGGACCCCGGCCTGCGCAAGGACGGCGTCGAGGCGCACCTGCAGGAGCTGCTGGCGGCCAACCCGACGGCCCTCGGGGAGGGCTTCACCCTGGTCCGCCGGGAGTACATGACGGCGATCGGGCCGGTGGACCTGCTCTGCCGCGACGGCAACCAGGGCGCGGTGGCGGTCGAGGTGAAGCGGCGTGGCGACATCGACGGCGTCGAGCAGCTCACCCGCTACCTCGAACTGATGAACCGGGATCCGCTGCTGGCCCCGGTCACCGGCGTCTTCGTGGCCCAGGAGATCAAGCCGCAGGCGCGGGTGCTGGCCACGGACCGGGGCATCCGGTGCGTGGTGGTCAACTACGACCAGTTGCGCGGCATCGAGCGCGACGAGCTGACCCTGTTCTGACGCCGTTGCCCCAGGTCAGCGGCGGCGGCCGTACAGCAGCTTGGCGACCTTGACCAGGCGGGCCACGTCGGTGGCGGTGCGCTCGAAGGTCATCGCCGGCAGCAGCGAGGGGCCCCGACGGCGGGTGATGGCCTTGGGTCGGCCGAACTCCCGCAGCCCGTCCTCGCCGTGGATGCGGCCGAAGCCGGACTCGCCGACGCCGCCGAACGGCAGCGTGGACATCCCGGCGAAGCTCAGGGTGGAGTTCACGGCGGCCATCCCGGAGCGCAGCCGCCGCGCGATGGCCACCGCGCGCCGCCGGCCGAAGACCGAACCACCCAGGCCGTACGGGAGGGCGTTGGCGCGGTCGATCGCCTCGTCGGCGTCGCGGACCCGGTTGACGATCAGCGTCGGGCCGAAGGTCTCCTCGCGGACGGCGATGGAGTCCTCCGGCACGTCCAGCAGCACGGTCGGGTGCACGTATGGGGGCCGGACCGCGTCCGCGCCGCCGAGCGCCGCGCGCCCGCCCTGGGCCAGCGCGTCGTCGATGTGCCGGCGGATCACGTCGAGCTGGTGGGGCATGGTGATCGGGCCGATGTCGGCCCCGTCGGCGCCGACGGTCAGCCGGCCCGCCCGCTCCACCACCTTGGCGACGAACGCGTCGAAGACGGGCTCGACGGCGTAGACCCGTTCGATGCCGATGCAGGTCTGGCCGGCGTTGGTCAGCGCCCCCCAGACGCACGCCTCGGCGGCGGCGTCCAGGTCGGCGTCGCTGTCCACGATCATGGCGTCCTTGCCGCCGGCCTCCAGCAGCACCGGGGTCAGCGTCGCGGCGCAGGCACCCATCACCTTCTTGGCGGTGGCCGCCGAGCCGGTGAAGGCCACCTTGTCGACCCCGGAGCGGCACAGCGCCGCGCCGATGTCGCCGAAGCCGTGCACCACGTTGAAGACCGGCTGCTCCGGCACCACCTCGGCGAAGGAGTCGGCCAGCCACTGACCGACCATCGGGGTGTACTCGCTGGGCTTGAAGACGACGGCGTTGCCGGCGGCGAGCGCGTACGCGATGGAACCGATCGGCGTGAAGACCGGATAGTTCCACGGGCCGATCATCCCGACCACCCCGTACGGCTGGTATTCCAGATGGGCGGAGAACTCGGCGAGGATGACCCGGGAGCGCACCCGGCGCGACCCGAGCACCCGGCCGGCGTTGCGGGCGGCCCAGTCGATGTGCTCGATGGCGGTGAGGATCTCGACGACGGCGTCGCCGACGGGCTTGCCGCCCTCGGCGTGGACCAGCTCGGCGAGCTCCTCGATGCGCCGGGCCAGCAGACCGCGCCAGCGCAGCAGCCGTTCTCGGCGGCCGGTGAAGCCGAGCCCGGCCCACCAGAGGCCCGCCTCCCGGGCGCGGGCGACCGCCCGCGTGACGTCGGCCGGATCGGCGGCCGGCACCCGGGCCACCTCCACGCCGGTGGCGGGGCTGGTCGACACCAGCCACCCGTCCTCGATGACCGGGGCACCCGGAACACGCACAGCCGTCATGACAAAATTCTAGACCCGAAAGCTACTCACCGGTAGGCTCCTGGGCAGCCAGAACACCGCCGCCGGGCATCGCCGGGGCGGCTCGCCGCCGCCTGCGGGGTCCTGCCGGCGCCGGCCGGTGCGGCGCGCGGTCAGGCCCCTGCCCCGGCCGACGCGGCGGCCTACTCGGGGCCGGCACGGCGGCCTATTCGGGGTCGGCGCAGTGGTCGGCGCGGTGGCCGACTCGGGGCCGGCGCAGTGGTCGGCGCGGTGGCCGGGGCGGGGGAGCCGACCGGCTGAGCAGAGTTGGCCGGGCGGGGCGCCGGAGGTGTCCGGGCGGTGGTGGGGGCGACTGCGGTGTGATGGCACGATTACGCCGGGACATCGGTGGCTGGAGGTTGGCACCCATGGAGGATCTTCCAGAACTCATGCCGCTGCTGACCGTGGCGAGCGGGTCGATGCGAGGGGCACGGTTCCGGCTTGGGGCCAGCCCGCAGGTGATCGGCCGCGCCTCGACGGCGGACATCCCCGTCGACGACCCGCACCTGAGCCGTCGGCATGCGAGCGTGGGGCTGACCGTCGGCGGGGTGATGCTGCTGGATCTGGGCTCGACCAACGGCACCTGGCTGAACGACTGCCGGCTCGACGGGCCGGAGCAGCTCACTGACGGCGACGTGATCCGGCTGGGCCGCACCGAGCTGCGCTTCTTCGACCCGGGCCTGGCCCTCACCGACCCGGTGGGGCTCTGGGTGGGCCCGCTGCGCCGCAACCGCCGCCCCACCCTCCCCCTCCCGCTCCCGCCCCCCGCCCTGGCCTCGACCCCCGCCTCGTTCCCCGTTGATCATGAAGTTATTGCGCACGGGTTCGGCGTGTCGCGGCAATAACTTCATGTGATCGACCCCGACTACGAACCCGACGCCGACGCCGACGCCGACGCCGAACTCGAAAGGGTGGGGTGGGGTGGGCGGTGAGATGGTTCACCGGGACTCGACAATGCGGCCTCGCGTGGCAGACTCGCGCGCATACCTTAGTGACCGTTCATGCGGTCCGGTGGAGCATTGGGGAGGGCGGTCGTGGCGCGCGAGTTCACCAGCGTGGGCGTTGTGGGGTTGGGCACCATGGGTGCGGGCATCGTCGAGGTGTTCGCCCGCAACGGCATCGACGTCGTCGCCGTCGAGATCTCCGACGCGGCCCTGGAACGGGGCCGGGCCACCCTCGCCCGATCCACCGACCGGGCGGTCGCCCGGGGCAAGCTCGCCGAGGCGGACCGGGACGCCCTGCATGCCCGGGTGGACTTCCAGGTCGGGCTGGGCGCCCTGCACTCGGTGGACCTGGTGATCGAGGCGGTGCCCGAGCAGCTCCCCCTCAAGCAGCGGATCTTCGCCGAGCTGGACCGGGTCTGCAAGCCCGAGGCGATCCTGGCCACCAACACCTCGTCGCTGTCGGTCACGGAGATCTCCGTGGCCACGAGCCGGCCCCACCAGGTCATCGGCATCCACTTCTTCAATCCCGCCCCGGTGATGAAGCTGGTCGAGGTGGTCCGCACCGTGGTCACCTCCGCCGACGTGGTGGCCGACACCGAGGCGCTCTGCGCCCGGCTCGGCAAGGTCGACGTCACCATCAGCGACCGCGCCGGCTTCATCGCCAACGCGCTGCTCTTCGGCTACCTCAACCACGCCGTGGCGATGTACGAGTCGCACTACGCGACCCGCGAGGACATCGACGCCGCCATGAAGCTCGGCTGCGGCCTGCCGATGGGCCCGCTGGCGTTGATGGACCTGATCGGCCTCGACACCGCGTACGAGATCCTGGACACCATGTACCGGCGCGGCGGGCGGGACCGCCGGCACGCCCCGGTGCCGCTGATCAAGCAGATGGTCACCGCCGGGCTGCTCGGGCGTAAGTCCGGCCGGGGTTTCTACACCTACGAGCGGCCGGGCTCGCCGAAGGTCGTACCGGACGGGCAGACGCCGCAGGCGGCGGAGTCGGCACCGGTCGACGGCGCGCGGGCCCTCGCCAAGGTCGGCGTCGGGAGCGCGAGGAGTGAGCTTGCGAGCCCCGCAGTCGTGACCAAGGTCGGCGTCGTCGGGTCCGGGACGATGGCCACCGGGATCATCGAGGTCTTCGCCAAGGCCGGCTACGAGGTCGTCTCGGTGACCCGGGGCGCGGAGAAGTCCGCGAAGGTCTGCGAGGCGGTCAAGACCTCGCTGAACAAGGGCGTGGTGCGGGGCAAGCTCAGCGACGCCGACCGGGACGCGGCGCTCGGCCGGATCAACTGGTCGGCGACCCTGGACCACCTCGCCGACGTCGATCTGGTGGTCGAGGCGGTGGTGGAGGAGCTCAGCGTCAAGAAGGCCCTCTTCGCCAGCCTCGACGAGATCTGCAAGCCGGGCGTCGTGCTCGCCACCACCACCTCGTCGCTGCCGGTGATCGACGTCGCGATGGCCACCCAGCGCCCCGCCGACGTGGTGGGCCTGCACTTCTTCAACCCGGCGCCGGTCATGCCGCTGGTGGAGATCGTGCGGACCATCCGCACCTCCGCCGAGACCGCCGCCACCGCCCGCGCGGTCTGCGCGGCGCTGGGCAAGACCGGCGTGGTCTGCGCCGACCGGTCCGGGTTCGTGGTCAACGCGCTGCTCTTCCCGTACCTCAACGACGCGGTGAAGATGTTGGAGGCCAGCTACTCCACCGCCGACGACATCGACCACGCGATGAAGCTCGGCTGCGGGTACCCGATGGGCCCGTTCGAGCTGCTCGACGTGGTCGGCCTCGACGTCTCGTTGGCCATCCAGCGGGAGCTGTACCTGGAGCTGCGGGAGCCCGGCTTCGCCCCGGCCCCGCTGCTGGAGCACCTGGTCACCGCCGGCTACCTGGGCCGCAAGACCGGCCGGGGATTCCGCGACCACACCCACCGCTGAGCGCGGGCGACCACCGCTGAGCGCGGGCGACGCCCGGGGCCCTCACCCGGCCGGGCACCCCGGGCTGACCGTACGCTTGGTCGTTGTGAGCCCTCGTCGCAACCGCAGCCGCCGGGACGAGCACGTCCACCTGGATTCCGACCGGGCCCGCCAGGGCGTGCCCACGGTGCAGCAGTGGCGCGACGGCGACTGGCAGGTGCGCGGGATCAGCGGCGGGGCGTCGACCAAGACGTACCGCTGCCCCGGGTGTGACCAGGAGATCCGCCCCGGGGTGGCGCACCTGGTGGCCTGGCCGGCCGACGAGCGGGGTGACCTGACCGACCGCCGGCACTGGCACACCGGCTGCTGGCGGGCGCGGGACCGGCGCGGCCCGGGGGTGCAGCGCGGCCGGGGCGCCCCCCGGTACGGCTGAGCGACCTGGATCACCCACCTTCCGCCCCGGCGGGCGGGGCGTCCGACGGCGCGGGACACTGGGTGCGTGAGCACCCCGATCCGCGCGTCCTCGATCCTGCCCGGCCACCGCGAGGACATCGAGCTGCACACCGCCGATGGTCTGCGACTCGTCGGTGAGCTGGCCCGCCCCGTCGACCGCCCGCCGGTCGGCACCCTGGTCTGCCTGCACCCGCTGCCCACCCACGGCGGGATGATGGACAGCCACGTCTTCCGCAAGGCCGCCTGGCGGCTGCCGGCCCTGGCCGACCTGGCGGTGCTGCGGTTCAACACCCGGGGCACGGCGAGCCTGCGCGGCACCAGCGAGGGGGCCTTCGACAACGCCGTCGGCGAGCGCTTCGACGTCGCCGCCGCCATCGAGTACGCGGAGTTCGCCGAGCTGCCGAACGTCTGGCTGGTCGGCTGGTCGTTCGGCACCGACCTGGCCGTGAAGTACGGCTGCGACCCGACGGTGGCCGGGGCGATCCTGCTCTCCCCGCCGCTGCGCTTCTCCGTCCCCGAGGACCTCGCCCAGTGGGCGGAGTCGGGCAAGCCGCTGACCGCCCTGGTGCCCGAGTTCGACGACTACCTGCGCCCCGACGAGGCCCGCGAGCGCTTCGCGGCCGTCCCGCAGGCCGAGGTGGTGGGGATGCCCGGCGCGAAGCACCTCTGGGTGGGCGACGCCGAGAACGTGCTCGACGAGATCGTCCGCCGGGTCGCCCCGGCCACGCCGCTGCCCCTGCCCCGCACCTGGGACGGGCCGATGCAGACCGGCGACGTCAGCGCGTACGCGGACCGGACGGTCGCCTCCTTCGCCGACACCCCGGTCCCCGGCCCGCGCGCCGACTGAGCCCGCCCCGCTCCCGGTTGCCGGCGCGCGGCGGTGTCGGCGGGGCGGTGTCGGCGGGGCGGCTCAGCGGGAGTCCTGGCGGGGCAGGACCACCTCGCGCAGGATCAGTTGCAGGGCGGCCACCGTCGGGATCGCGATGAGCGCGCCGACCACGCCCAGCAGGGCACCGCCGAGCAGCGCGCCGAGCAGGGCGGCGACCTCGTTGACCTCGACCGAGCGGCGCATCACCTTGGGGTAGACGAGGTAGTTCTCCACCTGCTGGTAGATCACGAAGAAGACCACGCAAGCGATGCCCACCGGCAGGTCGGTGGCGAAGCCGACCAGGCTCACCACCACCGCGCCGAGGGTCGCGCCGATCTGCGGGATCAGGTCGGTCACCGCGACCACCACCGCCAGCGCGAACGGGTACGGCAGCCCGACGACCAGCGCGAAGAGGAAGGTCGTGGTGCCGGCCAGCACGGCGATGCTCAGCGCCCCGACCAGGTACGCGCCGACCCGGGTCAGGATCTCGTCCCCGATCAGCCGCACCCGTTCGCGGCGGGAGCGGGGGACCAGCGCGTACCCGAGGCGGCGCAGCCGGTCGAAGTAGGCCAGGAAGTAGATCGTCAGCACCAGCACGGTGAGCACCCGCAACAGCGTGCCGAAGATCAGTTGGGCGCCGCCGAGCACCCCGCCGAGCGCCCGCCCGATATTGTCCGCGCTCGCCGCCGACTCGACCTTCTTCATCACGTCGTAGCGGACCACGAAGTCGTTGACGGCCTCGTTGCGGCGCAGCGCCTCGACGTAGCTGGGAAGCTGCTCGACGAACTGACCGGACTGGGTCAGCACCGGCGGCACCAGCGAGACCAGGCCGGCGACGATCAGCAGCAGCACGGTCAGCGTCACCGCCGCCACGGCCAGCCCGTTCGGCAGGCCCCACGCGCGCAACCGGACGACCGCCGGGTTGAGCCCCACGGCCAGGAAGAGCGCGATGACCACCAGCACCAGGATGCCGGTCGCGTTGCGCACGCCGAGAAAGACGGCGTACGCCAGCAGCACGCCGAGCGCGCCGGTGAAGCCGACCAGGAAGCTGTTGCGCCGCAACGGCCGCCCCGGCTCGCCGAACCGGCCGGAGCCGTTGCCCGCCGCCCCACCGTGGGCGTGCTCGTCGGGCCGTGCGCCGCCGCCCGGGTGGGCGTCGGGGCCCGTGTGTTCCGTGCCGCCCGGCTGCGCTTCGGCGTCGTCGGCGACACTCGTGCCGTGCTCGTCCGGCGGGTCGCCGCCGGTCGGCGCGTCCTGCGTCACCGGAACCTCCTCCGCGCGCTCCGCCCATCGGACGGGGGAGCGCCGGCCTGCCGCCGGGAGCGCAGGCACACACGCCCGGCGGGCGGCGGGGGAGGTGACCCTCGGGTCACCTCCCGGTCACTCGGACTCGACGGTCACCTTGCTGGGCTTGGCGCTGCGCTCGTCGGTGGTCGGCTTGGTGGGCCGCTTGCCGTTCTCACCGGTGCTGGTGATCTTCGTGGGGGTGGCCTCCCGGCCGCCCTCGCCGGGCACCGCGGCGACCGTCGGCTCGCCGTCGACCCCGGAGCTCGCCGTCGAACCGTCGACGGTGGTGACGGGCTCGGCCACCGGCCGGGCCTTGACCTGCCCCGCGCCGTCGGGCTTGGTCTTCGCGCCGTCACCAGGCTTGATCTTCGCCGCCCCCGCGTCGGCGGTCGCCTTGACCGTCGCGACGCCGCTGCGACTCGGCTCCGACCCGGCACCGTTGCGGGCCGCGTCGGACGTGGCGGCGTCGAGGTCGACGTCGGGCGCGCTGCCGTTGCGGCTCGTGTCGGGGACGGTGCTGTCGGGCGTGCTGCTGTCGGGCGTGCTGCTGTCGGGCGTGCTGCTGTCGGGCGCGCTGCCGTCGGGCGCGCTGCCGTTGCGGGGCGCGCCCGGCCCGGTGCCGTCGGCCTTGGCCGGCGTGACGTCGTCCAGGCCCACGGCGGCCAGGGCGGTCACCCCGTCGAGTTGCTGGCGCAGTTCGCGCATCTCCCGCTGCAACTCGTCGGACTCCTGCCGCGAGCGCCAGGTCTCCTGCCGCAGGTCGGCCAGCTCCTGCTGGGCCTGGGCGATCTCCAGCATCACCTGGGCGAGCTGCTGGCGGCCCGAGGCCACCTCCTGCTGGGTCGCCGCGAGGTGCTGCTGGGTGGTGGCGAGGTGCTGCTGGGTGGTGGCCGCGTACTCCTCGAACTGGCGGCGGGAGGCCGCGACGTGCTCGTCGGCCTTGCGGCGCTTCTCGGCCGCGTCGGTCTCCGCCCGGCCCAGCAGCGTGGCGGCCTGCTCCTCGGCCTGCCGGCGCATCGCCACGGCGTCCTGCTCGGCGGCCTGCCGGATCTCCGCGGCACCGCCCTCGATCTCGGCGAGCCGGGCGGTGTACTGCTGCTCCAGCTCGGTCTGCCGGGCGGTCCACTGCTGTTCGAGCTCGCCCTGCCGGCCCGCGTGCTGGCGGTCCAGCTCGTCGCGGCGCTCGGCGTACTCCCGCTCGGCGCTCGCCTTGCGCTGGGCCAACTCGCGGTCGGCGGCCTCCCGCCGGTCGTTGACCTCCTTCTCCACGCCGGCCCGCCAGGCGCCCAGCTCCTGCTGGGTCTGGGCGCGCGACTGCTGCACGTACGCCTCGGTCTCCGTGCGCATCCGCTGCACGTACGCCTCGGTGTCCGCGCGCTGGCGCTTGGTGGCCTCGGCGGCCTGGGTGGTCAGCCGCTCGGCCTCCTGGCGGGCCCGGTCGCGGGTGCTCTTGGCGGCCTGCTCGGCGTCGTCGGTGAGCCGCTTGGCATCCTGCAACGCCTTGGCGTGGGTGGCCCGGCCGGCCTCGGTGGCGTTGTCGGTGAGCCGCTTGGCCTCCTGCTGGGCCTTGGCGTGCACCTCCTTGGCGGCCTCGCGGAGCTGGGTGGCCTCCTGCTCCGCCTTGGCCAGGGCCTCCTTCGCCGCGTCGCGTAGCTTCGTCGCCTCCTGCTGGGCGCGGTGGTGGATCTCCTTGGCGGCGTCCCGGAGCTGGGTGGCCTCCTGCTGTGCCGTGGTCAGCGCCTCCTGGGCGGCCTTGCGCAGCCGGGCCGCCTCGTCCTTGCCGGCCGCCAGCGCGGCGTCCGCCTCGGCCCGCCGTGCCGCGCCGTGCCGTTCCTCCTCGGCCCGCCGGGCGGCGAGGGCGATCTCGAAGTCCTTGAGCGCCTGGGCGGCCTGCTCCTTGGCCTCGGCGACGATGTGCTCGGCGGCGGCCCGCCGGGCGTCGATCTCCTCGCCCGCGGCGGCGAGGATGTCCTCGGCCTGCTCCTCGGCGAGGACGAGGATCTGCTCGACGCGGGGGCCGAGGTGCCGGAACGACGCCCGGTCCACCACGCCCACCTGCTTGCGCACCTGGGCCAGGTCGCGCTGCAACACCTCCACCTGGCCGGCGAGCTTGTGGATCTGTGTGTACGCCTGCTCCCGTTCGGCCGCCAATGTCGCGATCTCGTGCTCCGCGCGAGCGACGTATCGGTCGACCTGTCGTTTTTCGTACCCCCGCAGGGCGGACTCGAAGCTGGGCTCCGTGGCCACGTCCCCGCCGAGCGCGAACAGTTCCTCGCCGTGCGACATGTCCCCATCCTCACACGCGACGGGTCCGGCTGGGGCGATACGGAGGGCCCCGTTGGGACCTACTTCACTGGCGTCCCGACGCCAGATTTCACAAGCTGGGAAACGCATACGGCGCGGGGGCACACCGGTTACCCGGTGTCACCCCGCGCCGTGTCGTGCCCCGGTCGTGCGGTCGGCTCAGCCGGCGGGCTCCGCGGTCACCCGGTCGTCCTTGACGTCCGGCTTGGCAGCCTCCGGCTTGGCCGCCGGTGCCGCCGGCATGCCCGGCACGATGCCGGCGAGGCCGGAGAGCATCTGCCCGAGCTGCGAGGTGACGGCGTCCTTCTGGCGGGTGAGGTCCTCCACCTCGCGGCGGGCCGCCTGGGTGGTCAGGTCCGCCTCGGTGCGGGCCTCGGTGAGCAGCCGCTTCGCCTCGGACTTGGCCTCGTTGAGGGTCTTCTCCGACAGCGCCTTGGCCCGCTCGACCGTGTCGTTGGCGGTGCGCTCGGACTCGACCCGGCGGGACTCGGCGCGCTGCTCGATCTCCTTGGCGCGCTCCTGGGCGGCCCGAGCCCGCTGCTCGGCCTCGCCGACCAGCTTCTGGGTCTGCGCGACCTGGGCGGCGTGCCGCTCGGACTCCTCGCGCTCGGCCTTCTCGCGCCGCTCGGCGAGCTGGAGCTCCAGGGCCTGTAGGTCCTTGTCGCGCTTGTCGCGGGCGTCGGTGAGCAGCTTGGTCGCCTCGGCGCGCTTCTCCTCGGCCTCCCGGGCGGCCTTCGCCCGCTGCTGGGTGATCTCCCGTTCGGCGGTGGCGCGCAGGGTGGCCACCTCGCGCTCGACGGTCGACTTGAGCTCGGCGACCTCGTGCGCGGTGACGGTGCGCAGCTGCTTGGTCTCGCGGTCGGCGTCGGCGCGCAGGGTGTCGGCCTCCCGGCGGGCCTGCACGCGCACCTCGGCGGCCTCCCGCTCGGCGACGGTGCGCACGCTGCCGGCCTCGCGCTCGGCGGTGGCCTTCATCGCGGCGGCCTCGGCGCGGGCCTTGTCGGTGATCTCGCGGGCCTCCAGGCGGGCCGCCGAGAGGATCCCCTCGGACTCGCGCTTGGCCTCGTTGCGGTGGTCGTTGGCCTGCTCCTCGGCCAGCCGCAGGATCTGCTCGACCCGGGTGCCCAGGCCGGAGAGCGTCGGCCGGCTGTTCTCCTCGAGCTGCTTGTTGGTCTCGGCGAGCTTCTGCTCCAGCGCGTTCTGGCGCTGCTCGGCCTGGCGGAGTCGGCGCTGGGCGTCGTTCATCCGCTGCTCGGCCTCGGCGCGAGCCTGCTCGGACTGGGTCAGCGCGGCGGTGAGGCGACCGATGAAGTCATCGACCTGCCCGACGTTGTATCCGCGCAGGCCGACGGTGAAATCTGGCTGCGAGTTCGCGTTATCGAAGAACGCGAGAGGGGAGGACTGCTGCTGGGGCATTGCCACATACTCGCAGACCCCCCGGGGTGCTTCGCAAGAGCGGTACGGCGCTTTCGTGTCCTCTTTACAGGGTCGACGGGCCGCCGCCCCCGGGTCGGGTCGACTGCCGATCTTGGCAGCTCCCGGGTGCGGCGACGGTCCGCCGGCAGGGCGGCCCGGCCAGCGGAGAAAGGCTCGCCGACTCCGCCGGCCGGGCTTTGCCGACGCGCCGCCGTCGACGCCCGAAAGGGGCGTGGGCGACCCCGGCGAAAAGCAATCCGATATCACCGTAATGGCCGTGCCGGCATCCCCCGGACGGCCCGGTGACCGGCGCGGACCGGTAATTCGCACCGGTCCCCGGCCGGGGTCAGTGGCCGGGGGACAGCGGTCGGGGGGTCAGTGGCCGCGGAACCGGTTGATCGCGTCCTCGTGGCGGGACCGCAGCTGCGGGTCCCGCACGCCGAGGCCGTCGGTCGGGGCGAGGCAGCGCACCCCGACCTTGCCCTGGTGCAGGTTGTGGTGCACCTCGTACGCGGCCTCGCCGGTCTGCTCCAGCGGGTACGTGCGGGACACCGTCGGGTGGACCCGACCGAGCGCGACGAGGCGGTTGGCCTGCCACGCCTCGTGGTAGTTGGCGAAGTGGCTGCCGACGATCCGCTTGAGGTGCATCCACAGGTAGCGGTTGTCGTACTGGTGCTGGTAGCCGCTGGTGGAGGCGCAGGTGACGATGGTCCCGCCGCGCTTGGCGACGTAGACGCTGGCCCCGAAGGTCTCCCGGCCGGGGTGCTCGAAGACGATGTCGGGGTCCTCGCCGCCGGTCAGCTCCCGGATCCGCTCGCCGAAGCGACGCCACTCGGCCGGGTCCTGGGTGTGCTCGTCGGCCCAGAACCGGAACCCCTCGGCGGCGCGGTCGATCACCAGTTCGGCGCCCATCCGCCGGCACAGCTCGGCCTTGTCCGGTGAGGACACCACGCAGACCGGGATCGCCCCGCCGTTGAGCGCCAGTTGGGTGGCGTACCCGCCGAGGCCGCCCGAGGCCCCCCAGATCAGCACCACGTCGCCCTGCTTCATGTTCGCCCCGTGGTGCGAGACGAGCTGCCGGTAGGCGGTGGAGTTGACCAGGCCGGGGCTGGCCGCCTCCTCCCAGGACAGGTGGCGGGGCTTGGGCATGAGCTGGTTGGCCTTGACCACGGCCAGCTCGGCGAGGCCGCCGAAGTTGGTCTCGAAACCCCAGATCCGCTGCTGCGGGTCGAGCATCGTGTCGTCGTGGCCGGCGGCGTCCTCCAGCTCCACCGACAGGCAGTGCGCCACCACCTCGTCGCCGGCCGACCACCGGGTCACCCCGGGGCCGGTGCGCAGCACCACGCCGGCCGCGTCCGAGCCCACCACGTGGTACGGCAGGTCGTGGCGGGCGGTCAGCGCGGAGATCCGGCCGTAGCGCCGCAGGAACGTGAAGGTGGAGACCGGCTCGAAGATGCTGGTCCAGACGGTGTTGTAGTTGATCGCGCTGGCCATCACGGCGATCAGCGCCTCGCCGGGGCCCAGCTCGGGGGTCGGCACCTGCTGGACGTGCAGCGACTTGCGGGGGTCCTTGTCCCGCGAGGCCAGGCCCTCGAACATGCCGGCCTCCTCGGCCCGCACCACCACGGCCCGGTAGTTGTCGGGCACGGGCAGGTCGGCGAGGCGGGCGAGTTGCCGTCCGGGGTCGTCGGAGCCCTCCGCCGCCATGATCGTTTCGAGGATGTCCTGCACGGTGACCTCCCGTTCGTCGGCACCCGTGCCCGTGGCCCGGCGCGATCCGCCTGGCGGCCGCGATCCGACCGGGGTGCTGCCATCGTCGGCCGGGGCGCACCGGCCGCCGGGGTCGGCTTCCCGACCCCTGCGGCACCCGCCGCGCTCCCTTGCGGCCGGACGTTACTGAACGGTAGCTAGGGTGGGAAGGCTCTGTGAAAAACCGCATCCGTCGATGCGTGGAGCTGCCCGCAAGCCCGCCCAACCGCGCACCGCCGCGCTTTTCGCGCAGGTGGGACGGTGGGCGGGCCCCCGTCGTCAGTGTGCGGCGGGCTCCACCAGTTCGACGAGGACGCCGCCGGCGTCCTTCGGGTGGACGAAGTTGATCCGGGAGTTCGCGGTGCCCCGACGGGGGGTGTCGTAGAGCAGCCGCAGGCCCCGCTCGCGCAGCGCCGCGCAGGCCGCGTCGACGTCGACCACCGTGTAGGCGACCTGCTGGATCCCCGGCCCCTTGCGGTCGAGGAACTTCGCGATGGTCGACTCGGGCGTGAGCGGGGCGAGCAGTTGCACGCAGCCGCCCTCGGCGGTCGGGCCGACGGCCAGCATCGCCTCGCGGACGCCCTGCTCGGCGTTGGTCTCGATGTGCACGCAGCGCATCCCGAAGGTGCGCCGGTAGAAGTCGATCGCGGCGTCCAGGTCGGCGACGGCGATCCCGACGTGGTCGATGCGGCGCAGGCCGATGTCTGTGACAAAGTCGGCAGCGGGCTCGACGGGGGAGTTCTCAGCCATGGCGTTAGTCTGACCGAACACCCGTAGAACCGAACAATCGTTAAGGTGTACGGCTCGCCCATCCCTCGGAGGCAGGCAATGGCTTCGGTGATCGTCAGCGGCGCGCGGACCCCGATGGGCCGCCTGCTCGGCAACCTCAAGGACCTCCCGGCGACCAAGCTCGGTGGCGTCGCGATCAAGGCCGCGCTGGAGCGCGCCGGGGTCGCCCCCGAGCAGGTGCAGTACGTCATCATGGGCCAGGTCCTCCAGGCCGGCGCGGGGCAGATCCCGGCCCGGCAGGCGGCCGTCGAGGCCGGCATCCCGATGTCCGTGCCGGCGCTGACCATCAACAAGGTCTGCCTCTCCGGCCTGGACGCCATCGCCCTGGCCGACCAGCTCATCCGCGCCGGCGAGTTCGACATCGTGGTGGCCGGTGGCATGGAGTCGATGACCAACGCCCCGCACCTGCTGCTCGGCCAGCGCACCGGCTACAAGTACGGCGACGTGACGGTGAAGGACCACATGGCGCTCGACGGGCTCACCGACGCCTGGGACTGCTGCTCGATGGGCGAGTCCACCGAGCGGCACGGCGCGCGACACGGCATCACCCGCGCCGAGCAGGACGCGTTCGCCGCGGCCAGCCACCAGCGGGCCGCCGCCGCGCAGAAGAACGGCCACTTCGCCGACGAGATCGCCCCGGTGGTCATCCCGCAGCGCAAGGGCGAGCCGCTGGTGATCAGCGAGGACGAGGGCATCCGCCCGGAGACCACCGTCGAGTCGCTGGCCCGGCTGCGCCCGGCGTTCGCCCCCGACGGCACCATCACCGCCGGCAGCGCCTCGCCGATCTCCGACGGCGCCGCCGCCGTGGTCGTGATGAGCAAGGCCAAGGCCAAGGAGCTGGGGCTGACCTGGCTGGCCGAGGTCGGCGCGCACGGCAACGTGGCCGGCCCGGACAACTCCCTGCACTCCCAGCCCTCGAACGCGATCAACCACGCCCTGCGCAAGGGCGGCCTGGCCGTGGCCGACCTCGACCTCATCGAGATCAACGAGGCGTTCGCCGCCGTCGGCATCCAGTCCATGCGTGACCTGGGCATCGACGCGGAGAAGGTGAACGTCAACGGCGGCGCGATCGCGCTCGGCCACCCGATCGGCATGTCCGGGGCCCGGCTGGTGCTCACCCTCGCGCTGGAGCTCAAGCGGCGCGGCGGCGGCACCGGCGCGGCGGCGCTCTGCGGCGGCGGCGGGCAGGGCGACGCGCTGATCATTCACGTCCCGGCGCCCGGCGAGCACCAGTGAGCGGAGCGGTCGAGCAGGTCCCGGCCGCCGCCGCGCCGTCGGTGCGCCGCAGCCGGGACGTGCCGATGCTGGTCGCCCGCGCCCGCGAGGGCGACCCCCGGGCGGTGGCCCGGCTGATCACCCTGGTCGAGTCCGGCGACGAGGTGCTGCCGCAGGTGGCGGCGGCGCTCGCCCCGTACGCCGGCCAGGCGCAGGTGGTGGGCCTGACCGGCTCCCCGGGCGTGGGCAAGTCGACCACCACCAACGAGCTGGTCCGGGCGCTGCGCGCGCGCGGGCACCGGGTCGGGGTGCTGGCCATCGACCCGTCCAGCCCGTTCACCGGCGGGGCGATCCTCGGCGACCGGGTCCGGATGCAGGACCACGCCACCGACCCGGGCGTCTACATCCGCTCGATGTCCAGCCGGGGCCACCTCGGCGGGCTCTCCGCGGCCACCCCGCAGGCGGTCCGGGTGCTGGAGGGCGCCGGCTGCGACGTGGTGCTGGTGGAGACCGTCGGCGTCGGCCAGGCCGAGGTGGAGGTCGCCTCGCTGGCCGACACCACGCTGGTGCTGCTCGCCCCGGGCATGGGCGACGCCATCCAGGCGGTCAAGGCCGGCATCCTGGAGATCGCCGACGTCTTCGTGGTCAACAAGGCCGACCGGGACGGCGTCGACGCCACCGTCCGCGACATCCAGGGCATGATCGCCCTGGGCGAGCGGGGGCCCGGCCAGTGGCGTCCGCAGGTGGTGCGCTCGGTCGCCTCGCGCGGCGAGGGCATCGACGACATCGCCGCCGCGATCGACAAGCACCGCGACTGGCTGGAGAGCCACGACGAGCTGCGCCGCCGCCGCGAGGCGCGGGCCGCCGCCGAGATCGAGGCGATCGCGCTCGGCGCGCTGCGCGCCCGGATCGGTTCACTGCGCGACGGTACGGAGCTGCCGACGCTCGCTGCGCGGGTGGCCGAGGGCACCCTCGACCCGTACGCGGCGGCCGACGAACTGTTGGCCCAGCTCGGCTCCTGATGAGCTGCGGGGCAAGGGCGCGTTCGGTTACAGCGGAACAGGCTCGAAAGTGGACCGGGTCGCGGTGTAGATGAACGGGCCCGGCCTGTCCAGGCAGGTGGTGATGTCCCGCCAACGGCACATCACCACCTCGAGCTGATTGAACGTGTTCGTTGCCTCAGCGGCGGTCAGTGCCACCATCCGGGCACCAAAGCCGCGTACGGCGGCGATCTCACGAGGGCGGGTCCGAATATGACGATCGCGGGTGACGATCAATAAGCCATGCTCGGTGACCTGGGGAATCCACACATCATCGGGAGTGGAGACATCAGCGACAACGCATGCTGGGCGGAGACGCTTGTGCACCTCGCCACCGGGATCACCCGGATAGGTAACGTCTGGCCGGATGCCTGACAGCAGCATTCCGAGGCCGCGAATGTCCGCATCGAAGTAGAAGCGAACTTCCGCCTGCTTGAGCCGGGTCACGCTGCGCGGTTGGCGGCGCGGACGGAGAATTCGTACGCCAGCGCCCAGTCGACGTCGGTCCGCTTCAGCGCATACATCTCACTGATGGCGTCACGGTCCTCGCCTGCGTCGTGTTGTTCGCTGATCACCTCCGTGCTCACCCCGTTGATCGACGGCTTGCCGAATCGAACGTCGGGCCGCACCCGTACCGGTGACTCCGGGTTGGCATCCGGTCGGTAGGCGACCGCCGTGTCGTTGACCCAGTCGACGCGTCGGCTGAACGAGTCGGCAGGCGTGGTGAGCATGAGTTGGTCGTCCGCGACAGTGACCATCCAGAAGTCGATGCCGAGGCCGGCTGCGGTCTGTGCATCGTAGGCGAGCCGCTTGCCGGAAACGAAAGGGCGGCGGTCGGCGAGCGGGTAGGGCACGTCGAACTTTTCCCGCAGCAGCTCGATGAACTTCCGTAGCTCTGCCATGGGCACTCTCAGCGTCCGACGGTATTCACGGAGGAAGCCTGCCTCTACGAACTCTGCCCAGGTCACCGTGCGGGTTCCGCGCGGTTTGTCGCGAAGGATGGGTTTGTAGCTCTTTCCGCGGACCTGAGAGCCTTCTAGCCAGTAGTGCAGCGTCGACTGGCCGACCCTGAGCAGCCGGGCTGCCTCTGCCTCGGAGTACATCTCCCGGTCTAGGACGCTACTCATGTTGACATTCTGGCATCCAGTCGGCTCGTTGACGCCGACGAAGGCGGTTGGCGCGTCGTGCGCCAGGACCAGACCGGTCCCCCCGATCGCCAACTTTGGCTTGTACGCTCGGCACCACCCCACGGACCCGTGGGGACGGTGCGGACGGCTTTTCCGGGGGCGACGATGAACCACGATGCGACGCAGGAGTTGTCGGTGACCCCGGACGCGGTGGCGGGTGGCACGACCCAGGTCTCCGACGAGGTGGTGGAGAAGATCGCGGTGGCCGCCGTGAAGTCGGTCCCCGGGGTGGCGGAGCTCGGCGGCGACGTGGCCCGGTTCTTCAACGCCGTACTCGACAAGGTCGGGCTGGACCAGGTCGGCGACGCTCGGCGTGGCTGCTCCGCGCACGTCACCGACGGCGCGGCGGTGATCAACCTGGTGCTGGTCATCGAGGCGGGCCGGCCGGTGCCGCAGGTGACCCAGGAGGTCCGGGCGGCGGTCACCAAGGCCGTCGAGGCGTACGGGCTGCGGGTCGACGAGATCAACATTCGGGTCGACGACGTGGCGCTCGGCGAGCCCGGCGTACCCCCCGCGCCGTTGGCCTGAGGCGGAGCGGAGCGCATCGGTCACCCAGAGCCAAGGACCCCCACGACTTCGCAGGGGTCCTGGCCTACGGTTCATCTGACAAGTTCGCGGCCACCCGCCAGTGACAGCGTCTGCCCGTTTACGTGGCCGTTTGCTGCCGAGGCCAGATAGGTGATGGCGGTGGCGACGTCCTGGGGCGTGCAGATGCGGCCGGTGGGGGTCTTTCTTGATTCCGCTGCGATCGCCTCTGGTCCCAGGAACGGGGCATTCAAGGCTTTCTCGGTGAGGGTGAAGCCGGGTCGCACGATGTTCGTCAGAATGCCGTGGCAGGCTTCCCGGACGGCGAGCACCCGTGCGGCGGTCTCGAGTGCGCCTTTCGCCGTGGCGTAGGCGATTGGCCCCGCCATGGGTTGCTCGACGATGTCGGTCGACACGACGACGATTCGTCCCCAGCCGGCGGCGCGCATCGCCGGCAGGGCCGCATCGATCAAAGCTGCCGGGCCGACGGTGTTGACGGCCAGCGAGGTGGAGAGGCCGTCGATCTCATCGGCGTCGAAGGAGGGGCACTGCACGGCGTTGGCGACCAGGACGGAGACCGGCCCGAGACGTTCGGTGACCTCGTCGAGGACGCCCTGCACGGTGGTCGGGTCGCCGTGATCCAGTTGGACGGCGCAGGCTTGGCCGCCTGCTCGCGTTATGGCCTCGACGACATCCTTGGCACCGTCGTGGTTGCTGTGCCAGGACACTGCGACGGAGGCACCCTCGGCTGCTAGGTGCAAGGCCGTGGCTTTGCCGATGGCTCCGGAAGCGCCGGTGACAAGGGCGACCTTGTCCGACAAACCAGTCTCCATCACTACCTCCATAGTCGGCTATAGGTTAGCCGACTATGGATCACGTGGTGGCGGTTCGTCAACTCGTACACTGTTCAGGTGGAACTCGTGGATGTCCTGGCCACCAACAAGGCCCTGGTCAAGGTGGCCAAGCTGTACCGGAGTGCGCAGGCAGA
Organism: Micromonospora sp. DT233; assembly: GCF_049841815.1. Taxonomy (NCBI): domain Bacteria; kingdom Bacillati; phylum Actinomycetota; class Actinomycetes; order Micromonosporales; family Micromonosporaceae; genus Micromonospora; species Micromonospora sp. DT233. The sequence continues at coordinate 210,056 of NZ_JBNCLB010000008.1, read as the reverse complement.
CGCGCTGAGCGGGCTTGCCCTGCACCCGGGGCAGGACGTCCTGCTGTGGATGCTTGGTCAGGAACCCCAAGGCATGACGATCTCTGAGATCGCCGCTCGGCTTGGCGTGGAACAGCCTACGGTGACGCGCAGCCTCAGCCGGCTCGATCAAGGCGGCTGGTTCGTCAGGGAGTCTGTGCCGGGTGATCGGCGAGCCACCCGTATCCAGTTGACCGAGAAGGGCCTGGCTGTCCTCCCGGAGATCGAAACGGCTTGGCGTACGCTCGCTGAAACCGCAACGGCCGGAATGGCTGACACCCAACGAGCCGGCTTGGTTGAACTGCTGGGAAGAGTACGCGAAAATCTTCTCACCCTTGCCGACGAAACCGAGTAAAAAACTTTCGGGTATGCCGTTCGAATTCCGCCCGAGGTGACACCCGGCGCTTTCGGATAACAGCACGTTCCACGGTCTTCTCGAGTGACGTCGACACGAAGATGCGCAGATCCCACCGGCCAATCAGGTCGACTGCCGAAGTGGGCCTGCGTTACTGGCCCCTGGTCAGTGCTCCGGGCCCAGGTGGCTGCGTTCGCCCTCGTGGTCGAGGATGCAGAGGATCTCGGCCGGGCCGCCGTGCGCGCCGAACGCGTGCGGGACCAGGGTGGAGAACTCGGCCGCCTCGTTGGTGCCGACGAGGATCGTGCGCTCGCCGAGGCGCAGCTCGATCGTGCCGGAGAGCACGGTGAACCAGTCGCGCCCCGGATGCACCCGCAACTCGGCCGGGCAGGCCCGGGTGACCCGCATCTTGCTGACGGTCTGGTTGCTGTCCCGCGACAGCAACCACGTGGTGATGCCGCGTTCGGCGTTGCAGTGCGGGCGGATCACCACGTCGTCGTCGGCGTCGGAGGCGACCAGCCGGTCGAGCGTGGTGCCCAGCACCCGGGCGATCGTGGTGATCTGGTCCAGGGCGATGCGTCGGTGACCGGTCTCGATGCGGCTGAGCGTGGACGGGCTGATCAGGCAGCGGCCGGCCAACTCGTCCAACGACCAGCCGCGTGCCACGCGAAGGCCGCGAATCCGCTGCCGGACCAGCGCCTCCAGATCCTCGTCTTGCTTCATGAGCAAGAGGCTATGCCGTACAGGCAAGGGTTGGCTACTGTCGCCGTATGGCACACGACCACATGATCGAGCTGCTCGACCTGGACGCCGAGGTCCTCGACGACTACTTCCGCGACCTGGTCGCCTGGGTCGGCCGCGAGGCCCCCGACCGGCCCCGCATCGTCGACCTCGGTGCCGGCAGCGGCACCGCCTCCCTGGCGCTGGCCCGGCAACTGCCCGGCGCCACGGTCACCGCCGTCGACATGTCCCCGGAGATGCTGGCCCACCTGCGCGGCCGGGCCGACGCCGCCGGGCTGGGCGACCGGATCCGCACGGTCGAGGCCGACCTCGACCAGCCCTGGCCCGACCTCGGGCCGACCGACGTGATCTGGGCCGCCGCCTCGATGCACCACCTGGCCGACCCCGCGACGGCGCTCGCGTCGGCGTACGGCGCGCTGCGGCCGGGCGGGCTGCTCGTGATCGCCGAGCTGGAGTCGTTCCCGCGCTTCCTCACCGGCACCGAGGGCGAGGACGTGGAGCTGCGCGGCCACGCCGAAGCGGCGAAACGCCGACACGAGGCAGGCCTGCACATGCACGAGAACTGGGGCGACCGGGCGAGCCAGGCCGGATTCACGTCGGTGACCGAGCGGCACTTCGACATCGACCTGCGCCCGCCGCTGCCCGCCGTCGCCACGCGCTATGCCCAGCTCTCGCTGGCCCGGATGCGGCACGGTCTGGAGGAGCGGCTGTCGGCGCCCGACCTCGCCGCCCTGGACACGATCGTCGCGGGCCTGGCCGACCGCGACGACCTCAGCGTACGCACCGAGCGAACGGTCTGGCTGGCCCGCCGCTGACCGTACGCCTGTACTGGAGGGCGGCCCCGTGCGCCGGGTGTAGCCGCCGGAAGCTCGGCGCTACGGGCTTACCAGGGGATGAGGTCGTCCACACCGTAGTTGGCCCACCACTGCGGCCTGTGCTTGCGCAGTTCCCCGTTCATGCGGGTGAGCAGAAGCCAATTGCTGTTCAGCACCAGTGCCGCATCCTCGGTACGGTTAGCCAGCACCCGGGCCACTGTGGCGACCATGTTCGGCACGTCCTTTTCGGTAGCGTCATTCTTGGCCATGTCAAAATGGATATTGACATATTCCGGCGGCTCCCATTCCCACTGGGTGTCATCATCGCCTTCGGCGTCATAGTAGCCGTTCCGGCCGGCGAGAATGCTGACCAGGTATCCACGCTCCTCGTAGAGATCGGAGCAAAGGACGCGGTTTCCGGCCGGCGTGTCGGGTAGATCGGTGGCGTCCGGAGCGGCGATCTCTGCCACCCGTTCCAGGGGAATGTTTCCCGCTAGCGTCAGTCGATAGGAAATGCCCATCTCGTATTCTCCCTAATGCCTTGGCACGATTTGAACGATCGCACCGCTCGGGGTTAACGCTGTCAGTTCCTTCAGTCCGGTGATAGGCCAGTCGTCGAACTGCTTACGCAGGTCGATGAGGTCACCACGCCAGTCCTGAAGGTTCATCACTACCCGCTGGGTCTGTCCCTTGCTCACTTTTTCGGAGACCGCAGTCCATGCTCCTCGGACGCCCTTTTCCGGAGTTGGAGAATAGCAATCGAAGACGTGTCCTTCAAGCACGTAGTCTGGCGTCTTGTTTGGCTTGCCGGTGTCGCCGGTGCGGAGTCGCGCGTCCGCAATTTCCTTGCTCGTCGGGTTCTGGTGCACCTGATAGCCCTTGTCTGCAAGCGAGGCAGCGCACTCGTTTTCGAGAACCAGTGACCTGCGGACTGTATTGTCCTGGTCCGGTGCGATCTTCGTGCGTGGCCCGGTTGGCGATCCGCCGGGGGTTCCGGTAGGGGGCCTCGCCCAGAGCAACCCTAGATCAGGGTTGCCGGAATCGGGGCCGCTCACTTCAGCGCCGTCGCGGGTCGTATGGTCATTGGGGGTTGCGGAAGGGCTGGCCGGTGGGGGACCGCCAGCCCCGGTCAGTTTCCCGACGACCCCAGCTGTCCCGCCTCCGCGATGGCCGCATCGACCAGTTCGCCGGCGGTGCCGGTGCGCTGCACCATCAGCACCACGACTTCCCTGACGCCGTCCAGTGCTTGCAGCATCGGCCCTGGCTGGCCGCCCTGTAGCACCATCGCGACGAGCTGCTTGGCCTCGCCGATCTGGGCGATAGCGCCGGTGGCGGCATCCCGTGCGCGGACTATCGAACTTTTTACCGGCAACAATCCGCTGATGGTCTCCTGCGGACTGCCTTTTTGAGGCACGGCCGCGGTTGCCGCAGCGGCCTCGCTGACTGCCTCGGCCACGCCGCCCAGACCACCCTGGATGGTAGATACTGCCGCGCGCACCCGGACCATACCGGCGGCCACGGCCGTGAAGCCGGACGATCCGGCCCGGATCATCACCTCCTGCGCCTTGTTATCGACAGCTGCGGCCAGGCCGCGCGACCTCTCCGCCCCCGCCATCAGCCCACGCAGTTCACCGGCGATCTTGTCAATCTGCGACACGGCGGCGTAGCTCCCTACCGATGAAAGTCTCGAAGCAGCCAATCTAACGGCTGCGAAGGCGCTGACTCAACCAGCATTTCGGCGGATGGCGTGCTTATCGCGGCCCGGGGCGCGCGGAGGTTTTCCAGGACGGCCTGGCCCACCGGGTCGGTCGCCTGCCCGGCCGATCAAGACAATTGCACGCACTCGGCACGGCAGGGCGAAGTGCCCGACAGTCGGCGTGACCTGCGCCCGTCTCGACGTCAGGGGCGCGAGAATAGACGACGATCCGAGACGCAGGAGGTGAGCCGTGACGTCAAGCAACGCGGAGGAGATGCCCGAGTGGCCGGCCGCTGAGCACGTGTCGGCGGTGGATCTGGCCCGTCGTCAGGGCGTCCGTCCGGTCGCCTCCGTTGACGACCTGGCCCGGCCCGACCTCTTTGAGTCGGATGACGAGCTGGACGATTTCCTCGCCGACCTGTACGCCTCCCGGCGGGCTGGTGCCGCGTGGGCCTCGTCGTCTTGGACACTGATGTAGCGTCGGCGATCCTCCGAGGGCGACTGCCTGACCGTCTTCGTGCCCGGTTGGCCGGTAAGACCCCTGTGCATCACCTTCGTGACGCACGGGGAAGACCAAGTGGACCGCGCTGCGGAGTTGAGGGCCACGCAAGCTGGCCGACCTCGCCCAGTGGCGGTCGCACGTCGTGCTGCTGCCCTTCTGGGGACACCTTCAGGCGCGGGCTCAGCATCGCGGGCGGCCCCGGCCGACGAACGATTCGTGGATCGCGGCCTGCTGCCTGGTGGATCGGCTACCGCTGGCGACCTTCAACGGCAAGGATTACGCCGACTTCGCCGAGTACGACGGCCTGCGGCTCTTCGACGTCTCCTAGTTTTCGGCAACGCCCCGGCGTGGCTGTCCGGCGTCCCGTCCCGGCCCGACGGGCCGGGGCGGCTTCGCGTGACGCCCGGCATTCTGCGGCCTGGTCTGGCGCGCAGTTCACCCGGCGTCGGGACGCGTCAGCTCGACCTCGTCGCCCGGAAGTACCTGAACATCGCCCTTGAGGTCGCGGACCTCCAGGACCGGTACGCCCTCGTCGAGCTGCATTGCCCGGCGCTCCTCACCAGTCGGCATCCGAGCGATGACCGACCCACCTGTCGGCACCTCGACCTTCCGGCGCTCCGGCGTCTCCCGGACCCGCGTCCCGAAGGGGCGGCTGGTGGTGACCAGCCCTTCTGATCGCAGCAGCGAGATTGCCATCCGGACCGCATCGCGACCGATGCCGTGCTCCTGGCTCAGTCGGGCCTCGCTGCCGACGTTCGACCCGGGTGCCAGCTCACCCGACTCGATCTGCTGTCGCAGCAGCCCAGCGAGCTGGACGTAGACCGGCGTGTGCGAGCGCGGATCGATGGTCATGCGGCAAGCCTTTGTGCCCCCGTTGGCGGCTTGCATCAAGGCTATGATGCATTGTCCCTATGTTGGATCCTTGCTATGGTCGCTGTTGACGAGGTGTGTTCGAGGGTGAACGGAGGGTGTTTGCCCTTTCGTGGACGTACCCGCTGAACGACCCCGCTGCTGTACCGCTGATCGAAGCTGCGGCGGTGGGGCGGGGTGGGTCCGCCCGTGCGCGGCGGGCGGGGCGGACCCACCCCTTCCACCAACACCCCTCCCACCCACACCCCCTGCGACAGAGAGGCAGGAAGTCGTGCGGCTGAACCTCCGGCAACTCAACCGGCCCAAACGACAAGGCCGACACCAGCAAAGCCCGCACCACCACGACCGGCACCCCAATCGACCCGGCCCCTACCGCTCCACCCGCTTCGCCCTGCTGCGCCCCTGGCAGGTGCGGGACCGCTCCTTCGGGTGGACCCGGTTCGGCCGGCGCGGGCTGGACCCGCAGGAGGTGGCCGACTTTCTCGACCGGGTCGCCGACGACCTCGCCGCCGTCTACCGGGCGCTCGGCGACAGCCGCCAGGAGACGGCCCTGATCAGGGACGCGCTGCGCACCTGGCAGTCCGAGCAGGCGCGGCGGCTGGTCGACGCGGGGCGGTGCCGCTGATGGCCGCCGCCCGGGAGCGCTTCGTCATCCACCTGCCCGTGGTCGCCGGTGACCTGATCGGAGCCGTCCGGCTGGCCCGGGTGGTCGCGCGGTGGGCGGGCGTGCTCACCCAGGCCGATCTCGGCGAGACCACCGTCTCGGCCGAGGACGACCAGAACGTACGTCATCGGGTCTTCTGCGACCGGCTGCTCGGCGGCGGCCGGCGCTGCCTGCTGCGGGCCGAGCATGACGGCCCCTGCACCCGGCGGCTGCTCCAGTGACCGAGCCGCCGACGAACGGGCCGCCGATGACCGGGGGAGCAGCGACCGGGGGAGCGGTGACCGGGCCGCCGTTGCTCACCTGCACCACCTGCTCCGGTCTCACCTTCACGCTCACGGTGTGCCACTGCACCGACGGCGGCAACCGGCTCCTGGTCGAGTCCGGCGACGTTGTCGGGGAGGCGTACCGGGACTGCCGGCTCTGCGACGGGCTCGGCACGGTGGCGCAGGGCTGCTTCGACTGCGGGCGGCAGGGCGTACGCCGGGCGCAGCTCGTGCTGACCGTCGCCAACCTCGACAGCGGGGCGGTGGCCTCGGTCAACGTCGTGTCCGGGAGCGTGTCGCCGACGCGGGGCCCGGACGGTGGCTGGTGGTTGGAGCTGACGCCGCTGCTGGCCGAGCTGACCGCGGCGGCCGGCGTGGCCGGACTGGTCGATCCGCCCCGGCAGCCGTGGGAGGAGGCGGAACTCGTCATGCCGCTGGAGCGGGCGTGGCACCCCGACCTGCCCGCGCCGCAGCGCGACGCCATGGTGGCGCAGGCGATCGCCCGCCGGTACCACCGGCCGTGGCGACTCTTCCTAGGACGCTCCTACGCGCCGCCGACCGCCTCACCAGCCGAGCAGCTCGAACGATTCTGCGCGCTGGCCGACCTGCTCTGCCTGGACCTGGTGATCGAGGCCCGCCGGCAGTCCCGCACCGACGTCACCTGGCACGTGCGCTTCGAGGTGCCCGGCGGCGGGGTGCCGGAGGAGGGCCGGGGCTGGGCCCTCGACCTGCCGAACGCGCTCACCACGACCAGTGTGGCCGACGCGCTGACCGGGCTCGGCGAGCGGGGTCGGGCCGCGCCCGCGTACGCCGTCGTGCCCCGGCCCGGGGAACGGCCCGCGCCGCCCGCGACCGACCTCGACCGGCTCGCCCGCCGCCTGCGGGCCGGCCTGCGGCGCGCGCCGGCCGCGCAGGCGATCTGGCGCGACGGCCGCTGGTGGCACACCCGGCTGCTGCCCGGCCGCAGCGTCGACGTGCTGCACGAGCGCGACACCGGCCAGGTCGCCCGCCGCCGCCAAAGGCCGCTGCGCCGCGCCGCCGAACCACCCGCCCCGTCGTGGCAGGGCCCCCCGATCGGGTACGCCGCCTGCGGCGACTGTGCGCCCGACAGCCGGCTGAGCCGGTGCGAGTGCACGTTGGGCGGTGCGCCGGTCGATCCGGGGTGCGCCCGCTGCTGTGGTGCCGGCTTCGCGCCGTCGGTCTTCGACTGCACCACCTGCCGGGGCGGCCGCCGCCTCTACCAGGCGGTCACGGTCACCCTCACCGACCTGCGCACCCGGGCCCGGCACGAACTCTGGCAGCCCCGCCCCGGCGAGGAGCCCGCCACCCGGGTCGACCCGGCGTCGGGCCCGCGCCTGTACCGGCTCCCCGGCCGCTACCGCCTCGCCGACCAGGCCGACACCTTCGGCGTACGCCCGCCGGAGCTGATCGAGGCCGACGGCGGCGATCCCCTCTCGGTCCTGCTGGTGGCGGGGCTGAGCCTCGCCCCGCCGCACCTGGACCCGGTGGCCTGGTACGTCGCCTCGGCCGGCGCCGGCCGGCCCGGTGCCCGGCTGATCGTCGTCGCCGACCCGCCCGAGGTGCCGTCGCTGGCGGCGCTGGCCCGGCTCGCCGCCGCGCTCGGGTTGACGCTCGCCGTCAGCGTCCAGGACCACCGGCACGAGCCCGGCCACGACCCGACGCTCCGGCCGGACCACTCGTGGTCGATCGAGCTGGTGCCGCCCGGCACCCCGGCCGACCGGCTCACGCCCCCGCTGCGCCCCTGCGTCGAGGCGGCCACCGCGTTCTGTTTGAAGTACCTGGACAACGCGGTCACCGCCGCCGTGCCCGCCGCCGCCGAGCTGCCGATCGCCGTCCCGCAGGCGCCCGCCACCGCGTTGCCGGCCGACCCGGTGCCCCTGATCCTCCGGCTGGCCGGCGGCTTTCCCGGTGCCACGGTGCTCGTCGAGCTGGGCCGGTACGGCTGCCGGGTGCACCTGTCCGACGCCGACGGGTGCCGGCTGCTGGCCCGCGCCGGCCTCCTCGCCGACGCGTTACGTGCCCTCGGCCTACCGCCGAATTGACCCTTCTCGGTTACCGATCGGTACGAGTCTCCTTAGTGATCGTTCAGCTCCGGGCTCTACACTCGGTCCTCTGACGAGGACTCGAGGAGGAGCCCCGCCCATGAACGCCGAGGAGATCGCCGCCGGACGGGCACGTTGGCAGGCCCGCTACGACGCCGCGCGCAAGCGGGACGCCGACTTCACCACGCTCTCCGGGACCACCGTCGACCCGGTCTACGGCCCGCCGGAGGGCACGGCGTACCCGGGCTTCGAGCGGATCGGCTGGCCGGGTGAGTTCCCGTACACCCGGGGGTTGTATCCGACCGGCTACCGGGGACGGACCTGGACCATCCGGCAGTTCGCCGGGTTCGGCAACGCCCAGCAGACCAACGAGCGCTACAAGATGATCCTCGGCGCGGGCGGCGGCGGGCTCTCCGTCGCCTTCGACATGCCGACGCTGATGGGCCGCGACTCCGACGACCCGCAGGCGCTCGGCGAGGTCGGGCACTGCGGGGTGGCCATCGACACCGCCGCCGACATGGAGACGCTCTTCGACGGCATCGACCTGGCCGGCGTCACCACCTCGATGACCATTTCCGGCCCGGCCGTGCCGGTGTTCTGCATGTACCTCGTCGCCGCCGAACGGCAGGGCGCCGACCTGTCCAAACTCGACGGCACCCTGCAAACCGACATCTTCAAGGAGTACATCGCGCAGAAGGAGTGGCTCTTCGACCCCGAGCCGCACCTGCGCCTCATCGGCGACCTGATGGAGCACTGCGCCCGGGAGATCCCCCGGTACAAGCCGCTGTCGGTCTCCGGGTACCACATCCGCGAGGCCGGCTCGACCGCCGCGCAGGAGCTCGCGTACACCCTCGCCGACGGCTTCGGCTACGTCGAGCTGGGGCTGAGCCGGGGCCTGGACGTCAACGTCTTCGCCCCCGGGCTCAGCTTCTTCTTCGACTCGCACCTGGACTTCTTCGAGGAGATCGCCAAGTTCCGCGCCGCCCGCCGGATCTGGGCCCGCTGGCTGCGCGACGTCTACGGCGCGACCAGCGAGAAGGCCCTCTGGCTGCGGTTCCACACCCAGACCGCCGGGGTGTCGCTGACCGCCCAGCAGCCGGTCAACAACGTCGTACGCACCGCCGTCGAGGCGCTCGCGGCGGTGCTCGGCGGCACCAACTCGCTGCACACCAACGCCCTCGACGAGACCCTCGCCCTGCCCACGGACTCCTCCGCCGAGATCGCCCTGCGCACCCAGCAGGTGCTGATGGAGGAGATCGGGGTGACCAACGTGGCCGACCCGCTGGGCGGCTCCTGGTACGTCGAGGCGCTCACCGACCGGATCGAGGCCGAGGCGGAGGCGATCTTCGCCCAGATCCGGCAGCTCGGCGGCGAGGGCCCGCACCGGATCGGCCCGATGACCTCGGGCATCCTGCGCGGCATCGAGGACGGCTGGTTCACCGGGCACATCGCCGAGTCGGCCTTCGTCTACCAGCAGGCGCTGGAGAAGGGCGACAAGAAGATCGTCGGGGTCAACTGCCACACCGGCACGGTCAGCAAGGAGCTGGAGATCCTGCGCATCTCGCACGAGGTGGAGGTGGAGCAGCGCCGGGCGCTGGCCGAACGCAAGGCGGCCCGCGACGACGCCGCCGTCACCGCGGCGCTGGCCCGGATGGTCGAGGCGAGCCGCACCGGGGAGAACATGATCCCGGCAATGCTGGACGCCGCCCGCGCCGAGGCCACCCTCGGTGAGATCTGCGACGCCCTGCGCGCCGAGTGGGGAGTGCACCGCGAACCGGCCCGGTTCTGAGCGCGGTGGCGGCCGGGGCAGGGGTGCGGGCAGGGGTGGTGAGCAGCCGTGAGAGTCACAGTTGTCGCCGTCGCGGCTGAACTGAGTTGGGCGGCGGTCGTGCGAGACTAGATAACCATGAGCGACCCACGGATCACCTCGTCGATCTTCACCCGCGGCGCGGTCGACCTCAGCGCACTGCGCGGCACGGCACCGGCCTCCACCCGTCCCACCTCCACCACACCGGCCCAGGCCGGTCCGTCCTCCGGTCTGCCCGGCGGCTCGGCCGCCGTGGTCGACGTGACAGAGGCGAACATCCAGTCCGAGGTGCTCGAACAGTCGATGACCACGCCCGTGGTCGTCTTCTTCGGCGCCGCCGGTTACCCGGAGAGCGACCAGTTCGCGCCGGTGCTGGAGCGGCTGGCCGCCGAGGGCGGCGGCGCGTGGGTGCTGGCCCGGGTCGACGTGCAGCAGAACCCCCGGCTCGCTCAGATGTTCCAGGTGCAGGCGATCCCCACCGTCTACGCCGTGGTCGGCGGCCGGCCCGTCGACGCCTTCCCCGGGGTGGTCCCCGAGGCCCAGCTGCGCCAGTGGATCGGTGCCGTGCTCAAGGCCGGGGGCGTCGCCGTGGCCGAGCCGGAGGACCCGCGCCTCGACGAGGCCGACGACGCCCTGATGACCGGCGACCTGGACGCCGCCGAGCAGGCGTACCGGAAGATCCTCGCCGAGTCGCCGGCGGACGCCGCGGCCCAGGCCGGCCTCGCCCAGGTCGGCCTCGCCCGCCGGGTCGGCGGCACCGACCCGGGCGCGGCGCTCGCCGCCGCCGAGGCCAACCCCGACGACGTGGCGGCCCAACTGCTCGCCGCCGACGTCGAGGTGCTCAGCGGCATGGCCGAGCAGGCCTATCGTCGCCTCGTCGACCTGGTCCGCCGCACCGCCGGGGAGGACCGGGAGAAGGTACGCCGGCACCTGGTCGACCTGTTCAGCGTCGCCGGCCCGGACGACCCCGCCGTCGCCTCCGCCCGCCGGGCCCTGGCCAGCGCCCTGTTCTGAGTTCCACCGCACGGTTCTGAGTTCCACCGCACGGTTCTGAGTTCCACCGCACGGTTCTGAGTTTCGCCGCACGCCAGCGCGGGCCGGCGTAAGCCGGCCCGCCCGACCCAACGAGGACGGGAGCCCATATGCGCCGGATCGCCGTCCTCGACGCGCCGTCCAACCTCGGGCTGCGCCCGCCCACCCCCACCGCCGTCCCCGGCTGCGCCAAGGCCCCCGGCGCGCTGCGCGACCAGGGCCTGCTGGCCCGGCTGCGGGCCCGCGACGCCGGCTGCCTGACCCCGCCCCGGTACGACCCGGGCGACTGGCGCCCCGGCGACGGCGTCTGTCACGCCCCCGAGATCGCCGCGTACTCGGCCGCGCTGGCCGACCGGATCGGCGCGATCATCGACCGGGGGGAGTTCCCGCTGGTGCTCGGCGGGGACTGCTCGATCCTGCTCGGCTCGGCGCTGGCCATGCACCGCCTCGGCGAGGCGGTCGGCGGCCGGATCGGGCTGGTCTTCGTCGACGGCCACTCCGACTTCCGGCACCCCGGCAACGCCTCCTACGTCGGGGCGGCGGCCGGGGAGGACCTGGCCCTGGTCACCGGGCGCGGGCAGGCCGACCTGGCCGCCATCGAGGGCCGCCGGCCCTACTTCCGCGACGTCGACGTGGTGGTGCTCGGCATCCGCGCCCAGGACGAGTACCGCCTCGACCTGCAGGCCGCCGGGATCACCAACCGGCCGGTGCCGTTGCTGCGCGCCGAGGGGGCGGCCCGCACCGCCCAGTGGGCGCACGAGGAGCTGGCCGACTGCGCCGGATACTGGGTGCACATCGACGTGGACGTGCTCGACCCGGCGGTGATGCCGGCGGTGGACGCCCCGGACCCGGGCGGGATCGCCTTCGCCGAGCTGGAGATCCTCCTCGGCGGCCTGGTGGACACCCCGCACTGCCTCGGCGTCGAGCTGACCGTCTTCGACCCCGACTACGACCACGACGGGGCTTACGCCTCCGAGATCGTCAACACGGTCGTCGCCGGGTTGTCCCCGGTGACCGCCCCGAGCGCCGTCCCGCCCCGACTGCTCCCGGCCGCCCCCGGCTCGCACCGCCCCACGACGGGCCGCCCCGTCGGCCAGTCCTCCCCGACGCCGTCGACGGCCCCGGCAGGGTCGGCGGGTGTCTTCGGGTCAGCTCCGGTCAGGCCAGCGGACTCGGCTGGGTCGGTGGGTCCGGCCGGATCGCCAGGGTCCGGCGGTTCGGTGGATTCGGTCGGGTCGGTGGAGTCACCAGGATCCGGCGGCTCGGCGGATTCGGTCGGGCCGGCTCCGGTCGGCCCGGACGAGGGCACCGCTCTCGGCGTCGGGGTGGACGAGTCGATCGGGTCAAGCGTCCTGATGGGTTCCGGCGAGGGGGGCTCGGGAGCCTTCGGAGGACCCGGCGATGGGGAGCCGGAGACGACGCTGGAGGCCGTCGGGCCGCCGGCCTCGGCCGGGCCGGGACTGCTGCGCCGCGTCCCGACGCAGGCGTCGGACGAGAGCCTGGCACCGGGCGCGGGCGGCCCGTCGCAGTCCACCGCAGGGATCGCCTGACGCCCTCCCGCGCCGGCCCGCCTGATCCGGACCGGTCATGCCGGCGACACCCCGCCCACCCTCAGGCGTCCCCCACCCCGGGCATCCCCCACCCTCGGTCGTCCCGCGCGTCGATCTTGGAGTTGTGGTGCCCGAAAAAAGTTATCTACCGCTTTTGTCCCCCACCACAACTGCAAGATCGACGAGTTGCGGGCCGTCCGAGAGTAGATCTTGGAAGCGGATGGCCCCTCCAGGGGCCGAAATCTTCCAAGATCTACCAGAGCTCCGCTGAACGGCGCGGCCGACAGGTCTCGGGTCGCCGTTTTCGCGCTCGGGCGGCTTCGGGAACCGCCGTCGACCCCGGTTGGCGGCGCTCAAGGTCCGCTGGCTCGGCGAGCCCTCCGGTCCGTGCGAATCAGACCCGCTCCACCGAGGTCCCCGACCTCGACACATGCCTTGCGGGCCCGCGCTGAACCGGCCCGCGCTGAACCGGCCCGCGCTGAACCGGCCCGCGCTGAACCGGCCCGCGCTGAACCGGCCCGCGCTGAACCGCTCACATCGGGGCAGGGCGGGGCGTCAGGGCAGGGCGCGGAGGAAGCGTTCCGTGATGGGGACCGCGCTGCTGGTGCTCGACCCGCCCTGCTCCACGAAGACCGCGAACGCGACGTCGCCCTGCCAACCGATGAACCAGGCGTGGGTGTGCTTGGGGTCGTCGTCGTATTCGGCGGTGCCGGTCTTGCCGTGCACCGGGCCGCCGGGGACGTCGGCGAGCGCCTTGCCGGTGCCCTTGGTGACCACCTCGCGCATCATCGTCTTCAGCGCCCGCGTCGACTCCGGCTTGAGCTCCGGGCCGGCGGGGGCCGGCTTCTCCGGGGCGGGGTCGATGAGCAGTTGCGGCTGCTCCCAGCGGCCCCGGGCCACGGCGGCGGTGGCGGCGGCCAGGGCCAGCGGGCTGACCAGGGTGGTGCCCTGCCCGAACGAGGCGGCCGCCTGCTCGGCGGGGGAGCCGTTGGCGGAGACCTTGCCGGTGTAGACGTCCATGCCGAGGTCCCACTCGGCCTCCAGGCCGAGCGACCGCCCGGCCTGGGCGAGGCCGTCCGCGCCGAGCTTCGGGGCGAGCGCGGCGAAGGCGGTGTTGCAGGACTTCGCGAAGTCGGTGCGGAACGGCACGGTGCCGAGGACGAAGTTGTCGGAGTTCTTGAACGACCGCCCGTCGACGCTGAACGTCTTGGGGCAGGCGACCGGGGCGTCCAGGGTGACCGCGCCCCGGTCCAGCAGGCCGAGGGCGCTGACCATCTTGAACGTCGAGCCGGGCGGCACCTGGGCGGTCAGCGCCAGGTTCTCCCCGGCGGCGCCGGGGCCGTTGGCGGTGGCCAGCACCGTGCCGTCGGTGACCCGCACCGCGACCACGGCGGCGCGGCGCTTCTCGCCGCGCAGCGCGGCGTCGGCGGCCTTCTGCACGGCCACGTCGAGGGTGGTCTTCACCGCCGTGCCGGCCTTCGGTTCCTGCCGGAACAGCTCCGTGCCGGTCGGCACGGCGGCGCCGTCCGGCCCCGGCCGCTCGCTGATCACGGTGAGGCCGGGGGTGCCGCGCAGCCGCTCGTCGTACCGGCCCTGGAGGCCGCCGTGGCCGACCAGGTCGCCGCGCTGGTACAGATCGGGGTGGGCGGCCAGGTCGTCGGCCTGGGCCTGGTCGACCGAGCCGAGCAGGGCGCGGGCGAACTCGCGGGTGGGGGCCAGGTCGAGCTTCTCGGAGCGGAACTTGGTGCCGGGCAGGTCGTTGATTTGGGAGCGGATCTGCCGGTACGCCTCGTCGCGCAGGACCACCACCTCGACGAATGCGCCCGGCGTGGCCTCGGAGAGGCGTTTGGGCAGGTCGGAGACGTCAACCGGCGGGGTGATCGCCGGTCGGATCGCCCGGAACGCGGCGTCGAGCTTGCGGGTGAGCGCCTTGGCGTCGCTGACCCCGTTGGGTTGCACCCCGACCCGGACCACCGGGCGGGGGGCCACGATCGGCTTTCCGGCGGCGTCGAGCACGCTGCCCCGGGGCGCGCTCTCCCGGCGCACGGCCAGGCGATCGCCGGCGGTGAGCTTCTCGTGCACCACCTGCGGCTCCCAGATGACCTGCCACTGCTCGCCGGCCCGGTTGAGCCGCAGCTGCCGGGCGTAGCTCCAGTGGGTGCCGTCCGGCGGGAGGGTCCAGTCCACCTCGATGTCGGCGGTCGCGATGCTCTTGTCGACCTTCGGGGCCCCGGTGCGGCGCAGCACCGGTGGGGTCTGCGCCAGCTCCCCGGAGAGCTCCCGGATCTCCCGGGCCACGTCGGCGGCGGGCACCTTCCGCCCGGCCGGGTCGACGAAACCGACCGCTTGCAGGTCACCCTTGCCCCAACCGGACAGGAACGCGTCCACGGTGCGCTCCGGGCCGTCCTCGGCCGACGAGCAGCCGACCAGCCCGGTGGCGGCGAGCGCGGTGGCCGCGAGCGCCGCGCCCAGCCGGCGGGCGTGGGCGGCGGGGGCCGGCGGTCGGCCGGTGGGCGAGGTGGACCGGCGGGGGGTGCCGAGGGGGTACGACAGACGCATGGAGCCGTCCTTCCGAGCTGGCGGGACTGCCGCCACGGTAGTACGGTCCCGCCCCGCCCACTGTCCCGCCGGGCCCGCGACCTGGGCGGGACCTGGGTAAAGAGTGCGTACGCAGGCGTGATGTCGTGGCTGGCCGGGTACACCCCCGGCTGACTGATCGCACAACTGCAACGGATGAAAGGGCAGAGTCCCGATCCGGACGTCCGCCGATCAACGCACGAACCGGCAGGGCCTAGGCTGGGCGGCAGAGTGACCCACGACGTGGTGGGTCGAGGGGAGTGGCACCGATGGACCGGCGTCCGGCGATCAAACCGGGACCCGACCCGCGGCAGGCTGAGACCGGCGGGGACGACAGTTTCGACTCGGCGACCGACGGGGACGGCTACGGCCGACTCGCCACGGGCGCGACCGGGATGACCGGTTCGAGTGTCGACACACTCTACGATCTCGGGCTGCCGCCGGAGGCGATGGCCGACGATCTGGAGGACGCCGAGTTCGACGAGCCGGTGCCGAACGCCGAGCGCCTGGTCGCTCAGGCGGTGGCGCTGGCCGGTGACGACCATGAGGCGGCGCGGCTGGTGGGGCGCTTCTGGCGGTTCGCCCCGGACGAGGAACTGATCGGGTTCACCGCCGAGGAGATGCTCGCCGCCGCCCGCGCGCACCGGGAGCTGGCCCAGCAGCGGGTGCCGGGTGAGCTGAAGCTGCGCATCCACGAGCCGGACGCCGACCAGCACCACACGGTCGTCGAGATCGTCACCGACGACATGCCGTTCCTGGTCGACTCGGTGACGTCCCTGCTCAACGCCCACCACCTGGACGTGCACCTGCTGGTGCACCCGCTGGTGGTGGTGCGCCGCGAGCCGCTGGGCCGGCTGGCCGAGATCTCGGCGGACGTGGAGCCCGACGACGCGATCGCCGGTGACCTGGTCGAGAGCTGGATGCGTATCGAGATCGACCCGGTGCGCGACGCGGGTGAGCGGGAGAAGCTGCGCCGCGAGCTGCAACGGGTCCTCACCGACGTGCGGGAGGCCGTCGAGGACTGGCCGAGGATGCGCCAGCGGGCCCTGGACCTGGCCGACGAGCTGGCCACCGCGCGGACCTCGCAGAGCCGGCCGCCGGTGCCGGAGAAGGACATCACCGACTCGGTGGAGCTGCTGCGCTGGCTGGCGCACGACCACTTCACCTTCCTCGGCTACCGGGAGTACCGCCTGACCGACGCCCCCGAGGCCGAGGGGCCGGCGTTGGAGGCGGTGCTCGGCACCGGGCTGGGCATCCTGCGCTCGGACTCCCCGGAGGCGCGGGCGCTGTCGTCGATGACCTCCGAGGCGCACGAGAAGGTGATGGAGAAGCGCCTACTGATCATCACCAAGGCGAACTCCCGGGCCACCGTGCACCGCTCGGCGTACCTCGACTACATCGGTTTCAAGATCTTCGACGAGGCCGGTGAGGTGATCGGCGAGCGGCGCTTCCTGGGGCTCTTCTCCACGGCGGCGTACCGGACCAGCGTGCGGGAGCTGCCGGTGGTCCGGCGCAAGGTCGCCGAGGTGCTGGACCGCTCCGGGTTGAGCCAGCGCAGCCACTCCGGCAAGGACCTGCTGCAGATACTGGAGACGTACCCGCGCGACGAGCTGTTCCAGATCAAGACCGAGGACCTGTACCACGCGGTGATCGGCGTGCTGCGGATGGCCGGCCGCCGGCAGTTGCGGGTCTTCCTGCGCCGCGACGGGTACGGGCGGTTCATCTCCTGCCTGATCTATCTGCCCCGGGACCGCTTCACCACCCAGAACCGGCTGCGCATGCAGGACATCCTGCTGCGTGAGCTCAACGGCGTGGGGGTCGACTACACCACCCGGGTCACCGAGTCGATGCTGGCGCGGGTGCACTTCATCGTCCGCACCGACCCGACCCGCCCGCCGGGTGAGATCGACGCGGACCTGCTGGCCGAGGAGCTGGCCGACGCCACCCGGCTCTGGGACGACGACTATCGCCTGGTGCTGGAGCGCAAGCTCGGCGACGAGCAGGCCAAGCACCTCTTCGTCCGGTACGCCGACGCCTTCCCCGAGGGCTACAAGGACGGGCACACCCCGTACGAGGCGATGAAGGACCTGGCGAAGCTGGAGCTGCTGGAGGAGCCCGGCCAGCTGGAGATGCACCTGTTCCGCAAGCAGTCCGCGCCGCGCGGGCGCAGCGTGGAGGCCGACGCCGACGCCGACGAGTCGATGAACGTCCGGTTCAAGGTCTACCGGTACGGCGAGCCGATGATGCTCTCGGCGGTGCTGCCGGTGCTGCACTCCCTCGGCGTGCGGGTGGTCGACGAGCACCCGTATGAGGTGGCCCGCGTCGACGGCCGGATCTGGCTCTACGACTTCGGGTTGCGCCTGCCGGAGGGGCACCACGAGCTGGCCGAGGTGCGCCCGCACGTGGAGAACGCCTTCGCGGCGGCGTGGCGGGGCGAAGCCGAGGTCGACGGCTTCAACGAGCTGGTGCTGCGCGGCGGGCTGACCTGGCGGCAGGTGGTGGTGCTGCGGGCGTACGCGAAGTACCTGCGCCAGACCGGGGCGGTCTTCTCGCAGGACTACATGGAGCAGACCTTCATCGCGTACCCGAGGATCGCCGCGCTGCTGGTGGAGCTCTTCGAGGTGCGCTTCGCCCCCGGCGAGGCGACGATCGAGCAGCGCCGGGAGCGCAGCGGCGAGCTGGTGACCGCCGTCCAGGCGGCGCTGGACGACGTGGCCAGCCTCGACCAGGATCGCATCCTGCGGTCGTACCTGACGCTGATCCAGGCCACCCTGCGCACCAGCTTCTACGCCAAGCCGATCGGCGGGCGGCCGAAGCCGTACGTGGCGTTCAAGCTGGACCCGCAGGCCATCCCGGAGCTGCCGGCCCCCCGCCCGAAGTTCGAGATCTTCGTCTACTCGCCCCGTTTCGAGGGCGTGCACCTGCGGTACGGGCCGGTGGCCCGGGGCGGGCTGCGCTGGTCCGACCGGCGGGAGGACTTCCGCACCGAGGTGCTGGGGCTGGTCAAGGCGCAGATGGTGAAGAACGCCGTGATCGTGCCGGTGGGCGCGAAGGGCGGCTTCGTGCTCAAGCAGAAGCCGGGGGACCGGGACGAGGCGGTCGCCTGCTACCAGGAGTTCGTCGGCGCGATGCTCGACGTCACCGACAACATCGTGGCCGGGAAGATCGTGCCGCCGGAGGACGTGGTGCGCCACGACCCGGACGACCCGTACCTGGTGGTGGCGGCGGACAAGGGCACCGCGACGTTCTCCGACATCGCCAACGAGATCTCCGAGGCGCACGACTTCTGGCTCGGCGACGCGTTCGCCTCCGGCGGCTCGGCGGGGTACGACCACAAGAAGATGGGCATCACCGCCCGGGGCGCCTGGGAGTCGGTGAAGCGGCACTTCCGGGAGCTGGGGCACGACACCCAGACGCAGGACTTCACCGTGGTCGGCGTGGGCGACATGTCCGGCGACGTCTTCGGCAACGGGATGCTGCTCTCCGAGCACATCCGGCTGGTGGCCGCGTTCGACCACCGGCACATCTTCCTCGACCCGGACCCGGACGCCGCCACCTCGTACGCCGAGCGGCGGCGGCTGTTCGACCTGCCGCGCTCGTCGTGGGAGGACTACGACCCGAAGCTGATCTCTGAAGGTGGCGGGATCCACCCGCGTACGGCGAAGTCGGTGCCGGTGTCGCCGCAGGTGCGGGCGGTGCTCGGGCTGGGCGACGAGGTCACCCAGCTCTCCCCGCAGGAGCTGATGCGGGCGATCCTGACCGCGCCGGTGGACCTGTTCTGGAACGGCGGCATCGGCACGTACATCAAGGCGTCCAGCCAGACCCACGCCGAGGTGGGCGACAAGTCCAACGACGCGATCCGGGTGGACGGCAAGGCGCTGCGCTGCCGGGTGGTCGGCGAGGGCGGCAACCTGGGCTGCACCCAGGCCGGCCGCATCGAGTACGCCCGCGCGGGCGGGCGGATCTACACCGACTTCATCGACAACGCGGCCGGGGTGGACTGCTCCGACCACGAGGTGAACATCAAGATCCTGCTCAACACGGCGGTGGCGGACGGGGCGCTGACCCGACCCGACCGCGACGAGCTGCTGGCCGCGATGACCGACGAGGTCGCCGAGCTGGTGCTGCGGGACAACTACGACCAGGCTCGGGCGATCAACAACTCCCAGGCCCAGGCCGCCTCGCTGCTGCCGGTGCACCGGCGGATGATCACCGACCTGGAGCGCTCGGGGGCGCTGGACCGGGCGCTGGAGGGGCTGCCGTCGGACGAGGAGCTGGCGACCCGCACCGAGTTCGGGCTGACCGCGCCGGAGTTCGCGGTGCTGCTGGCGTACGTGAAGATCGTCCTGGAGCGCGAGATCCTCACCGAGGGGCTGGCGGACGAGGAGTGGGTGACCGACGTCCTGGTCAAGTACTTCCCGACGCCGATGCGGGAGCGGTTCGCCGAACGGATGGGCCAGCACCGGCTGCGCCGGGACATCGTCACGACCGTGCTGGTCAACGAGGCGGTCAACCGGGGCGGCATCTCGTTCATCTTCCGCGTGGTGGAGGAGACCGCGGCGTCGGCGGCGGACGTGATCCGGGCGTACGTGGTGGTCCGTGAGGTCTTCGGGCTGCGCGAGCTCTGGGCGGCGGTCGAGGCGCTCGACAACCGGATCGACCCCGAGCTGCAGACCGCCCTCTACCTGGACACCCGGCGGCTGCTGGACCGGGCGGTGCGCTGGTTGGTGACCAACCGCCGCTCGCCGATCGACGTGCCGGCGGAGACCGCGCGGCTGCGCGACGGGGTGACCCGGCTGCTGCCCGGCCTGGAGAACCTCTTCTACGGCAGCGAGCGGGAGGGCATCGCGGCCCACATGGACTCGATGACCTCGAAGGGGGTCCCCCGCGACCTGGCCGAGCAGGCGACCCGGCTGATGTACAGCTTCGGCCTGCTCGACGTGGTGGAGACCGCCGCGAGCACCGGGCGCGACGTCGACGAGGTGGCCTCGGTCTACTTCATGCTCTCCGACCGGTTCCGGGTCGACTCGCTGCTGTCGAAGATCTCCCTGTTGCCGAGGGAGGACCGCTGGCAGACGCTGGCCCGGATGGCGCTGCGCTACGACCTGTACGCCGCCCTGGCCGCGCTCACCGCCGAGGTCCTCGGCTCCACCCCCGGCAACATGGCGCCGGGGGAGCGGGTGCAGCAGTGGGAGCAGTCCAACGCGACCTCGATCCACCGGGCGTATCGGGCGATGGGGGAGTTCGACGACTCCCGCGCGGACCTCGCGGCCCTGTCGGTGCTGCTGCGCCAGATCCGGACCCTGGTACGCACCTCGGGGGCCTGACCGGCACACGTGGTGACGGCGCGGGGGGGGGGGGGGGGCGCCCGGGCCCCCCCCCCCCCCCCGCCCCCGGCGGGGGGGGGGGGTGGGGTGGGTGGAA
>NZ_JBNCLB010000008.1:0-189669 GCF_049841815.1 Micromonospora sp. DT233 | reverse complement strand
TTCTCTCTGTCGCGGCCCGGTGTTCCCCCGGGGGGGGGCTGGCCGGCCACGGGGGGGGCGGGGGGGGCGGGGGGGGGCCCCCCCCCGCCCGCGCCGCGCTGTTATGGGTCAGCTCGTCATCGTGGTTCAGCTCGTCATCGTGCCTGGTTCAGCTCGTCATCGTGCCTGGGTCAGCTCGTCATCGTGGCGAAGACGATCACGTTGTCGACGTAGCTGCCCGTCTCCCGGTCGAACTGGCCGCCGCAGGTGACGACCCGCAGACCGGGCCGGTCGTTCGGCCCGTACACCAGCTCGGTCGGGAACTCGGCCTTCGGGTACGCCTTGACCTCCTCGACGGTGAAGGCGGCCCGGCTGCCGTCCTCGCGGGCGACGGTGAGGGTGTCGCCCGGTCGCAGCGCGCCGAGGGAGTAGAAGACGGCGGGGCCGCCGACCTGCGCCGAGTCGACGTGCCCGACGATCACCGCGTTGCCGGTCTCGCCGGGGCTGGGCCCCGGTGCGTACCAGCCCGCGCTGAGGGCCTGCTCCAGCGGCGGGACCTGGACGGTGCCGTCCGGGTTGGTGCCCAGGGTCATGATCGGGGCGTCGACCCCGATCCGGGGGATCGTGATGGTGGTCGGGGTGGCCCGGTCCAGCCCGGTCACCGGCCCCGTCCGGCCGGCCGCCCGGGTGTCGGGGTCGGGCCCGGCCTGGGTCAGTGGCTGCGGCGGGCGGGGCGCGGGGTCGGTGTCCAACGCGGCGCCCAGCAGGCCGGCGCCCAGCATGGCGAACATGACGACGACGGCCGCGCCGGCGGCACGCCACGGAATCCCGTGGCGGCCGCCGGCCGGTGTCGCCGTCACGTCAGACGAGGGACCCATTGGCCCGTCGCCGCATCAGGACGATCCCGCCGAGCGCCGCGGCGCCCAGCATGCCCGCCCCCGTGGTGACCAGGGTGCGGTCGGTGCCGGTGCCCGTGCCGCCGTCACCACCCTCGACGTGGCCGCGCGGGAGGACGACCAGCTCGCCCTCGCCGCAGGAGCCGCGCAGCTCGTAGCGGCCCGGAGCGGCGTGCTCGTCGACCTCGGCCTCGCCGTAGTAGACGAAGTCCCGCTCGTGCTCCCACGGCTTGTCGTGCTCGCCACGGCCCGATTCCTCGGACTCCTCGTGGCCCTTGCCCGACTCGTCGTGGCCCTTGCCCGACTCGTCGTGGCCCTTGCCCGACTCGTCGTGCTCCTTGCCCCAGCCGGAGCCCTCGTCGCCTTCGTCGTGGCCCTTGGAGCCCTCTTCGCGGCCCTTGGAGCCGTCGGACTCCTCGGCGCCCCAGCCCTTGTCGGCCTTCTCGTCGTCGGCGTAGCCCCACTCCTGGTCAGCGGAGTCGTCGGGGGCGCTGCCGCCCTTGCCGCCCTGCTCGCCGGGCTTCTCGCCGGGCTTGCCGCCCTGCTCGCCCTGCTGGTCGCCGGGCTTCTCGCCGGGCTTGCCGCCCTGCTCGCCCTGCTGGTCGCCGGGCTTCTCACCGGGCTTCTCACCGGGCTTCTCCCCGGGCTTCTCGCCGGGCTTGCCGCCCTGCTCGCCCTGCTGGTCGCCGGGCTTCCCACCCGGCTTCTCGCCCGGCTTGTCCCCGGGCTTCTCGCCGGGCTTGCCGCCCTGCTCGCCCTGCTGGTCGCCGGGCTTGCCGCCGTGCTGGTCGCCCGGCTTCTCGCCGGGCCGGCCCTCGTCGCCCTCGTCGCCGGGGCGGCCACCCTCTTCACGACCCTCGTGGCCGCGCCCCTCGGCGGGGTGCAGCTTGACCTTGCCGGTGACCTTGGACCAGACGAAGGGCTGCCGCTGGGGCTCCGTGCAGATCTCCAGCAGCCGGACCGTCTCGCCGGGCTTCACGACGTGCGGCTTGGCGTAGACCTTGCCCTCGCGGGCCTCCTCGTCGTGGTGCCCGTCCGCGAACGCGATCCCCGGCGAGAACACCAGCAGGGACGCACCGCCGAGGGCGGCACCCGCAACGACCTTCCCGAGCATCTTGTTTGCCATGACCTGCGTCACTCCATCCCTCTTTGTCCTGAGCCCGACGTCAGCCGGGCTACCCAAGACGTTAGAGCGTTTCGTGAGCTATCAGAGGAAAGATTCGCGTTTTGCGTTTTGCGGGTGAACGCGCGGAAGGAGTGCTAGGGGCGCTTAACGGCATTCGTCCGCCCGGCTGGGTCGGCTAGGCATCCCCGCCCCCCGCCGGCCGCGCACGCACTCTTTCGGGTGACCGGTGGCGGTCCGGCGCGGCCGTCCTCGGCGCGCTCGACAGTCCCCGCCACCCCGGCCCGTCCCCGGCCGCCCCGAAGCTCCCCACCACCACTTGGCACGCCCCCGCGTCCCGTTCCCCTTGGCGAGAACCTGCCCCGCCGGTACGGTCGCCGATGGCACCCACCCCCCATCCCAGGCGCGGCAGCGCATCGAGGGATTGCCATGGAAGCGCTCCCATGCAAGAATTCGGGAACGCGGTACGGGGAGCCACACCGCGCCAGGCAGATGTCGAGGGCACCGGTTTCACCGGACGACATGCGCCGCCCGACCGGCCGTACCCGCCGGTCGCGCACCACCACCAACCAGCCCGTCCGGGTCGGGCACCCCCGAAACACCCCCGTGGCACGTTGATCGTCCACTTCGGCCGATGGCGCGCCGATTTGCCGGGCCGCGAGTCCGGTCTCGCCCAAGGAGATCTGTGGCATGAGTATGAGGAAGAGACTGTCCGGCCGTCGCCGGGCGCTCGCACTGTCCGGTGTGGGTGCCCTGGCCGCCGGCGTCCTGGTGACCATTCCGGTCACCGCGGCCCAGGCCGCGACCCAGTGCAGCGTGAACTACACGACCAACGACTGGGCCGGGGGATTCACCGCCAGCGTCACCATCAGGAACCTCGGCGACGCGCTCACCTCCTGGAACCTCGGCTTCACCTTCCCGAACAGCAGCCAGCGCGTGCAGCAGGGCTGGTCGGCGAAGTGGACCCAGAGCGGGCAGAACGTGACCGCAGCGAACGAGTCGTACAACGGCGCGGTCGCCAGCGGTGCCAGCATCACCCTGGGCTTCAACGGCGCGTACAGCGGCAGCAACCCGAAGCCGACGTCGTTCACCCTCAACGGTGTGACCTGCAACGGCGGCACCCCGCCGACCAGCACCCCGCCGCCCCCGACCAGCACCCCGCCCCCCACCACCACGCCGCCCCCCACCTTCCCGCCGCCGTCGACCATCCCCCCGGGGCAGAAGGTCGACAACCCCTTCCTCAACGCCAAGGGGTACGTGAACCCGGAGTGGAAGGCCAAGGCCGAGTCGGTGGCCGGCGGCAGCCGGGTGTCCAACAACCCGACCGCCGTCTGGATCGACCGGATCGCCGCGATCAACGGCACGCCGGACAGCAGCTCCAACGGCGCGATGGGCGTGCGGGCGCACCTGGACGAGGCGCTGCGGCAGGGTGCCCAGTACGTCCAGTTCGTGATCTACAACCTCCCCGGCCGGGACTGCTCCGCGCTCGCCTCCAACGGTGAGCTGGGCCCGGAGGAGCTGCCCCGCTACAAGGCCGAGTACATCGACCCGATCGCCGCGATCCAGGGCGACTCGAAGTACGCCAACCTGCGGATCATCAACATCGTCGAGATCGACTCGCTGCCGAACCTGGTGACCAACACCTCCGGCAACCCGGGCGGCACCGCGATGTGTGACACCGTGAAGGCCAACGGCGCGTACGTCAACGGCGTGGGCTACGCCCTGGCGAAGCTGGGCGCGATCGGCAACGTCTACAACTACATCGACGCCGGGCACCACGGCTGGCTCGGCTGGGACAGCAACTTCGGCCCCGTCGCCGACCAGCTCAAGGCCGCCGCCGTCGCCTCCGGCAGCACCGTGAACAACGTGCACGGCTTCATCACCAACACGGCGAACTACTCCGCCCTGAAGGAGCCGCACTTCAAGATCACGGACAGCGTGAACGGCACGACGGTGCGCAACACCAAGTGGGTCGACTGGAACATGTACGTCGACGAGCTCTCGTTCGCCCAGGCGTTCCGGCAGAAGCTGGTCTCGGTCGGCTTCAACAGCAACATCGGCATGCTGATCGACACCTCCCGCAACGGCTGGGGCGGCAGCGCCCGACCTGCGGGCCCTGGCCCCACGACGGGCACCGCGAACGAGTATGTCGACGCCAGCCGGGTCGACCGGCGCTTCCACACCGGCAACTGGTGCAACCAGGCCGGTGCGGGTCTCGGCGAGCGTCCGAAGGCCGCCCCGGAGTCGGGCATCGACGCCTACGTCTGGGTGAAGCCCCCGGGTGAGTCGGACGGCTCCAGCAAGGAGATCCCGAACAACGAGGGCAAGGGCTTCGACCGGATGTGCGACCCGACCTACACCGGTAACGAGCGCAACGGCAACAACATGAGCGGTGCCCTGGCCGACGCCCCGATCTCGGGTGCCTGGTTCGCCGCCCAGTTCGCCCAGCTCATGCAGAACGCGTACCCGGCGCTCTGACGCACCGAACGGCACGCCTACCCGCCGCCGGCGAGGGGTGAGGCACTCCCGGCGGCAGGTTCCCCCGCCCCTGGTCCGACCGTACGCGGTCGGGCCAGGGGCCCCCTCGTGTCAGGGGACGGTCTTCTCCACCGCCGCCTGGCCCCGCTCGGCCAGCTCGCGGCGGGCCCGCTCGACGTTCTCCGGCGTCGGGTCCTGCCCCCGGGCCCGCACCAGGTCCGCCGGCTCCCAGGGCTGCTCCGCGCCGGTGCGGATGTTGTCGCCGCCGGCCCCGGTGCCCCCGCCGTACGGGTCGCCGAGCAGGTCGTCGGTCGTGCCGACGCCCTCCGGGGCGGCGTCGCCCGGCGCGACGAAGGCCGGGGTGTCCGGGTCGGCCCCGCCGCCGTTCGCCAACCGCGCCACGGTGCTGTCGTCGTCCACCGCCGAGGCCACCTCGGCACTCTCCTCCAGCCATCGCCCGGCGTCCGGGTCACGTGCGCTCATCCTGCTGCCCTCCTGTCCAACCGGAGCCCCAACCTGATCCCCCCTGCCTACCCCCCAAACCCCCACCCACGCCCTTGGCCCGTTGATCAAGAGGTTTGCGTCACCGAGGAGATCAAGATTGACGCAAACCTCTTGATCAACACGGGCGTCGGTCCGGGGGTGGGGGGGGGTGGGGTGGGAGTGGGGTGGGTGGGGGGGTTAGTCCTCTGGGGGTGGGGTGGGTGGGCTCAGGTGTTGCCAGAGGAGGAAGAGGAGGCCGAAGGCGAGCATTGCCAGGCCGGCCCAGAGGTTGATGCGTAGGCCCTGCGCCTTGTCGATCTCCGGCTGGCCGTCGAAGAGGCCCATCCCGCCGACGATCAGCCCGTACGCGACGAAGAGGCCACCGATCACCCGGCGGATGTCGAACAGCCGCGCGGCGGCCGACTTGCGGCGCTCCTGCTCGGTCTCCGCGACCAGCGGGTCGTGCGCCCGCTCGCTCTCCTCCGACATGCTCCCCATCCCTTCGGTGTGACCCGGGCGTCGGACGGGCCGGCCCTCACAGGACCGGCAGGTAGAGCAGGGCGGCGAGCACCACCGCGAGGACGCCGAGCAGCACCGGCGAGCGGTACCAGACGGCGTCACCGGCGAGCACGTCGCCCTTCAGGTCCACGCCGCCCATCCCGTAGACGAGGCCCCGCAGGTCGTCGTCGGGCTTCGGCGCGGTCAACGGGGTGATGATCACGGCGACGACGGCCACCGTGACGAAAGCGATCCCCGCGCCCCAGAAGCTCTCCTCCAGGTCGGAGTTGAACCCGACCACCCCGCCCTTGTAGAGCAGGTACGTGGTCAGCGCGGCCAGGGTGCCCAGCAGCAGCGACCAGAAACCGGCCAGCGCGGTCATCCGCTTCCAGAACATGCCGATGATGAACGTGGCGAAGAGCGGCGCGTTGAAGAGCGAGAAGAGCGTCTGGATGTAGTTCATGATGTTGCTGAACCCGGCCGCGATGAACGCGGTGCCGATGCCGACCAGCACCCCGCCGATGGTGGCCAGCCGGCCGACCTTCAGGTAGTAGTCGTCGCTGCGGTCCCGCCGCACGTACGCCTGCCAGATGTCGTACGTGAAGACGGTGTTGAAGCCGCTGACGTTGGCGGCCATGCCGGCCATGAAGGAGGCCAGCAGGCCCGTCACCGCCACCCCGAGCACCCCGTTGGGGAGCAGGTCGCGCATCAGCAGCGGGATGGCGTTGTTGTAGACCATGTCGCCGGACTCGGCCCCCAACCCCTTGACCGTGACCAGGGCGATCAGGCCGGGGATCACCGTGACGACGGGGATGACCAGCTTCGGGTACGCGGCGATGATCGGCGTACGCCGGGCGGCGCTCATGTTCCGCGCCGACAGCGCCCGCTGCACCTCGGCGAAGTTGGTGGTCCAGTAGCCGAAGGAGAGCACGAAGCCGAGGCCGAAGACGATGCCCAGCCAGTGCGCGCCCAGCGGGTTGTCGGTGCTGCCGGTGCCCTGCCAGGTGTGCAGCCCCGCCTCGCCGAGCGGGGAGCCGCGCACCGCGTCCATCAGCCCGCCCACCCCGCCGACCTTCAGCAGCCCGATCACGGTGATCGGGATGAGGCCGGCGATGATCACGAAGAACTGGAGCACCTCGTTGTAGATCGCCCCCGACAGCCCGCCGATCGTGATGTACGCCAGCACGATGAACGCGCCGACCACGGTCGCCACCCAGAGCGGCCAGCCCAGCAGGGCCTGCATCACCAGCGCCAGCGCGTACAGGTTGACCCCGGCGATGAGCACCTGGGCGACCGCGAAGCTGATCGCGTTGAGCAGGTGGGTGGGGCGGTTGAAGCGCAGCCGCAGGTACTCGGGGACGCTGCGGACCTTCGAGCCGTAGTAGAACGGCATCATCACGATGCCGAGGAAGACCATCGCCGGGACGGCGCCGATCCAGTAGTAGTGCACGGTCATCATCCCGTACTGCGCGCCGTTGGCGGCCATCCCGATGATCTCCAGCGCGCCCAGGTTGGCCGAGACGAACGCCAGGCCGGTGACCCAGGCGGGCAGCGAACGCCCGGAGAGGAAGAAGTCGACGCTGGTGCGGATCGCCCGGCGGGCGGCGAAGCCGACGCCGAGCACGGTGACGAAGTACAGCGCCAGGATCGAGTAGTCCAGCGCGTTCATGCTCAACCGCAGGCCGCCGCCGTCCTCCATCGCGTCACCCCTCGTCCCCGCCGATGTGGTCCCGTCCGTCCCGCCGACCGCGCGATCTCGCCGAGCGTGCGCGCTAATACCCGAACCGTGACCTTTGATGCCCCTCATCCGAAGTTGCCGGCGCAGATCCCGCAGCAGCTCACCCGCAGCAGCTCCCCGGAGCGGCGGACACCAGCCCTCCGCCCGAGGACCGACAACCCGGCCCGTGCGGTACCCGGCCCGTGCGGTACCCGCCCGAAGGGCGAGTGCTTCCGATGCCCCTATGGGAACCATCCGCAACGCGCCGATCATGGACTTGTGGTGCCCGAACAGGGTTGTTTGTCACCTTCATCCCCCACCACAGCTCCATGATCGACGAGGCGCGTCGCGCGGCCTCCTGAATCTGCTCACCCTTGTCAGTCTCGTTTTGAGACGTGTCAGTCATCCGCGTGCCTTCCTATTGAGCCACGACTCAAGAATGGTGCGCGCCCGCGCGAGCCTCGGACATCCACGGTCGTCGCATTTCGTGCAGAAATTGCGATGATGGAAGTCGATGACGTATCCGGCCATGACGACGCTGAACGGCGTGCCCGGTCGCGCCTGCCTACCCATGCCGACGATTGCCCTGGTCGTGGCCCTCGGCGGCCGGGTCGGCGCGTCGGGAGTCGGTCGAGTCTTCGACCACGTCCAACGGTTCGTCCGGCCGCTGGAACAATTTGATCTTCCCCACCTGTGCGCCTCCCGCGATCGTTGCGGATTGAACTCCTGCCCCACGATCGGCGGCCGTTGGCGCTGGGTGCAATGTCTTACGCCCAATTTCCCCGCTCGCTATTGACGCTGCGCCATTCCCGTGCGCAAGCTGTGCCGGACAAGACGATCGGAGACATGAGAC
The DNA here is from genome assembly GCF_049841815.1 of Micromonospora sp. DT233. Taxonomy (NCBI): domain Bacteria; kingdom Bacillati; phylum Actinomycetota; class Actinomycetes; order Micromonosporales; family Micromonosporaceae; genus Micromonospora; species Micromonospora sp. DT233. The sequence continues at coordinate 181,642 of NZ_JBNCLB010000008.1, read as the reverse complement.
TGCGACGGGGGTTGAGCGAGATTCAAACTTCCGTGCCGCGTCGGCAACTCGGCCGACTGCTGCGCCAGGCGCGCGAGGAAGCGAGCATCAATCTGGAGGCTGCGGCTGCTGCGCTGGAGTGGTCCCGCGCCAAGATGTACCGGCTGGAGAGCGGCCAGACCGTGCCACGAACCCACGACGTGAAGCTGATGTGCCAGTACTACGGCACGAAGGCCGAGCTGACCGAGGTCATGGTGAGCCTGTCCAAGGAGGGCAAGAGCAAGGGGTGGTGGCACGCCTACGGCGACGTCATCCCCGACTGGTTCGAGTTGTACGTCGGCCTCGAAGCCGCCGCCTGCCACATTCGCCACTTCGAGTCGAACCTGGTCCCTGGCCTGTTGCAGTCGCCGGAGTACATGGAGACGATGTTCAGCCTCAAGGATGGGCGGACGCCACAGGAGGTGGCCCAGAAGGTAGCCCTCCGGTTGAAGCGGCAAAAGCTTCTCGGCCGCCGAAGCCCGGCCCCGCCCCGCTTCGAGGCGATCATCGATGAGTCGGTCATCCGCCGGCCTATCGGGGATCTCGAAGCATGGCGACGACAGCTCGCCTATCTGGTGCACACCGCGCAGACCCCCAACGTGAGTTTCCGGGTGCTCCCGCTGGCGGCTGGGCCGACCAAGGTCTCCGTTGCCGGTGCGTTCATCGTGCTCGACTTTCCTGCTGTAGGGACTCGCCCGGCGGAGCCCTCCACGATCTACTGCGAGTCCTATACGGGCAGCCTCTATCTGGACCGTCCGAACGAAGTAGAGGCATACTCGGATGCCTGGCAGACCCTGCAGGGGCTTGCCCTTGACGAGCGCGCGTCAGCGGACCTGGTGAGCACGGTGATCAAGGAGAGCTACGATGAGTGATCTGTCCGGCGCCTCCTGGCGCAAGAGCAGCCGTAGCGGCACCGAGGGCGCCTGCGTGGAGGTTGCCGACAACCTGCCCGGCGTCGTCGGCGTGCGGGACAGCAAGGACGCGGCGGGACCCGCGCTCGTTTTCGCCCCGGCCTCCTGGTCGGCCTTCGTGCAGAGCCTCCGGGCAGAAGCCCTGAGCTGACCGCCGCTCTCAGCGGTTCCTATTCACCGCATTTGGCGAAGCTGGCCCCGGGGCACCGCGCGCCTGCTACCAGGTAACGAGCTTGTCGTGCCCGTGGCGCAGTTCTTTCGTTCGGCGGCTGCGGCCCGCGACGCCACCGGTCCGCTTTCGCCGGGCCCACACTGCCATGCAGCTGTCCTCGGGCACTATGGCCAGTTGAGCTCACGGGCGAGTTGAGCTTACGACCGATAGTGATCTCCACGCGCCCTGAACGCCCCACCATCGGCCTTGGTCGCTCAGTACGAAAGCCCGCCGGCGAATCCGCCGATGACGCGAATGGCTAGGCTCGGAAGGGCTCGCCACGACTAGGAACGGCGGAAACGGCGTGACGGATGATGACTTGCAGGTGCCGGTTTGGGCCCTGGCGACGGAACACGAGAAGGTCTCGCGGGCGGCTGAGATCCCCGTTGATCACAAGGGCATGACTGCGGAGCGGCTGGCCGGACTGCGGCAGGCGCTCGCGGCGTTTCTCGACACGCCGCTCGTCACGGTGGAGGCGTACCCGCTTCCCGCAACGGCGCACCTTCAGGGCGGGCGGCTGCTCGACGCCGCTTCGCCTCTCGCCGTGGAACTCCGAAGCCTGTTGAAGCTTCCGATGAACGCCTCCACGAACGCGGCCGGTGCCGCGAGGTCGACGGAGACGCTGTACCGCGTCGTGGTGCCCAGGACGGTGGCGGCCCAGCTCGGTAAGGGTCTGATCCGGTTCATGCCGGCCAAAGGCATTGCCGGCGGAATCCGTGGCGCTGTCCTCGGCAAGGCGGGGATCGTGCATAGCCCGATCTTCGTTCCGGTGGCGGCCGCCGCGACACCTCGAGGCGCTACCACGGCGCTGAGCGGCACCGCAAGAGCCGCAACCGGAGCCGGGATGGTCGCCGCCGCAGCATCCTTCGTTCTCCTCGCGGTCGCCACCGCCGCGAGCGTGTACGCCGAGGAGCAGCGCCGCAAGGCCATGGAGAGAGTCACCGAGCTTCTCGAGGGGCTGACCGCCGACAATCTCGACGCAGAGCGCGACCGCCTCAACGGCGCGACAACAGCGGTCGAGAGAGCGACCGCGCTCCTGCTCGACAAGGGTGAGGCCGGACATTCCCTGGGCCTGGACGCTGCGGTGCACACCGTGGACACCGCCATCGCCGCAGCCACCCGCAGGGCCGCCACGTGGCGGGCGAAAGTCGCGGGGTTCTCTTCCGAGGGTGTGGAGATCGCTGACCTCATCGAGGCATTCCCCGGGATCGACCAGCCCAACGGCACCTTCCGGGTCGAGCTCCGGCTCGCCTCACTGGCGATCGCCACGAAGCGACGTGTCGCGGTTCTCCAAGCCGTGGAACACGCCCAGAAGTCTCCGGAGCTCGACTTCCGGCGCTTCACGGCGATGCTGCAGGACGAGCAGCGAAGCGTGGACGAACTCCAGGGCGAGCTGCGCGCGCTCCTGGTCGACCTGGCGGAACTCCGGCTCCGTGCTCCCACCAAGAGCTTCACGGACCGCCTGCTGACCCAAGGCGAAGTGAACGGTCTGCTTGCCTGGCCGGGCCGCCTGCGCCAACTGGCGGCTGAGGAGTCGGTGTCTGCCTCGGAACTTGCCGATGTCGAGATCGGCCTCGTCCAGCGGACGGACGGAAAGGTGCTGGTTCTGCCCGCGACGGCACTGCCACGCGATCACGTCGCCTGAGCGAAAGCTTGGACGCTTGGTGTCGCTGGCTTGGGCGTCAACAGCGTGGAGGCCGGCCCGTTTCGGCCGGGCCCACGCCGATCGCAGCGGTTCAAGGACCGGGCTCACGCCGGCCCCCCGTACGCCGAAAGCCCGGCGGCGGTTCCTGCCCGAACGACAGCTCACGGCCCGCTAACTTGAGGGCACCCAACGCAGAGGAGAGCCCGTGGGCAAAGTGGTCATGTACAGCTCGGTGTCGGTGGACGGCTTCATCGCGGACGAGAATGACCAGCCCGGACCGCTGTTCGACTGGTTGACCAGCGGTGACGTCCCGTTGGACTCCAGCGGCGCGTTGAAGGTGTCGCAGACTTCCTACGACTACACCCGGCCGTACTGGGACCAGATCGGGGTGACGATCGCCGGCCGTCGCGTCTTCGACATGACGGACGGCTGGGACGGGTAGCCTCCGGGCGGGATCGACCACGTGGTCGTCGTGACGCACCGGCCGGCACCCGAGGGCTGGGACCCGGGGGCGCCGTTCCACTTCGTCGACGGCGTCGAGGCAGCCGTGGCCAAGGCGCAGGAGCTTGCGGGTGACCGCCTGGTCGAGGTCGCCGCCGGCGACGTCGGTGGCCAGGTGCTCGCCGCGGGCCTGGTCGACGAGGTGCGCATGGACGTCGTACCCGTCGTGTTCGGGTCCGGCAAGCGCTACTTCGGGTCGGTCGACGCGCAGCATCTGTTGGAGGATCCTGACGTGGTGATTCAGAGCAACCGGGTGCTTCACCTGCGGTATCGGGTGCGCCGCCGACCGACCTGAGCGGGAGCGGCCCCCTGCTGCAGACAGGGGGCCGTTCTTTCCGTCCGGGCGTGAATCGAGTCGACGCCGGACGTTGCGGAGGCGACTAGTCCAGCCTGCTGAAGTTGATGCCCGCCGTGTAGGTGCCGCTGCCGCTGATGCCCGTCACGTACAGGCGGTAGCCCCAGGCCTTGTCGGTGTGGTAGCTGAACTTCTTGTCTCCGGGGCCGGCGGGGGCGGTCGCCACGGTCGTCGTCCAGTCCCCGACGTCGACGTTGAACTCGCGCACCTCGATGAGGACCTCAGCGGTGTCCGGGATGTCCACGCAGAACGAGAACGTCTCTTCGCCCTCGCTCCAGAAGTAGCTCCACGGGTAGGACGCGTGTCCCTCGAGGAATTCGCTCTGGTCGCTGGCGTCGTAGGTGGAGCAGTCCGAGGCGGTCGGGGTGGCGGCTGCGGGGGACACCAGCAGGGCCGCGCCGGCCAGCGCGCCCAGGGTCGCGGCGAGCAGTCTCTTGGCTGACATGAAGGTCCTTTCATCGACAACCGTGATGATTTGCACCTTAGCGTCAGGAAGTTGAGACTACAACCAAATCCGCGTGACTGCTGCGGTCCCGGACGCGCCGCGCGCCCCGGCCGTCGTGGCCGGGGCGCGCGGGGTGAGGGCGTCGGGAGGGCGGTCAGCGGCCGAGCACCCGGTCCAGGAAGTCGCGGTAGCTGCGTACCGCGATGCGGAGCTGCTCGGTGTCGTCGCCGGTCTGCTGCCAGTCGCCCAGCTTGTTCTTCTGCTCGGCGAGCGCGGCGGCGAGCGCCTGGATGGCCTCCTCCACCAGCGACTGGGCCTGCCCGGCGGCGGCCTTCGGGTCGTCGACGAAGCGGAGCTGCACGTCGCGCCAGCGGTCCCGGAACGCCTGGGCGGCGTCCGGCTCGAAGAGAGCCGTGGCTTCGTCGTGCACCGCCCCGGAGGCGGGCCGCGCGGTTGCGCCGCCAACGGCGCTGCCGGTGCCGGCGGCGGCGATGACCGCGCCGGGGGTGGCGATGCCGCTGCCGGGGGAGGCGTCCGGGTCGGTCATGCCCGGCTCGGGTCGGCCGTATCCGGCCGCGCCCGCGACCACCGCGTCCTCGCGGTCCCGGTCGGCCCCGACCTGCTCGTCGCCCCGATCCGCGTGCGCGACGTCCGGCCCGGCGGCGGCGTGCTCGTCGTCCGCGTGCTGCCGGTCGTCGGCGTGCTGCCGGTCGTCGCCGTGGTGCCGGTCGTCGGCGTGCTCGTCGTCGGCGTGCTGCCGGTCGTCGGGGGAGCCGTCGGCAGCCGCCCAGCGGTTCCGGTCGTGCAGGCGGTCGGCGGCCGTCGGGTCGGCGCGCTCGGCGTCGAACTCGTCGGTACGCCCCGGAGCGCCGTCGCCGGGCTGGACGTTCTCCTCGCCGCGCGGGTCCCGCTGGTCGGCCGGCCGGCCACTGGCCATCGCCGAGGCCGCCACGGCGTCACCCACGCTGGTGGCCCCGAACGCGGTGGGCAGGGGCGCCGGCTCGTGGAACTCGGGCTTACGGTCCGAACCTGCGTCACCGACCGCGTACGGGCGGGTCTCGTCGGGGTCGTCGGCGTTGCCTGCGTCAAACGGGCGGGTGGTGTCCGGGTCGTCGGCGTTGCGCGTGGTGTCGGTGTCCGGGTCGTCGGCGTTGCGCGTGCCGTAGAGGCCGGTGCTGTCCGGGTCGTCGGCGTTGCGAGTGTCGTACAGGCCGGTCGCGTCCGGGTCGTCGGCGTCGCGGTGCGCGGTGCCCGGGTGGTCGGCGTCGCGGCGCGCGGTGCCCGGGTGGTCGTCGGTCCCGGCCGGGTCGTCGAAGGTACCCCGGTCGTCCAGGACGTCCTCGGGCAGGTCGCTGCGGCCATCGGTGGCGCCGTGGCGCTGGTTGCCGGTGTCGGCGGGCCGGTCGGCCGGGGTGGGCACCGGAACCGGCGCGGACCGGACGGCCTCGGGATGATCGCTGTTCATCTGCTGTTCCTGGGGCATGGTGGCTCTCCTCAGCGGCTGGTGGCGTCGTGCGGACGGTCGGCGGGCGTGGCGTCCGGCTGATGCTCGGGGGTGGTGCCGGAGTCGGGCTGCTGCGGCGAGTGCCCGGCCACCGGGTCCGCACCGAGCAGGTCGGCGAAGAGCGCCCGGTAGTGCACGACGGCCTGCCGCAGCTCCTCGGTGCCGGCCTCGCCGCGCTCGTTGCGCAGCCGGATCTCGTGCGCCTCCCGGTAGTGCGACAGCGTGCGGGCGTGCTCGACGGAGAGGTGGGCGGCCTGCTCGTCGAACTCGCCGGTCGGGTAGCCGCGCTCGGCGATCAGCCGGCCGACCAGCTCGTCGGCGTCGCTGACCGTCTCGGCGGGGGAGTCGATGAAGCGGACCTGCAGTTCCTCCCACGCGGCGGCGTACCGGGCGCGTGACTCGGGCGAGAGCGGGGTGAGGGTCAACTCGGCGTGCCGGCGTTCCCGGTCCCGCAGCTCCTGCTCGGCGGCCGAGCGGCTGTCCCGCTCCGCGACCACCCGGTCGTACTCGGGGCCGAACTTGGCGCGCAGAGCGCGGCGGCGGGCGACCTGCCGGAGCACCACGGCCAAGGCCGCGACGACCACCAGCACGACCAGAACTATGACGATTACCTGCGTGGGCGACATGGCTCCTCCTTCATCCCCTGGGTATTCCCTCCCCAGGCTGATCGCCAATCCCGATCCGGCGACTTTCCTCAGCCGCCCCGCCGCCCAGCGCCAGCGCTCCTTGCCACCCCGCCCGCCCCCACCGCCCGTCACCCCGCGCCCCGTCACCCCCCGCCCCGCCCCTTCGTCCGCCCACCCTCCGTCCGCCCGCCCCTCCTATCCGCGCTCTACCTGCCCCCTGCACGCGCCAAGATCCGAGCATTTTCAGGGAAAATGTTGGGTGAAATCCGGTTCGAGGCAGCATCTTCCCTGAAAATGCTCGGATCTTGAGGGCGGCGCGAGGGCGGCGCGAGGGCGGCGCGAGGGCGGCGCGAGGGCGGCGCGAGGGCGGCGCGAGGAAGGGGCGAGGAAAGGGAGGGGGGAAGGACGGGCGGGGGAGGGATGGGGTGCGGCACACAATCGGGGGGCGGGAAAACTGGACTGATTCCAGAAAATGCGTCAGGGTTGGGGTCGGGCCCCCGCCTGGACCCGTCGGCGGCGGCCACTTCGCGGCGCAGCACGCGCGAGGTGACAAACCGGGCACGTGACGTACTGGGACGCTGCCCCGACCGCCGGCAGCGACACCGAACCGGAGGAGAGCGATGAGCGACCCGCAGGCCAGCAAGCCGATCCTGACGACCCGTCAGGGTCACCCCGTGCACAACAACCAGCAGCAGCGGACGGTCGGCTCGCGCGGCCCGGCGACGCTGGAGAACTACCACTTCCTGGAGAAGATCAGCCACTTCGACCGGGAGCGCATCCCGGAGCGGGTGGTCCATGCGCGCGGTTTCGTCGCGCACGGCGAGTTCGAGGCGTACGGGACGATCGGCGACGAGCCGGCCTCGACGTACACCCGGGCGAAGCTCTTCCAGACCAAGGGCAAGAAGACCCCGGTGACCATCCGGTTCTCCACGGTCATCGGCGGCCGGGACTCCTCCGAGGCGGCCCGCGACCCGCGCGGCTTCGCGGTGAAGTTCCGCACTGAAGACGGCAACTGGGACATGGTGGGCAACAACCTCCAGGTCTTCTTCATCCGCGACGCGATCAAGTTCCCCGACGTGATCCACTCGCTGAAGCCGGACCCGGTGACCTTCCGCCAGGAGCCGAACCGGATCTTCGACTTCATGTCGAACACGCCCGAGTCGATGCACATGCTGACCTGGCTCTTCTCGCCGTACGGCATCCCGAAGAACTACCGGACCATGCGCGGCTCCGGGGTCAACACCTACCGCCTGGTCAACGCCGCAGGCGAGGCCGTGCTGGTCAAGTTCCACTGGATGACCCAGCAGGGCGAGCACAACCTGACCGAGGCGCAGGCCGCCGAGATCCAGGCGACCGAGCTGGGCCACGCCTCGAAGGACCTCTACGAGGCCATCGAGCGCGGCGAGTACCCGCAGTGGGAGCTCAACGTCCAGATCATGAGCGACGACGAGCACCCCGAGCTGGACTTCGACCCGCTGGACGACACCAAGATCTGGCCGGAGGAGGACTTCCCGTACCTCCCCGTCGGCATGATGACGCTCAACCGCAACATCACCGACCACCACAACGAGAACGAGCAGATCGCCTTCGGCACCGGTGTGCTGGTCGACGGGATCGACTTCTCCGACGACAAGATGCTGGTCGGCCGGACGTTCTCCTACTCGGACACCCAGCGCTACCGGGTCGGCCCGAACTACCTGCAACTGCCGATCAACCGGCCGCGCGAGGACGTCCAGGTCCGCACCAACCAGGGTGGCGGCCAGATGTCGTACGGGGTGGACGAGCGGGGCGGCAACCCGCACATCAACTTCGAGCCGTCCTCGGTCGCCGGGCTCGGCGAGGCCGACGACTCCTACCGGGAGTACCGCCCGTTCGTCTCGGGGCAGATCATGAAGGCCCCGATCGAGCGGCAGAACAACTACGCCCAGGCCGGCCGGCGCTTCCGCGAGATGGCCGACTGGGAGCGCGACGACCTGGTGCTCAACCTCACCGGTCTGCTGGCCCAGTGCGACAAGCACATCCAGGAGAAGATGGTCTGGCACTTCAGCCAATGTGACGCCGACTACGGCCGGCGGATCGCCGAGGGGCTCGGCCTCTCCACCACCGTCTGATCCCCCGCCCCACCAGCGCCATCGAGCGCCCCGCCCGGAACCGGGCGGGGCGCTCGCATGTGCACCGGCCACAGCGGAGCGTGTTCGGGTCAGCGCGTCGGGCGTACCGCCGGTACCGCAAGCGTCGCCGATTACGTATCCTGCCGAGGGCGCCCGTGCCGGTGCCCCGGTGCCACGGCGGGCGAAGCCCGGTCGGCCCCGGCGCCACCCGCTGCCACACCTTCCGGGCGAGGTCTGATGAACACCCGCGACTGGCCGATCCGTTCGAAGCTGACGGCGCTGGTCATCGTGCCGGTGAGCGCGCTGATGGCGCTCTGGATCTTCGCGACGAGCCTCGCCGTGGGCCCGGCCATGGATCTGCTCTCCGCCGACACCCTCCTGTCCGAGCTGGGCCGGCCGGGCGAGAAGGTCGTCGCCGAGCTGCAACGGGAACGCCGGCTGACCGTGCTGCAACTCGCCGGCGACACCCGGCTGCCGGCGCTGGCCGAGCAGCGGCGCAGCACCGACACCGCCGTCGCCGACCTGCGCCGACGAGCCGCCAGCAAGCAACTGCGCGCCGTCACGGAGGACGTGCTCGACGCCCGCGTCGAGCAGTTTCTCGGGGCGCTCGACGCGCTGCCCGCCGGCCGTGACTTCATCGACCGCCGCGAGCTGGACCGCACGGGCGCGATCGGGCTCTACAACGGCATGGTGGGCGCGGCCTTCCACGCCTTCTCGGTGCTGGCCACGCTCCCCGACGACAACCACAACCGGCAGGCCCGCGCGCTGACCGCGCTCGGCCGCTCCCGCGAGCTGCTCGGGCAGGCCGACGCGATCCTCGCCGGGGTGCTGGCCACCAAGCGGTTCCGCCCCGGCGAGCACGCCCAGCTCGTGCAGACCATCGGCAACCAGCAGTTCCTCGTCGAGTCGGCGGTGGCCGACCTGCCGGCCGAAGGCCGGGCCGCCTACCAGCGGATGGTCGAGGGCGAGGACTTCGTCCGGCTCCGCGCCCTGCAGGAGACCCTGGTCCGGGCCGGTTCGGTCCGGGCCCCCAAGATCGACGCCGGGGCCTGGCAGACCAGCCAGGAGGCCGTGCAGCAGAGCCTGCGGGACTTCGAGCTGGGCGAGGCCGAGAAGCTGACCGAGCGGGTCGTACCGGTCGCCGTCGGCGTCCTGGTCCGGCTCGGCGCGGCCGGCGTGCTCGGCCTCGTCGCCGTGGTGGTGTCGCTGGTGGTCGCGGTGCGGGTGGGCCGCTCGCTGGCCCGACGGCTCGACGGGGTACGCACCGCCGCGCTGGAGATCGCCGAGCGCCGGCTGCCCGACGTGGTGACCCGGCTGCGGCGCGGCGAGGACGTCGACGTGGCCCGGGAGACGCCCCCGCTGGAGTACGGCCGCGACGAGATCGGCCAGGTCGGCGACGCCTTCAACCAGGTGGCCCAGACGGCGGTCTCCGCCGCCGTCGAGGAGGTCGCCGTGCGCCGGGGCCTCAACGAGGTCTTCCTCAACCTCGCCCGGCGCAGTCAGGGCCTGGTGCACCGGCAACTCTCCCTGCTCGACCGGATGGAACGCCGCGTCGAGGACCCCGACGAGCTGGCCGAGCTGTTCCGGGTCGACCACCTCGCCACCCGGCTGCGCCGGCACGCCGAGGACCTGGTCATCCTGGCCGGGGCGGCGCCGGGGCGGGGCTGGCGCAACCCCGTCGCGATGGTCGACCTGGTCCGGGGCGCGATCTCCGAGGTCGAGTCGTACGAGCGGGTGGAGATCATCGACATGCAGCCCGCCGCCACCGTCGGCCGGGCCGTTGGCGACGTCATCCACCTGCTGGCCGAGCTGATCGAGAACGCCACCCGGTACTCCCCGCCCGGCACCCGGGTCACCGTGCGCGGGCAGAGCCTGCCCAACGGGTACGCCCTGGAGATCACCGACGAGGGGCTGGGCATGTCCGCCGAGGCGATGGCGGAGGCGAACGGGCGGCTGGCCACGCCGCCGGAGTTCGACCCGGCCGACAGCGCCCGGCTGGGGCTCTTCGTGGTGGCCCGGCTCGCCGCCCGGCACGGGGTGCGGGTGCAGCTGCGCCCGGCCGGGCAGGGCGGAATCATCGCCGTGGTGCTGATCCCGCCCGACCTGGTCACCACCGAGCCGCCCGAGCCGTCCCTCGAGCCGGACTCGGCCGACGGCCGCCGGCTGGCCAAGGTCACCCGGATCGGCACCCTGCCCCGGCCCCGCACCGGCCGGACCACCCGGGAGCGCCTCGCCTCCCCGACCGCCGTGGTGCCGCTGGTGCCGAGCCGCACCGTGCCGGCCGATCCGGCCGATCCGGCCGCCGAGGGCGACGGCCTGCCCCGCCGGGTACGCCGGCGCGGCCCCGCTCCCCGTACCCGGCTGACCGCCTCGGAGGCGCCGGCCCCCCGCGCCCCGGAGGAGGCCCGCCGGCTGATGTCCGCCCTGCAGGCCGGCACCGCCCGGGGCCGCCGCGACGGCGCCGCCGCCCCGCCCGCCCCACCCGGCCCCGACGCCGCCCCCGCCCCCGCCCCCGATCACGACGGCCGGGCGGATCCGCAACCTTCGACCGCTTCTGAGAGGGACGCCTAGTGGTGCACACGACGAGGCCGAACGCCGATCTCGACTGGTTGCTCGACGATCTGGTGGAGCGGGTGCCGGCCGCCCGTCAGGCGGTGGTGCTCTCGGCCGACGGGCTGCTGCTCGGCTCCTCGGCCGACTCCGACCGCAGCGACGCCGAGCACCTCTGCGCCCTGGCCTCCGGCTTCTCCAGCCTGGCCAAGGGCGCCAGCCGGCACCTCGCCGGTGGGGGAGTGCGCCAGACCGTGGTGGAGATGGAGTCGGCGTACCTCTTCGTCACCGCCGCCGGGCAGGGCGCGTGCCTGGCGGTGGTCGCCGAGGCCGACGCGGACATCGGCCTGGTGGCGTACGAGATGGCGATGCTGGTCACCCGCGTCGGCGAGAACCTCACCGCGCCGGCCCGCAGCGCCTCGGGGACCGCCGATGCGGGCTGAGTCACCCGGGCCGCAGCACGAGTGGCTGGACGCCGACGCCGGGCCGGTGGTCCGCCCGTACACCCTGACCGGGGGTAGGGTCCGACCCTCGGTCTGTCTCGACGTGGTCGCGTTCGTGCTCGCCGCACGGGCGGTCGACCCGGCCACCCGCGCTGCGCTGCACCCGGAGCAGCGGCGCATGGTCGAGCTGACCCGGCGGCCGCTGCCCGTCGCCGAACTCGCCGCCGAACTGGACCTCGCCCTGGGCGTGGTCCGGGTGCTGGTGGGTGACCTGCTCGCCCGTGGCCTGGTATCGGTGCACGCACCGGCCGGGACCACGTTCCTACCCGACGACAACATTCTCAAGGCGGTGGTCAGTGGACTCCGTGCACTATGACCGTGACGGATCCCGACTGCGGATTCCGCTGGCTCTGAAGATCCTCATTGCCGGCGGCTTCGGTGCCGGCAAGACGACGCTGGTGAGCGCGTTGAGCGAGGTCCGGCCGTTGCAGACCGAGGAGATCCTCACCGGGGCCGGTGCCTCGGTCGACGACCTCTCCGGGGTGGAGGGCAAGTCGACCACCACGGTCGCGATGGACTTCGGCCGAATCACCATCAACGAGGACCTTCAGGTCTACCTCTTCGGCACCCCCGGCCAGGACAGGTTCTGGTTCCTCTGGGACGAGCTGGCCTTCGGGGCGCTCGGGGCGGTGGTGCTGGCCGACACCCGCCGGCTGGCCGACTGCTTCCCGTCGATCGACTACTTCGAGCAGCGGGGCATCCCGTTCGTGGTCGGGGTGAACTGCTTCGACGACCGTCGCCGCTTCGGCCTGGACTCCGTACGCCGGGCGTTGGACCTCGACCCGGACGTGCCGATGGTGTTCTGCGACGCCCGGGACCGGCAGTCGGGCAAGCTGGTGCTGATCTCCCTCGTCGAGCACGTCGCCCGGCAGCGCGGCGAGCCCGTCCCGGTGCCCTGAGCCCTGAACCCGGCCAATCGCGGGAAACAGGCCTGATCCGACCGCTGGCGGGGAAAGCTCTGGGTAGATCCACACCGACAGCGGCGAAAGGGTGGGACGGGTGACCGGGCAGCAGGCGATCGTCCACATCGGGGGCTACACGGCGGCCAGCGGCGGGGGGCGGGGCGACGGGATCGTCGCCGCCCGGCGCGACCCGGCGACCGGCGCGCTGACCCCGCTCGGCACCGTGGCGGTCACCCCGTCGCCGTCCTTCCTCGCCCGGCATCCCACGTTGCCGGTGCTCTACGCCGTCAACGAGGTGCCCGAGGGGGAGGTCAGCGCCTTCCGGGTCGGCCCGGACGGCGACCTGACCCCGCTGGCGGCGCGGAGCACCGGCGGCGCGGAGCCCTGCCACCTGGCGGTCACCCCCGACGCCGGGCACCTCGTCGTGGCCAACTACGGCGGCGGGAGCGTCGCCGTCTTCCCGCTGGACGCGGCCGGGGTCCCCGGCGAGCGCAGCGACCTGGTGGTGCACGTCGGCCGCGGCCCCGATCCGCAACGCCAGGAGCGGGCGCACTGCCACATGGTCTCCCCGGCGCCGCAGGGCGGACCACTGCTGGCCGTGGACCTCGGCACCGACTCCGTCTACCGGTACGACCTCGACGCTCCCACCGGCCGGCTGGTGCCCGCAGGGCCCCGGTTCCAGACCGTGCCCGGCACCGGCCCCCGGCACCTGGCCCGGCACCCCGACGGCCGGCGCTGCTGGCTGGCCGGGGAGCTGGACGGCACGGTGACCGCGTACGAGCTGACCCCGGCGGGGGCGCTGCACCAGCGCGGCCGGGTCGACGCCAGCGCCCGCGCCGGTCACGTCCAGCCCTCCGAGATCACCGTCGGCCCAGACGGCCGCTTCCTCTACGTCGGCAACCGGGGCGTCGGCACGGTGGCGGTCTTCGCCCTCGCCGGGGAGCTGCCGGAGCTGGTCGCCGAGGTGCGCACCGGCGGGGAGTGGCCCCGGCACCTCGCCCTGACCGGCGCGCACCTCTACGTCGCCGACGAGCGCGCCGACATGGTCCGGGTGTTCCGGGTGGACGCCGCGACGGGGATTCCGGAACCGGTCGGCGAGCCCGTGCCGGTGCCCAGCCCGACCTGCGTCCTGCCCTGATGGGAGGCGGCCGGTCCGATGACCTTCCGGGGCTGAATCGTCGCGGAGTGTGGCGAAATGCCCGCCAAGCTGCGGTTCCTGATCAATTCCGTCCGAACGGCCATGGCACCAGCCCCACCCGGTACGCAAGATAATGATCATGTCGGGCCGCCATCGCATGCGCATAAGTCTCAATGGAGCGGGTGCCGTCGCCTCGGCGACCGCGCTCGCCGTCGTCGTCGCCGGGGCCTGGTTCGGTTACCGTTACGTGGCGCGGCCGTCCTGCTCCGGGCAGGTCGAGGTGAGCGTCGCGGCGGCCACCGAGCTGGCCCCCGCGGTGAAGGCCGCGGCCGCCCGGTGGATGGCCGACGGGGCGGTGGCCGCCGGCACCTGCGTCGTGGTGGAGGTCTCGGCCATCGATCCGGTGGAGGTCGCGGCCGCCATGGCCGGCAAGCACGGGGTGCAGCTGCCCGGCGTGCCCACGGTCGGCGGCGACGCGGTCAACCCCGACGTGTGGATACCGGACTCCTCGACCTGGCTGCTGCGGTTGAAGAACGCCGGGGCCGCCGCGTTCAACCCGACCAACGGCGCGTCGGTCGCCCGCAGCCCGGTGGTGGTGGCGGCGCCCGAAGCGGTGGCCGCCGCCCGCTTCGGCTGGCCGGACCGGGCGCTGACCTGGGCCGACCTGCTGCAACAGATCAACGGTGGCAAGCCGCTGCGCACCGGGATCGTGGAGCCGACGCGCGACGCGGCCGGCCTCTCCGCGGTGCTGTCGCTGACCGCGACGGCGGACGTGCCCACCGCCGAGCAGCGGGCCAACCCCGGTGTGCTGCGGGCGTTGGTGACCGGACGGTCCGTGGTGCGCCCGGAGTTGCTGGCCCGGTTCCCGGCCGCCCAGCCGACGGCGGCCGCCACCGCCGAGCCGACGGCGATCACCGGCGGCCTGGACGCCGCCGTGCTCTCCGAGGAGGACGTGCTGTCGTACAACGAGCGGAAACCGCCGGTTCCGCTGGCGGCGGTCTACCTCAACCCGGCGCTGGCGACGCTGGACTACCCGTACGCGGTGCTGCCCGGCATGTCGCCGGGGAAGCAGGCCGCCGCCAAGGCCCTGTACGGGGTGCTCACCGAGCCGGCCTTCCGCGACCGGCTGGCGGAGCGGTCGCTGCGCGCCCCGGACGGCAGTTGGGGCGCCGGCTTCCGGGCGCCGCAGGGTGCCCCCCGTCGGCTCGCCGCGTCGACGTTGGCCGGCGCTCCGGGCCTGGCCGCGGTCGACCGCGCCGTCTCCAGTTGGTCGATGGCCGCCCAGCCGATCCGGCTGCTCTGCGTGATGGACGTCTCCGCCACCATGAAGGGGCCGGTGCCCAGCGGTGACGGCACCACCCGGGGGCAGGCCACCGTGGCGGCGGCCCAGCGGGGTCTGAGCCTGTTCGGCAACGCCTCGCCGGTGGGGCTCTGGACCTTCTCCACCCGGCTGAAGGGCAACCAGGACCACCGGGAGCTGGCACCGATCAAACCGCTGACGACCAACCGCGTCCGGCTGCAGCGGGAGCTGGCCGCGATCCGCCCCACCAACGGCGGCACCGGCCTGTACGACACGATGCTGGCCGCCTACCGGCAGGTCCAGACCGGCTGGCTGCCGGACCGGCTCAACTCGATCGTGCTCTTCACCGCCGGCGGCAACGACGACGACAGCGGCATGTCCCAGCAGCAGCTGATTGCCGAGCTGAAGCGGATCGCCGATCCCGAGCGGCCGGTCCCGGTCGTCATCATCGGCGTCGGTCAGGACGTCAGCCTGGCCGACCTGGAGCCGATTACCAAGATCACGGGCGGCGGCAGCTTCGTCACCGACGACCCGGCCCGGAGCGGGGACCTCTTCCTGAAGGCGGTCACGCTCCGCCCGGACGCGCCCCGCTGAGCCGTCGACCGACGCAGGCCGTGACCGGATACGTCTTCCGTCGCATCACCTTCCGGAGGAAACTGACGGGAACCCGTCCCAAGCAATCGGTAGCCATGGCCGTCAGGCAAGATGTCGGCGTGCTCCGCTGTCGCCGGTCCCACGGGGGATTCCGACCGCGCACCGGGGCCGTCCTCAGCAGAATGGGGTAGTGCCGGTGACGTCGGCGACGCTGTTGACCCCCACCAGGACGCCACCACGTCCGGGTACGCGCCGATCCGGGCCGGTGGCCCGGGTCGACGAGCGGGCGTACGTACGCATGCTGGTGGTGCTGGACACCGCCGTGCTGGCCGCCGCGGTGCTCATCGGCTACGTCGCCCGCTTCGGCGACGAGGAGCCGGTGGGTTCGAAGATCCCCTACGTGGTGGTCGCCCCCGCGCTGGTGTTGACCTGGCTGGTCTCGCTGAAGGTGCTGCGCTGCTACGACGACCGGGTGCTCGGCTACGGCGCGGACGAGTACCGCCGGGTCGGCACCGCCTGCCTGCGGCTCGCCGGCGGCACCGCGATCGCCGGCTACATCGCCGACGTCGGCGTCTCCCGGGGCTTCCTCGCCATCTCCTTCGCGGTCGGCATGCTGGGCCTGGAGGTGGCCCGGTTCGCCGCGCGCAAACGGCTGCACCGGGCCCGCTCCCAGGGCCGGGGATGGTCCCGCAAGGTGCTGGTGGTCGGCGACACCGCCCACGTGCTGGAGCTGGTGCACCAGCTCCGCCGGGAGCCGTACGCCGGCTATCAGGTGGTCGGCGCGTGCATCCCCGACGCCCTGCTGGCACCGGTGCCGCAGCGGCTCGGCGACGTGCCGGTGGTGGGCTCGTTCCGAGGCATCCCCGAGGCGGTGACCGCGATCGGCGCGGACACCGTCGCGGTCACCGCCTCCGGCGAGCTGACCGCGACCCGGCTGCGGCGTCTCGGCTGGCAGTTGGAGGGCACCGGGGTGGACCTGGTCGTCGCGCCCGCGCTGACCGACGTCGCCGGCCCCCGCATCCACACCCGGCCGGTCGCCGGGCTGCCCCTCATCCACGTCGAGGCCCCCGAGTTCAGGGGGGCCCGCAAGCTGGTCAAGGGCTTCGTCGACCGGGCCGCCGCGTCGCTGGCGCTGGCGCTGCTGCTGCCGCTGCTGGCGGCGATCGCGCTGGCCGTCAAGCTCGACACCCGGGGGCCGGTGCTGTTCCGGCAGACCCGGGTCGGTCAGGGCGGTCGGGAGTTCGGGGTGCTGAAGTTCCGCACCATGGTGGTCAACGCCGACGCGCTCCTCGCCGAGCTGGCCACCCGCAACGAGACCGACGGCCTGATGTTCAAGATGCGCGACGACCCCCGGGTGACCCGGGTCGGCCGGGTGCTGCGCAAGTGGTCGCTGGACGAGCTGCCCCAGTTGGCGAACGTGCTGCTCGGCCAGATGAGCCTGGTCGGCCCGCGCCCGCCGCTGCCGTCGGAGGTGGCCCGCTACGACGGCGACGTGGCGCGGCGGCTGCTGGTCAAGCCCGGCATGACCGGCCTCTGGCAGGTCAGCGGCCGATCCGACCTGAGCTGGGAGGACGGCATCCGGCTCGACCTGTACTACGTGGAGAACTGGTCGCTGGCCGCCGACCTGACGATCATGTGGAAGACGTTCGGCGCGGTGATGCGCAGCCGGGGCGCGTACTGACCGACTCCCGGCCCCGCCGTCCCGGCCCCGCCGTCCCGGCCCCGCCGTCCCGGCGGTGGCCCTCGTCGGTCAGGGCTGGGGGCCCGTCCAGTCCAGGCAGACGACCACCGCGTCGTCGATGAGGTCGCCGGCGACGAACGCCCGCAGGTCGCCGATCAGGGACCGGACCGCCTCCAGCGGTGCCATCGGGCCGGTCCGGCGCAGGAACCGGTCCAGCGCGGTCTCGCCGTAGCGGACCTCCTGGCCGGTCGCGTCCAGGACGCCGTCGCTGAGGACGAAGAGCCGGTCGCCCGGGAGTAGCGTGAAACGCTGCTCCCGGTAGTCGGTGTCGTCGAACATGCCCAGCGGGAACTGCGCCTCCAGCGGCAGCTCGACCACCTCGCCGGCGCGCAGCAGCACCAACCGGGGCGATCCGGCGTCGACCACCGTCAGCACCCCGGCGGCCAGGTCCAGCGCCAGCAGCAGCACCGAGACGTGCTGCTCGCCCCGGTGCATCGCGTACAGCGCCTGGTCGGCCAGCGCGGCCTGGTCGGCCAGGCCGAGCCCGCACCGGCGGGCGTTGCGCAGGGCGTGGGTGGCCAGCGCGGTCAGCGCGGACGCGGCGACCCCCTCGCCCATCCCGTTGATCGTCGACAGCCACAGCCGGTGGCCGTCGTCGGACCAGTCGAAGCTGTCGCCGCGCACCGCGTACGCCGGTTCGAGCTGCCCGGCCAGGCTGAACGAGGGGCGGATCCGGCTGCGTCCGGGCAGTAGCTCCCACTGCATCTCGGCGGCCAGCGTGAGCCGCCGGCTGCGGCGGGCGGCCTGGTACACGTCGGTGCCCTGGTTGACCGCGACCAGTTCGTGACCGAGGGCGGTGGCGATGCCGAACAACTCGTCGATCACGGCCCGGTCGTCGGGGACCGGGGCCAGCCGGAGCACCCCCTGCCGTTCCCCCCGCATGCTCACCGGCAGGTATCCGACCCGGTCGACGACGATCGGCTCCTGGTGGTCGAAGCACCGCCAGGCCGGGTGCCCGGCCTCGGTCAGCGCCTCACCCTCCGTGAGCGGCAGGAGCCCCGAAAGCCGGTAGTCGACCTGGAACAGCTCGGCTTCGGTGATCCCGTACGACCGCTCCAGCTCCGCTGCCAACCGGTCGACCAGCAGGTCGGCGGGTGCCTCGGTCAGCGTCCGCCGGGCCCGGTCTGCGGCACCGCTCATCGTCGCACCCCTGTTCGGACGGGCCGGCGGCCAGGAACGGCGGGTAGTGTCGTGCCCACCATGGCCGAAGAACGCGGTCCACGCGGACCAGAAGCGAGTATGGCCGCAGCCCTCGATGCGGCCGCCGGCACCCTGCTCTCGGTCTTCGAGGCGGCCCGTGAGTCGACCACCAGCCGGCTCTCCGGGGCCCAACTGCGCGCGGTGATGGCGGTCGAGCAGCACGACGGGATCAACCTGCGCCGGCTGGCGACGCTGCTCGACATGCTGCTCTCGTCGGCCTCGCGGCTCTGCGACCGGCTGGTCGCCGCCGGGATGCTGGAGCGCGAGCCGGGCCGGTCCGACCGGCGGGTGATCTCCCTGCACCTCACCCCGGAGGCCGAACAGCTCCTCGCCGAGCTGCGCGCCGACCGCCAGGAGCGGCTGGCGGCGGTGCTGGCCGGCATGACCCCCGAGGGACGACGGGCGTTGCTGGCCGGCATCCGGGAGTTCGACGAGGCCGCCCGGCGTCGGCACCCACCGGAGCCGCCGAGGGCGGAGCACTCGGGGCAGACCCGAGCGGCCGAGGCGACCACGCGCCCCGAGCCGACGCGCCCCGAGCCGACGCGCCCGGAGACGACCACGCGCCCCGAGCCGACGCGCCCGGAGCCCACGCGCCCGGAGGCGACGACGTGGCCCGAGGCGACGACGCTGCCCGAGGCGGCCTCGCCGGGCAGGCCGACGATGTCGGGCGGGCCCGGACGGTCCGACGACCCCGCCCCGCACGGCGATTGGCCCCGTACGGCCTGACCCGCGCGGCGGCGCGGCCCGGGGCGGGGGATCCGGACCGGACCGTGCCTGCGGCCCCCCGACACCGGCGCGCGCTCGCGCTCAGCGGTGGTCGGCGGCGACGGCCAGCATCG
Organism: Micromonospora sp. DT233; assembly: GCF_049841815.1. Classification (NCBI taxonomy): domain Bacteria; kingdom Bacillati; phylum Actinomycetota; class Actinomycetes; order Micromonosporales; family Micromonosporaceae; genus Micromonospora; species Micromonospora sp. DT233. The sequence goes on along the minus strand of NZ_JBNCLB010000008.1, from coordinate 162,548 downwards.
CGATGTCGTCGTGGCCCTGCCCGTCGAGCCACTCGTCGACGAGCTGGAGCACCCGGTCGACCAGGGCGGCGGGGGGCAGCCCGGCCGCCGACGCGACGGCCCGCCGCAGCCGCTCGTCGCCGAACATCTCCGTCCCACCCGCCCCACCCCGGGCCTCGGTCACCCCGTTGGTGTGGGCGAACAGCAACTCGCCGGGGGCGAGGCGGAGCTGCGCGTCGGCGAACCGGGGGGCGCTGAGCGCGCCGACGGGCATGCCGCCGACCCGTACGGTCCCGACGCCGCCGTCGGCCCGGACCACCAGCGGGGACGGATGGCCACCGCCGGCGACCCGGACCCGGACCCCGCCGTCCCGCTCGGGAGTCAGCGCACCGAGCAACAGGGTGGTGAGCTGGCTGCGGCGGGTGTGGACCGGCGCGTCGAGCAGGGCCCGGTTGAGCAGGTCCATCAGCTCCAGCGGGCGCTGCTCGACCAGGCGCAGGGTCTGCAGGGACTGGCGGACCCGGCCGGTGAGCACCGCCGCGCCGACGCCCCGGCCGCAGACGTCGCCGAGGGCGAACAGGGCCCCGGCCGAGGTGGGGAAGACCTCGTAGAAGTCGCCGCCGATGCGCAGGCCGTCCCCGGCGGCCCGGTAGCCGCCGGCCAGGGCGACGCCCGCCACGGCGGGCAGGTCGGGCGGGAGGAGGCTGCTCTGCAGTACCCGGGTCAGGTGGGCCTGCTCGCTGTAGAGGCCGGCGGCCAGCAGGGCGGCACCGGCCCGAGCGGCGAATTCCCGGGCCAGGTCGACGTCCCGCCCGTCGAAACCGGGACGCCCGGCCCACCGGAGCAGCACCAGCGCGCCCGCCGGGCCGCCCGTGCCCGGCATGGGGCTGGCCAGCACGGTCCCGGCCCGGGGCAGGCCCCCCGGCAGCACCTCGGCGAGGCCGGCGGGCTCGGCGTCCCGCCAGGGGGCGGGTTCCGGTAGGTCGCCGCCGAGCGCCTCGGCGAGGCCGGGCAGCGCGGTGAGCAGCTCCCCGGCGCTGACGCCGGTCGTCGGTGCGGGGTCACCCGCGACGTACCGGGTCCAGTGCGGGGCGTGCTCGGCCGGCGGTGGCGGGTGGTCGACGACCAGCGCGGCGTCGGCCAGGTACGGCACCGGCAGGGTGGCCGTGGCCCGCAGCACCTGCTCGCGGTGCAGGGAGAGCCCGAGCCGGCTGCCCGCGCGGGCCAGGAACGCGGTGCGTGACCGCTCGGCGCGCAGTGCGGCGGCGCGGGCCTGCTCGCCGGTGACGTCCCGCACGTACCAGGCGCACCGCCCGCCGCGCAGCGGGCGACGCACACCGTGCAGCCGCCGGCCGTGGTGCTCGGCGTCGAAGGTGTCGGCCCCGGCGACGCCGGCGCGGGCCAGGGCGGGCACCGGGCAGCCGGCCAGCTCGGCACCGGGGGCCAACTCCGGCAGCAGCACGCCGGCCATCGCGTTGACCAGGGTCACCACGCCGCCGGGATCGACGGTGACGACGGCCTCGGAGAGCCCGTCGAGCAGCTCGCGGGCCAGCCCCGCGTCGGTCGTCATCGCCAGGCGCCGGGCGCACCGGTCTGCCGACCTGTGTGCATGGTCCTGAGCGCTCCTCCGCCTCGCGACGCCACCGACTCCGCGCAAGCGTACCGAGGCGCTCCGGCGCGCGCCCAGCGAGCAGAGGCGGCCGACCGCCGGGCGAGGGCGGCGGCTCAGCCCGCGCGGTTGAGCCAGCCGACCGGGGCGGCGACGATGCGCCGGACGACGGAGCCGGCCGCGCCGACCACGGCGGCCTCCGGGCCGAGCGCCGACGGGCGTACGGTCACCGGCGACCAGGCGGCGGTGAGTACCCGTCGGGACACCTCGGCCAGGACCGGCGGTCGCAGCCAGGGGGTGAGCCGGGCGTACCCGCCGCCGAGGACCACGGTGTCGAGGTCGAGCAGGTTGACCACGCCGGCCACCGCGACCCCGAGCGCCGCGCCGGCCTCGGCCAGGGCCGCCCGGGTGGCGTGGTGGCCGGCGGCGGCGAGGTCTGCCAGCCGGGCGGCGGCGGTGTCGGCGGGCAGGTCCGCCCGGTCCAGCCCGGCGGCGGCGAGGACGGCCTCCTGGCCGGCGTACCGTTCGAGGCAGCCCCGGCCGCCGCAGCCGCAGGGCCGCCCCGCCGGCCGGACGGTCAGGTGGCCGATCTCGCCGCTGAAGCCGCGCACGCCCCGGAAGAGGGCACCGTCCAGGACGATCCCCGCGCCGATGCCGACCTCCCCGGAGATGTGCAGGAAACTCACCGGGCCGTCCGGGTCGGCATGCAGCTCGCCCAGCGCGGCCAGGTTGGCCTCGTTCTCCACCACGAGCGCCGGGATGCCGGGGACCGGCTCGGCCAGCGGCGGGTGGGCGGCCAGCAGGGCGGGGACGGGCACGTCCCGCCAGCCGAGGTTCGGGGCGAGGCGGACCAGCCCGGCGGCGTCGACCAGCCCGGGGACCGCGAGGACGGCACCGGCCAGGGTGAGCCCCTGCCGGCGGGCGTCGAGGCGGGCGGCGTCGGCCAGCGCGACGAGCCGGGCGAGCGCGTCGGCGGGGGGCAGCGGGCGCAGGTCGGCCCGGTGCACGGTGTGGTGCCGGACCCGGCCGGCCAGGTCGGTCACGCAGACCGCCAGGTAGTCGACGTTGACCTCCAGGCCCAGCCCGGCCGGGCCGTCGCCGGCCAGCACCAGCCCCCGGGCGGGCCGCCCGGCCCCGGCGCGGGGGGCCGGCTCCGCCTCGGCGACCAGCCGGCCGGCGATCAGGTCGTCGACCACGGCCGAGACGGTGGCCCGGGTCAGGCCGGTCGCGGCGGCGACGTCGGCCCGCGAGGGCGGGCGGGGGGCGGCGGCGATCCGGCCGAGCACCACGGCGAGGTTCAGCTCGCGGAGGCTGCCCTGGCGGACCGCAGCCGGGGCGGCGGGGCGGTGCACCCCTTGACACTGCCATACGTCCGCCAAATAATTCAATCACTGAACAAATAGCTGACGGAGGTTCGCCATGGCGCCCCGCCCCACTCCCGCCGACAAGTTCTCCTTCGGTCTCTGGACGGTCGGCTGGCAGGCCCGCGACCCGTTCGGCGACGCCACCCGCCCCGAGCTGGACGCCGTCGAGGCCGTGCACCGCCTCGCCGAGCTGGGCGCCTACGGCATCACCTTCCACGACGACGACCTCGTCCCCTTCGGCGCGGACGCGGCCACCCGCGACGGCCGCATCGCCCGCTTCCGCAAGGCGCTCGACGAGACCGGCCTGGTCGTCCCCATGGTCACCACCAACCTCTTCAACCACCCGGTGTTCAAGGACGGCGGCTTCACCAGCAACGACCGCGACGTGCGGCGGTACGCGCTGCGCAAGGTGCTGCGCAACGTCGACCTCGCCGCCGAGCTGGGCGCCCGCACCTTCGTGATGTGGGGCGGCCGGGAGGGCGCCGAGTACGACCTGGCCAAGGACGTGCAGTCCGCGCTGGAGCGCTACCGCGAGGCCGTCGACCTGCTCTGCCAGTACGTCCTCGACCGCGGCTACGACCTGCGCTTCGCCCTGGAGCCGAAGCCGAACGAGCCGCGCGGCGACATCCTGCTGCCCACCATCGGGCACGCGCTGGGGTTCATCTCCACCCTGGCCCACCCGGAGCTGGTCGGCCTCAACCCCGAGGTCGGCCACGAGCAGATGGCCGGCCTCAACTTCGTCCACGGCATCGCCCAGGCCCTCTGGCAGGGCAAACTGTTCCACATCGACCTCAACGGCCAGCGCGGCATCAAGTACGACCAGGACCTGGTCTTCGGCCACGGCGACCTGCTCAACGCGTTCGCCCTGGTCGACCTGCTGGAGCACGGCGGCCCCGGCGGCGGCCCGGCCTACGACGGCCCCCGCCACTTCGACTACAAGCCCTCCCGCACCGAGGACATCGACGGGGTCTGGGCGTCGGCGGCGGCGAACATGAGCACGTACCTGCTGCTCAAGGAGCGGGCCAAGGCGTTCCGGGCCGACCCGGAGGTGGCCGAGGCGCTCGCCGTCAGCCGGGTCGCCGACCTGGCCACCCCCACCCTCGCGCCGGGCGAGAGCTACGCGGACCTGCTGGCCGACCGCACCGCCTTCGAGGAGTACGACGTCGACGCCGCCGCCGCGAAGGGCTTCGGCTTCGTCCGGCTCAACCAGCTCGCCGTCGAGCACCTGCTCGGCGCCCGCTGAGGCCGCCGCCATGCCCCTGGTCGCCGGAATCGACTCGTCCACCCAGTCCTGCAAGCTGGTCATCCGCGACGCGGAGACCGGCGCGCTGGTCCGCTCCGGCCGCGCACCCCACCCCGACGGCACCGAGGTCGACCCGGCGGCCTGGTGGCGGGCCCTGCGGGCGGCGGTCGAGGCGGCCGGGGGCCTGGCCGACGTGGCCGCGATCTCGGTCGCCGGCCAGCAGCACGGCATGGTCTGCCTCGACGAGGCGGGCGAGGTGGTGCGCCCGGCCCTGCTCTGGAACGACACCCGGTCGGCCGGGGCCGCCGCCGACCTCATCGAGGAGGCCGGCGGCGGCGAGGCCGGCCGGCGGTTCTGGGCCGACGCGGTCGGCTCCGTGCCGGTGGCCAGCTTCACCGTCACCAAGCTGCGCTGGCTGGCCCGGCACGAGCCGGCCAACGCCGACCGGGTGGCCGCCGTCTGCCTGCCGCACGACTGGCTGACCTGGCGGCTGGCCGGAGCGCCGGGCCTGGGCGCCCTGCGCACCGACCGCAGCGACGCCAGCGGCACCGGCTACTGGTCCCCGGCGACCGGGCAATACCGCCCCGACCTGCTGGAACGCGCCTTCGGTCGGGCGTTGGCGGTGCCGGTCGTGCTCGGCCGCGCCGAGGCCGCCGGCACCCTGGACCCGGCGGCGCTCGCCGGCCACACCGCCAGCGGGGTGCTGCTCGGCCCCGGGGCCGGCGACAACGCCGCCGCCGCGCTCGGCGTCGGCGCCCGCCCCGGCGACGTGGTCGTCTCCATCGGGACCTCCGGCACCGTGTTCAGCGTCGCCGACGCCCCGGCCGCCGATCCCGGCGGCGCGGTCGCCGGCTTCGCCGACGCCACCGGCCGGTACCTGCCGCTGGTCTGCACGCTCAACGCCGCCCGGGTGCTCGACGCCGCCGCCGGGATGCTCCGGGTCGGCCTCGACGAGCTCTCCGACCTGGCGCTGGCCGCGCCGCCCGGCGCGGACGGGCTGGTCGCCGTCCCGTACCTGGAGGGCGAGCGGACCCCGGACCGGCCTTCGGCCACCGGGTCGGTGCACGGGCTCACCCTGCGCACCGCCACCCCCGCCCACCTGGCGCGGGCGGCCGTCGAGGGGATGCTCTGCGCCCTCGCCGACGGGCTCGACGCGCTGGTCGCCCAGGGGGCCCGCGTCGAGCGGGTGATCCTGGTCGGCGGCGGGGCCCGGTCGGCGGCGGTGCGGCGCATCGCACCGCAGGTCTTCGGCCGCCCGGTTGTCGTCCCACCACCGGGGGAGTACGTCGCCGACGGGGCCGCCCGCCAGGCCGCCTGGCTGCTCCTGGGCGGGGCCAACCCGCCAGAGTGGCCCGCCGCCGGAGTGGAGGAGTTCGCCGCCGATGGGGTCGCCGCCGTGCGGGAACGCTACGCCGCCGCCCGCGACCGGGTGCTCGACCGCGTCGACCCGGCGTACGGGACGCCCCCCGAGGCGTAAAGGGTTGTCCGTGGCCGTCCCGGCTGGCGATGATCGACTGATGCGTTCCACTCCCGCCGGTGACGGCCCCGGGCAACTGCCCTCGATCCTGCAGTACGACGACGCGGACACCCCCTGCGACGTGATCGACGCGCTGGCGCTGGCGGACTTCGTCACCGGCCGACACCCCTGGTCACACACCGTGCGGCTGTCCCGGGTCAACCCGGCGGCGACCCTCACCCCACCCGACGGGCGGCTGCTGCGCGTCGCCATCGAGCACCGGCAGCGCTCCCGGCTGCTCGGCGGGGAGGGCTGGACCGCGCGGGTGGTCACCTGGAAGGGGCGGGGTGCCGAGGTGACCGTCACCGCCGTCGACGACGAGGTGGGTCAGGCGGCCCTCGACCGGATCGTTGCGGGGGCGGCCGAGCCGGAGGACCCGGACACCGGGCGGATCGGCTTCTGGCACCACAACCAGCGCCGGGGCGCGCAGCGGGACCTGCGCTCCATCGCCGCCCCCGAGTGGTCGCAGATTCGCGGCAACTACACGGCGACCGCGCGGGCGGCCCTGGACGCGTTGATGACGGTCACCCCCGAGAGCATCACCGGTCGGCTGGTGCTGCTACACGGGGCACCGGGCACCGGGAAGACCACCGCCCTGCGGGCGCTGAGCCGGCAGTGGCGGCCGTGGTGCCAGGTCGACAGCGTGCTCGACCCCGACGTGCTCTTCGCCGACACGTCGTACCTCTCCGAGGTCGCCGTCGGCGAGGAGGAGGACGGGGAGGCCGGCACCGGCCGGCGGTGGCGGCTGCTCATCCTGGAGGACTGCGACGAGCTGATCCGCGGCGAGGCGAAGCAGGCAACCGGGCAGGCGCTGTCCCGGCTGCTCAACCTCACCGACGGGCTGCTCGGTCAGGGCCGCGACGTGCTCATCGCGATCACCACGAACGAGGACCTGTCCCGGCTGCACCCGGCGGTGGTCCGTCCCGGCCGCTGCCTGGCCCGGGTCGAGGTGGGCCCGCTGTCCCACGGCGAGGCCGCCGGCTGGCTCGGCACCGCCGCCGGGGTGCCGTCCGCCGGGGCCACCCTGGCCGAGCTGTACGCGCTGCGCGCCGGCACCCCGACCGTCCCCTCCGTCGCCGCGGAGATCGGCGGGTACCTCTGAGCGCCCGGCCCGGTGAGCGGGCCGCTCGCCGGGCCTGGTTGGCTGCTGGGCATGACCTCGACGAGGGGCCCCCGGGCGGCCCGGGGCGGCACGGCGGCGCACCGCGCGTACAGCGTCGTGGTCTTCGTGCTGCTGGCCTCCCTGGACAACGTGGCCATCGGCCTCGTGCCGCCGCTGTACGGGCCGCTCTCCGGGGCGCTCGACGTGTCGCAGCGGATGCTCGGCCTGGTCACCGCCGTCAGCTTCCTGGTCAGCGCCGTCGCGGCGGTCGGCTGGGCGTACGTCGGCGACCGCACCGACCGCAAGCCGCTGCTGATGGTCGGCACCCTGGTCTGGGCGGTCGGCACGGGCGGCAGCGCCCTGGCGCAGAGCTACCCCACGTTCCTGGCCGCCCAACTCGTCGCGGCCGTGGGCCTCGGCGCTGTCGGCTCGGTCGGCTTCTCCGTGGTCACCGACCTGATCTCGCCCCGCCGACGCGGGCTGGTGATGAGCTTCTGGGGGCTCTCCCAGGGCATCGGCACCCTGGCCGGCACGCTGGCCGGCGGGCTGCTCGGCGCGACCGACTGGCGGCGTCCCTTCTGGCTGCTCGCCGTCGTGGGGTTGGTCGCCACCGTCGGGTACCTGTTCACCTACGACATCCGGCGTGGGCAGAGCGAACCGGAGCTGGCCGGCGTGCTGGCGACCGGCGCCGAGTACGACTACCGGATCACCCGCGCCGACCTGCCCCGCATCCTGGCCCGGCGGACCAACCGCTGGCTGATCCTGCAGGGCCTGACCGCCCAGGCCGCGTTCGGCTCGCTGGTCTGGCTGCCGGTGCTGTTCACCCAGCGGGCGCAGGCGCAGGGCTACTCGACGGCCACCGCCGTGGTGGTGGGGAGCGTCTTCGCCACCCTGTTCCAGCTCGGCGGGGCGCTCTCCATCGTGGGCGGCCTGGTCGGCGACGCCATGCAGCGCCGTACGCCCCGGGGCAGGGCGCTGGTCGCGGCCGTCGGCATCCTCGCGGCCCTGCCGTTCTACCTGGTCCTGTTCTTCGTGCCGCTGCGCATCGACGTGCCCGACGGCGGCGGCACCGGTGCGGTCGTCGGCGCGGTGCTGGCCAGCGTGTTCACCGAGCCGACGGTCGGGCTGAGCCTGCTCACCGCCGTCGTCGCCCTGGCGCTGACCTCGGCGAACTCGCCCAACTGGTTCGCCCTGATCGCCGACGTCAACCCGCCCGAGCACCGGGGCACCGTCTACAGCCTCGGCAACCTGGTCAACGGCGTCGGCCGGGCCGCCGGCAACGGCCTGGTCGGGGTGGCCTTCCACGGACTGCGGGCGGCCTTCCCGCCACCGCTGAACTACGCCGTCGGGCTGGCCGCGTTCCAGCTCTTCTTCATCCCCACGGGGATCATGTACTGGCTCGCCTCCCGCACCTCGTCCCGCGACATCGACGCCGTACACGACCTGCTGCACGCCCGCGCCGACCGGCTGTAGCAGCCTGCGGGTTGCGCGAGCTGGTGGGTTGCGCGGCTGGTGAGTTGCGCGGCTGGTGGGTTGCGCGGCTGGTGGGTTGCGCGGGTGTGGGTTGCGCGGGCTGGTGGGTTGCGCGGGTGTGGCGGATCTGTCGGGTTGCGCGAGTTGCGTGGGTTTGCCGGGCGGTTTCGGCGGCCGCACGATCGGCGCGATGCTGCTGGTTGGCAGCCTCGCGGCTAGGAGCGGCGGTCTGCGGTCGGCGGTGGTGCGGTGGTGCGGTGGTGGTTTGCGGCCGGTGGCGGCGCGGTGGCGGTTTTGCGGCCGGCGGTGGCGGTTTTGCGGCCGGCGGTGGTGCGGTGGCGGCGGCCGGCGGTGGTGCGGTGGCGGTTTGCGGCCGGCGGAGGTGCGATCGGCACCTGGCCGTAGCTCCGATGCTCTCCGATCCGACGAGGGCTGCGTTGCCGGTCCTTTGGAGCTGATGTCGTAAGCGAATCACGAGCGTGGCGACGTCGAGGGCGGCATTCGCGCCCGCTTCGGATGGGCGGTGGCCGGATGCTGGATGGGCGGTGGCCGGATGCCGGGGTGGCCGGATGTTGGATGGGGCCGGTCGCCGGTCGCCGGTCGCCGGGTCGCCGGGTGCCGGTCGCCGGGTGACCGGGCACCGATGGGCGGATCGGGTTGCGGCCCGCCCAATCGCCCGCCCTGCACCCCTGCGCAGCCAAGATCCGCGCATTTTCCCTGAAGATGCTGGCTCGATCAGGGGTTCAGCCAGCATTTTCCCCGAAGATGCGCGGATCTTGAGCTGCGGGAGAGGACGCGCGGGGGTGCTGATTCGTTTACGACATCAGCTCCAGATAGAGCGGAAAAGCCTACCGGCTCGGCGCGGCGTCGGAGCCTGGAGCTGCCGGGGCTATATGCCCGATCCCAGGGGTGTATGTCCGATTCTGGGCGAGCTGCCGGGCGGCGGGGTGAGCTGCCCGGCTCCGGGGCGGAGCCGGGCAGCTCGCGGGCGTTGCGGCGGTGCGGTGAGAAGGGGGTCAGGCGGTGGTGGTGGTGCGCAGCCAGACCGTCACGTCCTGCGGGACCGCGCCCTGGTCGTCGAGCGGGGCGCTGGCGTGCAGGACCTCGGCGTCGGCCGGCAGCGGCACCGGCGTCGCGCCGAAGTTGGTCAGCACGGTCACCTCGCCGTTGCGGAAGCTCAGCGTCTCGTCGTCGGAGGAGAGCCAGTACAGGCTGCCCCGACCCAGGTCGTGCTCGCGGCGCAGCCGCAGCGCGGTCCGGTACAGCTCGTACGTCGAGCCGGGGGTGTCGCGCTGCCGGTCCAGGGCGTACTCCGCCCAGAGCGGCGGCTGCGGCAGCCAGCTCGCGTCGGTCGGGCCGAAGCCGTACGAGGGGGCGTCGGCCTCCCACGGGATCGGCACCCGGCAGCCGTCGCGGCCCCGCTCGGTCTGCCCGCTGCGCTCCCAGGTCGGGTCCTGCCGGGCCTCGTCGGGCAGCGTGGTGTGCTCCGGCAACCCCAGCTCCTCGCCCTGGTAGAGGTACGCGGAGCCGGGCAGCGCCAGCATCAGCAGGGTGGCCGCGCGGGCGCGGCGCAGGCCCAGCGCCGCATCCGGCTGCGGGTCGCCGATGCCGATGCCGTTCGGCCTGCGGGTGCCCACGGGCAGGCCGAGCCGGGAGGCGTGCCGGACCACGTCGTGGTTGGAGAGCACCCAGGTGGTGGGGGCGCCCACCGCGTCGGTGGCCTCCAGCGAACGGGTGATCACCGCGTACTGGGCGGCGGCGGTCCAGGAGGCGACCAGGTACTCGAAGTTGAACGCCTGGTGCATCTCGTCGGGCCGGACGTAACGCGCCAACCGCTCGGCCGGCTCCACCCACGCCTCGGCGACCAGGACCCGCTCGCCGTCGTAGGAGTCGAGCAGCCGACGCCACTCCCGGTAGATCTCGTGCACGCCGTCCTGGTCCCACATCGGCGGGCGGGGCTTGTCGACCTCGTTGCCGGAGAGGATCTCCTGCGGCTCCTGCCAGTTTGCCAGGTCGGCCTGCTTGATCAGCCCGTGCGCCACGTCGACCCGGAAGCCGTCGACGCCACGGTCCAGCCAGAAGCGCAGCACCTCCAGGAACTCGGTCCGCACCTCCGGGTTGTCCCAGTTGAGGTCGGGCTGGCCGGGGTCGAACAGGTGCAGGTACCACTGGCCGGGACGGCCGTCCGGCTCCGTGACGCGGGTCCACGCCGGGCCGCCGAAGACGCTGCGCCAGTCGTTCGGCGGCTGGTTGCCGTCCGGGCCGAGGCCGTCGCGGAAGACGTACCGGGCGCGCTCGGGGCTGCCGGGCGCGGCGGCCAGCGCGGCGCCGAACCAGCGGTGCGCCGACGAGGTGTGGTTGGGCACCAGGTCGACGATGATCCGCAGGCTCCGGGCGTGCGCCTCGGCGATCAGCCGGTCGGCGTCGGCGAGCCCGCCGAACAACGGGTCCACGCCACGGTAGTCGGACACGTCGTAGCCGGCGTCGGCCTGCGGCGAGGGGTAGAACGGCGAGAGCCAGATCGCGTCCACGCCCAACTCGACGAGGTGGTCGAGGCGGGCGGTGATGCCCGGCAGGTCGCCGATGCCGTCGCCGTCGGAGTCGGCGAACGACCGCGGGTAGATCTGGTAGATGACGGCCTCGGTCCACCATCCGGTGGCCGGGGCGGCGGACGATTGCTGCTCGGTCGCGTTGCTGTTCAGGGCCTTCTCCAGTGTCTCGACGCCATCGCCGGTCATGTGCCCGATCGAGGGGCGGGTGAATCCGATCAGTGTGCCCGGGGCGGTGCCGTCGAGTCCCGTACGACGAGCCGAGTGGGCAGGATCACCGACCCGGACGCCGGGTCGGCCGGGGGGTCGAGGCCGGCCCGGTGGACCTGCGGCGGGACGAGGTCCGGGCCGCCGAGGGGGTCGAGCAGGAGGCGGGCCGCGACCCGGCCCAGCTCCGCCGCGGGCTGGGCGACCGTGCTCAGCCCCAGCACCCCGGCAAGGTCGTGGTCGTCGATGCCGACGACGCTGACGTCCTGCGGCACCCGCAGCCCGGCGTCGCGTACCGCGCGCATCGCGCCCATCGCCATCTCGTCGCAGGCGGCGAAGATGGCCGTCGGCGGCTCGCGCCGGGCCAGCAGCTCGACGGTGGCCCGGTGGCCGCCGTCGATGGTGAACTGCGTCTCCAGGTCCAGGCTGGGGGAGGGGACGATGCCGGCCTCGCGCAGCGCCTGCTGGTAGCCCCGGCGTCGGTCGCGGTGGGTGGTGAAGGCCAGCTCGTCGGGGTCGCCGGAGAGGTGCGCGATCCGGTGGTGGCCCAGGCCGAGCAGGTGCCGCGTGGCGGTCCGCGCGGCGGCGGCGTCGTCGATGCGTACGCAGGGCCAGCCGGGGACCTCGCTGCCGGAGCTGATGGTCACCCCGGGCAGGTCGAGCGCGGCGAGGGTGGTCAGCTCGGCCGGGCGCAGGTGGGTGGCGACCAGGACCACCGCGTCGACCCGCTTGTGCAGGCTGGTGGGGCGCAGCACCCGCTGCCGGACGCGTTCCCGGCCGCCGAGGTTGTAGAGCAGCAGGTCGTAACCGGACTCGTGCAGGGTGTCCTCGACCGCCTCGACGACGGTGCCGAAGAACCAGCGGGTGATCCAGGGGACCACCACCGCCACGGTGCCGGTCCGGCCGCCGGCCAGCCGCGAGGCGCTCGGCGACACGGCGTACTGGAGTTGTTCGGCGGCGGCGAGCACCCGGCGGCGGGTGGCCGCGGAGACGGTCGGCAGGCCGCGCAGCGCCCGTGAGACGGTGGCCGTGGAGACCCCGGCGAGCCGGGCGACGTCATCGATTGTGGTCACGGTCATCCCGCCTGCGACACCGCGACCGCCGCCGCCCGGTCACCCCGGGCGACGGCGGTCGGCGGGGTCAGCCCTTGACGCTGCCGGCGAGCAGGCCGCGGACGAAGTACCGCTGGAGCGACAGGAACACGATCAGCGGTACGACCATGGAGACGAACGCGCCGGCGGTGAGCCGCTGCCACTCGTTGCCCCGGGTGCCGGCCATCTCGGCCAGCCGGACGGTGAGCGGGGCGGTCTCGTTGCCGCCCCCGGCGAAGATCAGTGCGACCAGCAGATCGTTCCAGACCCAGAGGAACTGGAAGATGCCGAAGGCCGCGAGGGCCGGGGTGATCAGCGGCAGGACGATGGTGCGGAAGATCTTGGGGTGGGTGGCCCCGTCGACCCGGGCCGCCTCCATCAGGTCCTTGGGCAGCTGCGAGATGAAGTTGTGCAGCAGGAAGACGGCGAACGGAAGCGCGAAGCAGGTGTGCGCGAACCACACCTGCACGAACTTCTGCTCGTCGACCAGGTCCCAGGCGGGCATGAGGGTGACCCCGCCCAGGCTGACCCCGGTGGAGAAGAACTTCAGCAGCGGCACCAGGGCCATCTGCAGCGGGACGATCTGCAACGCGAAGATCGCGATGTAGAGCCAGTCCCGGCCCCGGAAGTTGATCCACGCCAGCGCGTACGCGGCCAGCGCCGCCAGCGCGAGCGGGAACAGCACCGAGGGGACGGTGATCGCCAGCGAGTTGATGAAGTAGCTGGCGAGCTGCCCCGACGACGCGGAGCCGCCGAAGAGCACGTCCTGGTAGTTCTCCAGGGTGAACTGGGGGTCACCGAAGAACGACCACCAGCCCGTGCTCTTGATCTCGTTCTCGGGCCGGAACGACGAGACGAGCAGCCCGAAGGTGGGGATCGTCCAGATCAACGCGATGGCGAGGGAGACCACCGTCGCGGTACGGCTGCTCAGCCGCTTGCGGACCCGCCCGACGGCGGTGGAGCCCTTCTTGGTCGCCTGGACCCCGGCCGGGAGCGTGGGCGTACTGGTGGTCATCTCAGCCCTCCCGCTGCTGGCGCAGGTTGCGGATCTGGTAGATCACCAGCGGGATCACCAGGACGAAGAGGACGACGGCCAGCGCCGAGCCCTGCCCGTTCTGGCCGTACCGGAACGACTGGTTGTACATCTCGTTCGCGATGACGCTGGTGTCGTAGTTGCCGTTGGTGCCGGTCCGGACGATGTCGAAGACCTTCAGCGTGGCGATCGAGATCGTCACCACCACTACGATCATCGCGGGCTTGATGCTCGGCAGGGTGATCTGCCAGAACATCTGCCACGGGCTGACCCCGTCGAGGCGGGCGGCCTCCACGATGTCGGCCGGGATGGCCTTGATCGCGGCGGAGAGCACCACCATGGCGAAGCCGGCCTGGATCCAGACCATGATCACGATCAGCAGGACGGTGTTCAGGGGCGATTCCAGCAGCCACTGCTTCGGCTCGCCGCCGAGGCTCACCACGATCTGGTTGAGCAGACCGATCTGCTCCTCGCCCTCACCCCGGTAGGCGTAGACGAACTTCCAGATGATCGCCGCGCCGACGAACGAGATCGCCATCGGCATGAAGATCAGCGACTTGGCGACCGACTCGAACTTCGCCTTGTCCACGATGATCGCGTAGAGCAGCCCGAACGCGGTGGCCACCAGTGGCACCAGCAGCACCCAGACGAGCGTGTTGATCAGCACCCGGACGATCGAGTCCTCGGCGAACATCCAGGTGTAGTTGCGCAGGCCGACCCAGTTGGTACTGCTGCCGTCCATGAAGGACAGCAGCGTGGTGCGGACGGCCGGGACGACCAGCCCGACGAGCAGCAGCAGCACCGTCGGCAGCAGGAAGAAGAACGCGAACATGCTCTCGCGCTGCTTCGGGCGGCGGGGCAGCGGTGCCCCGTTGGCCGAGGCGGCGATCAGCTGCGCCTCGCGGCGTCGGGCGAACCAGGACGGCACAGCGTCGAGGAGCAGCAGCAGCCCCCCGATGAGCAGGACGAACGCGATCAGCCCGTACAACAGCATGAGGAGCTTCGGCTGCTCTTCGGCGAAGTCGAACTCCATCAACCCTCCTTGGGGTCTAGACGCGACCGGTGGGCCGGTCCACGGCTACCGCGGACCGGCCCACCGGCGGGGAACTACTTCGGCCAGCTGCTTTCGATGCCCTGGAGCACCGTGGCGGTGTCCTTGCCGTTGATCCAGTCGACCATGCCCTTCCAGAAGGTCCCGGCGCCGACGGCGGCGGGCATCAGGTCGGAACCGTCGAAGCGGAACACGGTCTTCTGGTCCTGCAGGAGCTGCACGGAGAGCTTGTCGACCGGGTTCGGCACGTTGGCCAGGTCGAGCTTGTTGTTCGCCGACACCCAGTCGCCGATCTTGGCGCGGCTGTTGGCGTACTCACCGGAGGCGAGGTAGGTCTGCACGGCCTGGACCTCGGGACGGTCGGTGAAGGCGGTCACGAACTCGCCGCCGCCGAGCACCGGCTTGCCCTTGGCCGGGTCGATGCCCGGGAAGTAGAACGCGAAGACGTCGCCGTCCTCGGCCACCGTGGTGCCCTTCGGCCACTGGTTGGCGTAGAAGGACGCCTGGCGGTGCAGGGCGCACTTGCCGGTGGTGATCGGCAGGCCAGCCTCGCCGAAGGCGGTGGTGGAGATGCTCTTCACGCCGCCGAAGCCGCCGTTGACGTACTTCTCGTTCTTGAGGATGGTGCCGGCCTTGTCGAGGGCCTCGGCGACCTTCGGGTCGTTGAACGGGATGCCGTGGGTGGTCCACTGGTCGTAGACCTCGGGGGTCTGCGTCCGCAGCATCAGGTCTTCGATCCAGTCGGTGGCCGGCCAGCCGGTGGCGTCACCGGACTCGATGCCCGCGCACCACGGCTTGGTGCCGCTGCCGGCGATCTTCTCGGTCAGGGCCATCATGTCGTCCCACGTGGTGGGAACGGTCCAGCCCTTGTCCTTGAAGGTCTTCGGCGAGTACCACACGAAGGACTTCACGTTCGAGCCGAGCGGGGCGCCGTAGAACTGGCCGTTGACGGTGCTGTACTTCAGCCAGTCGGCGGAGAAGTTCTGCTCGGCCATGGCCTTGGTGTCGGCACCGGCCGCCTTGAGCTTGCCACCGTCGGCGAACCGCTTGATCAGGCCCGGCTGCGGGACGAAGGCCAGGTCGGGGGCGTTGCCGCCGTCGACCCGGACACCGAGCTGCGCCTCGAACTCCGCGCTGCCCTCGTGGTTGATCTCGATGCCGGTGCAGTCCTCGAACTGCTTCCACGACTGCTCGAGGCGGTCGGCCTCGATGTCGCGGATCGACGAGTAGATCGAGACCTTCTTGCCGTCGTTGCCCTCGTACTTATCGTAAGCCGCGCACTCCGCGGAGCCCGCCTTGTCGCTCTTCTTGTCGTCGCCGGTGCCGCAGGCAGTGACGCTGAGCGCCAGCCCCAGTGCGCCAGCTACCGCGAGAGCCTGGCGTGGTCTGGCAGATACCGCCATGCCGTTCTCCTTCCTTGCCGGCGCGGTCGTGCTCGACGCGGCGCCGGTCCGATGGACGTCACCACATGTAAGCGCTTGCATCGGAGGGAGTCCAGCCCAGGGCGGACACGGACGAGTAACAATCCCGAAACCAGCTCACCCCTGCTGGGCGCGCTCCCACGGATAGGGGTCCGTCCGTTGCGTCGCGCCCCTCCCCGAAAGTGGAGTTTTCTGCCAAGCTGAGAGCTTCTTATTGAAGGATGTAAACATTGGGGGTGCTGGATGGTTAAGCGGTGGTGGAGCCTCGCGGCGGCCGGCGCGTTGGCGGTGTCTGTCCTGGTCCCGGCGGTGCCGGCGATGGCCGCGCCGGGTTTCAAGGTGCCGTTCCCGTGCGGCCAGTCCTGGTCCGGCCAGACCCGGTCGGCCCACAGCCCGGCCAACGCGGTGGACTTCAACCGCACCGACGACCTCGGCGACCCGGTGGTGGCCAGCGCGCCGGGCACGGTCGACCGGGTCACCGATCTTGGTGGCACCAGTTACGGAAAGTACGTGCGCATCAACCACGGCGGCGGCTACAGCACCTACTACGCCCACCTCAACGGCTTCAACGTCTCGGTCGGCCAGAGCGTCGGCTACGGCAAGGTGCTCGGCTGGGTCGGCAGCACCGGCGGCTCCACCGGCCCGCACCTGCACTACGAGCAGCGGCTCAACGGCGCCGACGTCCAGGTCCGGTTCAACGGCACGTTGGCGCTGTACTGGGGCACGAAGACCTACACCAGCAACAACGGCTGCTCCTCGGGCGCGGCCTCGGCCACCGTGGACACGGCCGGCACCCCGCTGACGGTCCGCTCGGGCCCCGGCACCGGGTACGCCTCGGTGGGCACGGTCGCCGACGGCACGAAGGTCACGATCCAGTGCCAGACCAGCGGCACCAGCGTGACCGGCACCTACGGCACGAGCACGATCTGGGACCGGATCGGCAGCGGCCGGTTCATCTCCGACGCCTACGTCTACACCGGCTACGACGGCTACATCCCGAACGTCCCGCGCTGCTGAGCCGGATGCCGGGCCGGCGCCGCGCCGGCTCGATGTCGCGCCGGCCCGACGTCGCGTCGGCCCGACGTCGCGTCGGCCCGACGTCGCCGGAGTCGAGCTGCGCGGATCGAGCTCAGTTGAGCTGCCAGATCGAGTAGTTCAGGGCGGCGGCGAAGGTGACCCAGGCCCAGTAGGGCAGCAGCAGCGCCGTCGCCGGCCGGGAGACCCGCGCGAAGAGGGCCACCGTCACCCCGATCGCCAGCCACATCAGCACGATCTCGGCGAAGGCCAGGCCGTACCGGCCCGCGCCGAAGAACAGCGGCGTCCAGAGCGCATTGAGCACGAGCTGCCCCGCCCACGCCCAGAGCGCCGGGCCGAAGCCGACCCGCCGCCACACCAGCCACCCGGCGACCGCGATCAGGGCGTACAGCAGGCTCCAGGCCGGGCCGAAGAGCCACGACGGGGGTGCCCAGTCCGGCTGGGTCAGGCCCGCGTACTCCTCGGAGGTGCCCCGCACGCCGAGCCCGCCGACGGCGGCGGCCACGGCCACGGCCGCGCCGAAGCCGAGCAGCGCCCACCACGTCCGCGCGCCGCCCGACCGCCGGACGCCGTCCGAAGTCGTCATCCCGGTTAGGTGCCCGCAGACCGAACAGACAAACCCGGCGCTCCCCGATCGCCTCGGGTAACGGGTGCGTTCGTTGTCGCCAGGGCGACAACGAACGCACCCGATGGCGCGGCGCGGCCGGTCAGGAGAGGCGGCTCTGCTCCCAGCTCCGCACGGAGATCCGTCCGGCCATCTGGAGCACGAGCACGGCGGAGAGGACGGTGGCGGCCAGGCCGAGGACCCAGACCACCGCGAGGCCGATCCGGGGTGCCGTCGCGACATGGTCGCGGAGGAAGACGTGCCCGACGGTCCAACCCAGGGCGAACACGCTCGTCGCGACGAAGGTGAGCAGCAGCGGCAACGTGAAACCCAGGACGTGTGGATTGCGTGGTTGCCGCCGTCGAAGCCACTCTTCCCAGGCGAGGGCGCCCGGGACCCGGTCGCTGAGTTCGGCGATGATGTAGTCGGCAATCCGCATCGTGGCGAAGTGCTGGGCCACCAGGCGCCCGCACAGCAGGTACGACGTGAACGGCATGATCAGCAGAAGTGCGCCCATCCCCGGGCGGGAGACGGCGAAGCCGAAGATCGCTGCGGCGACGGTGAGCTGCAAGGAGAGCAGCTGCTGCTGCCCCTTGATGCGTTCCTGGAGCTCCTGCCGCAGCGCGGAGAACTCCGCGAGCGGGCCCTCGTGTCCGTCGGCTGCTGCTGTCGGCTGGTCATCGGCCAGCGCGGGATCCGATCGACACATGTCTGCACGGTATGACCCGACAGCCACCGGGCCCGTACGAAAGGCGCCGGGGTCGCCGCGACCGGATGTTCCTGTCTGGGAGGACGGAACTCCGGTCCCGACGACCCCGGCGGGTCTAGGACGGATACGAAATCAAGGTCAATTACTGAAGATGCTGACCCCACCCGGGCCGACCAACAGCCCGACCACGATGAGGACCACACCCCAGAGGATCTGCCGGCGGAAGAGCGCCAGAATGCCGGCGACCACGAGTACGACTGCGAGAATCCAGAGAATCAGCTCCATGGTTGCTGAGTACCCGATGGGCCGATCCCGGAAACCTCCGCCGGATCGGGTTGCTCGCCCAGGTGGAAGACGCTGTACGCCTGCTTGATCACGGGGTGCGCGACGTTGCGGACCCGGACCCCGCCGGGGGTGATGCCCCGCTCGCTGCCGGCGTGCGCATGCCCGTGCAGGGCCAGCGCGGTCGGCGCCGAGTCGATCGCCTGACCGAGCTGGTACGACCCCAGGAAGGGGTAGATCTCCAGCGGCTCCCCGGCCAGCGTCTCCGGCACCGGGGCGTAGTGGGTCAGCGCCACCAGCAGGTCGCAGTCCAGCCCGCGCAGCGCCGCGCCCAGCGCGTCGGCGCTCTCGTTGGCGGTGCGGACGAACGCCTTCATCTCCGGCTCGCCGAAGTCGCTGGCGCAGCGGCCGGCGAAGCCCCCGCCGAAGCCCTTCACCCCGGCCACGCCGAGCCGCCCGCCGGGCAGGTCCAGCACGATTCCCTCGCCCTCCAGCACCCGGATGCCGGCCTCCTGGAGCACCTTGACCACCTGCGGCACCTCGTCGCACTGGTGGTCGTGGTTGCCCAGCACCGTCACCACCGGCACGCCCAACCCGCCGAACTCCCGGGCCACGCAGCGCGCCTCGGCCTCGGTGCCGTGCCGGGTCAGGTCGCCGGCGAGCAGCAGCACATCGGCGCAGTCGGGCAACTCCTCCAGGGCGGGGCGGAAGCGGCCCACCACGTCCTCGTCCACGTGAACGTCGCCCACGGCGGCGATGCGGATCACCTTTCGACCTCCCTCACGGCAACTGTTCGACTTCCGTGGGCGCCTGGGTGCGGATCACCCCGATGTCGCTGGTGACCGGCACGTCGGGGAAGCGCTCGGCCACCCGGCGCAGGATCTCCTCGCGGCGGTGCGGGCTCTCCACCTCGCCGTAGAGGATCAGGCCCCGTTCCTTGCGGACCACGGTGATGCCCTGCTCGGCCACGTCCGGGTCCTCGGCGAGCAGCCGTTGGATCTCGGCCTCCACGTATTCGTCGGGTGGGCCGGCGGCAACGGCGGGCCTCGCCGCGGAGCTGTCGCGGTGCTCGCTCACACGGTCTCCTTCTCCTTGGTGACGCCGGCGTGCGGCAGCACGTCCAGCCGGTCGAGCAGCACCAGGAACGCCTCGGCGTACGGCGAGTGCTGCGTCTCCCTCCGTACCCGCTCCCAGTCGATCTGTTCCCGCAGCGACCGGGCCAGCGGCAGCGCGCGGGCGAAGTCGCAGTAGTGCTGGGAGAAGCTCAGCAGCTTGTGCACCATGAGCTGACTCGCCGACAGCACCGGCATCTGGATCGCGTCGACCGGCCGGTTGATCGTGTCGGCGAAGGTCTCCGCCGTCACCGGCGTCTCGACCGGGCGATGGATCAGGTCCACCATCCGGCCGTCGTCGTAGACCTTGACCAGCCAGTCCTCCGGCGGGCGCTCGGCGGTGAAGCCCGCCTCGACCAGGGTCTCCAGGGCCCGGTCGACGTCCTGTTCGCGGATGAGGAAGTCGACGTCGTGGTCGCTGGAGTGCCCGCCGTGCGCGTACACGGCGAAGCTGCCGCCGAGAGCGAACGGGATCTCGGACTGCTTGAGCACGGCGGCGACCTTCTTCAGCGTGTGCACCAGGGTCTCGTCCCCGCGCTCGGCCATCTGGTTCGCTCCCGTCGTGATGAGGTGGACAGGTGGATGCCGAATTGCCTACCCGGCATCCCGGTCGCCCACACCTGAGCGTCGACCGGGATGGGCCAGACAGGGCAGGATCGGACAAACCGCCAAAGGCGAGCGTGGGTCGGATAACCTGTGCAAGGTGGCCAGATCTATGCGGGAGCGGCACGGCAGGGCCCGACTGCGCGCCGTCGCCCTGATCGGCATCGACGGGTCGGGCAAGACCACCCAGGCCCATGACCTCGCCGAGGCGCTCACCGCCGCCGGCCGTCCGGCGACCTACCACCGCAACGCCGGGGGTCGCCGCTGGCTCGGCCGCCTGGCCAACCGGCTCGGCCGGGCCGACGCCGAGGGGCTGGTCGGCCGGCGCGGACTGCTGGCCGTCGAGTCCGTGCTGCGCTGGCTGGCGATCGCGGCGGCCCTGCTGAGCTGCCTGGTCACCGGCCGCACGGCGGTGATGGACCGCTACTCCGCCTGCCAGTACGCCAGCATCCGGGCGCACGGGGGGCAGCGCTGGGAGCGGCTGGCCCGGGGCGCCTACCGGGTCTTCCCGGCGCCGCAGGTCACGTTCCTGCTCACCGTCGATCCGACGGAGGCGTACCGGCGCATCGAGCGGCGCGGCACCGACCACGAGAGCATGGACTGGCTGACCGCCGCCGACACCGCGTACCGGACGCTGCCCGAGTTCCCGACCTTCGTGGTGGTCGACGCGGGCCGCCCGCCGGAGGAGGTGGCCCGGCGCATCCGGGAGCACCTGGCCGGCTGGCTGCCGGCGGGGACACCGGCCGACGCCGGCGCCCCGGTGGAGCCCGTACGCCCCGGCCCGGCGGCCCCGGCGCGGTCGGGGGTGGCCGACGGGGGGACGGCGCGGGGGGTGGCGGGCGGGCTGCTGGTGCGGGCCCCGGTCGGCCCGTGACGTCCGGGAGGGCCGGTCGACTGCGCCGGAAAACCGCCGAACGCCCCGCGATCGACTTTCTCCGGCAACACTGATTAACGGACGGAGTACTTTTTTACCGATTCGCGGTGTCGTGGTTGACGCTCACGCCTCGGTGAAAGTAAGTTTCATCCGTGGCGAAGAGTCCGAAGATTTCTGTGAGTCACGAGCCGGGTGGGTTGATCGTCCACATCAGCGGCCTGCTCCCCTCGCTCTCGCCTGCCGAGCAGCGGGTGGCCCGGCTGGTGGTGGCCAACCCGGCGGACGCCGCCCGGCGCACCATCACCGACCTCGCCACGGCCGCGGAGACCTCCGAGGCGACCGTCATCCGCTTCTGCCGCTCCGTCGGCATGGACGGCTACCCACAGCTTCGCATCCGGCTCGCCGCCGAGGCGGCCCGCCGGATCGACCCGCCGGACGCCCGGGTGGTCGGCGGCGACATCCCGCCGGGCGCCGACCTGGCGCAGATCATCGCCACCATCGCGTTCAACGATGCGCGGGCCGTCGAGGAGACGGCCGAGCAGCTCGACCCGGCCGTCTGCGAGCAGGTCGTCGAGGCGATCGTCGGCGCCGGCCGGATCGAGGTCTACGGCGCGGGTGCCAGCGGCTTCGTCGCCTCCGACTTCCAGCAGAAGCTGCACCGCATCGGCCGGACGGCGTTCTACTTCCCCGACGTGCACACCGCGCTCACCTCGGCCGCACTGCTCGGCAAGGGCGACGTCGCGGTGGGCATCTCGCACACCGGCGCCACCTCCGACGTGATCGAGGTGCTGGAGCAGGCCCGCTCGCGGGGCGCGGCCACGGTCGCGCTGACCAACTTCCCCCGCTCGCCGATCGCCGACGTCGCCGACTTCATGCTGACCACGGCGGCCCGCGAGACGACCTACCGCGCCGGCGCGATGGCCAGCAGGCTGGCCCAGCTCACCGTGGTCGACTGCCTCTTCGTCGGGGTGGCCGCCCGCAACCGGACGCGGGCCCGCAAGGCGTTGGAGGTCACCGCCGAGGCGGTGCAGACCCACCGGGTCGGCTCCCCCCGGAGGAGGGGATGAGCGCCGGCCGTTCCGAGCCCGCCGAGGCGACCGCCGTCCCGGTCCGCCCGGTGGTCCGGGTGGGCGCGCCGACCGAGCGACGCAACCCGCTCAGCGTCGATCTCGACCTGATGTCCACCCGTGACGTGCTCACCGTGATCAACGAGGCGGACCGCCGGGTGCCGGCCGCCGTCGCGGCGGTCCTCGACGAGATCGCCGCCACGGTGGACCTCGCGGTCGCCGCGCTGCGCGGCGGTCGCCGGGTGCACTACTTCGGCGCGGGCACCTCCGGGCGGCTCGGCGTGCTCGACGCCGCCGAACTGGCCCCCACCTTCAACTCGCCCCGGCACTGGTTCTGCTCCCACCTCGCCGGCGGTCCCGAGGCGATGTGGCGGGCCGTCGAGGACGCCGAGGACGACCACCGCAGCGGGTTGGCCGAGGCGACCGAGTGCGTCGCCGCCGGCGACCTCGTCGTCGGGTTGGCCGCCAGCGGGCGCACCCCGTACGTTCTCGGGGCGCTGGCCGCGTCCCGGGCGCGGGAGGCCTCGACCGTGCTGCTCTGCGCCAACCCGGAGGCCGACGCCGCCGCGTCGGTCGACGTCTTCATCGGCGTGGACACCGGCCCCGAGGTGGTCACCGGGTCCACCAGGATGAAGGCGGGCACGGCGCAGAAACTCGTGCTCAACACGTTCTCCACGGCCGTGATGGTGCGGTTGGGGCGGGTCTACTCGAACCTCATGATCGACATGGTGGCCACCAACGCGAAGCTGCGCGGCCGGATGATCTCGATTCTGATGGAGGCCACCGGCTGCGCCGAGGAGGTCTGCCGGCAGGCCCTGCACGAGGCCGACGGCGACCTGAAGACGGCCCTGGTGTCCCTGGTCTCCGGCGTCGAGGTGCCCGCGGCCCGAGCCGCGCTGGCCCGCTCCGCCCACCAGGTGCGCGGCGCGCTGGCCCTGCTGGCCACCTGACGGCGCCGGCGCGGTGACACCGGTCACCGTGGCGGCGAAAAGGGACTGCGCGCCCGGCACGGATTGTTGGACCGGGGCGAGGGTATCCAGTGTTCATGGATGAACCCGAGCGGGCCGCCGGCGCGTACGCGTCGGTGACCAGGCTCTCAGTGCGGCGGTGACGCGGGTCGCTGTGCGCCCGGCGGTGGCGGTGCTGCCATGGCCGAGGCGGACGCGTTCCTCGCGCTCCGCCGACCCCGCACCCGGGCCCAGCAGCGGACCCGTTGGCGGGGGCTGACAGCGAACGTGGATCGCGCTCTCAGCTACTACTCAGGCATTCGTGACACTTTCGACTCACGGCACGGAATCCCCGACACGTCTGAACTGTTGTGCAGGTGTCAGGTGAGCACCGATGGACGCAGCGGAAGTCACGGGGGAGGGCTGATGTACGTGGGGATGGCAAGGAACCGGGCAACCGGCGCGAGCGAGGGGACCGTGGGCAACGTGGACAAGAACATCGGCATGCGAACCGACGAGGTGGCCGAGGAGCGCGACCTGGTTGGAGTCTACCTGCACGAGATCTCCCGGACGCCGCTGCTGGACGCCGCCACCGAGGTCGACCTCTCCAAGGCGATCGAGGCCGGCCTCTACGCCGAGCACCTGCTCAACGACGACCGTCTTCCCGACGGCGTGGACCGGGACGACCTGGAGCGGGTGGTCGCCGACGGCGAGCGGGCGAAGGACCTCTTCATCCGCGCCAACCTGCGGCTGGTCGTCTCCATCGCCCGGCGCTACGTGCGCTCGGGCATGCCCATGCTCGACCTGATCCAGGAGGGCAACACCGGCCTGGTCCGGGCGGTCGAGAAGTTCGACTACGAGCGGGGCTTCAAGTTCTCCACCTACGCGACGTGGTGGATCCGCCAGGCGATCAGCCGGGCCATCGCCCAGCAGGAGCGCACCGTGCGGCTGCCGGTGCACCTGGTCGAGGACGTCAACCGGATGCGCAACGTCACCCGCCAGCTCACCCGCGAGCTGGGCGGCGACCCGGAGCCGGAGCAGATCGCGGCGTCCCTCGGCGTCACCGTCGAGCGGGTTCGGGAGCTGGTGCGCTGGTCGCAGGACACGGTGTCGCTGGACACCCCGATCGGTGACGACGGCGACACCAAGCTCGGCGACCTGGTCGCCGACAGCGACGCCCCGTCCCCGGAGGACATCGTCCTCACCGGGCTGGAGCGCCAGCGCATCGAGGGCCTGCTCAACCACCTCGACGACCGGTCGGCCGGCATCATGCGGGCCCGGTACGGCCTCGAGGACGGCCGGGAGCACTCGCTGACCGAGGTCGCGTCGCGCTTCTCGCTGTCGCGGGAGCGCATCCGGCAGCTCGAGATCCAGGCACTGGGCCGGCTGCGCGAGCTGGCCCGCGCGGAGGGCCTACAGGCCGCCTGATCAAGGGCGCCGGGCCCGATCAGGTCGCCGGCCGGCGACCGGCAAGGAGCACAACGGCACGACGGCCGGCGTCCGCTCTCGGACGCCGGCCGTTCGCCGTACCGAAGAACCAGTGGTCAGCTCGCCAAGCCGGCCGGGCCCACCGAGGGCCCGGCCGTTCGCCGTGCGCGGGCCGTCAGCGGACCCGGCCGTACCCGTAGGGCGGCATCAGGTCGACGGCGCGCTTCTCCACGTTGCGACCGAAGGTCGGCGCGTGGATCACCTGGCCGTTGCCCACGTAGATGGAGACGTGCCCGAGGCTGTTGTAGAAGACCAGGTCACCCGGGCGCAATTCGCTGCGGCTGATGTGGCTGACCTTGCTCCACTGCATCTTGGTGTTGTGCGGCAGCGACTTGCCGGCCGCCCGCCAGGCGGCCAGGGTCAGGCCCGAGCAGTCGTACCCGTTCGGACCGTCGGCGGCCCAGACGTAGGGCTTGCCGAGGGCGCCGTACGCGTATCGGACCGCCACGCCGGCCTGGCCGGAGACGGCGGGCGCCTTCTCGGCGGAGCCGCCGCTCGACGAGGACTTCGCCTTCGGCTTGGGCGGCTCGGTGGCCCGCCCGTACGCCTGCCGGCGCATCTCGTAGAGCTCCGCCAGGTCCTTCTCGATCTTCTTCTTGCCGGCGGCGAGCTGCTTGGACTGCGCGGCCTGCTTCGCCAGCGTCGCGTCGAGCCGGGCCTTCTGGTCGAGCAGCAGGCGCTGACTGTCGGTGAAGGCGGCGATGCGCTGTTGGCGCTGCCGGGTGATCCGGTCCAGGGTGTCCAGCCGGGCCAGCAGGTCGCCCGACCCACCCGTGCTCAGCAGCACGTTCGCGGTGTCCAGCCGCCCCGACTTGTACGCGGTGACGGCGATCTCGCCGACGTCCGCCCGGCTCTGCTCGGTCTGTGCCTCCAGGGGCCCGATCCGGGCCGTCAGCTTCGCCGCCGCGGCCTTGTTCGCCTTGATGTCCTCGTTGACCTTGTTGTAGGACTCGACGACCCGTTCCAGCTCGGTCGAGGACTTCTCGATCCGCTGCGTCAGCTCGGCCGGCGACGGCTCGGCGCGAGCCGCCGACGCCGGGGCGATCAGCGCGGCCGCGAGGCCGGCCGCCGCCAGTGCGCGCAGCGAGTTCCTGAGGAACGACAAGAGCGAAGGGCTCCTCTCCCACCAGTCACCGGGGCGTCGTGCGCCGCGGCGACGCCGGCTCGGGGCAGCCCGGGTGGACCACCGTCGACCGGCCGACCTGATCAACCTAGCGCGGGGCGGGGGTGGCCCGCAGGTGAAGTAGGGGCGAAAGTGGTGAAACGGCCGGATGTGTCGTGAGAAAGAAACACGTTGCGTGAGGCTGGTGTGACGGCACGGCGCGGCGACTGGCGCTGTTTGCGGCCTTTGGCAGCTGTGCGGTTTAAGTCGTTCTCGGCGGATGCCGTCGGGCCCGAGCGGTAATAATCGGATAAGCCGGCGGCGGGCTGCAACGGCTCACCGCCGGGGCGTACCTCGCGCTCGGGGCGGTGGTCCTGCTGCCGGCGCTGCTCGCCCTGGCCGGCGACCGGTGGCGTCCGCCGCCGTACGAGCTGTGGGGCTGGCACCGGGGCGTCGAGGTGCTGCTGTTCAGCAGCGACGACGAGCGCCAGTTCGGGGACGTCAGCCGCGCCGTACGACAGGCTCGGGACAGCCACCGGCGTGGCGGCCGGGACGACGCGCCGGCCGGGGCGGGGCGGTACTGGCGACCGCAGCGCTGACCGGGGCGCAACCCGGCGGCCCCACGGCGTGCGGGGCCCCGTGGTCGCGGTGGCTCAGCCGGCGACCGGCTGCGGGGTGGGCGTCGGCTTCGGGGCGAGCCAGTGGCTGACCCGCCGCTCGGCGTAGAAGGACACGAAGGGCACCGTGCCGGCGAGCATCACCAGCAGCATCCGCTTCAGCGGCCAGTCCACCCGGCGGGACAGGTCGAACGTCGCTGCCAGGTAGAGCATGTAGAGCCAGCCGTGCGCGGTCCCGACGACCGCCACCACGATCGGTTCGTCGAAGCCGTACTTCAGCGGCATGCCGATCAGGACCAGCACCACCAGCGCCACGCCCACGATCCAGGCGATCGCGCGGTATCGGGTAAGGGCTCCGCCCACCGTCGTCCGTCCTTCCGAACCCGGCCTGCGCCGGGATAGTCGTGCCCCGGCCGTCGGCCGGGATGGTTGTGCCCCGGCCTGCGCCGGGTGGTCGTGAACCGGCCCCGTCAGCCGGGGTAGTCACCGGGCCGGGCGCCCGGGTTGGCGTTCAACCACGCCAGGTAGTGGTTGTAGGCGGCGAGGTCGTCGTCCTGGGCGCCGTCGACCGGCGCCGCCGGCACCCGGACGACCCGCACGGGTCGGCGTACCCCCGTCACGGTGGCGGACGACGAAGCCGCCGCCCCGGGCGCGGCCTGGCCGGCGTCGCCGGCCCGCTCGGTGCCCGCCGGCTCGCCGTCGGCGCGGTCGCCGTCGGCGGGGGAGCGCAGGGCGTGCCGCAGTTCCCGCCACCAGACGAAGATCACGAACCCGGCGAAGACCGGCCACTCGACGGCGTAGCCCCAACTCGACGCGTTGCCCTCTGCCGCCCGGGTGACCTGCCACCAGCCCAGCGCGAGGAAGGCGGCGACCGCCGCGACCATGGCCAGGTGGCGGGCCACCCACGCCGGGGTCCAGAGCCGCTTCATGGCTACGAGGGTACCGGGACCGGGGGCGTTCTCCGACGCGGCGTCGTAGCGGCGCAGGGTTTGGTGGTGGCCGGTTTGGGCAACCGTCTAGACGCCAGCCCAAACGAGACGAGGGGGGCGAGATGACCGAATCACTGCGGCAGACCGACGACCCGAGGGGCGCCAGCCCCGAGCAGCGGATGCCCGAGTGGGACGGCACACACGTCTACCACACGCACGCCGACGACGGGGAGCTGGGAGTCGACCCCACCGAGCTCACCGACGAGGACCTGATCCGCGAGATGCGCAGCCTGCACCGCACCCGGCTCGACACGCTGCGACACGCGGCGGACTCGGCGCTCGCGAACCACCTGCGCCGCACGGCGGAGCTGGAGACCGAGTACCTGGCCCGGCACCCCGGGCGCGAGGTCGACCCGGCCCGGCTGCGGGGGGAGTGATGGCGGGGCACGCCGAGCGCGGCATGTCCGCGCCGCCCGAGGTGGTGTTCAGTACGGCGACCGACCCGACCCGGGCCGCGTCGTGGCTGCCCCCACCGCTGCGCGCCGACGGCGACAGCCGCCCCGACGTCAGCGCCGAGGAGTTGACGGCCCGCTGGGCCAGCGACTCCGCCCCCGGTTGGTCGGCCGAGATCCGGGTGGAGCCGGCCGACGCCGGGGGTGCCCGGGTCCGGCTCGACCTGGCCGGGGCCTCCGGCCAACCGGACCCCGGCCTGGCCGACGAGACACTGGACAACCTCGCCCGCGAGGTGGCCGACAACCTGACCGCCGGCTGAGCCGACAACCTGACCGCCGGTGCGAGCCGGCGGGTCGCCGCACCCGCCGTCCGGCGGGTCGCCCGCACCCCCGGCGCGAGCCGGCGGGCCGCAGCACAGAGAACAAGGAGACAGACCGGGTGAGCGAGAGCAGCCTGAAGCAGAAGGCGGCGCGGCTGCGCCAGGCGTACGCGCCGCACGAGCACCGGCCGCTGGGCGGCTACCTGGCGGCGATGGGCACCTACGCCGGCGTGACGGCGGCGATCGCCGGCCTGGTCAAGGCGACGGGACGCCCCGTGCCCGAGCGTCCCGCCCCCTCGGACGTGGTACTGCTCTCCATCGCCACCCACAAGCTCAGCCGGCTGCTGTCCAAGGACGCGATCACCAGCCCGCTGCGCGCCCCGTTCACCCGGTACGACCGCCCGATCGGCTCGGGTGAGGTGATGGAACAGGTGCGGGACTCCGGCAGCCCCACCCGGCACGCCATCGGGGAGCTGCTGAGCTGCCCGTTCTGCCTGGCGGTCTGGGTGGCCACCGGGCTCACCGGCGGCCTGGTGCTGGCCCCCCGGCTGACCCGCCTGGTGGCCACCGCGCTGACCGCCGTGGCGGCCTCCGACTTCCTCCAGATGGGCTACGCACGGGCCCCGCTGGCCGCGGTGGGCGGGCACGACACGGACTGCCCGACCGCGGGTCCGCGCGGGGGCGGGGGGCGGGCGCCGCCGCCCCCCTTCCGCGTACGTCGGGCGTGCGCCCTCTTGTACGGACGTCGTGCTGCGCTCAGCTCTGCATACCGGACCAGCCGTGCGGCGACTCCGGCTCGCGCTCCTCCTCGTCCTCGTCCCCGGTGATGATGTCCCGGTCGACGGCGGTGCGGTCGTGCTCGTTGGCGAAGTCCGGCTCGGGGGTGGTGTCCAGGCCCTCCGGCGGCTCGCCCAGCGCGGGGATGTGCTCCTGTTGCTGATCGCGATCGGTCATCTCGCTGTCCTCTCCGTGGTCGGGGTAGCGGCGTGGGAGGTGGTCAGGCCACCGAACCGCCCAGCAGGTCGGCGGCCTCGTCCACCGCGTACTCGCCCTCGGGCAGGGCGGAGATCCGGGTGAGCAGCGCAGCGGGAAGCTCGGCGGCGACCGCCCGGCGGTAGATGTCGGCCTGGCTGATCCGCTCCTGGCCTCGGTAGATGTCGTCGAGCAGCTCGTCGAGCGGCCGGGTGTCGGTCTGGTCGACGGCTTCGGCGTCCGGATCCGGCTCGGTGTCGGCCAGCAGGTCGGTGTCGGCCGCCAGTCCGGCGTCGTCCACGGGGGCGTCCGTCACGGGTGCCTTGTCGGTCATGACGGTCAGCTACCCGGCCCCGAAACGGTCAAACGTCACCCGCTGCCGAGGCCGGGTGGGCGCCGTCGGTCGGCCGGTTGGGTGATCAGGACGCCATGGACCCTAAAACCGCGGGGAAAGGTCCATGGCGTCCTGATCACCTTCGGGGCACGGCGGCGGCGGCGGGTGGGGTGGCGGTCAGGCCGGGGTGGCCAGGGGGGTCGTGGCGACGCGGCGGGTTCGGACGGCGGCGGCCAGCGCGTCGAGGACCTCCTCCGTGTCGTCCCAGCCGAGGCAGGCGTCGGTCACCGAGCGGCCGTACTCCAGCTCACGGGTGGGGTCGAGGTCCTGACGGCCGGCCAGCAGGAAGCTCTCCAGCATGATGCCGATGATGCCGCGCTGGCCGGCGGCGAGCTGGGCCGCCACGTCGGCGGCGACGAGCGGCTGGCGGCGGTGGTCCTTGCCGCTGTTGGCGTGGCTGGCGTCGACCACGACCCGCTCCGGCAGGCCCGCCGCCCGCAGCAGGCCCAGCGCCCCGGCCACCGAGGCGGCGTCGTAGTTCGGGCCGTCGTTGCCGCCGCGCAGCACCAGGTGGCCGTCGGTGTTGCCCCGGGTGTGCATGATCGCCGGGGTGCCGGAGAAGTCGATACCGGGGAAGACGTGCGGGACGCCGGCCGCCCGGATCGCGTCCACCGCGGTGTCGATGCTGCCGTCGGGGCGGTTCTTCATGCCGATCGGCATGGAGAGGCCGGAGGCGAGCTGCCGGTGCACCTGGCTCTCCACCGTACGCGCGCCGATCGCGCCCCAGGCCACCGTGTCGGCGATGTACTGCGGGGTGATCGGGTCGAGGAACTCGCAGCCCACCGGCAGGCCCAGGCGCAGCACGTCCAGCAGCAGCGCCCGCGCCGTGCGCAGACCGGTGTTCACGTCGCCGGAGCCGTCCAGCCCCGGATCGTTGATCAGGCCCTTCCAGCCGACCGTGGAGCGCGGCTTCTCGAAGTACACCCGCATCACGATCAGCAGGTCGTCGGCGAGGCGGTCGGCGGCGACGCGCAGCCGGGCCGCGTAGTCCAGGGCGGCGGCCGGGTCGTGCACCGAGCACGGGCCGACCACCACCAGCAGCCGGTCGTCGGCGCCGTCGAGCACCCGGCTGACCGCGCGCCGGCCGTCGAGGACGGCCTCGGTGAGGGTGGCGTCCAGGGGCAGGTGGTGGTGCAGCAGGGCCGGGGTGGTCAGCGGCACGACGTGGTCGATGCGCTGGTCGATGACGCGATGGCTGTCCGGGGTGGTCACGGTGGGGTTCCTTCCGCCGACCGCGCCCCCGGGGCCGGCGCCCGAGGTCGAGCCGGCTGCTCGTACGCAGAAGGGCAGGAACGAAGGTCCCTGCCCGGCCGGCTCGAAGAACGGTGACGTCAGTTCATGGTGAAGTCACCGGCTCCTCCAGCCGGCTGCCTAAACCATCGATACGACCGCGTCACGCCCGAAACCTTACCCGACGCGCGGCGCGAAAGGCGTACCCGGTCGTCGACGCGGCCCATCCAGCGTTTACTTGCGTCAATGGATGGAGTGGGCTGGCCCGCCACGAGTTCCGGAGGCTCGAATGGACCGCCGCACGCTGCTGCGCGCCGGCTCCCCGGGCGGGATCACCTACGAGGTGCGTGGCCCGTTCCGTCGAGCCGCGAGCGGGGTACAGAGGTCGGCATGAGCCACGCACAGAGCGACGCAGACCGGATCGAGTCCCGCGCCCACCTGCTGCCGGAGGAGGCGGCGGCCGGCAGCGACGACCCCCAGGCCCAGGCCGAGGCCATCCTCGCCGAGTCCGACATCAGGGAGGACGGCCGGCCGGCCGCCCCCGACACCGTCCTCGAACAGCGCACCTCCGACGAGACGGCCACCAACGTCGAGCCGACGGACTGAGCACCCGCGCCAGCGGCGCTCAGGGCGTGGGGGACGCGCCGCGCGCCCGGCGGGACCCCCGGTAGCTGGTGTCCCGCAGCCGGGCCAGCACCCCCACCGCCCGCAGCTCCGCCGGCAGGTTGCCGATCGGGTCGAAGGCCAGCGCGGCGTCCTCCCGGGCGTCGCGCCGGCCTTCGAGGGTCACCTGCCCGAACGGCCGCCACGGCCCGAACGCCGACGCGACCGCCAGCACCAGCCGGGGCGCGTCCGCCGCCCGCGTCGCCGTGGCCGCCTCGGCCAGGCTGCGACCCAGGTCGGTCGAGTCGGGGGCGGCCAGCGCCGCGAACCACCAGCGCCGACGACCCCGCCGGTACGGCATGATCGAGCTGTACGTCCCCGCGAAGCGTCGCCGGGGCAGCGGCAGGTGGCGCAGCACCGGCGCCGCCGCGCTGGAGCTGACCAGCAGGTCGACGGGGGGTTCCCCGCCCCGGTGCAGGCGCACCGCCAAGCCGAGCACGTCGGGCCAGCTTCCCGGCGTCGGCACCCCCTTGGAGAGCCGGACCGTCGCCGGGTACCGACCCGGGGAGTCCAGCAGGGCCACCCCGGTCGGCGGGCCCGGCGTACCCCAGATCGTCACCTCGCCGGCGAAGGTGCGGCCGGCGGGGTGCAGCAGCCGCCCGCCCCGCCGCCGCCGGGCCAGGGCGGCGGACGCGCGCTCGACCAGCGCGGGCCCGACCCCCGTGGCGACCGCGACCGCGCCGGCGGCGACGAGCGCCAGCGCGGTGGCGCCGACGGGGCCGAGGCGGGCGCTCCCGGCGGCGGGGTGGGGGCTCTCGGCGGCGGTGGCGGGACGGGTGCCTGCGGCGGCGCGGCGACGACGGACGGACATGCCTCCTGCGGTACCCCGCCCGCGCCCGACGATGCCCCGCCCGACGCCCCCGTCCGCGCCGCGTGCCCAGAAGGCGGCCGTCCCGGCGGTCCGGCGGGACACGCGGCGCCGGTCGCCTCGGAGCGGGGGCACCGGGGCCGGTCCGTGATCGGATAGCGTCGGAGCATGCCCGACAGCGGTTACCCCTGGCCGATCGAAACGACCCGACTCGACAACGGCCTGCGCGTGGTGGTCAGCGAGGACCGCGGCGCACCGGCGGTCGCGGTGAACCTCTGGTACGACGTCGGCTCCCGGCACGAGCCGCAGGGGCAGACCGGCTTCGCCCACCTCTTCGAGCACCTGATGTTCGAGGGCTCGGTGAACGTGGCGAAGACCGAGCACATGAAGCTCGTCCAGGGTGCCGGCGGCTCGCTGAACGCCACCACCAACCCGGACCGGACCAACTACTTCGAGACCGTCCCGGCCGAGCACCTGGAGCTGGCGCTCTGGCTGGAGGCCGACCGGATGGGCGGGCTGGTCCCGGCGCTGACCCAGGAGACCCTGGACAACCAGCGGGAGGTGGTCAAGAACGAGCGCCGCCAGCGCTACGACAACGTCCCGTACGGCGACGCCTGGCTGCGGCTGCTGCCGCTGCTCTACCCGCCCGGCCACCCCTACCACCACGCGACGATCGGGTCGATGGCCGACCTGGACGCCGCCGATCTGGCCACCTTCCAGGGCTTCCACCGCACGTACTACGCGCCGGACAACGCGGTGCTGACCGTGGTCGGCGACACGACCGCCGCCGAGGTCTTCGCGCTGGCCGACAAGTACTTCGGGGCGATCCCGGCCCGGGGGTCGTTCCCGGCCGCGCCGGACGGCCGGCAGGTGGCCGCCACCGGTGTGCCGGTGACCGAGACGGTCGTCGCCGCCGTGCCCGCGCCCCGCGTCTTCGTCGCCCACCGCACCCACCCGTTCGGCAGCCCGGAGTACGACGTGCTCACCGTCCTGGCCACCGTGCTGGGCAGCGGGCGCGGCAGCCGGCTCTACCAGCGCCTCGCCGACGGCGAACGGATCGCCCAGCCGGACTCGGTCGCCGGCTACGGGGTGGACCTCGCGCACGCCCCCGCCCCGCTGGTCGTCACCGCCACCGCCCGTCCGGGGGTGAGCGGGCAACGGCTCGCCGCCGGGGTCGCCGAGGTGGTCGACGAGCTGGCCACCGTGCCGGTGACCGCCGCCGAGCTGGACCGGGCCAAGGCGTTGCTCAGCACCGGGTGGTGGCGGCAGCTCTCCACCGTCGACGGCCGCGCCGACACCCTCGGCCGGTACGCCACCCAGTTCGGCGACCCGAGGCGGGCCGCCGACCGGCTGCCCTCGTGGCTCTCGGTGACCGCCGACCAGATCGCCGCGCTGGCCGCCGAGGTGCTGGGCGCCGCCGACCGGGTGACCCTGACCTACCTGCCCGAGGAGACCGCATGAGCCTGATCGCCGACCGTCCCGGGCCGGGGCTGGCCCGGCCGTACCGGTTCCCCCAGGTGGTGCGCCGCGAGGTGGCCGGCGGCCAGGTCGTCGCCGCGCACCTGCCGGGGCAGAACCTGGCCGTGGCGCTGCTGCTGCTCGACGCCGGCGCGGGCCGGGAGCCGGCCGGCCGGGAGGGGCTCGGCGCGGTGCTGGCCAAGGCCCTGGAGGAGGGCACCACCCAGCGTGACGCGACCGCGTACGCGCTCGCCGTGGAGGGGCTCGGCACCGAGCTGGTGACCGGGCTGGACTGGGACTCGTTCCAGGTCAGCGTGCAGGTGCCGGTGGACCGGCTGACCGCCGCCGTGGAGCTGCTCGCCGAGGCCGTCCGCACGCCCCGGCTGGACCCGGACGACGTGCGCCGGGTCCGCGACGACGAGGCGACCGCGCTGCGGATGGACTGGGCCAACCCGGGCCCCCGGGCCGACGCCGCGCTGCGGGCCGACCTGTTCGGTGCGGAGAACCGCTGGGGCCGGCCCATGTACGGGGACCCGGAGTCGGTGGCGCACCTGGACATCGAGGACGTCACGGTCTTCCACTCCGAGTGGTTCCTGCGCCCCGGCACCCTGATCGTCGCGGGTGACCTGGAGCGGATCGACCTGGCGGCGCTCGGGGCGGCGGCGTTCGCCGGCAGCGGTGGCGGCCCCGCCGGCCGGGGCGGCCCGATCGAGGTGCCGACCCGCGCCGAGCGGCGGATCATCCTCGTCGACCGGCCCGGGTCGGTGCAGTCCACGCTGCGGCTGGGCCACCCGTCGGTGCACCGGGCGCACCCCGACCACGTGCCGATGACGCTGGCCGGCACCGTGCTCGGTGGGGCGTTCACCTCCGGGCTCAACCACCTGATCCGGGAGGTGCTCGGCTACACGTACGGGATCCGGGGCGAGTTCGCCGCCTCCCGCCGGTTCGGCCGGTTCGTGGTCAGCTCCGGGGTGCAGACGGCGGTGACCGCGCCGGCCCTGGTGGCGACGGTGGGGGAGATCACCCGTACCCGGGTGGAGGGGGTGACCGCCGACGAGCTGGCGGTGGCCCGCGCCTGGCGGGCCGGTCAGCTCTCGGTGGAGCTGCAGAGCCCCCGGGCGATCGCGTCGGCGCTGACCACCCTGGTCGTGCACGACCTGCCGGACGACTACCACGCCCGGCTGCGCGAGGCGCTGCTGACCGCCGACGTCGACGAGGTCTCGGCCGCCGCCGCGACCCACCTGCGCCCGGAGTCGCTGACCCTGGTGGTCGAGGGCGACGCCGCGCTGATCCGCGCGGAGCTCGCGGCCACCGACCTCGGCGAGATCGTCGACGCCGGAGCCTGAGCGCACCCCCGACCGGCGCGGGGCGATCCGGGCCGCGCCGGGTGTGATTCGCGTCGCGTCCGGGCCGCGCGGCCCGGCGGCCGGCGGGCGAAGGATGTTCTGGCCGGGAGCGGGGAAAGCCTCGGATCTTGCGGGCCGGCACCGGATCGCGGTGGCGTCGTTGCGGTTGCGGGGCCAACCGGGGTGGGCCCGGGAGGTCGCCGCCGGCGGTCCGCGCGGTGGGAAAGCGTTCCCCGACCCGCAGCCGACCTGGGTAGCCTCGCGGGCATGAGGATCGGCATTGTGGGGGCCACCGGCCAGGTCGGTGGCGTGATGCGGCAGGTGCTGGCGGAGCGGGAGTTCCCGGCGGAGCAGGTGCGGTTCTTCGCCTCCGCCCGCTCGGCGGGGCGCACCGTGGCGTGGCGTGGCGGCGAGGTGACCGTCGAGGACGCGGCCACCGCCGACTACACCGGGCTGGACATCGTGCTCTTCTCCGCCGGCAAGGGCACCGCGCGGGAGCTGGCCCCCCGGGTGGCCGCGACCGGCGCGGTCGTGATCGACAACTCGTCGGCGTTCCGGATGGATCCGGACGTGCCGCTGGTGGTCGCCGAGGTCAACCCGCACGCCGCCCGGCAGCGCCCGAAGGGCATCATCGCCAACCCGAACTGCACCACCATGGCCGCCATGCCGGTGCTGCGCCCGCTGCACGCCGAGGCGGGGCTGGTCGCCCTGGTCGTCTCGACGTACCAGGCGGTCTCCGGTGCCGGCCTGGCCGGCGTCGCCGAGCTCGACGAGCAGGTCCGCAAGGTCGTCGAGCAGGCCGCCGGGCTGGCCTTCGACGGCGCTGCCGTGGAGTTCCCCGCACCCCGGGTCTTCGCCCAGCCCATCGCGTTCAACGTGCTCCCGCTCGCCGGCTCGGTCGTCGACGACGGCTCCGCCGAGACCGACGAGGAGCAGAAGCTGCGCAACGAGACCCGCAAGATCCTGGAGATCCCCGGGCTGCCGGTCTCCGGCACCTGCGTGCGGGTGCCGGTCTTCACCGGCCACTCGCTGCAGATCAACGCCCGCTTCGCCCGGCCGATCACCCCGCAGCGGGCCCGCGAGCTGCTCGACGGCGCACCCGGGGTGGCCCTGGCCGACGTGCCGACCCCGCTGCTGGCCGCCGGCGCGGACCCGACGTACGTGGGTCGGATCCGCGCCGACGAGACGGCGGAGCACGGCCTGGCCCTGTTCTGCTCCAACGACAACCTGCGCAAGGGCGCCGCGCTGAACGCCGTGCAGCTCGCCGAGCTGGTCGCCGCCGAGCGGCGCTGACCGGCGTTGACCGGTTCCGCCGCCGGGCGGTGCTGAGCCGCCACCGCCGCGCCGGCTTTGCCGAGCCACCGCCGCCGGGCGGCGTGTTGAGCCGTCACCGCCGGCCGGGGATCCTCGGGTCGCCCGGCCGGCGGGGCGCGCGTCGGGTTGGATGGACGGTGCCCGACGAACCCCCGACGCGGAGGCCGACATGGTGGATGACAGGACCCAGGCGGACGACGAGACCCGGCACGCCCTGACCGAGCTGGTCGCGGGCGGGAAGCTGGGCGTGCTGGCGACGATCCGGCGCGACGGTCGGCCCCAGCTGTCGAACGTCGTGTACTCCTTCGACCGGGCGGCCGGGCTGATCCGGGTGTCGGTGACCGACGGCCGGGCGAAGACCGCCAACCTGCGCCGGGACCCCCGGGCCAGCTTCCACGTCGGCAGCGCCGACGGCTGGGCGTACGCGGTGGCCGAGGCCCGCGCCGAGCTGACCCCGGTGGCCGAGCGCCCCGACGACCCGACGGTGGCCGAACTGGTCGGGCTCTACCGCGCCGTGGGCGGTGAGCACCCCGACTGGGACGACTTCCGCCGCAGCATGGTCGCGGAGCGTCGACTCGTGCTGCGCCTGCACGTCGAGCGGCTCTACGGCGTGCCGCCGCGCGGCTGACGGCGGGCGGGGCAGCCGATGGCGGGCGACGGGCCGCGCGACGCGGCCGGGGAGGGCGACGCGGCGCAGGAGAGCGGGCCGCGCGGCGCGGCCGAGGAGGGCGAGAGCGCCGTGCTGCGCTCGGACCCGGTGCGCGCGGTCGCCTTCAGCGACGCGGTCTTCGCCATCATCATCACGCTGCTCGTACTCGACCTGCGGGTCCCCGCGACGGGGCCGGGCGGGCTCTGGGCGGGCCTGCTCGACCAGTGGCCGGTCTACCTGGCGTACGTCACCTCCTACCTCTACGTGGCGGTCAACTGGCTCAACCACCGGGGGACGTTCCACCGGATCCGCTGCACCGACCAGGGGCTGCACTGGGTCAACCTCGGGGTGCTCTTCGCCGTCGCGCTGCTGCCGTTCGTCACCGCGGTGGTCTCCGAGGCGGTCCAGCACGGCAGCCGGGCCGACGAGCGGGTCGCGGTGACCCTGTACGCGCTGGTCGGGGTCGTGCTCTCGGTGGCCTGGCTCGGCCTCTACCACCACCTCAGCCGGCATCGGGAGCTGCTGCAACCGCACACCCCGGCCCGGTTCTTCGCCGTCGAACGACGGCGGGCCGTCCTGGGCATCGTGTCGTACGCCCTCGCGGGCCTGGCCGGCTGGCTGGTCTCGGTGCCGGTGGCGCTGGTGGTCTTCCTGCTCCTGCCGATCTTCTACGGCTTCTCCAGCAACGGCGTCGACGACCTGTCCCGGCGGGTGAGGCGACGCCGCCCCCGGTGAGCGGCGGGGCGCGTTACCGCTCGGGGTGGGCGGGTAGACGACGGTGCCGACACCGAGAGGGGAGCACCGATGACTACGGTCGGAGAGTTCATGACGACCCGGTTGGTGACGATGGACGCGGACGACACGATCGCCACCGCGGCCCGGCAGATGCGCGACAGCGCGATCGGCGATGTGGTGGTCACCAGCGGGGACGATGTGGTCGGCATCGTCACGGACCGGGACATCACGGTCCGGGGCGTCGCCGACGAGCGCATCCCGGCGACCACCCGGCTGAAGGAGATCACCAGCCGGGACGTGATCACCGTGAGCCAGCACGACGACGTGGTGGCCGCCGCCGACCTGATGCGCACGTACGCCGTACGCCGGTTGCCGGTGACCGAGGAGGGCCGCCTGATCGGCCTGATCTCCATGGGTGACCTCGCGGTCGAACGGGAACCGCAGTCGGTGCTGGCCGACATCAGCACCGACGACCCCAACAACTGACCGCCCGCACGCGCGGCGTCGACGCCGGCCCCGCCACGGCGGGGCCGGCGTCGCGGCGTCGGAGCGCCGGGGGGGGGTGACTCACCCGATCCGGATGAGGTTCACCGCGCCCGGGGCGGGGATGCTCCGCACGTCGAGGGACGGACCGACGGGAGGGGCCCGATGTTGGACGCGACCACCAGCTTCTTCGAGGAACTGGACCGGCGGGGCTACGAACCCCGGTTGGCCAAGATCTCCGGGACCGTGCGCTTCGACCTGCGCGAGGGGGCACAGACCACCCACTGGCTGCTGACCATCGACGAGGGGCGGCTGGCGGTCAGCCAGGCCGACCGCGAGGCCGACACCGTCATCATGACCAGCCCCGCGCTCTTCGAGGAACTCGCCACCGGCCGGGAGCATGGGCTGGCGGCCTTCCTGCGGGGGGACATGACGGCCAGCGGGGACGTCCGGCTGGTGGTGCCGGTCGAGCGGCTCTTTCCCGGCCCGCCCACCAGTCAGGGGCCGCGCCGGATCTTCGAGCGGGAGGCGCGCTGATGGGACAGGGCGACACGGTCCGGATCCTCGACGGCAGCACCTTCGTCGTCTCCGCGGACACCGGCGACATCGAGGCCACGACGAGCGAGCCGACCGGCATGTTCTCCCTGGACACGCGGTTTTTGTCGCGGTGGGTGCTGACGGTCAACGGCGAGCGGCTCAACGCCCTGTCCTACGACGACCTGCAGTACTACGAGGTGCGGTTCTTCCTGGTGCCCGGGGTGGCGACGCACTACATCGACGCGAAGTTGTCGATCATCCGCGAGCGGGTGGTCGGCGGCAGCTTCCACGAGCAGGTGACGATCCTCAACCACGACGAGAAGCCCGTGGACCTGGAGATCCGGATGGAGGCCGGCGCGGACTTCGCCGACCTGTTCCAGGTCAAGGACGAGATCGTCAACAAGAAGGGCGAGTTGTACGCGGAGGCGGAGGCCGACCGGCTCCGGCTGGGCTACCGGCGGGGTAACTTCCAGCGGGAAACGATGATCACCTCGTCGCAGCCCGCCCGGTACGACCGCAACGGGTTCGCCTTCAGCGTCCACCTGGAGCCGAACGAGCAGTGGCGCACCGAGATCGACGTGGAGACGTCGGCGTTCAGCGCCGCCGGGCGGGACCTGCGCATCGGCGCGCGGCCGGGCGGCACCGAGCGGCTCACCCTGGAGCACGACCTGCAGCAGTGGATCGACGACGCTCCCAAGGTCAACTGCGAGTGCCAGCACCTGTCCCGGACGTACCAGCGCAGCCTGATCGACCTGGCGGCGCTGCGCTTCTCGCCGCTCTCCCTCGGCGGTCAGGCGCTCCCCGCGGCCGGGCTGCCCTGGTTCATGACCATGTTCGGCCGCGACAGCATCCTCACCTGCCTACAGGCGATGCCGTTCGCCCCGGAGCTGTCCAAGGGCACGCTGCGGCTGCTGGCCTCGTTGCAGGGCACCCGGTTCGACGACTTCCGCGACGAGGACCCCGGCCGGATCATGCACGAGATGCGCTACGGGGAGACGGCCGCGTTCGAGGAGCAGCCGCACTCGCCGTACTACGGTTCGGTCGACGCCACCCCGCTGTTCCTGGTGCTGCTCGACGAGTACGAGCGGTGGAGCGGCGACGCGGCGCTGGTGCGGGAGCTGGAACGGGAGTGCCGGGCCGCGCTGCACTGGATCGACGCGTACGCCGACCTGGGCGGCAACGGCTACATCTGGTACGAGCGGCGCAACACCGACACCGGCCTGGAGAACCAGTGCTGGAAGGACTCCTGGGACTCGATCTCGTACCGCGACGGGCGGCTGCCCGGCTTCCCCCGGGCCACCTGCGAGGTGCAGGGGTACGCGTACGACGCGAAGGTCCGGGCCGCCCGGCTGGCCCGGGAGTTCTGGGACGACCCCGCGTACGCCGATCGGCTGGAGCGGGAGGCCGCGCAGCTCAAGGAGCGGTTCAACCGGGACTGGTGGGTCGCCGACGGCGGGTTCTACGCCCTCGCGCTGGACCCGGACGGCCGGCAGGCCGACGTGCTCAGCTCGAACATCGGCCACCTGCTGTGGAGCGGCATCGTCGACGACGACCGGGCCGAGCGGATCGCCGCGCACCTGGTGGGGCCGCGACTCTTCTCCGGCTGGGGGGTGCGGACCCTGGCCGAGGGGGAGGTCCGGTACAACCCGATCGGCTACCACAACGGCACCGTCTGGCCCTTCGACAACTCCTTCATCGCCTGGGGGCTGCGCCGGTACGGCTTCGCGGAGGAGGCCGCCACGATCGCCGACGGGATCCTCGCCGCCGCCAGCTTCTTCGACGGCCGGCTGCCCGAGGCGTTCGGCGGGTACGCCCGGGAGCTGACCAAGTTCCCGGTGGAGTACCCGACGGCGTGCAGCCCGCAGGCATGGTCCACCGGCACCCCGATGCTGCTGCTGCGCACCATGCTCGGCATCGAGCCGCACGAGGGGCACCTCTCGGTCGACCCGCGCCTGCCGGTCGGCATGGGTCGAATCGAGGTGCTGGACATCCCGGGGCGCTGGGGCCGGGTCGACGCGTTCGCCCGGGGCCGCCTGGAGCTGAACAAGCTCGCCCGCTGACCGCCGCCCCGGCGCGGCCCCGGCGGCCCCGGGCTCCCCACCGGGGTGCGGCCGCGCGCGACCTCGCCGTGAGCAGGGTAAAATCGCCGGATGCCGGAACTCGTGTACCCGCCCGTGATCACCGCCGCCAAGACGATGTTCCGGGTCCTCGACCTGCGCCTGAGGGTGGAGGGCAAGCACCACGTGCCCCGCACCGGCGGGGCCGTCATGGCCAGCAACCACGTGAGCTACCTGGACTTCATCTTCTGCGGCTTCGGGGCGCACGAGTCCCGCCGCCTGGTCCGGTTCATGGCCAAGCACGAGGTGTTCGCGCACAAGATCTCCGGCCCGCTGATGCGCGGCATGAAGCACATCCCGGTCAACCGGCGGGCCGGTGCCGCCTCCTACAACGCGGCGGTGGAGGCACTGCGCCGCGGTGAGGTCGTCGGCGTCTTCCCCGAGGCCACGGTGAGCCGCTCCCTGGTGGTGAAGGACCTCAAGAACGGCGCGGCCCGGATGTCGCAGGACGCCAATGTGCCGCTGCTGCCGGTCGCGCTCTGGGGCACCCAGCGGCTCTGGATGAAGGGCCACCCGAAGAATCTCACCCGCCGGCACACCCCGATCACCATCCTGGTGGGCGAGCCGATGGACCCGGCCGACTACCCGGACCCGACCACGATGACCGCCGAGCTGAAGACCCGGCTGACCGCCCTGGTCGACCGGGCGCAGCGGGAGTACCCGGACAAGCCCGCCGGCCCCGACGACGGCTGGTGGTTGCCGGCGCACCTCGGCGGCACCGCGCCGACACCGGAGGCGGCGGCCGAGCTGGACCGGCCGGTGCGGCGTACTCCGACCGCCTGACCGCTCCGGCCCCGGCCGGTGGTCAGTCCCCGCGTTCGGCGACCCGCTGGGCGTGCCGGGCCACGGTCGCGCCGAAGATGCCGTCCAGCCGGCCGCAGGCGCGACACACCAGGTCCTGGCCCAGCGGGCCGCCGCAGTCGCCGCAGCGGCCGGCGTCGTCCGGGTCGGCCCAGCGGTTCAGCGCCTCGGTGAGGGCGCGGGCCGCCCGCTCGGTCAGCGGAAAGGTGCCGCGCAGCCGCCCCACCCGCAGGTCGACCGTGGCGACCGGCTCGGCGGCGGGATCGTCGTACGGGGCGATGCGGGCGAGGAACCGTTCCATCGCCTCGACGGGATCGGGTGCCGGCGGTGTCGTCACCGCGCCACTGTATTGCCACCCGCCCGCCGGGCCCTCCAAGGGTGATCAGGGCGAGGCGGAGTAGACGACCAGGGTCTGCTCCGGGCATTCCGCCAGGTGGAATGCGGTGTACGCGTAATCCGTCACGCCGTGCTGCGGGTGGCGGAGGCGCTTACGGCCGCTGTGTCGCGGCTGCACCTCGTACTGCGGCCACCAGGCGCGGACCTCGGCGCTGGCCTCGTGCAGCTCCTCGATCAGGCGGGCGAACCGTGGGTCGGTGGGGTGCCGGCCGGCCAGCGCGCGCAGCCGGGCGAGCAGCCCCCGGGCCTCCACCGTCCAGTCGACCAGGACCTCGCGGGCCAGCGGCTCGGTGAAGGTCCAGCGGACGAAGTTCGGCGGGCGGTGTCCGCCGAAGAGGGCGGGGAAGAGCTCCACCGCCGCCTGGTTGTGACTGAGCACGTCGTACGCCGCGCCGATCAGGTACGCCGGGTGGGGCTGGAGCAGCAGCGGCACGGCGGCCGCCTCGGGAGCGAGGGGCTCCGGGCCGGAGGCATCGTCGGTCACCGGGTGACCGGCGAGCCGGAACAGGTGGTCGCGTTCGTACCCGTCGAGGCGCAACGCGGCGGCGATCGCGGAGAGCACCTGGTCGGAGGCCCGGATGTCGCGGCCCTGTTCGAGGTACGTGTACCACGTGGCGCTGACCCCCGCGAGCACCGCCAGCTCCTCGCGGCGCAGCCCGGGGGTGCGGCGTCGGCCGGTCGCGGGAAGGCCGGCCTCGGCGGGTGCCATCCGTTCTCGTCGGCTGCGCAGGAACGCGGCCAACTCACGGCGTTGATCCGGCATGGCTGGCAGCTCCAGTTCCAGGATGAGGCGATTCTGGATACCAGCTTAACTGTGGGTGAGGCTGGCTCCCATGACAGGAATCAGCGACAAGGTAGTGGCCATCACCGGCGCCAGCAGCGGCATCGGCGAGGCGACCGCGCTGCTGCTCGCCGAGCAGGGCGCGCGGGTCGTGCTCGGCGCACGCCGGTCGGATCGGCTCGCGGAGCTGGCCGCGCGGATCGAGCGGGCCGGCGGCGCGGCCGGGTACGCGCCGACCGACGTCACCCGCCCGGACGACCTGCAACGGCTGGTGGGACTGGCCGTCGAGCGCTTCGGTCGGCTCGACGTGCTGGTCAACAACGCCGGGTACGGGCCGGTCGGCCCACTCGACGAGCTGCGGGTCGACGAGTGGAACGAGATGATCGACGTGAACGTCAAGGGCCTGCTGCACGGCATCGCGGCCGCGCTACCGGTGTTCCGCGCTCAGGGCGGCGGGCACTTCGTCACCATCGCCTCGGTCGCGGCCTACCTGGTGGTGCCCAACATGGCGGTCTACGCCGGCAGCAAGGTCGCCGCCCGGGCAATCTGCGAAGGGCTGCGCCAGGAGGCCGGCGACACGGTGCGGGTCACCACCATCTCGCCCGGGTTCGTCGCCACCCCGTTCGCCGGGCAGTCCAGCAACACGGTCATCCGCGAGCAGCTGACCGCCATCCGCGACCAGATCGCCATCCCGCCGCAGGCCATCGCCCGCGCGATCGCGTTCGCCGTCGAGCAGCCGGCCGACGTCGACGTGAACGAGATCGTCGTCCGCCCGACGGCCCAGGCGTAGCTGCGCCCGGTACGCCCCGGTGGCGGGGGAACGGGGCCACCCCGCCACCGGCGTCCTCGGTGCACGGACCTCCGCAGTGACCCGGACCTCCGCCACCGGGGCCCGGACGGTGGGGAGCGGAAAAAACCGTCCACTGTGTTCGTGGTGCTACCTTCCACGCCGGGGCCGCCCCACGAGGCAGGAGACAGTCGTGCACAACAGGATCATCGGCGTACTGGTCGCCATCGTGGCGCTGGCCGGGCTCGCCGTCGTCGGTGCGCTCGGCGGCGGGTTCCTGGCCAGCCTCAACGAGGCCGATCCGGTCGGCTTCACGCCCACCGCCACCGCCGGCCCCACCCGCGCGCCCGCCCCGGCTCCCACGATGGCCCCCACGCTCGCGCCCACCCCGAGCCCTGCCCGCACCTCGACCGGCTCCGACCGCGTCGTCTCCACCGCGCCGGCGTCGCCGGAGGAGACGAGGCGGCCTGCGGGGGGGACCTACCGGCTCGACCGGGTCATCCACGCTCAGGCCTCGACGAGCGTCAAGCTGCTCACCGCCGAGGTCACCGGCGACAGGATGCGGTTGAACACCGTCTACCGCAACGCTTCGGCGTCACCGTGGTGGCTCAAATGCCCCACCCTCGACATGGACCTGGCCTCCCTGCACATCACCCTCGCCGACGGCCAGATCGTCCGCCCCGAGCGCACCTG
This sequence comes from Micromonospora sp. DT233, assembly GCF_049841815.1. NCBI lineage: Bacteria > Bacillati > Actinomycetota > Actinomycetes > Micromonosporales > Micromonosporaceae > Micromonospora > Micromonospora sp. DT233. The sequence goes on along the minus strand of NZ_JBNCLB010000008.1, from coordinate 118,605 downwards.
GTGCGCGGCGCGGGCTGGCGAGTCCTTCGCCCTCGAGCCGGGCCAGCAGGTGAGCAGCTGGGCCGTCTTCGCGGTGGTGCCGGAGATCGGCTCGTCGTTCGCGCTGAGCTGGTACAACTTCCCCGTGGCGTACGGCCTCCGGCTCGGCTAGGGGCGCGTCCTCGTCGGTCAGCGGCCGCGCGCCGACAAACTTCTCAACCTTTTCCGCCGGCGGCGGGTCTACCTCTCGTGGATGACGACCAGGCAGGACTGGAGCGTGCCGATGACGGCTTCCGCGCGTTCGTCGAGATCCGGTACGCGGATCTGCTCCGGACCGCGTACCTGCTGAGCGGTTCGCGGCACGCGGCCGAGGACCTGGTGCAGAGCGCGCTGATGCGAGCGATGCGCCGGTGGGGGCAGATCAACGACCCGATGGCGTACGTCCGCCGGATCATGGCCAACGAGCGGGTCAGCGGGTGGCACCGCTTCGGGTCCCGGGAGTTCCTGACCGGGCTGACCGACGCCTGGCGGTCGCACACCGAGCAGGGGCGCAGCCCGGACCCGGCGCACGACGTCGTCGTACGCGACGAGCTGCTCACCGCGCTGCGCGGTCTGCCGCCCCGGATGCGGGCGGTGCTGGTGCTGCGGTACTGGGAGGACCTTCCCGAGGCGCAGATCGCGCAGACCCTCGGTTGCTCGGTCGGCACGGTGAAGAGCCAGGCGTCGCGGGGGATCGCCCGACTGCGCGCGGCGCTGCCGGCCCTGGCAGAGGGGGCGTCGCGGGCGGGGGAGTCGTCGCTCGAGGAGGAGGAGCCGGTGGGCGTGCACGGACGGCCGGTCAGGACGAGTGGGAGAGGGGTCAGCGATGGCCGATGAGATCAGGCAGGCACTGACCCGGCTCGCGGAGCCGGTGGTGCCGGGCCCCGACCCGTACCAGCGGTTGCTGGTCCGCGTCCGACGCCGCCGGCGGCGGCGCACGGCGGTGGCCTGCGTGGCCGGCCTGGCGGTGGTGGCGATGGCGCTGCCGGTGCTCGGGGCGGCCGGCCGGCTGACGACCAGCGGCGTGGCGTCGCCGCCGCCGGCCGCCGGCACCTACCAGCCCGCGAGCCGGGTCGAGGAGCCGATGGTGCGGCAGCTGCTGGACTCGCCGACGCGGGGCAACCTGGCCGGCGACGAGGCGCTGATCGCGGACCTCCAGCGGCGGTACCGGGCGGCCCGCGCGGAGCTGCTGGTCGACCCGGCGCTGCACGAGGTGCGGGTGCTGCTCGCCCACGACGCGCCGAACGCCCGGATCGTGGTGGTGGCCTTCCTGGACGACTCGCACGCGCTGCTCCGCTCGGGATCCGCGCAGCCCGGGGCGTCCGTGCCGGAACTGCTGAGCCAGACCGGCACCCCGGACGAGCCGCAGCCCCTGGCGCCGTACGTCTTCTACGGTCGGTCCTTGCCGGAGGGGGGCCGGCACGGCACCGACCTCAGGGTGGGGCTCGCGCCGGCCGGGTGTCTCGTCATGGTCTCCGCCGACGGCCGGATCCAGCCGGACGGCTCGGTGGCCCGGAGCTGGCGGACGGTGAGCACCGACGGGTTCGTGACCCAGGGGTCGGGCCGGGTGACCGAGCGGTGGCGGTTCACCTGCCAGGGCGTGCTGCGCTACGTCGGGCCGGCCGTTGGTGGGCCGGGCACCAGACTGCCGAGGGAGGCGGCGTCGCCGGTCGCCACCGCCGGCGCGCGCGGCACGGTCGACGCCGCGCTCGCCGCCGACGGCGCACGTGAACTGCGCGAACTGATGGCGGGTCAGGGACTGGTCGGGTCGGCGCCCCAGGTGGTCTGGGGCGGGCGGCTACCCGGTTGGATGGCCGGTGCGCCGGCCGCCGTGCTGGTGCGTTCCTGCTCGACCGCCGGCGGCTGCGCCGTGTTGCTCGAAACCGAGGCCGAGACGTCGTCGCAACCGGGTGCGGTGGCGACCGACCACCGGGCCGCCACGGGGAGCCCCGATCTGGCCGTCGTCCGGGTGCCGGGGGAGACGGGCGGGGTGCTGGTCGTCGGGCCGGAAGCGGCGGTCCGCGTCGAACTGCTCGACGCGTTGGCCGGGACGGTCGCGACCGGTCGGCTCGACGCCGGTGCGGGCACGCTGCGCGTCGATCCCCGCCAGGTCTCCACGGTCCGGCTCTTCGACCGCGACGGCCGGCTCCTGCGCAGCGCGGCGACGCCGAACCTCGGCGGCAGCTACTCCGGCCAGCTCGGTGAGCCGACCATCTGGGCCTGGTGACGACATACGACTGGTGATGGCGTGAGCCTGGTGACGGCGGCGCGTCGGCTGGCGGCGGCGCGTCGGCCGGGTGCCCGGCCCGGTGGGGTCGGGCACCCGGTGGGGCCGCCGGCACGACGGCCCGGCGAGCCGATACCGCCCGCCGTCAGGCGGCGGGGCAGCGGGCGCCGGGCGGAGGGAGGACCAGGTCGACCAGATACCTGTCGACCGCGCCGACGGTGCAGGCGGTTCGCTGGTAGGTGCCGTGCCCCCAGCCCTCGTACGTGAGCAGCCGGCCGCGCCTGCCGAGCTGCGCGGCGACGTTCGTGGCCCACTCGTAGCCGGTGCGCGGATCGTGTAGCGCGTTGAGCAGCAGCAGCCTGGCGTCGCCGGTCACGCGCAGCTCGTGCGGGGGGTTGCGCACCGGCGTCGGCCAGCCGAGGCAGGTCCGCACGGCGAGCAGCCCGGCACCGTAGCGCACGTCCGGGGCGGCGGCCCGGGCGAGGCGCACCAGGGCGGCGTACTGCCGGTAGTCGCGCACGGGCGCGGGCCAGTCCGCGCAGAAGACGGCGGCGGCGACCGGCAGGCTCCTCGGCGGCGGCGCGACACCGCCGCGCAGGCCGTCGATCGCCTCCGCGAGGCCCGTCCAGTCCGGCCCGGCGAGCATGCCCATCGGGAGCGCGGCGACGTCGAAGGCGGTGTGCGGCGCGTACTCGCCCGCGTCGGCGCGGGCTAGCACGTCGGCCCAGACCGCCCGCACGTCGGTGCCGTGCAGCACGCAGTCGGTCGAGCGGCCGCACCACGCCACGAACTCGTCGAACGAGTCCTGCACCGCCGCCGCCTGCGACCGGACGAACGACGGCAGGTCGAGGCTGTGGTCGAAGACGCCCTCCAGCACGATCGCCCGGACCCGGTGCGGGTACCGCTGCGCGTACTGCTGGCCCAGCAACGTGCCGTACGAGCTGCCGTGGAAGGTCAACCGCGACTCGCCGAGCGCCCGCCGCAGCGCGTCGAGGTCGCGGACGGCGCTGAGGGTGTCGGCGTGGTCGAAGACCGGGCTGGTGGGGCGGCACCTCGCCCACAGCGCTCGGTTGTGGGCGACCGTCGCGTCGAAGTCGGCCTGGCTGCCCAGCAGCGGCGGCGGGGACGGCGGCACGGCGGGGCCCGGGGGACACTGCGGCGCGGCACTGCGCCGGACCCCCCGTGGGTCGAAACTGACGATGTCGAAACTGTCGAGCTGTTCGTCGCTGAACCGGTCCCCCCACCGGACCCGGTCCACGCCGGAGTTGCCCGGCCCGCCCGGACCGAACACCAGCGAGCCCACCCGGTGGGCCGGGTCGCGGGCCGGACGACGGGCCACCATCAGGTCGAACGTGGCACCGCGCGGCCGGGCCCAGTCCACCGGCAGCCGCAGCGCCGCGCAGGTCACCCGCGGGTCCGGCGGAAGTTTCGGGATGTCGTCGGGGCACGGCCCCCACGCCAACGGCGGCCCTCGATGCTCCGCCCCCGATGCCGCCGGCGCCGTGGTGGCGACGAGCGTCCCGGTCAGGATCACGGCGAGGCCGGCGGCAAGACTTCGGTACGACACAACGGCTCCCAAATGGTCGCGACGATTAGGCTGCGGGTGTCCATCGTCGAGGCGTATCGCGCCGGAAAGCCATCGGGGGGAGCCCGGAACTGCCCCCGGTGTTCACCGTCGCCGTGAAATGATCCAGGCAGGAGCAGCCGATGATCACCGATGCCACGCTCGTTCGCATCGGCGAGGCGGTGGAGTTGCACCACCATCAGGGGCAACGCGGGGCTGCTCGGGAGGTGTTCGCGCATATCTGGGACGAGATCGGCGGTGAGCGCGGCGACCCCCTGCACATCTGCGTCCTGGCGCACGCGATGGCCGACGTGCAGGACGACGTGCGGCAGGAACTGCTCTGGGACGAGCGCGCACTGGCGGCGGCCGCCCTGCTCACCGACGACCGGCTCGCCCAGGCGGGGGTGCCGATGACGGTGGCCGGCCTGTCGCCGTCGTTACAGCTCAACCTCGGCGAATGTCATCGCAGACTCGGTGATCTCGACCGGGCCCGCGAGTGCCTGGAGCGAGCGCGGGAAGGGATCGGCGCGCTCGGCGACGACCCGTACGGGCAGCTGATCAAGGACGGCCTGGAGCAGTTCGCGCAGCGGCTCGCCGACCCGGAGGCGGCCACCGCCGTCGAGACCACCCGCTAGCCAGTCACCGGGCCGGCCGGTTGGTCGCCGGCGGGATCGTCACCTCGAGCGCCCAGCAACGGTGCGGGCGGGCGCTCGCCGGGTCGGGAATGGACTCGCGGCCGCTCGGGTAGACATCGACAATGACGACCATGGGGAACAGTTCTCCCGATGAGGAGCGCGGGGCGCTCGTCGCGGGGGGCCGCCGCCGGGACGGCTGGCTGATCGCGGGCGTGCTCCTGGTGGTGGCCGTCGTGGCCGTGCTGGCCGTGCTGGCCGGCGAAGTGCTGGGCGGGGACGGCTGGCTCGCGGGGAAACGGCCATGGCTCGCCTTCCTGATCATGCTGGTCCCGCCGCTGCTCGGCGCTGTCGTCGCCCTCACCGTCGGCCGCCGGCTGCTGCGGCGGATGCCGCCGGCCGCAGCCGACCCGGAGACGATGCGCCGGGTGAAGCGGGCCCTGCGCGACGGGTCGACCGATGACCCGCGCGTCGACGCGCTCGCCCGCGACCAGGCCACCCGCATCCTCGCCCGCCGCTGGATGCCCTGGGTGAGCGTGCTGCTGCTGGCCGCTCAGCTGGCCTTTTTCTTCCTCGGCAGCGGGGATGCCGTGCAGAAGACGGTCGCGGGGGTGGGCGTGGTCTGCTGGGCCGGGCTGATCGTGGCGTTCTTGAGATCGCGGCGGCGGGCCCGCCGCTACCTGGCAGCCTGACGGCGGGGGAGGTCGGCGACGAGCGAGGTCAGTTGTTCTCCCGCCTCGACGGTGATGACGACTCGGGGCGAGCCACGCGTCGGGCGAGCAGGAACTCTGGTGGAGCGTGCCGCCCAGAGTGACGTGCCCCCCTGCCGTCATGGCGGGCGGTGATCCGCATTACGGCGGCGTACTCGTCGCCCCACGGGCCTTACGGTGGTTGAAACACCGAGGCGTTCTCTGCCGGTGGATAACGGATGATCAGTGTGGCGGTCATGATGCTGCATTATGGCCAGCGAATCGTAGACGTTCTTCGATCATGCTTCGATGGTCTCGACGCAACCGGACCGGTCCCCGCCGATGGGAAGGTGTTCCCACCGGCGGGGACCGGAATTGGAATCGGTCAGCAGCCGACCTTGCGGACGTAGCTCTTGGTTCCGTAGTAGAGCGCCGGGCTGGCGAACTGCACCTTGATGTCGCCACCGTTGCGCCGCTGCTCGTAGTGCAGGTGGGCGCCGGTGGAGTTGCCGCTGGTGCCCACGTTGCCGATGGTGGTGTTGTAGCCGACCTTTTGGCCGACCTTCACCTTGAAGGCGCTCAGGTGGGCGTAGTAGGTGGTGTATCCGCCCCCGTGGTTGATCCGGACGTACCGGCCGTAGCTGGTGTTGCCGAGGTTGGTGACCACGTCGACCGTGCCCGGCGCACTGGCCTTGACCGGGTCGCCCGCGTCGTTCGCCCGGTTGAAGTCGATCGCGTACTGCGGGCTGTGGCTGGACCGGGTCGTGCCCGACCAGGTCTGGCCGCACGGGAACGGCACCCGGAACGACGGCGCGGCCATGGCCGGCGAAGCCGGCACCAGCAGACCGGCCGCCACCAGGGCGCCAGCGCTCAGAAGACCCACCAGACGTGACCGCATAAAAACCTCCTACGACGAAGTATTTAGATTCATGATCGTGGCAGGAGGGCGTGAGGGTGTAAAGACTTCTGTCGATTTTGGCGGCACTTAATAGGGGTTAAGCGGCTAAGCCGCTGGTCAATGACTACCTGCTGCTACCCACCGCTGATAGGGGGTTAATGGGAATCTCTTTCATCTTGCGTCTCTTCTCGCGATACCCTGCGGCAAATAAAGGTCGAAGCGCTCGTTAGTGCGACGAAGGCGGATGAAGCGCTCCGTTCGGCTACAGTCGCTTGCGCATCTGAACGGCCGTGATTTCGTAGCCCATCCCCTCGTACAGCGCCCGAGCCCCGGTGTTCTGGCCGAACACGTTGAGGCCCACGGTCAGCACACCCGCCTCCCGGCACCACCGATCCACCGCCTGCAGGATGGCGCGGCCGTAACCGCTGCGCCGTAGTTCCTTCCGGACCTCCACGTCGTAGATGAAGGCATGCGGCCCGTCCGACTTCTGCTCGGTGTGCAGCCACAGCAGGCCGACGTCGAGGCCGTCGTCGTAGACGGTCCAGAAATGGTGTCCCCGCGTACGCAGGCCCTCGGGCAGCAACCGCCGGTAGTCCGCGGCTGCCTTCTCCTGCGCCTCCCGCAGGGGCAGCAGCCCGCTGGTGAAGATGCTCTGCGCGTAGTCGGCCTCGGCGGTCTCCCGGTAGCGGGTGTACTGGTCCTCGGTCATGGGTTCGAGTCGAACGTTCGGCATCCCGGCACTCTAAGGGCGAGACGATCCCGCTGCCCACTACGTTGTCGCTCGATGCGGCGGCCAGGCGCACTTGCTATCCGGCAGGCTCAGCTCGCGCGTCAAGGACGGGCACCTGCGGCTTGATCGACTGAGAGGAGGTGCTGTGCGCCCGGCAGGATTCGAACCTGCGGCCTTGGGATTAGAAGTCCCCTGCTCTATCCGCTGAGCTACGGGCGCGCGTCGTGGGTGTCGCGCCAAGAGGGTACCGCCGCACCTGCGGCGGCGGGTGCGACGGGGGCGGGCCGTCGCCGCCCGGTCAGGGGTGCGCGGGCCCCTCCCGTCCGGCGGTGGTCAGCTCTGCGTGGCCGCCTCCGCGCCCTGCTCGGCCGCGTCCACCCGCCGCGCGGCCGGCACGGGGGCGGAGGAAGCCGGGCCGGCGGGGGTCGGGCCGGCACCGAGGAAGGCCTCCGCCCACCGGCCGACCTCGGCGAAGACCTTCTCCCGTACGGCCGGGCCGGAGAGGGTCAGGTCGTGCATGCCGCCGTCGAAGCGGGCGAGGGTGACGTGCCGGCCGAGGCGGGGCGCCCAGCGGACCATGTGCTCGACGTCCAGGACGGCGTCGGCGAGCGCCGCCGAGTCGTGCCACTTCGAGCCCCGGAAGCTGCGGGTGGAGCAGGCCAGCAGCACCGGCACCTGGATGTCCAGGCCGGCGCGGAGCTGCCGCTGACCGGCGCGGACGGCGTTGAGCCAGCCGGCCCGCACGGGAAACCCGCCGAGCGGCTTCCACGCCAGGTCGTACGTCCACTCGCCGCGACGCTGGGTGTGCAGGCTCTCGCCGTACACGTTGCCGAGGCCGGCGGGGACGATGCGGCGCGGCGACCGGCGGGCCAGGCGGCAGACGGCCGCCGCGAGGGGTCTGCGCACCAACCAGGGGGCGTTGATGTCGAAGAAGGGGCTGTTGAGGACGAGCCCGTCGACGATGCCGGCGTCGCGGCGGGCGTGCGCCCAGAGCGAGGTGATCAGGCCGCCGGTGGAGTGGCCCATGACGAGCAGGGTGTCGTGGCTCTCGCCGTCCCGGATGATCTTCGCGGCGGCGTCCAGCTCGGGGAAGTAGTCACCGAGGTCGTGGCAGAAGTTCGGGGTCTGGTGCGCCAGCAGGCTGCGGCCGTACTTGCGCAGGTCGAGGGCGTAGAAGTCCCAGCCGCGCTCGGCGAAGAAGTCGGCCACGTGGGTCTGGAAGAAGTAGTCGACGAAGCCGTGCACGTAGAGCACGGCCCGGCCGGTGGGACGCTCGGCCCGCCGACGGACCAGCGTCGCGACCACCGGCCCCTCGTCGTCGGTGCCCAGGTCGATCGTCTGCCGCTCGTACGGCGGCCCCAGCACATCCGGTTCCACCCCGCGACCGTACGCCCGCGAAGCTACCGAGTGGTAGCCCGCAGCGGGAGGGTGGGGCGTAACCCACCCTCCCGCTGCGGGCGAAGTCGGGTCAGACGGTCTCGGTGTCGACGCGGGCGGCGGTGCCGTCGAGGTCGATCTCGTCCGGGGTCGCCTCGGCCTGGCCGGTGTCGCGCAGGTGCTTGTTGTTGCGGGGCTCCTGCTTGGTCTTGGAGTCGTTGAGCTTGCGGCGCAGGTCGTCACGCACGTCGTTGAGCGCGGCGTGCAGGTCCTCCTCCGAGGAGGTGGTGACGATCTTCTGCCGGCCGGCGATCCAGCACTCCAGGGTGACCTTCTGCCCCCGGGCCTCCCGGTCCTTCACCGACACCTCGATCTCGGTGGCGTCGGCGTGGAAGCCGGCCAGCCGGGCGTCGAGGGTGGCGAACTGCTCGGCGATCCAGTTCCGGTCGCCCTGGGAGAACCCGGCGCCGACCCGCAGGCACTCAGCCACGGTCGCGGGGTTCGCCACGGCGCTCATCGGCGGGCCTCGCCGTCGATGCGGACGGAACCGGTGGTACGGAATCGGCAGGAAGTCATCTTCCGTGGCCCTTCTGATCGGACGGCGTGCCGCCTGTCGTGAGCCGGCCTGCCGTCGGTGGTGCTCGCTTGATCACTGCTGTACCCAGTCCCGGTCCGTCCGGAAACGCCTCCGTCACGGCCGGCGCTCCCCGTCGGTCGCGGCGACGCCGGGACCTGGGGGTACGGGTACGGGCGGGGGCCAGTTGCGCAGCAGGGCGTCGAGTGCGTCCAGCACCCGTGACCAGGTCTGCTCGGTGTCGGGGGCGCTGTGGCTGAACCCGCCCCCCAGTTCGAGGCTGACGTAGCCGTGGAAGACGCTGCCGAGCAGCCGTACCGCATGCGTCTGGTCCGGCTCGGTCAGGTCGTAGCCGCGCAGCAGCGCGCGGGTCATCCGGGCGTGCCGGCCGCCGGCGCTGGCCGCCGCCGTCTGCGCGTCGAGCCGGAACTGGGTCGCGGCGTACCGGCCGGGGTGCTCCCGGGCGTAGTCGCGGTAGACGTTGGCCAGGGCGGTCAGGGCGTCCTTGCCGGCCCGCCCGGCCAGGGCGTCGGCGGCCCGGTCGGCCAGCTCCTCCAGGGCGAGCAGGGCGATCCTGGTCTTCAGGTCGTGGGAGTTCAACAAGTGCGAGTAGAGGCTGGCGACCCGGACGTCGAAGCGCCGGGCGAGCGCCGAGACGGTGACCTGCTCGAAGCCGACCTCGTCGGCGAGTTCCGCCCCCGCGCGGGTCAGGCGCTCCGGGGTCAGTCCTGCGCGTGCCATCTTCCTCCCTTCCGTAGGTGTAGCTCATTATGCATTTGCCTAATACCTTTAGGGAAATTAGCGTGCCCACTATGAAGCCCCTGACCGAGCAAGAGCTCCGCAGCTCCTTCGTCAACTGCACCAAGGGCCAGACCAAGCGCCTGCACGTCCCCCGCGACCTGGCCGAACGCCCCTGGGACGACCTGGACTACCTGGGCTGGCGGGATCCGCAGGCCCCCGACCGGGGCTACCTCGTCATCGAGCTGGACGGCCGGCTTACCGGCCTCGCGCTGCGCTGCACCACCCCCACCCCCGGGCAGGCCCGGCGCGGCATGTGCTCGATGTGCCTGACCACCCACAGCGGCGGCGTGGCCCTGATGGTCGCTCCGAAGGCGGGCAAGGCCGGGCAGCAGGGCAACTCCGTGGGCACGTACATCTGCGGTGACCTCGCCTGCTCCCTGTACGTGCGGGGCAAGAAGAGCACGGGTGCCGGTGGGCGGCTGCCCGAGTCGCTGTCGGTGGAGGAGAAGATCCAGCGGACCGTGGCGAACGTCGCTGCCTTCGTGGCGAAGGTGACCGCCTGACCCCCGGGCGCTCGACGGCCTCCCACCTGCCGTTCAGTGCGCCGTCACCCCGTTGTCGGCCGTGCGGCCATAGCACGCCGCGCCCTTGATCAGGTCGTTGTCCACAGGCCCCCTCGTTGTCCACAGCTCGGGGTCGGGCGATGGCGGGGAAGCGCCGGGGCGGCCAGGCTCGGCGGCGAGTCGACTCACCACCGCAAGCCCGGATCTCCCTGGAGGGGCGATGTACGACACGCACATAACGATCATCGGGAACGTCTTGACCGCGCCGGAGTGGCGGCGCACCGCCCAGAGCAACACCCTGGTGGCCAACTTCAAGGTCGCCTCCACCGCCCGCCGGCTCAACCGGGACAGCGGCCGGTGGGTAGACGGAAACAGCCTTCGCGTCCGGGTGAATTGTTGGCGGAAGCTGGCCGAGGGGGTCGCCTCCTCGGTGATGGTCGGCGACCCGGTCGTGGTCGCCGGCCGCCTCTACACCCGGGACTGGACCGACGAGGCCGGCAACCACCGGACCCTCTACGAGCTGGAGGCCGTCACCGTCGGGCACGACCTGTCCCGAGGGCGGGGGCGGTTCCTGCGCAACCGGCCGACCATGGCCATCAGCGCGGTCGAGGACGCGGAGGCGGAGAACCGGGTGCACGGGGAGCCCACCGAGCGGATCCCGCTGGACCAGGCCCCCGCCTCGCCCGCCGACCGCCCCGTCGACGAGGACTTCGAGTCGGGCGGCTTCGACCCGTCGCCCGCCGGGCGGTACGCGACGGGCCGCCCGGACTTCGAGGACCTGGCGCCGGTCCCCTTCGGCGACCGGCCGGGCCTCACCGCCGACGGTGACGACCGGCTCGACCCCGCCGACGACGGCGAGGACTCCGACGACTCCGACGACGACGAGCTGACGGGGCTGCGCCTCATGGGCGTCGAGCTCGCCCCGTTGCCCGACGGCGCCGGGCCCTCCGGCGACATCACCCGGGCCGGCGAGGCCGACCCGTCGGCCGAGGACGGTCACGACGGCCCGGGCCCATCCGGTGCGGAGCCGGCCGACCCGGAGCTGCCCGGCGCGGGGTCGGGCGGCGCGGGGTCGGGCGGCCCGACGCCCGGTCGCCGGGGCCGGCGGGGCGGCGGGCGGGTCCCGGTCTCCGCCTGACGACCGGCTGGCTGCCCGCCTGACGAGCGGTGAGCGGCGCGCGACGGGCTGACACGGGGCAGCCTGTCGCGCGACCGTTCGCGGCGGTGCGCTGGGCGCGGGGCGGGGAACCCGCCATCGGGTCCTTCCGGGGCGGTTACGCTGCCGGCCGGAGGTGATGGCAGGTGCGGCAGTCCGTCGCCGTGGCCAACGCGGCAGGCCTGGTGGCCGGGTACGCCCTGGACTCGCTCCTCGGTGACCCCCGGCGCGGGCATCCCGTGGCCGGCTTCGGCCGGGCCGCCGGGGCGCTGGAGCGGCGCATCTACCGGCCGGACCGGGCCGCCGGGGTGCTGTTCACCGCGCTCGCCGTGGGGGTGCCGGTGCTGGTCGGCGCGGCGGCGACGGTGGCCACCCGGCGCCGGCCGGTCGGCCGGGCCGTGCTGATGGCCGCCGCCACCTGGACGGTGCTCGGCGGCCGTACCCTGCGCCACGAGGCGCAGGTGATGGGCGCGGCGTTGAGCGGCGGGGACCTGCCGGCTGCCCGCCGCCGCCTCGGGCACCTGTGCGGGCGGGACCCGTCGACCCTCGACGAGCCGGAGCTGGCCCGCGCCACCGTCGAGTCGGTCGCCGAGAACACCTCGGACGCGGTGGTCGCACCGCTGCTGTGGGGGGCGCTGGCCGGTCTGCCCGGACTGCTCGGCTACCGCGCGGCCAACACGCTGGACGCGATGGTCGGTCACCGGTCGTCCCGGTACGCCCGCTTCGGCAGCCCGGCGGCCCGCCTCGACGACCTGCTGAACCTCCTCCCGGCCCGGCTGACCGGGTTGCTCACCGTCGCCGTGGCCCCGGTGGCGGACGGGGATCGGGGGCGGGCCTGGCGGGTGTGGCTGCGCGACCGCAACGACCATCCGAGCCCGAACGCCGGGCAGTGCGAGGCGGCGATGGCCGGGGCCCTCGGGGTACGGCTCGGCGGGCGCAACGTCTACTTCGGGCGGTCGGAGGTGCGGCCGTACCTCGGCGACGGGCCCCGCCCCGAGGCGCGGCACCTGAAGCGGGCCGCCCGGATCTGTGGCGCGGTTGGGCTGGCCGCGCTCGGGATCTGCGCCGCCTACCCGGCGACCGTGGGGCGGCTCAGGGTGGGGAAGGATGACGGGCCGAGCAGCCGGGCCGCCGAGCGCCGGTGAACGTGACGTGTCGCACATGTCCGGACAATCCCAGGCCGGCGGCCCCGGCCCCGTCGCGCGGCCGTCGCGGAGCCGTGCGGGGCGCACGCGCTCGTTAGGCTGCGCCGATGATCTTCAACCGCAGGGCGAAGCTGGCGGACCGGATCGCCGACGTCGAGGCGGCCGTACGCGGGCGTGACGGCGCCGCGATCACCCGGGCGGTGCCGCGGGTCTGGCAGGCCGCGCAGCAGGCGACCGTCGCGGAGCTGAACGAGGCGCTGCCCCGGTGCGCGGCGCTCCTGCCGACGCTCGGCACCGCCGTGGGTGGCCAGTTCTCCGTGCTCTGCGGCGCGCTGGTGGAGCTGGGCGCCCGGGGTGACCCCCTGCTCGCCCCGGTGGCCGACGGGCTCGCCGGCGCGCTCGCGGCCGCCGACCGCTTCCGCCGGGGCTGGCAGCGGGTACGCGGTGACCAGGAACTGCCCGACCCCGACGATCGCAGCTGCCTGGACGCGGCGCATGCCGCGCTCACCCAGGCGTACGCCGACGAGCGGGACGCCCTCGACGCCGTCGCGGGCTGGTACGCGGTCGGCACCTGGGCCATGCCCGCGATCACCCTGTTGCAGCAGTCCGCGCTGGTCCGGGCGACCTTTCCGCACCGGGAGCGGCTGCTGGCGCTCGGGGCGGAACTGGCCGGGCAGCGCACCGACCTGGAGTGCGTCCTCGGGCTGTTGCGGGTCCTCGACGGCGAGCCGCTGCTGGTGCTGCACCGGCCGACCGGCCGGGGCTGGCGGGTCGACATCGACGGCGTCGCCGACAACTTCCAACTGCACACCCTGCTGGCGGGGGCGCTCTGCGGGCCGGCCGAGCAGGGGCTGATCGAGGGGCCGACCGTCGACCCGTCCTGGGTCGAGGTGGCCACCGACGCGCCCGAGGAGCGCTTCGGCGGCACGGTCGTCGGCTGCTTCGACCTGGTCGACGGGCACGGCAAGTGGATCTGGGACGAGGGCGCACCGGCGGACATCCCGCTCTTCGACGACGCCCGCGTCGTGGTCCTGGACCCGCCGTCGTACCAGCGGAGCTGGAACAACATTCGACGATTCCCGCTGATGCCGGCGGCGCTGACCGTGACGGCGACGCTCACCCCGGCCGAGGCGACCGAGTGGCTGGCCCGGGTGGCCCCGCCCGCCGGAGCGCCCGGCCGTGTGAGCGCGGGATCCCGGCACCCGAACGCCTGAGCGCCGGGTGGCCCGCCGGAGCGGGACCGGCCTCAGCAGGGACGGGTCAGTAGCGGATGTCGGCGGGGCGGTCGGACATCGGCAGCCCGGCCTCCCGCCACGCCTGCACGCCGCCGATCATGTCGGTGGCGCGGTGCAGGCCGAGGGTGCGCAGGCTGGCCACGGCAAGACTGGAGCTGTAGCCCTGCCGGCACACCACCACGATCTCCCGGTCGTAGCCGGTGGCCTCGGGAATGCGCCAGTCGCTGGCCGGGTCCAGCCGCCATTCCAGCACCGTCCGGTCGATGACGACCGCGCCGGGCAGCTCGCCCTGGTCCCGGCGCTGCACGTCGCTACGGGTGTCGACGAGCAGCGCGCCGAGGCGTACCGCCTCGACCGTCTCATGTGGGGTCAGCCGGCGGACCCCGGAGCGGGCCTGTTCCAGCAGGGCGTCAATGCCCGGGCTCATCACGTTGTGGCGCACCGCACGATCATGCCCACCGACCGGCCGCCCTGGGTGGCGAAACGGGTTCGGTTCGACCGGACGACGTACCCGCCGACGCACCCGCTAGCGTCGGATCCGTGGTGGTGCCGGTCGTCGAGACGTACGCGGAGCTGGGCCGGCGGGTGCTGGCCGGCCCGGCGCGGTTGGGGCGTACCCGGCTGGTGGCGGTCGACGGGCCGAGCGGCGCGGGGAAGAGCGTCTTCGCCGCCCGCCTCGCGGACGCCCTCGCCGCGCTTCCCGGCGGCGGGCGACCGCCGCTGGTGCACACCGACGACCTGCTCGACGGCTGGGACGACCAGCTCACCTTCTGGCCCCGCCTCGAGGAGCAGGTGCTGACGCCGGTGCGGGCGGGCCGTTCCGGGGCGTACCGGCGGTACAGCTGGCACCGCCGGGCCTTCCTGCCGCGCCCGGTGCCGGTGCCGGCCGCCCCGGTGCTGCTCGTCGAGGGGGTCAGCGCCGCGCGGGCCGTCGTCCGGCCGGAGCTGACCCTGTCGGTGCTGGTCACCGCGCCCGCCGCGCTGCGGCTGCGCCGGGCGGTCGCCCGGGACGGGCCGGGCATCGGGGCGGAGCTGCGGCGCTGGCACGTCGGGGAGCGGGCGCACTTCGCCGCCGACGACACGGCCGCCGCCGTGGACCTGGTGGTCGACGGCGCACCGACCGCGCCGCACGACCCCCGCACGGAGTACGTCCGCCTGCGCTGAGGCCGGTGCCATGCCGCGGTGGGCCGGCGTGCGGCGGTGGCCCGAGGTGCTTTGGTGGCCCGAGGTGCTTCGGTGGCCCGAGGCGTGGCGGTGGGCGGACGTGCGGCGGTGGCCCGATGTGCCGAGGCCGCCGGGCGCGCCGCGGCGGCTCGGCGGGGTGGCCGGGTGGGCTCGGGCGGCCGGTGCGGGTAAGGCCGGCATACGATGCCGGTCATGACGCCACCGATCATGTCCGACGCCGAGGTGAGAGCCGCCGTCGAGCGGGAACTGCCCGGAGTCCGGGCCGATTTGGAAAGACTCGTCCGCATTCCCGGCATCGCCTTCGAGGGCTTCGACCACTCGCACGTCGAGCGCTCCGCCGAGGCGGTGGCGGAGTTGCTGCGCGGCTGCGACCTCGACGTGCGGATCGTGCGCTCCGGCGGGCAGCCCGCGGTGCTCGGGACGAGGGCCGCCCCGCCCGGCGCCCCGACGGTGCTGCTCTACGCCCACCACGACGTGCAGCCGGTCGGCGACCTGTCGCTGTGGGAGTCCGACCCGTTCGAGCCGGTCGAGCGCGACGGCCGGCTCTACGGCCGGGGCGCGGCCGACGACAAGGCCGGGATCATGGCCCACGTCGCGGCGCTGCGCGCCTTCGGCGACCGGCTCCCGGTCGGCGTGGTCCTCTTCATCGAGGGCGAGGAGGAGTACGGCTCGGACTCGCTGGAGCGGCTGCTGGCCGAGTACCGCGACGAGCTCGCCTCGGACGTCATCGTGATCGCCGACTCCGGCAACTGGGACATCGGCGTGCCGGCGCTGACCACCTCGCTGCGCGGCATCATCAACTTCTTCGTCGAGGTGCGCACCCTGGACCACCCCGTGCACAGCGGCATGTACGGCGGCGCGGTGCCGGACGCGCTGACCGCGTTGGCCCGGCTGCTGGCCACCCTGCACGACGACGCCGGCGACGTGGCCGTCGGCGGGCTGGTCGGGCGCGAGGGGGCGGCCGTGGACTACCCGCAGGAGCGGTTCCGGGCCGAGGCCGGGCTGGCCGAGGGCGTCTCGCTCATCGGCACCGGCCGGATCACCGACCGGATCTGGACCAAGCCGGCGCTGGCGGTGCTCGGCATCGACGCCCCGGCCACCGGGGAGGCGCCCAACGCCCTGGTCCCGGCCGCAAAGGCCAAGCTCAGCGTACGGCTGGGGCCGGGCGACGAGCCGAAGCGGGCGTACGCGGCGCTGCGCGAGCACCTGACCAAACACGCGCCGTGGGGTGCCCAGGTGACGGTGACCTTCGAGCACGACGGCGCGCCCTGCGTCATCGACGCCACCGGGCCGATGTTCGACGCGGCCCGCGACGCCTTCCGCACGGCCTGGGACGGCACCGCCCCGGTGGACATCGGCATCGGCGGCTCGATCCCGTTCATCGCCACCTTCCAGGAGATGTTCCCGCAGGCCGCGATCCTGGTCACCGGGGTCGAGGACCCGCACGCCCGCGCGCACGGCCCGAACGAGAGCCTGCACCTGGGGGAGTTCGCCCGGGTCTGCCGGGCCGAGGCGTTGCTGCTGGCCAGGGTGGCTGCCGTCGGTGCGGCCGGGGGCAGATGACGAAACCGTAACGCCGCCGCTCATCGGGGTGTCTTCGGCGTGTCGGGCACCACATTGTTATAGCCTTTCGAACATGAGTACGAACGAGGTGATGACCCGGCTGGAGGCCGCCGTCAGCGCTCTGGGGGACGTGGACGTCTCCGCGTGGTCCGAGGACACGCTCAAGGAACGGATCGGCGATCTCTCCAGCGCCTTGGTCGCGCTCGACGCGGTGCTCGCCCGGGTCGCCGACGAGGTGCGCGCCCGGGGCCTGCGCATCGAGGAGCCCGTCTCGGCCTGAACGGGCCCGAGATCCCGGTCCCGGCGCGGGGGGTGTCGGGGCCGTGGTCCGGGTGCCCCGGCGGGTGCCCGGACCGGAGGCGACGCGGCGGACGGAAGCGGCAACTTCCGCAGCCGACCGCGTGTCCCCAGCGGTGTCGGGGGTGGCTGGCAGGATGGGAAGCGTGCGGTTCCTGGACCTGGCGGCCACCTCCGCCGCCGTGAGCGCCACCAGCGGCCGGCGGGCCAAGGTGGAGCTTTTGGCTGCGGCGCTACGGTCGCTCGACCCGGCGGAGGTCGCGGCCGGTGCCGGCTGGCTCGCCGGCGAGCTGCGGCAACGCCAGACCGGAGTGGGCTGGGCCGGCCTGCGCGATCTGCCCCCGCCGGCCCCCGCAGCGACCCTGACCGTCGCGGCGGTCGACGCCGCCATCGACGAGCTCGCGGCGGTGCGCGGTCCCGGTTCCCAGGCCCGCCGTCGGGTGCTGCTGCACGCCCTCTTCGCCTCGGCCACCGCCGACGAGCAGCGCCTGCTGCGCGGGCTGTTCAGCGGGGAGCTGCGCCAGGGCGCCCAGGCGGGGCTGCTGGCCGACGCGGTGGCCCGCGCCGCCGACGTCCCGCTGACCGCCGTCCGCCGGGCCCTGCTGCTCGCCGGTGACCTGCGGGCGGTCGCGGTCGCCGCCCGGCGTGGCGGCGCGGCGGCGCTGGCCGAGTTCGGGCTCCGGGTCGGCCGACCGCTCGCCCCGATGCTGGCCTCCAGTGCCGCCACGGTCGACGAGGCGCTGGCCGCGACGGGCGTCCCCGCCGTGGTCGACGTGAAGCTCGACGGCATCCGCATCCAGGTGCACCGCTCGGGCGCCGACATCGCCGTGTTCACCCGCAGCCTCGACGAGATCACCGCCCGGGTCCCCGAGGTGGTCGCCGCCGTCCGGGCGCTGCCCGCCCGCGAGCTGGTGCTCGACGGCGAGGCGATCGGCCTCGACCAGACGGGCCGGCCGGTGCCGTTCCAGCAGACGTCCAGCCGGGCCGCCCGCCGGGCCACCACCGGCGGCACCGGCCCGGCCCCCGTCGCCCCGGCCGTGCGCGCCGCCGATGCCGTGGGCGCGGGCGTGCTCACGCCGTACTTCTTCGACCTGCTGCACCTCGACGGGGAGGACCTGATCGACCGGCCCGGCCGGCAGCGTTGGGCGGCGCTGGCCGGCGCGCTCGACCCGGCGCTGCTGGTCGGGCGGGTCGAGGTCGACGGCGCGCAGCCGGCGGGGGCGGCCTTCGCCGCCGCCCTGGCCGCCGGCCAGGAGGGGGTGGTGGTCAAGGCGCTCGACGCCCCCTACGACGCCGGCCGGCGCGGCGCGGCCTGGGTGAAGGTGAAGCCCCGACACACCCTCGACCTGGTGGTTCTCGCGGTGGAGTGGGGCAGCGGCCGACGCAGCGGCTGGCTGTCGAACCTGCACCTCGGCGCGCGGGACCCGCGCGCCGGCGGCTTCGTGATGCTCGGCAAGACGTTCAAGGGCCTCACCGACGAGGTGCTGCGCTGGCAGACCGAGCGGTTCCTCGACCTCGCCGTGGCCCGGGACGACCGGGTGGTCCGGGTCCGCCCCGAGCAGGTGGTGGAGATCGCCTTCGACGGCGTGCAGACCAGCTCCCGATATCCGGGCGGGATGGCGCTGCGCTTCGCCCGGGTGGTGCGCTACCGCAGCGACAAGACTGCCGCCGAGGCGGACACGATCGACGCCGTCCGGGCCGTCCACGCGGGCCACCGCGCCTGACCGTGTGGGCCGGCATGGACGGCACCGCCCGTGATCGTGCGCCGGGTTCCGCGCCGACCGCGACGGGGCCACCGGGTCACTGGGTCACTGGGCCACTGGATCACCGGGCCACCGGGCCCGAGGGGGCGCCGGCAGGGTGCCCACCCGTTGCGGGAGCGGCCCTGCCGACGACGCGGCGGTCAGGACCCCGACAGGGAGCGGGCGTAGTTGACCTGGTTGTTGATGTGCATGACCTGGCCGTGGTCGGTCACGGGGATGCGGGCCACGTACTGCCGCCCTCCGCTGGTGACCGTGATCTGCACGGTGCCGTGGTGCCGGGTCTCCTTGATCAGCAGGAAGAGCAGGCTGAAGATGGTGAGGCAGAAGAACCCGAGGATGGCGCAGACGATCGCCCAGGTGGCGACCTTCTCCTCCCGCTGCCAGTAGTCGGCGACGTGCCACTGCGCCCCGGCCAGGGGGAGCACGCCGGCCGGCGTACGGATCTCCGGCGGCAGCACCATGATCTCGCCGATCTGCACCGCCGCCCCGGGCGGCGCCGGCGGCGGGAAGCCCGCGTGCTGGTGGCCGGCGAAGGGCGCGCCGGGTGCCGGCATCGGCGGGTACGGCCCGGCCCGCAGGTCCGCCGGAGGGGCGGAGAACTGCCCGGCCGGAGGGGCGGAGAAGGGAGACGCGGGCGGTGCGGAGAACTGGCCGGCCGGGGGCGCGGAGAACGGGGGCGCCGACGGGGCGGTGAACGGGGACGCGGGCGGTGCGGAGAACTGGCTCGCAGCCGGGGCGGTGAACGGGGACGCGGGCGGTGCGGAGAACTGGCCCGCCGGTGGCGCGGGGTAGGGGGAGGCCGGCTCGGCGTCCGGCTCCACGGCGGTCGGCGGTGGCGTCGGCACGGCCTGGGCGTACGGGTCCGACGGGTCGGCGGAGACCGGGTACTGCGCCGTCGGGGCCGGGATCGGGGCCGGGGCCGTCGGCTCCGGAAGGCCCGGGTGGGGGCCGCTCGCCGGGGAGACCGGGATCGGGGCGGTGACCGGCGGGGCCGAGTAGGTGGTCGACCGGGGCGTCACCTCCCACGGATCGACGAACGGGTGCGTCTGCGCCGTCGGCTCCAAGGAGTGCGGCGGCTGCTCCTGCTGCGGTGTGGACGGCGACTCGGCCCGGTGTGGCGGCTGCGGCGGCTCGGCCTGATGCGACGGCGGGGTGGATTCAGGGGTCACCGCGACCCCCCACGGTTGTTGAGCACCCGGCGGACACTACAACTTTCCGTCGCGCTCCGGGAGCCGCCGATCGTCCGGCGGCGGGGGCCCGGCCGTGGGAGCCGGCGGGACGCAAGGCCGTCCGCTGGCCGGACGGAAGGATTGCTTGTGGTCGGGCAGCGGATCGCCCGCGGTCGGACGGAAGACCGTCGCCGCGGTGGCGCGGTCCAACCGGCGAGACTCATGATCCGTGAGACAGAACCCAGGAGTGAGCAGGCCGGGGCCGAGGGGTCAGGCCGGCGTGGGCTCGGCGGCCCGGTCGATCGGCGCGCTCGGCCCGTCCAGCCCGGCCATCCGGCGGGCCTCCCGGCGGGCCACCCAGCCATAGCCGAAGAGCGTCATGGCCGCGAAGAGCCACCACTGCACCACGTACCCGAGGTTCTGCCAGTTGTTGGTGTGCCCGATCGGCACCGCCCGGAACGCCGGGTCCGCCGCCGGGGTCTGCTCGTCGAGCAGGACGTACGCGCCGTAGACCGGGTACGGCAGCTCGCGGGCCAGCCCGGGCACGCCGACCCGGCGGGTCTCCAGCCGGCCCTCGCGCCGGTCGACGGCCCCGGCCTCGCTCTCGCTGGCGTGCACCCGGCCTACCACGGTCACCTCGCCGGTGGGCACCGCCGGGAGCTGCGGCTGGGCCATGGCCCCGCCCGGGGCGGGCGGTATCCAGCCCAGATCCACCAGCACGGCGCTGCCGTCGGCGAGGCGCAGCGGGGTGACCACCTCGAAGCCGACCCGGCGGTCGACGGTGCGGCCGCGTACCAGGACGATGTTCTCGGTGTCGTACCGCCCGGTCGCGGTGACCCGGGTCCAGGTCGCCTCGTCGGCGGGGGCCGGGCCGGCGGTGTGGGGGCCGCCGGTCGGCGCGGGCACCTTCTCGGCCAGCGGCACGGGGGTCATGTGCTCGCTGGCGTCGATCCGCTCGTTGATCGCGGTCCGGCCCTCGTAGCGGTGCAGCTGCCAGTTGCCGAGCAGCACCATCACGGCTGCGGCGACCAGGGTCAGCGCGAGGATGCCCAGCCAGCGCGGGGTCAGGAGGAACCGGTACACGCATCGAGGCTACCCGTATGACGGCCGCCACTGGCCGTGGCGGGCCGGGCCGGGGCCGCGCCTCAGCCGACGATCGCGTCCGACGGCGGGGTGAACTGGCGGGTGGGCTGGCCCTTGAGGCCGTCGCGCAGGGTCTGGGCCACGGCGACGATCGGCACCTGGGACTGGCCGTCGCCCACCGCGTTGAACGGGTTGTCGGGGTCGGCGATGAAGCTCGCCGCCGCCAGCTCCGGGGTGTATCCGACGAACCAGGCCGAGCGGGTGCTGTCCGTGGTGCCGGTCTTGCCGGCCACCGGCCGCCCCACGGTGCCCCGGACGCTGTCCGCCGTCGACCAGCCGCCGCAGCTTCCCTTCGCCGGGGTGTCCCCGGTCGGGCAGCGCGCCGCGTCGGTGGCGGCGCGGGCCGCGTCCGCGGCGACCACCTGCCGGCAGCGCGGCTTGGCGACCTCCCGCTCGATCCCGCCGGCCGTGCGGTACGTCGTCGGGGTGCCGTCCCGGTTGCTGATCGACTGCACCGGCAGCGCCTCGCAGTAGCGCCCGTCGGCGGCGATCGCGGCGTAGGCGTTCGCCATCTCCAGCGGGGTGGCGTCGGAGACGCCCAGGGTGAACGCGCCCCACTGCTTGGCCTTGCCCGGCGAGGCGTGCTCCCGGTCGACGTCGGTGCGCCAGCGCAGGCCGAGCTGCTCGGCGAGCCGGACCCCCGCGTCCGCCCCGATCTTCTCCTCCAACTGCACGAAGTAGGTGTTCACCGACTTGCCGAACCCGGACCACATGGTCTGCCGGCCGGTCATGGCGGCGCTGGCGTTCGACGGCGACCACCCGTCGTACACCGGTGACCGGTAGCGGTAGGGCGAGTCGTAGGCGGTGGAGAGCGGCATCCCGGCGTTGAGCGCGGCCAGCATCGGGAACATCTTGAACGTCGAGCCGGCCTGGTACCCGGCGAGCTCGCCGCCGCCGAGCAGCGGCGCCACCGTGTTGGGGAAGTTCGCCTTCACCTTCGGCCCCGCCTCGGGGTTGGAGCTGGGCTGGTTGTCGGCGACGTCCAGCGAGTACGTCCGGTTGACCGCCATCGCCTTGACTCGCCCGGTGCCGGGTTCGGCGACCACGATGCCGTTGGCGAACGGGCTGCCGGTGTTCTCCTTGGCCCCGACGTTCTTCTCGGCCGCCTCCTGGATCTTCGGGTCGACGCTCAGCACGATCCGGTAGCCGCCCCGACGGAGCTTGTCCATCCGTTCCAGCCGGTTCTCGCCGAACGCCGGCTGCGAGCTCCACCAGTTCTTCAGGTAGTCGCAGGCGAAGCCCCAGGTGTTGTACTGCTCGGGCAGCGCGGCGCAGTCGTTGGGCGGGTCGGTCAGCCGCAGCCGGATCGGCTCGGCCTTCGCCGTCGCCGCCGCGTCGGGGGAGAGGTAGCCGAGCTGGGACATCCGGTCCAGCACGTAGTTGCGTCGCCCGGTGGCGTCCTTCTGGTCGGAGGTCACCGGGTCGTACTCGGAGGGGGACTTGACCAGGCCGGCGAGGGTGGCCGCCTCCCCCGGGGTGAGCGTGGCCGGCGTCTTGGAGAAGAAGATCTGCGCGGCGGCGTAGATGCCGTAGGCGCGGTGGCCGAAGTACGCGGAGTTCAGGTAGCGCTCCAGAATCTGGTCCTTGCTCAGCTCCTTCTCCACGTCCAGGGCCATCCGCATCTCCTTGACCTTGCGCAGGCTGGTCTGCTGGGTGGCCTCCTGGACCTCCTTCGGGGTCTGGGCGCTGTCTCGCAGGGCCATCCGGACGAACTGCATGGTCAGCGTCGACGCGCCCTGGGAGACCCCGCCGGAGCGGGAGTTGGCCACGAAGGCGCGGGCGACGCCCTTCGGGTCGACGCCGTGGTGCTGGTAGAAGCGGCTGTCCTCGGCGGCGACGATGGCCTGCTGGACGTTCGGGGACATGTCCGACAGCTTCGTGTAGCGCCGGTACTCCTCGTAGAACATCGTCAGCACGGTCCGGCCGTCCGGCGCGTACAGGTACGAGGTCTCGGCGGGCAGCGCGGTGCGCAGGATGTCCGTCTTCTGCTGCACGGCGTGCGCGGTGGCCTTGGCCCCGAGGCCGGTGAGGGCGGCCACCGGATAGAGGGCTCCGGCGATCACGATGCCGGCGATCAGCCCGGCGCGCAGGAGAGGGACGAGACGGCCAACGCCAGCAAGAGGTCGGGTGCTCACAGGGTCAAGCTATGACATTTCAGTACCAATAATGAGAAGAACTCGTGAACTGGCGGGATGCCCGGCGGGTGGTGACGCGGCCCACGCCGGGATGCGTTGTCCCGCGTGGCGGCTTCCCGGCAGGATCGCGGACATGCGCGCTCAGCCGGTCCCGACCCCTGCCGCCGGCAACGCCCCCACGCGCCCGGCTCGCCCCGCCGGGGACACGCACCCCACGCCCGCCGGCAGCGCCCCCACGCGCCCGGCTTTCCCCGCCGGGGACACTCCGACGGGCCCGGCCGACGCCGGGCCGGACCTGCGCCACCACGGGGACGCCGAGGTCGGCGGCGGCCTGGTCGACCTCGCGGTCAACGTGCGCCGGGCCCCGATGCCGGACTGGTTGGCCGGCCCGATCACCGCCGCGCTGGGCGAGCTGGCCGCGTACCCGGATCCCCGGCCGGCGCGCGCCGCCGTCGCCGCCCGGCACCGCCGACCCCCGCAGGAGGTGCTGCTGACCGCCGGGGCGGCCGAGGGCTTCGTGCTGCTGGCCCGCGCGCTGACCGGGGCCCGCCGTCCGGTGGTCGTGCACCCGCAGTTCACCGAGCCGGAGGCCGCGCTGCGGGCCGCCGGGCACGCCGTCGAGCGGGTGCTGCTCGACCCGGCGCAGGACTTCCGGCTCGACCCCGCGCGGATCCCCGCCGACGCCGACCTCGTCATGATCGGCAACCCGACCAACCCCACCTCGGTGCTGCACCCGGCCGCCGACCTCGCCGCGCTGGCCCGCCCCGGCCGGGTGCTCGTGGTCGACGAGGCGTTCGCCGACACCACCGCCGCGCCGGGCGTCGCTGGCGAGCCGGAGTCCCTGGCCACCCGGCGCGACCTGCCCGGCCTGGTCGTGGTCCGCAGCCTCACCAAGACCTGGGGGCTGGCCGGGCTGCGGATCGGCTACCTGCTCGGCGAGGCCCCGCTGCTGGCCCGGCTCGCCGAGGCCCAGCCGCTCTGGGCGGTCTCCACCCCGGCGCTCGCCGCCGCCACCGCCTGCGCGTCCCCGGCCGCCGTCGCGGCCGAGCGCGCCATCGCCGCGGAGCTCGCCGCCGACCGCGACCACCTGGTCGCCCGCCTGTCGGCCCTACCCGGGGTACGCGTCGCGGGCCGCCCGGCCAGCGCCTTCGTCCTCGTGCACCACCCCGGCGCGGCCGAGCTGCGCCAGCGCCTGCGCGAGCGCGGCTGGGCGGTACGCCGGGGCGACACCTTCCCCGGCCTCGGCCCCGACTGGCTGCGGGTGGCCGTCCGCGACCGGGCCACCACCGACGCGTTCACCGAGGCGCTCGCGCAGACCCTGGAGGCATCATGATCGAGGCCACGATCGCGGCGATCCGGCCGCTCGACGAGGCGGCCATGGTCGCCGCCGGGGAGCTGCACGGACGGCTCACCAAGCCGGCCGGCTCGCTGGGTGCCCTGGAGGAGCTCTCCGTCCGGCTCGCCGGCCTGGCCCGGGTCTGCCCCCCGCCGATCCCCGAGCCGGCCGCCGTGGCGATCTTCGCCGGCGACCACGGCGTGCACGCCCAGCGGGTGACCCCCTGGCCGCAGGAGGTCACCGCGCAGATGATCGGCAACTTCCTGGCCGGCGGGGCGGTGGTCAACGCGTTCGCCCGGCAGGCCGGCGCCTCGGTCACCGTGGTCGACGTCGGCGTCGCCACCGCGCTGCCGGCGCCCACGCCCACCGACGGGCCGGCGCATCCCGCGGCCCCGCCGGCCCCCGCCGGGATCCCCGCCGCCCGGCCGGCCCCCGGTGGGTTCCCGGCCGCCGCCGCGCCCCGACTGGTGTCGGCGAACGTGCGGCGTGGGACCCGGGACCTCGCCGTCACCGCCGCCCTGACCCGCGACGAGGCCCGGGCCGCCGTGGAGACCGGCATCCGGATCGCCCGCGAGCTGATCGACGCCGGGGCCGGCATCCTGATCACCGGCGACATGGGCATCGGCAACACCACCCCCGCCGCCGCGCTCGTCGCCGCCTTCACCGGCGTCGACGCGGCCGAGGCGACCGGCCGGGGCACCGGGGCGGACGACCCGACGTACGCAAGGAAGATCGAGGTGGTCCGGGCGGCGCTGGCCCGGCACGCCCCCGACCCGGCCGACCCGCTGGGGGTGCTCGCCGCCGTCGGCGGCCTGGAGCACGCCGCCCTGACCGGGCTGATCCTCGGCGCCGCCGCCCGGCGCGTCCCGGTGCTGCTCGACGGGGTGATCGCGGTCAGCGCCGCGCTCGCCGCCGCCGCGTTCGCCCCGGACGCCGTGGGCGCGATGGTCGCCGGGCACCGGTCCGTCGAGCCGGGTGCCACGGCCGCGCTGCGCCACCTCGGGCTCGACCCGCTGCTCGACCTCGGGCTGCGCCTCGGCGAGGGCACCGGTGCGCTGCTCGCCCTGCCGGTGGTCACCGGCGCGGTCCGGGTGCTGCACGAGGTCGCGACCTTCGACTCGGCCGGGGTGGCCGAGAAGTGAGCAACCCGTACCCGCTCGGGCTGCGGCTGGAGGGTCGGCGGGTGGTCGTGGTGGGCGGGGGAGCGGTGGCCACCCGGCGGGTGCCGGCGCTGCTCGACGCCGGCGCGGACGTCGTGGTCGTCGCGCCGGAGCTGACGCCGGCCCTGCGCGCCCACGCCGACGCCGCCCGGCTGCGCTGGGTGCCGCGCCGCTTCGTCCCCGCCGACCTCGACGACGCGTGGCTGGTGCAGGTCGCCGTCGACGATCCGCAGGCCGGGGCGGCGGTCAGCGCGGCCGCCACGCAGCGCCGGATCTTCTGCGTCCGCGCCGACGACCGGCATGCCGCCAGCGCCTGGACCCCGGCGGTCACCCGGCACGGCCCGGTCACCGTCGCGGTCCTCGGCGGCGGCGACCCGCGCCGCGCCATCGCCGTCCGCGACGCCGTCCGGGCCCTGCTGGGCGCGGGCGAGGGTGCCCCGCCGCCGCCCGCCGAGGGGGCCGACCCGCAGGTACGGGGGCCGGCACTCGGCCGGGTGGCGCTGGTCGGGGCCGGGCCGGGCGACCCCGAGCTGATCACCGTGCGGGGTTGGCGGCTGCTCACCGAGGCCGACGTGGTGGTCGCCGACCGGCTGGTGCCCGGCCTGCTCCTCGACGAGCTGCGCCCCGGGGTCGAGCTGGTGGACGCCGCGAAGATCCCCTACGGGCCGTCGCGGGCCCAGGAGGAGATCAACCGCATCCTCGTCGACCGGGCCCTGGGCGGCGCGTCCGTGGTCCGGCTCAAGGGCGGCGACCCGTACGTCTTCGGCCGGGGCGGCGAGGAACTGCTGGCCTGCGCGGCGGCCGGGGTGCCGGTGACCGTGGTCCCCGGGGTGACCAGCGCGATCGCCGCCCCGGCGGCGGCCGGCATCCCGGTCACCCAGCGGGCGGTGGCGCACGAGTTCACCGTGGTCTCCGGGCACCTGGCACCCGACTCGCCGGCCTCCCTGGTGCGCTGGGACGCCCTCGCCGGGCTGCGCGGCACGCTGGTGATCCTGATGGGCCTGAAGAACCTGGCCGCGATCACCGCGACGCTGCGCGCGCACGGCCGCCCCGGTGGGACCCCGGCCGCCGTCGTGCAGGAGGGGACGACCGGCGGGCAGCGGGTGCTCCGCTCGACGCTCGACGCGGTCGCCGCCGACGCGGTCGCCGCCGGGCTCCGCCCGCCGGCCGTGGTGGTCGTCGGCGACGTGGTCGGCGCGCTCGACGGCTGAGCCCGGCCGGGTCGCAACGACGGACGGCCGCAGCGGTGTGCTCCGCTGCGGCCGCCCGTCGACGGTGCTGATCAGGCGCGGTTGTTGACGCTCACCGGCCAGGAGCCGGTGGGCGGCGACCAGCCCTGCAGCGAGGCGGGGATGCCGACCCGGGTGTTGCAGTTGATGATCTGGAAGTGCAGGTGCGCGCCGGTGGCGTTGCCGGTGGCGCCCGACGAACCGATGACCCGGCCCTGCGGGACCCAGTCGCCGGTGTTGTAGATCGCCTGGTTCAGGTGGATGTAGTGGCTGCACTGGCCGTTCGAGTGCCGGATCATCACCTCGATGCCGTTGCCCGGGTACACCGACCAGTCGGAGATCAGGACGGTGCCCGCCTGCACGGCGGAGACCTCGTACCAGGCCGGGAGGCCGAAGTCCCAGGCGTACTCGTTGTAGGGGCCGACGTGCGAGTAGGTGCCCTCCGGCCCCTGGGTGACCCGGTAGGACTCGCCGGCCGGGTAGGGCAGCTCGTAGTAGTAGTCCACGGCCGAGGCCGGCGTGGGCCCGGCGAGCACGACACCGGCGGCCACCAGCAGGGCGCTCACCGCCGCACCCGCCCCACGCAGGGTCTTCGTCAACCTCTTCACTGCGGCGTCTCCATCTCTCGCACCAAATGGATGTCTGGCTTCGTCGATGTCGACGCCGCCCATCCGCAGCTAACAGCGGTCGACAGATGAGTGTCAATTTACTGCGCTGGTTACTGGGGTCGGGCAGGGGTCGGGCGCGGCGGCGGATGCGACGACGGCCGGAGACGCGTGGTCTCCGGCCGCCGTCGTGCGTCAGCTCAGTGCTTCAGCATGTTGTCCAGCAGCAGGGCGCAGCGGATCAGGCCGAGGTGGCTGTACGCCTGCGGGTGGTTGCCCAGCCCGCGCTCGGCCAGCGGGTCGTACTGCTCGGGGAGCAGCCCCGTCGGGCCCGCCGTGTCGATCATCTGGGTGAAGAGCTCCTCCGCGTCGGTGCGCCGACCGGTGCGCAGGTACGCCTCGATCAGCCACGCCGTGCAGATGTGGAAGCCGCCCTCGCGGCCGGGCAGGCCGTCGTCCCAGTGGTACCGGTAGACGACCGGACCGCTGCGCAGGTCCGCCTCGATCTTCAGCACCGTGGAGAGGAAGCGCGGGTCGTCGCCCGGGAGCAGCCCGGAAAGGCCGATCCAGAGCGACGAGGCGTCCATCTCCTCGTTGCCGTAGGCGACGCTGTACGCCTGCACATCCTCGTGCCAGCCGTGCTCCAGCACGTTGGCGCCGATGCGGTCGCGCAGCTGCACCCACTCCTCGCGGTCCTCCCCGCCGTGCTGGCGCACCACGTGCAGCGCCCGGTCGACGGTCATCCAGCACATCACCTTCGAGAAGATGTGGTGCCGGGGAGGAAGCCGGGCCTCCCAGATGCCGTGGTCGGGCTCGTGCCAGCGACGGCGCACCGCCTCGACCATGTTCTCCAGCACCCGCCACTCGTCCTCGCGGACCGAGCCCCGGGCGTCGGCGACGGCGGCGATCAGGTCGGCGATCGGGCCGAAGACGTCGAGCTGGAGCTGGTGGTTGGCCAGGTTGCCGACCCGTACGGGCCGGGAGCCGGCGTAGCCGGGCAGGGTGTCGATGACCGCCTCGGCGCCCAACTCGTACCCGTCGACCGTGTAGAGCGGGTGCAGCCGCTCGGGGTGCCCGCCGGTGCGCTCGATGCAGCCGTCGACCCAGCGCAGCAGCCCCTCGGCCTCCTCGGTGGAACCGAGGTCCACCAGCGCCCGCGCGGTCATCGCCGCGTCGCGCAGCCAGCAGTACCGGTAGTCCCAGTTGCGCACGCCGCCCAGTTCCTCCGGCAGCGAGGTGGTCGCCGCGGCGAGGATCGACCCGGTCGCCTCGTGGCAGAGCCCGCGCAGGGTCAGGGCGCTGCGGGCGACCAGGTCCCGGGCGGTGTTGGGCAGCCGCAGCGAGGCCACCCAGTCCTTCCACGGCTGCTCGGCGGCGGCCTGCCGTTCGTGCACGGGCAGCCGGTGGTGCTCCAGGCTCTGCGTGCTGAACCGCAGCTCCAGCACCACCTGCCCGCCGGCGGCGGAGAGGTCCACGACGGCCTTGGCCGTCTCGTACCCCCCGTCGCTGCTGACCGTCCACTGCACGCCGGGGGAGTAGAGCGCCGCCGGCTCGTTGGAGCCGAGCACGAGCAGGCCGTCCTCGGCCGGCTGGAGCTGGGTGGCCACCTGCCCGAACTCGGGCCGGGGGGCGAACTCCACCCGGACCCGCCCCGAGCCGGTGAGCACCCGGACCAGGGTCGAGTCGCCGGTGACGACCGCCGGCCCGTCCGGGGTGGTCTCCGCCGCCGGCTTGTCCAGCCAGTCGGTGACCGTGAGGCCCGACCAGCGGGTCTCCACGGTCATCGTGCCGGAGCGGTAGCGCTGCCCGAGCGGGATGCCGCCGCGCTCGGGGGAGACGCTGAAGTGCCCGGCGGGGCTGCCGCCGACCAGGTCGGCGAAGATCGCCGCCGAGTCCGGCTTGGGGTGGCAGAGCCAGGTGACCTTGGCGTCGGGGGTGAGCAGCGCGACCGTACGGCCGTTGGAGAGCATCGAGTGCCGCTCGATCGGCACGGCCCGCTCGCCGAAGAGCCAGTGCCGTCGGGTCTCCAGCAGCAGGCCGAGGGCGCGGGCGGCCTCGATCGGCTCGGTGACCCGGTAGCCGGCCTTGGTGTCGCCGAGCCCGATCTTGATGCCGACGTCCGGGCCGCTGAGGTTGCCGAAGGCGTTCTCGTCGGTGACGTCGTCGCCGATGAAGAGCACCGCGCTGGCCGAGAGCTGCGCACGGAGCTGGTCGACGGCGGTGCCCTTGTGGGTCGCCACCACCGACAGCTCGATGACCTCCTTGCCCCGGGTGACGGTGACGCCGTCCCAGGTGGCGGGGCCCTTGTTGACGGCCTCGGCGGCGGAGGCGGCCACCTGCGGGTCGAGCCCGCGGGTGTGCACCGCCACGCTGGCCGGCTTGCGCTCCAGCCGGACGCCCGGGTGGGTGTTGGCGATCTCCCGCAGCGCCTCGCGCAACCGGCTGCGCACGGCGACCAGCTCGGGGGAGAGCCGCTCGACGAAGCCGATGTCGAACTCGGAGCCGTGGCTGCCGACGAGGTGCACCTCGCTGGGGAGCCGGGAGAGCGCGGCCAGGTCGCGCAGCGCCCGGCCGGAGACCACGGCCACCGTGGTCTGCGGCAGCGCGGCGAGCGCCCGGACGGCCGCGACCGACTCGGGCAGCGGCACGGCCTTGCTCGGGTCCTCTACGATCGGCGAGAGGGTGCCGTCGTAGTCACAGGCGACGAGGAGCTGGGGGACCCGGGCGATTCGCCCGATGGCCGCCCGCAGCTCGGGATCCAACGTTCCCGCGGCCGAGACCGCTCCGTCGTGGACGGACGTGTTCACGCAGCCTCCGAATCAGGTACACCGAGCTCGGTGAGGAAAGACTTCGCCCAGTGCCCCACGTCGTGGGTGCGCAGGTGCCGCTGCATGACCCGCATGCGTCGGCGGGCTTCGGGCTTCTCGACATGCACTGCCTTGAGCAACGCGTCCTTGACCGCGTCGGGGTCGTGCGGATTACACAAAAACGCCTGGCGCAGCTCGGTGGCTGCGCCGGCGAACTCACTGAGCACGAGCGCGCCACCCAGGTCGGCGCGCGATGCGACGTACTCCTTGGCCACTAGATTCATTCCGTCTCGAAGGGGGGTCACCATCATCACGTCGGCGGCCACGTACATCGCCGCCAGTTCACTGCGACTGTACGACTGATGCAGGTAGTGCACCGCAGGCACGCCCACCCTTCCGAACTCGCCGTTGATCCGGCCGACCTCACGCTCCACCTTGACGCGAAGTGCCTGGTAGTGCTCGACCCGCTCCCGGCTCGGCGTGGCGACCTGGACCATGACCGCGTCGGGCACGCTGAGCTTGCCGTCGGCCAGCAGCTCCCGGAAGGCCTTGAGCCGAAGCTCGATGCCCTTGGTGTAGTCCAGCCGGTCGACGCCCAGGATGATCGTCTTGGGGTTGCCCAGCTCCTCGCGGATCTGCTTGGCCCGCGCCTGGATCGACGGGTCCTCGGCCAGCCGCTCCATCTCCTTGGTGTCGATCGAGATGGGGAAGGCGCCGGCCTTCACCTGACGGCCGTCAACCTGGATCATCTGCCCCTCGTAGCGCAGCCCGAGCAGGTGCCGGGCCAGCCGGACGAAGTTCTGCGCGGCCAGCCGCTGCTGGAAGCCGACCAGGTCCGCGCCGAGCAGCCCGCGCAGGATCTCGGCGCGGAACGGCATCTGCATGAACAGCTCGATCGGCGGGAACGGGATGTGCAGGAAGAAGCCGATCCGCAGGTCGGGGCGGAGCTCGCGGAGCATCGCCGGCACCAGCTGGAGCTGGTAGTCCTGCACCCAGACCGTCGCGCCCTCGGCCGCGACCTCCGCCGCGGCCTCCGCGAACCGCGCGTTGACCAGCCGGTACGCCTCGCGCCAGCGGCGCTTGTACGCCGGGGTCTCCACGGCGTCGTGGTAGAGCGGCCAGATCGTCGCGTTCGACTGGCCCTCGTAGTAGCGCTCCAACTCCTCGGCGCTCAGCGGCACCGGGTGCAGCCGGATCCCCTCCAGGTCGAACGGCTCGGGGGCGGCGCCGGTGCCACCGGCCCAGCCGACCCAGGTGCCCTGCTGTTCGACGAGGACGGGGTGCAACGCGGTGACCAGGCCGCCGGGGCTGCGGCGCCACTGCCGTCCCTCGGGGGTGTTCACCTCGTCGACCGGTAGTCGGTTCGCCACTACGACAAAGGAACTACGGACGGTCACGATCGGCCACCTCCGGGTGCTGACGGGTCCACCGCGTTCGAGCGTACTGAGCGTAGCCGCGGCCTCTGATGCCCCGTGTCGCAGTTACCTACCCGTCCCACGAATGCCGAACCGTGAAGGCCGTCACGCTGGTCACGGCCGCCTCAGAGGTCGATGACCGGCCATTCCTTCGGCAGCACCTCGCCCAGCAGTTCACGCCGATCGGTCATGATCGGCACGAGGGGGTGGATCGCCGCGTCCATGGCCAGCTGGGCCAGGTCCATCCGCTCGTCCATCCGTCGCGACCAGCCGCCGAGGAAGCTGCACATCTCCGCCTCGACCGGCGTGACACGGACGTGCGGCAGGGTGGCGAGCACCTCCAGCAACTCCCACTGGGTGGGCGTCGCCTGCTGGTGCGCCCCGGCGAGACAGAGGGCCGGAACGAGGACGTTCATGCCGTGATCGGCGGTCTCCGCGATCCGATGACCGACGTCGAGGTCGGTCGACGAGTAGGCCAACAGGGCGGCGGTGTCCAGGGCGAGGCCGAAGGCCGTCACCGGCGGGCCTTCGCGCGAGCTGCCAGGACCTTGGCCTCCAACTCGGCGGCCTGTTCCCGTAGCTCGGGCGTGATGCCCGCACTGATCTGCTCGCGCTCGGCGTGGGCTCGTGCCACGCCGGCCTCCGTGACGGCGAAGCCGCTCCGCCGCAGGATCTCCCGGGTACGCTCCCCGGCCACCCGCCGCCGTAGCGCCTCCGCCACGTAGGCCGAGACGTTGGGTTCCTCCCTGAGCCGGGCGGCGAGCTCGTCGGGCAGGCTGACAGTGATCTTTTTTGTCATACCCAAAACCGTAATTCGCCTTACCGGTCGGGTCAACGCGGCCCGCCGGCGTGCTCCCGGGGCGGGGTGATGTGGGTGCGGCGGGCCGTACCTGTCAGGATTGAGGATGGCCTGCGGTGTGGCCGGCCCCCGGCCGGCGGCGGCCAGCGGCAACCGGAGCCCGCGCCGCACCCGCACCCCGCAAGCTCCGAGATCATCCACCAACGGAGGTAGCCCACACCGTGGCCCAGTACATCTACGTCCTGGAAAAGGCGCGCAAGGCGCACGGCGACAAGGTCGTGCTCGACAACGTGACGCTGAGCTTCCTGCCGGGCGCCAAGATCGGTGTGGTCGGCCCGAACGGCGCCGGTAAGTCCAGCCTGCTCAAGATCATGGCAGGGCTGGACCGGCCGAGCAACGGCGAGGCCCGGCTGATGCCCGGCTACACCGTCGGCATGCTCGCCCAGGAGCCCCCGCTCAACGAGGCCAAGACCGTCCTCGGCAACGTCGAGGAGGCGGTCGCCGGCACCAAGGCGAAGCTGGAGCGGTTCAACTCCATCGCCGAGCAGATGGCCACCGACTACTCCGACGAGCTGATGGAGGAGATGGGCAAGCTCCAGGAGGAGCTCGACCACCTCGACGCCTGGGACATCGACTCCAAGCTCGAACTGGCCATGGACGCGCTGCGCTGCCCGCCGCCGGACGCCGACGTGACCCAGCTCTCCGGTGGCGAGCGCCGCCGGGTGGCGCTGTGCAAGCTGCTGCTGGAGGCCCCCGACCTGCTGCTGCTCGACGAGCCCACCAACCACCTGGACGCGGAGAGCGTCTCCTGGCTGGAGCAGCACCTGGCCAAGTACCCCGGCACCGTCATGGCGATCACCCACGACCGGTACTTCCTGGACAAGGTGGCCGGCTGGATCCTGGAGCTCGACCGGGGCCGGGCCATCGGCTACGAGGGCAACTACTCCACCTACCTGGAGAAGAAGGCCGCCCGGCTGGCCGTCGAGGGCCGCCGCGACGCCAAGATGAAGAAGCGCCTCACCGAGGAACTGGAGTGGGTGCGCTCCAACGCCAAGGCGCGGCAGACCAAGTCCAAGGCCCGCCTCGACCGGTACGACGAGATGGCCAACGAGGCGGAGAAGACCCGCAAGCTGGACTTCGAGGAGATCCAGATTCCGCCGGGCCCGCGTCTGGGCAGCACGGTCATCGAGGCGTCCCACCTCACCAAGGGCTTCGACGAGCGCATCCTGATCGACGACCTGTCGTTCACGATGCCGCGCAACGGCATCGTCGGCATCATCGGCCCCAACGGCGTCGGCAAGACCACGCTGTTCAAGACCATCGTCGGGCTCGAGCAGCCGACCAGCGGCGAGGTCCGGGTCGGCCCGACGGTCTCCCTGTCGTACGTCGACCAGAACCGGCAGGGCCTCGACGGCGACAAGACCGTCTGGGAGGTCGTCTCCGACGGCCTGGACTACCTGATGGTGGGCAAGGTCGAGATGCCCTCGCGGGCCTACATCGCGGCCTTCGGGTTCAAGGGGCCGGACCAGCAGAAGCCGACCAAGGTGCTCTCCGGCGGCGAGCGCAACCGGCTCAACCTGGCGCTGA
Source organism: Micromonospora sp. DT233 (assembly GCF_049841815.1). NCBI lineage: Bacteria > Bacillati > Actinomycetota > Actinomycetes > Micromonosporales > Micromonosporaceae > Micromonospora > Micromonospora sp. DT233. Next base: position 84,863 of record NZ_JBNCLB010000008.1, on the reverse strand, counting down.
CGCTGAAGATCGGCGGCAACGTCATCCTGCTCGACGAGCCGACCAACGACCTGGACGTGGAGACCCTCTCCAGCCTGGAGAACGCGCTGCTGGAGTTCCCCGGCTGCGCCGTGGTCATCTCCCACGACCGGATGTTCCTCGACCGGGTCGCCACGCACATCCTGGCCTGGGAGGGCGACGACCAGGACCCGGCGAAGTGGTTCTGGTTCGAGGGCAACTTCGAGGCGTACGAGAAGAACAAGGTCGAGCGGCTCGGTGCCGAGGCGGCCCGTCCGCACCGGGTCACCTACCGCAAGCTGACCCGTGACTGACCGGTTCGTCTACCACTGCGCGCTGCGCTGGTCCGACCTGGACGCGTACGGCCACGTCAACAACTCGCGCTTCCTCACCCTGTACGAGGAGGCGCGGGTGGCGTTGATGTTCGCCGGCGGCCGGGCGTGGGGGGTGGGCTCGCTCGCCGACGGGGTGGTCATCCGCCGGCACGAGGTCGACTACCTGCGCCCGGTCGACTACGCCCTGGGCCGGGCCACGGCCGAGGCGGCACCGACCGTGCGCATCGAGCTGTGGGTGGAGGAGATCCGGGCCTCCCGGTTCACCGTCGGCTACGAGTTGTACGACGGCGACACCCTGGCCAGCACCGCCCGGTCGGTGCTGGTCCCGTTCGACCTGGTCGCCAAGCGTCCCCGGCGGATCACCGACGAGGAGCGGGCCTTCCTGCTGGCGTACGCCCCGGCGGTCGGGCCGATCGGGGCATCGGCGTGAGCGACGCCCCGGCGCGGCCGCGCGGGGCCGGTGCGGGCGGCGGCGGGCACGGGCTGACCGGGGTGGCCGACGCGGGCGCCTTCCTGGCCCGGCTGGTCCGGCTCGACCCGGCGGCCCTGGTCCGGCTCCGCCCGGCCGGCGCGGCCGGCGGGGTCGGTCGCACGGCGCTCTGGGCCCGGCTGCCGTGGGGCGTGCTGGCCGTCCGGACGGTGGACGGGGCCGGCTGCGGCGACGTGACGGTCGCCGCCCGGGAGCTGCTGGCCGGGCTGGGGGCCGGGGAGGCCGCCCTGCCGGCCCGGCGGGACGCGCAGTGGCGCTGGCCGCTGCCGCCGCCGACGAGCCGGGCGGTGGAGACGCTGCCGGCCGGGGAGCTGTGGCGGACGGCCGAGGCGGCGGCGGGGACGCTGCGGGAGGCCGCCGCGCATGGGGTGGCCGGCCGGGCGGTGGGGCAGCGGGCGCTGCGGGACGCCCTGCTCGACCACGTGGCGGTGGTGGTCACCCCGGACGATCCGCCCGGACCGCCGGTCGAGATCGCCCAGCGACTGATCCAGGGGTTGATCCGGATGGGCCTGCTGGGTCGCCCCGGCGACCACACCGCGTCGGCCGCGTCCGGAGTGGACGTCGGTGACGTCCAGGTTCGGGTGACTGGCCGATGGGTCAGTCTGGTGGGACCATATGGAGCCGTATGGTCGCAGAAGGTTGCGGACCTGGCCGTCGCGCCGCTCGGGGCTCAGCCGAAAGGATGACCTGTGGTCGTTCTTCTGGGCCGGGGCTGCCGTTGGGGGGATGCTTCAACCCGGCTGTCCGGGTACCGTCCATCCTCGGATCCAACGCACCGTAGGCGGCTGGATCCGCTGGGGAGTGAGGTGCACGAGCGATGCCGTGGTGGTCATGGCGCCCCGGTCCCGCCGTTGGCGGCGAACCGGAAACTCGAAGCGGGATCACAGTGGACAGCAGCGTCCGGGTCGGACCACCGGCCCCACGTCAACCGGGCGACGACTGCCCGACCACCGAACGTTCGATGATCACGGAGATGTCGGCGACCATCGCGCCGGTCACCCTCCGCCGGGTCTGTGACGCGCTCGACCTGCTCGACGTGCGCTACCTGGCAGACGGTGACGGCAACCTGCTGGCCATGTGGGAGCGGCACGCGGTGCTGGTCACGCTGGAGGGGCCGGAGGACGAGATCCTGGTCATGCGGGCCCGTCCACACGCGACCGTGCCGCCGGACTGGGTCGACCGGGCCTACCGGGTGGTCAACGAGTGGAACCACACCCGACGGTTCTGCAAGGCGTACATCGGCGACCCCACCGAGCGGGGCCAACTGCCGATCTACGCGGAGCTGCAGGTGCCGCTCGGCGCGGGGGCGCACGACGCGCTCCTGGTGGAGATGCTCGACTGTGGAGCCGCGGTGGCCACCACCTTCGTGGACTGGCTGCACGACGAGGGCGCGCTGCTCTAGCCGACGCGGCAGCTGCCCCAGCCGGCTCCGCCGGGTCGCAGCTGCCCCAGCCGGGTCGGCCCGGCGACGTGCGCAAGCGCCGTCAGGCCGGCCCGGTCGAGTCGTCCATCGCGTTGACCATGAAGTAGGCCGCCCGCTCCAGGTACTCCCAGAACGCCGTGGCGATCTCCGGCGGCAACTCCAGCCGGTCGACGGCCCGGCGCATGTGGTGCAGCCAGGCGTCACGCTCGGCCGCGCCGATCCGGTACGGGGCGTGTCGCATCCGCAGCCGGGGATGCCCACGCTGGGTGGAGTAGCTGTTCGGGCCGCCCCAGTACTGCATCAGGAAGAGCGTCAGCCGGTCCGCCGCCGGGCCGAGGTCCTCCTCCGGGTACATCGGGCGCAGCAGCGGATCGGTGGCCACGCCGGCGTAGAACTCGTCCACCAGCCGGCGGAAGGTGGGTTCGCCGCCGACGGCCTCGAAGAGGGTCACGGCACGCTCGGACTCACCTGCGGGATTCACCGCTCCATCCTGCCAGGTGTGCTCCCGACCGACGGGGGCGTACCGGCGGGGATCGCTGCCGTCCTCGTCACACCCGGAGGCGCCGGTCAGCCCATCGCGTGGCTGGACCGGCCCCGCCCGCCCGGCAGGTTGCCCGGCTCTCTGGCGTCCTCGCCGGCCTGCCCGGCCTCCTCGCCCGATCGGGGCCGAGGAGGGCCGTCTTCGTTCCCGGCGGCCTCGATGGCCGAGTCGATCGTCGGGCGGTTGGGCCAGCGGGCCGCGGTGACCATCATCAGCAGGACCCCGGCGGCGCTCCACACGCCCACCACCAACGGGATCGAGAAGCGTTCGGCCAGCAGGCCGGTGGCCAGCACGGCGAGGCCCTGGATCACCTGCACCCCGGTGGCCATCACCCCGAACGCGCGGGCCCGGTAGCCGTTGGGCAGCGCCCGGACGAAGAGCCCGTTGGCGACCGGGAGCAGCCCGGCCACGGCGAAGCCGCAGAGGCCGGCGAGCAGGGCCACCACCAGCGGCGGCGGGTCGAGCAGCGCCGGCACCAGGGCCAGCGGCGCGAGCACCGCCAGCGGCCGGATCAGGATCAGCCGGCGGGCTGGGGCGACCGCCCGGCCGACCAGCAGACCGCCCACGATGAAGCCGATCGGGTTGGCGGCCATGATGACGGCCTGCGCCGCACCGGTGTCCAGGTCGCCGCCGGCGTCCTCGCGCGCCCAGGCGGCGGCGAGCCCCTCCGGCACGATCGAGAAGAGCATCGAGCTGAACACCAGCAGCGCGATGGCCCGCAGCACCGGGGTGCCGAAGACGATCCGGAAGCCCTCGCCCGTCTCCCGCAGCAGATGGCTGCGGTGCTTCGCGGTCATCGCCGGCGGCCGGTCCTGGACGCCGAACCGGACCAGGGTCGCCGAGAGGGCGAAGGTGCCCGCGTTGATCAACAGGGCCGCGGTGGGGTTGACGGCGGCGATGGCCGCCCCGATCAGGTAGCCGATCACCTGGGCGGCCTGGCCGGTGCTGCTGTTGAGCGAGAGCCCGATCACCAGCCGGTCGCCGGTGAGGATCAGCGGCATCAGCGCGGACCGGGCGGCCTGACTCGGCGGGTTCGCCAGGGTGGTGGCGAAGAGCAGGCAGAGGATCAGCCACGGCGGGATGCCGGGGATGGCCACCAGCACCATCAGGGCCATCCGGATCACGTCGCAGGCCACCATCACCGAGCGGTAGCGGTGTCGCTCCGCCAGGGTGGCCAGCAGCGGGCCGCCGACGAGCCAGGGCAGGAAGCTGACCGCGAACGCGGCGGCCGAGTAGCCCACGGACTGGGTCTCGTGGTAGATCAGTACGGTGACTGCGGCCTTGGCGATGTAGTCGCCGACCCAGGAGAGCGCACTCGCGGTGAAGACCGCGCGGTATTCCCGTTGGGCGAACACCTCGCTGAAGGTGGCGGGGCCTTCCTGGGAGGGTCGCTCGTCGGACACGTGGCCTCCATCGTCCCCATGGCCACTCGTGATGGCCTGCCCGGGAACCGTCATCAGATCTACGGATCAGCGAGACGTGATCGCGCTCCGGCAGGTGGCGTGCGTACCGGATTCTGCCCGATCGTCTGACAGCTGGCTAGGGCGAACGGTCTGATCGTCGCATCTCCGACTGAACGAACGGACGATACCCGAGGGGCCGCACGGTCCGCGACCCCTGGATTGTCGGTCAGGGAAACCGCAGGTCATCGACGGTATTCGCGGTTCAGGCGGCCCCACCCGGGCCGGTTGACGCACCGTGGCCGGTCGATGCGCCCTGCCCGGCCGCCCCCTCGTACGGCGCGCGCAGCGGCATGCCCGGATAGAGGCGGGCGGCGGCGATCCGGGCGGTGATACCGGAGTTCTCCAGCGCCTCGGCGAGCCGGCGGCGCAGCTCCCGCCCCACCGCGAACTGCCCGTCGGCGGTGGTCTTGACGACGGTGCGGATCACCGCGCCGTCCACGGTCATCTGCTCGACGCCCAGCACGTCCGGCGGCTCCACGATCTCCGGGGCCAGGTCCGGGTCCATCGCCACCGAGGCCGCGGCGGTCCGCAGCACGGCGGTCGCCTCCTCGGTGCCGGCGAACCCGATGGGCAGGTCGACCACGACCAGGGCCCAGCCCTGGCTCTTGTTGCCGACCCGGATGATCTCGCCGTTGCGGATGTACCAGAGCACGCCCCGGCCGTCCCGGACCGTGGTGACCCGCAGCCCCACCGACTCCACCACGCCGGTCGCCTCGCCCAGGTCGACCGTGTCGCCGACCCCGTACTGATCCTCCACCAGCATGAACAGCCCGGCGATCAGGTCCTTGACCAGGGTCTGCGCGCCGAAGCCGAGCGCCACGCCGGCAATGCCCGCGCTGGCCAGCAGCGGGGCCAGGTCGAAGCTGAACTCGCGCAGGATCATCAGCAGCGCGATGCCGAAGACGAACGCGGTGACCAGGCTGCGCAGCACCGACCCGATCGCCTCGGCCCGCTGGCGGCGGCGCTCGGGCACGAACTCACCGGGCCCCGGCCCGGCCGTCGGGACCCGCTCCCGCAGCGGCCGCAGCATCGTCGGCACCCCGTCGGCGGTGGTGCGGACCAACCGCTTGATCGTCCGGTGCAGCGCCCAGCGGGCGAGCATCGCCAGCGCGAGGATCACCAGCACCCGCAGCGGCTTCAGCAGGATCCAGTAGCTGCCCTCGGCGAACCACGCCGACCCGGTCGTCTCGTACAACCACTCGCACGAGGTGCTGCCCTGGCAGTTGGTGCTCGGGGTGGCGGTCGGGGCGGGGCTCGGGGCCGCCGGCGAGGCGGTGGCAGGAGGCAGGCTCGCGGCAGTCACCCTGCTTTCGTACCGCACGCCCCCCGGCACCCTCCCGGCGGACCCACATTCCGGTACGCGGCCCCCGCGGCCGGTTTGATCATGCAGAACCGGTCATCTTGGCACGGGGTGAAAGCGCTTCATGAGGGACCCCCCGATTAGTGCGTGCAATCCGGGGCCTAATCAGGGACGATTGGCGCATCGGACGTCGGTGATCCTGCCGGCGTCGGAGGTGGCTGCGCCGTGCGCGGCCCACGTCCGACGCGGCCAGCGGTGGGAGCGGCTGGACCGGGAGGGTGAGAGCGATGCCTGACATACGACCCGCGGTGGGCTCCGGCGCACTGGTTCTCAATGCCAGCTACGAGCCGCTGTGTGTCGTGTCGGTGCGTCGCGCCGCCATCCTCGTCATCTCCGCCAAGGCCGTCTGCGTGGCCCACGGCGAGGGCGTCCTGCACAGCGCCCGCGACGCGCTCCCGATCCCCTCGGTGGTCCGGCTCACCCGGTTCGTCCGGGTGCCGTACCGCACCCACGTCGGGCTCTCCCGGCGGGCGATCTTCGCCCGGGACGGCTGGCGGTGCGCATACTGCCGGGGGCCGGCGGAGACCATCGACCACGTCTTCCCGCGCAGCCGGGGCGGCCGGCACGCCTGGGACAACGTGGTGGCGGCCTGCGCCCGGTGCAACCACACCAAGGGCGCCAAGACCCCGGCCGAGCTCGGCTGGCGGCTGCACGCGTCGCCCACCGTGCCGAAGGGGACGGCGTGGCGGGTGCTCGGCCACCGGACCCCGGATCCGCGCTGGGCCGACTGGCTCGACCTGCGCGAGCCCGAGACCGAGGCCGCGGCCTGACCGTCGTGGGTGCGCGGGTCGGCCCCGGCCGGGTTCGCCAGCCGGGTCGGGGGCCGGCTCACTCGCGGCGGGCCTTCACCAGGGACGCGTAGACGACCACGTTGTCGGCGTAGCCGGTCTCACCGCCGACCCACCGGCCACCGCAGGTGATCAGGCGCAGCCGGGGCCGGCTGAAGTCGCCGTAGACCTCCTCGACCGGCAGTTGACCCTTGTCGTAGCGCTGCACTTGGTCGACCTCGAAGACCGCCACCGACCGGTCCGCTCGGCGGACCTCCACCCGGTCGCCGGGGCGCAGCTCCTTGAGCCCGTGGAAGACCGCCGGCCCGGTCCGGGTGTCGACGTGCCCCACGATCACCGCGGGGCCGTACTGGCCGGGGGTCGGCCCCTGGTCGTACCAGCCGGCCTCCTGGGCGCGTTCGGCGTCCGGCGCGCGGATGCTGCCGTCGGGCGCGATGCCGACGTCGTGCACCGGGGCGGTCAGGTCGATGTCGTCGCTGGCGATGGCGACCGGTCGACTGGCCGGCAGCACCGGGAACTTCTTCGGCGGCGGGCGCAGGCCGGCGATGAAGCGGTCCGGCAGGAGCCGCTGACCGGTGAGCTGTTCGACGCCGAGCATCGTCACGATCAACGCCATCAGGGCGGCGACGACCAGCACCGGCAGGCCGGGCCCTCGGCCGCTGCGCGCCCCCCGGCCTGGTGCCACCGCCCCCCGGCCTGGTGCCCCCGCGCCTTGGCCTGGTGTTGCCGCGCCCCGGTCGGGGCCGGGGGACGCCGGTCGGGCGGCGGCCGGGTCGGCCGTGGCGACGCTGGCCGAGAAGACCTGCCCGACGACCCGGGCGAGGCGGCCCCAGCCCCGGGCGGCCAGCCGGACCGCCGCGCGGCCCCGGTCGGGATCGCGTCGGCCTGGATCGCGTCGGCCGGGATCGCGCCGACCGGCTCGCGGGCCGGTGCCGCGACGCACCCGGTCCGGGTCGGCGGGCTTACTTCGGCGGGCCATGAGCCGCTCAGGAACGCGTCCCGGGGCGCCGCCGGCTGCCGTACGCCCCGAAACCGGCCGCCACGGCCGCCACCGCGAGCCCGCCCACGAGCAGCAGCGTGCCGGTGCCCCGCTCGTCGCCGGCCGTGCCGCCGCCACCGGTGGCGGGACCCTTGGACGGCTGCGCCATGTTCAGCACGGTGAGGGTGGTGCTGGCGGTGCCGTTGTTCGGGCAGCGCAGCTCGACGGGGTAGTCGCCGGCCGGCTTGTTGCCGGCGATGGTGACCGCCCCGGTCAGGAAGCCGTTGTCGGGCTTGAGCATCAACCGCCCGAAGGCGTCGGAGTGCACGTCCGCCTGGCGGTCGTTGTTGTTGTCGCAGCTCGCCCTGATGTTGACCCGGCTGCCGGCGGGCGCGCTGTTCGGCGTGACCTCGACGAAGGTGTTCTCCCCGGCTCGCACCGGCGAGACGGTGGCCAGGACGAACGCGCCGACGACGCCGAGCACGGCCAACACGGCCGAAAGGGCACGACGTGCCCCGGTGAGCCCCCGCATGATGTCCCCTCTCCCGGTGCCCGGCACCGGAATCCTCCCCCGGGTGGTCGGTCCTGCTTTCCCCGTGACTCGGAGGCAAACCCGCAGGCGGTGCCGGGCCCCGGAGAGTGGGACCGGTGACCGCGAGGGCGCAGGCGGGAGCTCCGCCCGCAAACAGCTCCCGGGACGGATCGGGTGCCGTCGCTGAGCGCGAGGGCGAGAGACGCCCAGCGGGGGGCGGATCAACCGGTGCGGCAGCGAAGCCGTCGCTACAGCGGGGTGACGGGGTGCCAGTCGAGGGGGGTGGAGAGGACCATGGTGCTCGACGGCTGGCCGTACGGGGCCAGCCGGTCGATGACCCGCTCGAAGCCCCCGATCGATTCGGCGGCGACCTTGAGCATGCTGCATGCGTCGCCGGTGATCCGGTGGATCTCCAGGATCTCCGGCCAGCCCGCCACCTGCGGGTCGTGCAGGATGCAGCGCGACCCGTAGCAGGACATCCGGATCAGGGCGACGACCGGGCGGCCGGCCCGGGTCAGGTCGACGTGCGCGCGGTAGCCGGTGATCACTCCCGACTCCTCCAGCCGGCGGACCCGCTCGGCCACCGCGGGCGGCGACAGGTGCACCCGGCGGGACAACTCGCTGTACGAGAGCCGGGCGTCGGCCTGGAGTTCGCCGAGCAGCGCCCAGTCCATGTCGTCCACGCCCGACCTTTCCTTCCTAAACCGTGATGGGGCTCCCGCCTTTCGCGTTGCAGGTGAGAGGCCGGCAGAGCCGTGGAGTCGGCATTCCTTTTCGCGAACCACGGGGGCACCATGACGTTACCCGGCTGATGGAGGAGACGACAGGTGGAGCAGACAGACCTGCGGGCCCCCGCGCTGGCCGCGCCGGTCCGCCCGGTGACACCACAGCAGCGAGCGGCCCGAGCGGCCCGCAACGGCGGCAAACCGACCCTGGACTTCGCCGAGCGGGTGCCCTACGACGCGTACGTGCACGCCAGCACCCTGCACCGGTTGCAGCAGCCGCTCAGCGACGACCCGGGCGAGATGTCGTTCCTGATGGTCAGTCAGATCATGGAGCTGTACTTCGGGCTGACCTGCCACGAGCTGCGCGAGGCACAGCGCCTGCTGCGCGCCGACCGGGTCTGGGACGCGCTGCTGCCGCTGCGCCGCGCCGGCATGCACCTGGAGGGGCTCAACGCGGCCTGGAAGGGGCTGCGCTGGATGACCCCGGCGGACTTCAACCGGTTCCGCAACCTGCTCGGCGAGGGCTCCGGCTTCCAGTCGGCGATGTACCGGCACCTGGAGTTCCTGCTCGGCCTGCGCGACCAGGCCCTGATCCGGCCGTTCCGCCGGCAGACCGACGTGTACGCCGGGCTGCTCGACACGCTGGCCGCCCCGAGCCTCTGGGACGACGTCATGGCACTGCTGGCCCGGCGCGGCTTCGAGGTGCCCGCCGAGGTGCTCTCCCGCGACGTCGCCGAGGAGCACCGGCCGGAGCCGGCCGTGGAGGCCGCCTGGGTGACCGTGTACGAAGACACCGGCCCCGACAACCACCTGCGCCTGCTCGGCGAGGCGCTGGCCGAGGTGGCCGAGCAGTTCGGCGACTGGCGGTGGAACCATGTCAAGGCGGTGCAGCGGGCGATGGGCGCGAAGGTCGGCAGCGGCGGTTCGGCCGGCCTGGCCTGGTTGCAGCGGAGCATGGCCCGGGTGGTCTTCCCGGAGCTGTGGTCGGCCCGGACGGCGATGTGAGCGAGGAGCAGCAGCACATGCAGAGCCCAGAGCACCACCCGGTGCCCGCCCCGGAGCAGGAGGCGCACCGCCTCGACAAGGCCGACCCCGGGCACCGGCACCTGTTCCACGTGCCGCCGGCCGACGGCGGGCGCTACCCGCAGGCGGCGTACCTGGCGGGCAACTCCCTTGGCCTGCAGCCCCGGGCCACCCGGGCGGAGCTGCTGGCCGACCTGGACGCGTGGGGCCGCCTCGGCGTCGAGGGGCACCTGGAGGCCGAGCGGCCCTGGCTGCCGTACCACGAGTCGTTGACCGGGCCGGTGGCGCGACTGGTCGGCGCCCGACCCACGGAGGCCGTGGTGATGAACTCCCTCACGGTCAACCTGCACCTGCTGATGGTCAGCTTCTACCGCCCGGCGGGCCGGCGTACCCGCATCGTCATCGAGGACGGCGCGTTCCCGTCGGACAGCTACGCGGTGCGCAGCCAGGCCCGCTTCCACGGCCTGGACCCGGACGCCACGGTGGTCCGGCTGGCCCCGCGCCCCGGCGAGGAGACCCTGCGCACCGACGACGTGCTGGGCTTCCTGGCGGCCGAGGGCGACACCGTCGCGCTGGTGCTGCTCGGCGGGGTCAACTATCTCACCGGGGAGCTGCTGGACCTCCCGGCGATCACGGCCGCCGGCCGGGCCGCCGGGGTGGTCGTCGGCTGGGACCTGGCGCACGCGGCCGGCAACGTGCCGCTGGCCCTGCACGACTGGGACGTCGACTTCGCCGCCTGGTGCTCCTACAAGTACCTGAACGCTGGGCCGGGCGCGCTGGCCGGCGTCTTCGTCCACGAGCGCCACCTCGGCCGGGCCGACCTGCCCCGGTTCGAGGGCTGGTGGAGCACCGAGGCGGCCACCCGGTTCGAGATGACCCCGACCTCCCGCCCCCCGGCGACGGTGGAGGCCTGGCAGATCTCCAACCCGCCGATCTTCGCGATGGGACCGGTGCGGACGTCGCTGGAGCTCTTCGACTCCGTCGGGATGCCGGCGCTGCGGGAGCGCAGCGTCCGGCTCACCGGCTACCTGGAGCGGCTGCTCGACCAGGTGACCGCCGACCGGCCGCTGCGGGTGGTCACCCCCCGGGACCCGCAGCGCCGGGGCTGTCAGCTCTCGGTGCGCCTCGCCGGGGGCAGCGCGGGGGAGTTGACCAAGCGGCTGCGCCACGAGCACGGGGTGATCGCCGACGCCCGGGAGCCGGACGTGGTCCGCTTCGCCCCGGTGCCGCTCTATTCGACGTACCACGACTGCTGGCGGGTCGCCGACGCGCTGGCCGCCACCGTGCAGCCGCAGGGGAGCCGGGCATGAGCGCGGAACGCGAGGAGATCGCCGTCGTCGGGGCCGGGTTGGCCGGCTGCCTGCTGGCCTGCTTCCTGGCCCGGCGCGGCTACCGGGTGGCGCTCTACGAGCGCCGGGGCGACCCGCGCGCCGGCCGGGCCGAGCGGGGGCGCTCGATCAACCTGGCGCTCTCCGAGCGGGGGCTCGACGCGCTGCGCCGCATCGGCCTCGCCGACGAGGTGCTGGCCGACGCGCTGCCGATGCGCGGGCGCATGATCCACCCGGTGGCGGGGGCGGCGCAGTTCCAGTCGTACAGCGCCAGCGGGGACCGGGCGATCAACTCGATCAGCCGGGGCGCGCTGAACAACGCCCTGCTCACCGCCGCGACCGCGCTGCCCGGGGTGCGGGTGGCGTTCGACCACCGGCTCGTCGGGCTCGACCCGTCCACCGGGGAGATGACCTTCGAGACGCCGCAGGGCAAGGTCGTCGCCGCCGCGCCGGTCGTCCTCGGCGCCGACGGGGCCGGCTCCGCGGTGCGCGGGCAGCTGCTCGCGTACGGGGTGCTCAGCGAGAGCCTCGACTTCCTCGACTACGGCTACAAGGAGCTGACCATCCCGGCGGTCGGCGGGGAGTTCGCCCTCGACCCGGCGGCCCTGCACATCTGGCCGCGCGGCACGTCCATGATGATCGCGCTGCCCAACCCGGACCGCTCCTTCACCTGCACGCTCTTCTGGCCCACCCACGGCACGGCGAGCTTCGCGTCGCTGAGCAGCCCGGCGGCGATCGAGCGGCACTTCGCCACCCACTACCCGGACCTGGTGCCGCTCGCGCCGAACCTGGTCGACGACTACCAGCACAACCCGGTCGGGGTGCTCGGCACGGTCCGCTGCACCCCCTGGCAGGCCGGCGGCCGGGTGGGGCTGATCGGCGACGCCGCGCACGCCATCGTGCCCTTCTACGGCCAGGGCGCGAACTGCGCCTTCGAGGACGTGGTGGTGCTCGACGGCTGCCTCGACGAGTGCGCCGACGACTGGGCTGCGGCGCTGCCGCTGTTTCAACGTCGCCGCCGCGACGACACCGAGGCGATCGCCCGGATGGCGCTGGCGAACTTCGTGGAGATGCGCGACAAGGTCGCCTCCCCGGTGTTCCAGGCCCGCCGCGAGCTGGACCACGCCCTGGAGCGGGCGCTGCCCGGCCGGTACGTCTCCCAGTACGAGCTGGTCTCCTTCTCCACCACCGGTTACGCCCAGGTGCGCCGGCGGGTGCGCCGCCAGCAGGCGGTGCTGGGGGCGGTGGCGGCCGGGGCGGCGGCGCTGCTGGCCGGCGCGGCCGGCGCGGCGCTGACCCGCGGGTGGCGGCGATGAGCGTCGACTGGGCGCCGGAGCTGATGGCCGGACGGACCCCGGCGGGCGGGCCGGGGCTGCTGCGCAACTTCGTCGGCGGGCAGTTCCGCGCCGCCGGCCGGCGGTTCACCACGTGCAGCCCGGTGACCGGCGAGCCGGTCTTCGAGGTGGCCGAGGCCGACCGGGCCACGGTCGACGACGCGGTGGACGCCGCCCGTGCGGCGCTGCGCGGGCCGTGGGGCCGGATGGGCGAGCGCGAGCGCGCCGAGGTGCTGCGGCGGGTCGCCGACGAGCTGGAACGCCGCTTCGACGACCTGGTCACCGCCGAGGTGGCCGACACCGGCAAGTCCATCAGCCAGGCCCGCACCCTGGACATCCCGCGCGGGGCGGCCAACTTCCGGGCGTTCGCCGAGATCGTGGCGACCGCGCCGACCGAGTCGTTCACCACGGTCACCCCGGGCGGTGGGCGGGCGCTGAACTACGCCGTCCGCAAGCCGGTCGGCGTGGTCGCGGTGATCGTGCCGTGGAACCTGCCGCTGCTGCTGCTCACCTGGAAGGTCGCCCCGGCCCTGGCCTGCGGCAACGCCGTGGTGGTCAAGCCCAGCGAGGAGACGCCGGCGTCGGCGACCCTGCTGGCCGAGGTGATGGCCGCCGCCGGGGTCCCCGACGGGGTGTTCAACCTGGTGCACGGCTTCGGCCCCGACTCGGCCGGCGAGTTCCTCACCCGCCACCCCGGGGTGGACGCCATCACCTTCACCGGCGAGTCCGCCACCGGGAGCGCGATCATGCGGGCCGCCGCCGACGGGGTGAAGGCCGTCTCCTTCGAGCTGGGCGGCAAGAACGCCGGGCTGGTCTTCGCCGACGCCGACCTGGACGCGGCGGTCGCCGGGTCGGTGCGGTCGAGCTTCACCAACGGCGGGCAGGTCTGCCTCTGCACCGAGCGGCTCTACGTGCAGCGCCCCGTCTTCGACGAGTTCGTCGACCGGCTGGCGGGCGCCGCCGACGCCCTGGCGTACGGGTGGCCGGCCGACGAGGCCACGGTGAACATGCCGCTGATCTCCCACCAGCACCGGGAGAAGGTGCTCGGCTACCACGACCTGGCCCGCGCCGAGGGCGCGCAGGTGCGCGCCGGGGGCGGGGTGCCGGCCTTCGGCGACGCCCGCGACGGCGGGGCGTACGTGCGGCCGACCGTGCTCACCGGGCTCGGCCCGCAGGCCCGCACCAACCGGGAGGAGATCTTCGGCCCGGTCGTGCACGTCGCGCCCTTCGACGACGAGGAGGAGGCGTACGCGCTGGCCAACGGCACCTCCTACGGCCTCGCCGGCACGGTCTGGACCCGCGACGTGGGGCGGGCGCACCGGGCCGGCGCCCGACTCGACGCCGGGATCGTCTGGGTCAACACCTGGTTCCTGCGGGACCTGCGCACCCCGTTCGGCGGGGTGAAGGCCTCCGGCATCGGCCGCGAGGGCGGCGTGCACTCCCTCGACTTCTACTCCGAACTCACCAACGTCTGCGTGGACCTGACATGACCGACCTCGACATCGACGCCGCCGTCCGGGAGCTGACCGCAGCCCGCGCCGACGGCAAGCCCTGCCCGCCGCTGCGCGGGCGGCTGCTGGCCGAGGGGGACGTCGCGTCGGCGTACCTGGTGCAGCGGCGGCAGGCGCGCACCTGGCAGGAGCGGGGCGAGCGCCGCGTCGGCGCGAAGATCGGGCTGACCTCCCGGGCGGTGCAGGAGAACCTGGGCGTCTACGAGCCGGACTTCGGGGTGCTCACCGACGCGATGGCCGTGGGCGACGGCGACGAGGTGCCGCTGGGCGGGCTGCTCCAGCCCCGGGTCGAGGCGGAGATCGCCTTCGTGCTCGGCGCGGACCTCACCGAGGAGCGGCACACCACGGCCGACCTGGTCCGGGCCGTCGACCACCTGCTGCCGGCCATCGAGATCGTCGACTCGCGGATCGCCGGCTGGGACATCTCGATCGTCGACACGGTTGCCGACAACGCCTCCAGCGGGCTCTTCGTGCTCGGCACCGCGCCGCGCCGGCTCGCCGACGTGGACCTGCGGCTGGCCGGGATGGTCCTCGAACACGCCGGGGAGCCGGTCTCCGTCGGCGCGGCGGCGGCCTGCCTGGGCAACCCGCTGCACGCGCTGGGCTGGCTCGCCGGCACCCTGGCCCGCGCCGGTGACCCGCTGCGCGCCGGCGACCTGGTGCTCTCCGGGGCGCTCGGCCCGATGGTGGCGGTGACGCCCGGCGCGGCGTACGAGGCCCGGATCTCCGGGCTCGGCTCGGTCCGGACCTGCTTCTCGGCGGAGGGTGAGCGATGAGCACGGGCGTGGCGATCCTCGGTTCCGGCAACATCGGCACCGACCTGATGATCAAGGTGCTCCGGCTCGGCGGTGCGCCGGAGGATGCTTCGGGGAGCCTGCGGATGGTGGCGCTGGCCGGCATCGACCCGGACTCCGACGGGCTGGCCCGCGCCCGCGCCCTCGGCGTGGCGACCACCGCCGACGGCGTGGACGGGCTGGTGGCGCTGCCGGAGTTCGCCGACGTGGCGCTGGTCTTCGACGCCACCTCGGCCGGCGCGCACCGGCGCAACGACGAGGTGCTGCGGGCGCACGGGCGGACGGTGATCGACCTGACCCCCGCCGCGATCGGCCCGTACGTGGTGCCGCCGGTGAACCTCGACGAGCACCTGCACGAGACGAACGTCAACATGGTGACCTGCGGCGGGCAGGCGACCGTGCCGATCGTCGCCGCCGTCGGTCGGGTCACCCCGGTGGCGTACGGGGAGATCGTCGCCACCATCGCGTCGCGGTCGGCGGGGCCGGGCACCCGCGCCAACATCGACGAGTTCACCGAGACCACCGCGCGGGCCATCGAGGTCGTCGGCGGCGCGGGGCGGGGCAAGGCGATCATCGTGCTGAACCCGGCCGAGCCGCCGATGCTGATGCGCGACACCGTCTACTGCCTCTGCCCGGACCCGGCCGCCGACCGGGCCGCCATCGCCGCCTCCGTCGCGGAGATGGTGGCGACCGTGCAGTCCTACGTCCCCGGCTACCGGCTCAAGCAGGACGTGCAGTTCGACCCGGTCGACGCGTACGTGCCGGTGCTGGGCCGGCGACTGACCGGGTTGCAGGTGTCGGTCTTCCTGGAGGTCTCCGGGGCCGGGCACCACCTGCCCGCGTACGCCGGGAACCTGGACATCATGACCTCGGCCGCGCTGCGCACCGCGCAGCGACTGGTCGCCCTGCGGGCTGCCGTGAGCGCGAGGAGTGCAGCGGAGCGGAGCCCCGCAGTCGCGAACAAGGAAAGGGCCGTGAGCGCGAGGAGTGCAGCGGAGCGGAGCCCCGCAGTCGCGAACAAGGTAAGGGCCGCGGCCCTCGGCGCGGGGGACCCCGCAGCCGCGAAGGAGACGGTGGCCCGATGACCGACCTCTACGTGCAGGACGTGACGCTGCGCGACGGCATGCACGCCGTCGCCCACCGCTACACCGTCGACCAGGTGCGGGTGATCGCCGCCGCGCTGGACGCCGCCGGGGTGGCCGCGATCGAGGTCGCGCACGGCGACGGGCTGGCCGGTTCGAGCGTCAACTACGGCCACGGCGCGGCCAGCGACGCCGAGTGGATCTCCGCCGCCGCCGAGGTGCTGACCTCCGCGCGGCTGACCACGCTGCTGCTGCCCGGCATCGGCACCATCGCCGACCTGCGGGCGGCGCAGGCACTCGGGGTGACCAGCGTGCGGATCGCCACCCACTGCACCGAGGCCGACATCTCCGCCCAGCACATCTCCTGGGCCCGGGAGAACGGCATGGACGTGGCTGGCTTCCTGATGATGTCGCACCTCAACGACCCCGCCGGCCTCGCCGAGCAGGCCCGGCTGATGGAGTCCTACGGGGCGCACTGCGTCTACGTCACCGACTCCGGCGGCCGGCTGCTGATGTCCGACGTGGCGCAGCGCGTCGACGCGTACCGGCAGGTGCTGTCGCCGCAGACGCAGATCGGCATCCACGCCCACCACAACCTCTCCCTCGGGGTGGCCAACAGCGTGATCGCCGTCGAGCACGGCCGGATCGTCGGCGACGCCCCCGCCGGGCCGGACGCCCCGCACGGCCGGACGGTGCGGGTGGACGCCTCGCTGGCCGGAATGGGCGCCGGGGCCGGCAACGCCCCGCTGGAGGTCTTCGTGGCGGTCGCCGAGCTGCACGGCTGGAAGCACGGCTGCGACGTGTTCGCGCTGATGGACGCGGCCGACGACGTCGTCCGGCCGTTGCAGGACCGGCCGGTCCAGGTCGACCGGGAGACGCTCTCCCTCGGGTACGCCGGGGTGTACTCCAGCTTCCTGCGGCACGCCGAGCGCGCCTCGGCCAAGCACGGGGTGGACGTCCGGTCGATCCTGGTCGAGCTGGGGCGACGCCGGATGGTCGGCGGCCAGGAGGACATGATCGTGGACGTGGCGCTGGACCTCGCCGGTCGGCGCGGGCAGGAGGAGACGGCATGATCGGGGTGGACACCGCCGGCGTCGCCGAGCAGTTGGGCGCGGCGGCCGACACGGCCACGGCGATCGGCCAGCTCGCCGCCGAGGTCGGGCTGGACGCCGACGGCGCGTACGCGGTGCAGACCGCGCTGGTGCAGCGCCGGCTGGCCCGCGGCGAGCGCCTGGTCGGGCTGAAGATGGGGCTGACCAGCCGGGCGAAGATGGCCCAGGTCGGCGTGGACGAGGTGATCTGGGGCCGGCTCACCGACGTGATGCGGGTCCCCGACGGCGGCACGGTCGACCTGGCCGGCCTCATCCACCCCCGGGTCGAGCCGGAGGTGGCGTTCCTGCTGGACCGGCTCCCCGAGCCGGGCGAGCCGGTCGGCGCGTTCACCGAGGCGGTGCGCGCCGTGGCCCCGGCGATCGAGCTGATCGACTCCCGGTACGCGAACTTCACCTTCTCCCTGCCGGACGTGATCGCCGACAACGCCTCGGCGGCGGCGTTCGTGGTCGGGCCGTGGTCGCCGGTGCCGGACGGGCTGGCGAACCTGGGGGTGCTGCTGGAGGTCGACGGGCGGGTCGCCCAGGTGGGCTCGACGGCGGCGATCCTCGGCGACCCCCGGCGGGCGCTGGACGAGGGGCTGCGCCTCGCCGGCTGGCACGGGGTGCGGCTGCGCCAGGGCTGGGTCTTCCTGGCCGGGGCCGCCACCGCCGCCGTGCCGCTGCGCCCCGGGGCGCACGTGCGGGCCGTGGTGGAGAAGCTCGGCACCGCGTCGCTGCGGGCGTCGTCGTGACGGCGGGCGTCGCCGGGGCGCGGGTGGTGGCCGGAAGGGCCGTCCCGCGCGGGGCGTTCCCGCACGTCAAGGTGGCCGGCGGGTTCGTCTTCGTCTCCGGTACGTCCGCCCGCCGGCCGGACAACAGCTTCGCCGGGGTCCGCGTCGACGAGTTCGGCACCACCGACCTGGACATCCGGGCGCAGACCCGGGCGGTGCTGGAGAACATCCGGGACCTGCTGCGGGCGGTGGGCGCCGACCTTGCCGACCTGGTCCAGGTCACCAGCTACCTGGTCAGCATGAACGACTTCGGTGGCTACAACGAGGTGTGGGCGGAGTTCTTCGACGCCACCGGGCCGACCCGGACCACCGTGGCCGTGCACCAGTTGCCCCACCCGCACCTGCTGATCGAGATGCAGGCCGTGGCACTTCTTCCGGGAGGTCAGTCGTGAGTGAGATCGCCGAGCCGTTCAGCTTCCCCGGCTGGGTCGCGGAGAACCAGCACCTGCTCAAGCCGCCCGTGGGCAACCGGGAGATGTTCCCCGGCTCCGACGACTTCATCGTGATGGTGGTGGGCGGGCCGAACCAGCGCACCGACTTCCACGTCGACCCGTACGAGGAGTTCTTCTACCAGGTCAAGGGCAACATGCACGTCAACCTGATGACGCCTGCGGGGCCGCGTACGGTGCACGTGCGCGAGGGGCAGATGTGGATGCTGCCGCGCGACACTCCGCACTCGCCGCAGCGCCCCGAGGCCGGCTCGATCGGCGTGGTGGTGGAGCGGGTCCGCGCGGAGGGCACGCTGGAGAAGTTCCAGTGGTACTGCCCGCAGTGCGGGCACAAGGTGCACGAGGTGCAGTTGCAGGTCCGCGACATCGCCGCCGACCTGCCCCCGGTCTTCGGCGCGTTCTACGCTGACGAGGCGGCGCGCACCTGCGCCGAGTGCGGCACGCTGCACCCGGGCAAGGGCTGAGTGCTGCCGATGCCCGCCGGGCGGACCCCGGTGGTGGACGTG
Organism: Micromonospora sp. DT233; assembly: GCF_049841815.1. Taxonomy (NCBI): domain Bacteria; kingdom Bacillati; phylum Actinomycetota; class Actinomycetes; order Micromonosporales; family Micromonosporaceae; genus Micromonospora; species Micromonospora sp. DT233. The sequence goes on along the minus strand of NZ_JBNCLB010000008.1, from coordinate 66,321 downwards.
CACACGCACCTCGTACCGAAGGGGTGGCCGGACCTCGGCGCGGCCTGCGGCGGCGGGTCCGACTGGCCCCGGCTGCGCGTCGACTCCGAGCGGGCCGCGATGATCATGGTGGGGGAGACGGAGTTCCGGCCGGTCGGCGCGGCCTGCTGGGACCCGGAGACCCGGCTGGCCGACATGGCCGCCGACGGGGTCGACGTGCAGGTGGTGTCGCCGACCCCGGTCTTCTTCAGCTACGACCGCCCCGCCCACCAGGCGGTGCGGGTGGCCCGGATCTTCAACGACCTGACGCTGGAGGTCACCGCCGGCGGCGGCGGTCGGCTGGTGCCGTTCTGCCAGGTGCCGCTGCAGGACCCGGACGCCGCCTGCGCCGAGCTGGACCGCTGCCTCGCGGCCGGGCACGCCGGGGTGGAGATCGGCAACCACGTCGGCGACCGGGACCTCGACGACGCCGGGGTGGTGACCTTCCTGCAGCACTGCGCCGAGGTCGGCGCGCCGGTCTTCGTGCACCCCTGGGACATGCCGGGCGGTCCCCGGCTGGACCGGTGGATGGCCCGCTGGCTGGCCGGCATGCCCGCCGAGACGCACCTGTCGGTGCTGGCGCTGATCCTCGGCGGGGTCTTCGACCGGGTGCCGCCGTCGCTGCGGATCTGCTTCGCCCACGGCGGCGGGAGCTTCCCGTTCTGGTTGGGCCGGGCCGACAACGCCTGGCACCGCCGGGGCGACGTGGTCCGGGGCGCGTCGGCCGCCCCGCCCAGCGCGTACGTCGACCGGTTCAGCGTCGACTCGGTGGTCTTCGCCCCGGCGGCGCTGCGGCTGCTGGTGGAGACCATGGGGGCCGAGCGGGTGCTGCTCGGCAGCGACTACCCGTACCCGCTGGGGGAGCGCCCGGCGGGCCGGGTGGTGCGCGAGGCCGACTTCCTCACCGCCGCGCAGCGCGGCCAGCTCCTCGGCGGCAACGCCCTGCGCTTCCTCGGCGCCGCCGCCGGGAGTCCGCCCGGCGGCGGCACCGGGCCCCTGCCCGGCGGCGGCGCAGGGCCCCTTCTCGACGGGGCGCAGGCGTGACGGGCGGGGTCGATCGTCGTGTCGGCGGGCGGCCGGGACCGGGCTGGGGCAGGATGGATGCGGCCCGGCGGCGGGTGGGATCGCCACCCCGCAGTCTGCCGGGCCGTCGACTCCGCTAACGTGAACAGGAGCGGAGTCGGGCGGTCGATGTCTGATCGTCCACCCGACCCGGGATTCCTGGTCTCTCTTTCCGCCTGGGGGCGTTGGGATTGTCTGTTACCGAGACGTTGCTGATCTTCGTCGGCATCCCGGCGGTCGTGGTGCTGGTGATCACCGCGCTGGCGCTCGCCGGCGGCCGGGGCTCCGGCGGTGCCGCGAAGCGCTACCGGCCGGGCCGACCCTTCGACTTCACTCCGGTCTGGTTCCTGGGCCGCCCGGAGCAGCTGGCCGACTCCACTGGCACCGCGCTGGCCGCGGGCGCGCAGGCACCGGCGCTGACCAGCCACAAGCTTGAACGGGCCGGCACCGAGGCGCCGGCCGGGGGAACCGGAGGCGCAAGTGACCGTTGGTGAGAAGCAGGCGGGGACGGACACTCCCCCTGACGTGCTGGACGGGCCGTTCTCGACCCGCCAGCTGCTGCGCATCGACGAGGCGCTCCGCCTGGCCGACCGGGGGACCGGGCTGGTCTTCTCGGTCTACGTCGGCGGCCTCGACGAGCCGATCCGCGCGCACGCCCAGCGGCTGCACGGGCAGCTCGCCGACCCCGACCGGTCGGTCCTGATCGCCGTGTCGCCCAACCAGCGGCAGCTGGAGATCATCACCGGCCGGCACGCCCGCAAGCGCATCCCGGACACGTACGCCAAGCTGGCCGCGCTCTCCATGGTGGCCACCTTCGGCGGGGGCGACCTGGCCGGCGGCATCGTCATCGGCCTCGACCAGCTCGCCAGCCACGCCGGTCGTAACTGACCCGGCACGGCACCTTCGCAACGCCGACGCCCGGCCCCGCAGCTGCGGGGCCGGGCGTCGGCGTGTGTGCGGGCGCGGCGGCGTCGGCGCGGGCCGGGGCCGGCGCGGGCGGGTCGCCCGCGCCGGCCCCGGACCGGTGCCCTGCGCTCAGGCGCTGCGGGCGTCGCGGGCGCGGGCCCGCAGCGAGCGGACCACCGCGTCGCGGCCCTCGGCGACCAGCCGACGCAGCGGCGCGGGCCGCCCCGGCTCGGCCAACCACGCGTCGGTGGCGGCCACGGTCTCCTCGGCGACCTGGATGGCCGGGTACGCCAGCTCGACGAACTCCTGCGCCAGCTCGTTGTCCCGCTGCGCCCAGACCTGGTCGACCTCGGCGAAGTACCGCTGCACGTACGGCGCGACCAGCTCCCGCTGCACGGCCGGGGCGAAGCCCTGCAACAGCGCCCGGTTGAGCCAGTTCGGCACCGGGTCGGGGCCGGTCAGCCGGGCCCAGACGGCGGCCTTGTTCTCCGCCGTCGGCACCAGCGCCTGCGCGTACGCGGCCTCCCGCTCACCGCTGGCCGTGCGGTCGCCGGCCAGCTCGGCCTCGATCTCCTCGACGCCCGCCGCGCCGCCCGCCACCAGCCGTTGCAGGACCCGCCAGCGCAGCTCGGTGTCGACGGTCAACCCGGCGGGCACGCCGACGCCGTCCAGCCAGCCGCGCAGCATGGCCAGGCTCTCGTCGGTCCGCGCCGCCGAGACGACCGCGCGGGCCCAGGCGATCTGGAAGCCGCTGCCCGGCTCGGCGGCGGCCAGGGTGTCCTTCGCCGTGCGGTACAGCTCGGCCCAGCCGGTCGGCGCCCACGCCGGGTCGCAGTAGTGCACCAGCGCGGTGGTCGCCTGGCGGAGGATCCCGGTGACCAGGTTGATGTCCGTCTCGCCGGGCAGCCCGGCCAGCACCAGCGTCACGTAGTCGCGGGCCGCCAGCTCGGCGTCGCGGGTCATGTCCCAGGCGGCCGTCCAGCACAGGGCGCGGGCCAGCGACGACTCGAAGCCGGCGATGTGTCGCACCACCGCGGCCATCGACCGCTCGTCCAGGCGCAGCTTCGCGTACGTCAGGTCGTCGTCGTTGAGCAGCAGCACGTCCGCCGCCGGCACCCCGGTCAGCTCGGTCAGCTCGGTCGACGCCCCGGTCACGTCGACCTCGATGCGGTGCCGGCGGATTAGCCGGCCGTCGGTCAGGTCGTACAGGCCGACGCCGATGCGGTGGGTCCGCAGCGTCGGGTGCTCCGCCGGCGCCTCCTGCCGGACCACCACCCGCTGGTAGCCGCCGTCGTCGCCGATGGTCACCTCGGGGCGCAGGACGTTGACCTGCGCGGTTTCCAGCCACTGGGCGGCGAACTTGCGCAGCTCCCGGCCCGAGGCGGCCTCCAACTCGTTGAGCAGGTCGTCGAAGGTGGCGTTGCCCCAGGCGTGCTTGCCGAAGTACGCCCGTAGCCCGGTCAGGAACGGCTCCTCGCCGACGTACGCGACGAGCTGCTTGAGCACGGCCGCGCCCTTGGCGTACGTGATGCCGTCGAAGTTGACCTCGACCGCCGCCATGTCCGGCATCTCGCAGTACACCGGGTGGGTGGAGGAGAGCTGGTCCTGCCGGTAGCCCCAGTTCTTCCGGATCGACAGGAACGTCGTCCACGCGTCGGAGAAGCGGGTGGCCCGGGCGTTGCACCAGTGGCTGGCCCACTCGGCGAACGACTCGTTGAGCCACAGGTCGTTCCACCAGCGCATGGTGACCAGGTCACCGAACCACATGTGGGCCAGCTCGTGCAGGATCGTGTTGGACCGCTGCTCGTACTCGAAGTCGGTGACCTGCGAGCGGAACAGGTAGTGCCCCTCGGCGTGGGTGACGCAGCCGAAGTTCTCCATCGCCCCGGCGTTGAAGTCCGGCACCCAGAGCTGGTCGTACTTCGGCAGCGGGTAACGGACCCCGAACTGCTCGTGGTAGAAGTCGAAGCCCTGCTTGGTGATCAGGAACAGGTCGTCGGAGTCGAGGTGACGCGCCATCGACGCCCGGCAGTAGACCCCCAGGTCGATGCCGTCGTGGCTGTCGCGCACCTCGTGGTACGGGCCGGCGCAGAGCGCCGTCACGTACGTGCTCATCCGCGCCGAGGTCACGAAGTGGACGGTCTTGAGCGCCTCGCCGGCCGGCTCCTCGCGCTCGACCGGCATGTTGGAGACCACCCGCCAGTGCTCCGGCACCGTGGCGTGCCAGGTGTAGACGCTCTTGAGATCGGGCTGGTCGAAGCAGGCGAAGACCTTCTGCGCGTCCGCCGTCTCGAACTGGCTGTAGAGGTAGGTCTCCCCGTCGACCGGGTCCACCGTGCGGTGCAGCCCCTGCCCGCTGTTCGAAAATGCGAAGTTGGCCTCCACCACGAGGGTGTTCTCGGCGGCCAGGCCGCTCAGGGTCAGGCCCCGCTCCGCCGACCAGTCGGCCAGGTCCACCGCCGCGCCGTTGAGCGTGGCCGAGCGCACCGAATCGGCGGCCACCTCGATGAAGGTGGTAGTGCCCGGCTCGACGCAGCGGAACCGGACCTCGGTCACCGACCGGAAGGTCCGACCGTCGGCCTGCACGGCGGACGACAGGTCCAGCCTGATGTCGTACCCGGTCACCTCGAGCAGGCGAGCCCGCTCGGTGGCCTCGACCTGGGTCAGATTGCGCACTCCCGGCACTGTTCGTCTCCATCCCGTTCTCGCCGTGCACCGTCGCGGCGCCGGCCCACCGCCCGTTCGTGACGGCCGGTCGGGACCGAGTCTTCCACGCGTGGCCGCCGCGCGGTGTGCGACGTCACGGTCTCCCTTCGGTGCCGGTCGACGCCGCCGCCGGGGAAGATCGAGGGACGTGGGGCCGGGTTCCGGCCCTTCCGTGACGAAGGGAACTCGCCGTGACCGAACGTGTCACTGTCGACATGTGGTTCGACCCGCTCTGCCCGTGGGCGTGGGTCACCTCGCGCTGGCTGCTGGAGGTGGAGCAGGTCCGCGACGTGGACGTCCGATTCCATGTGATGAGCCTCTCGGTGCTCAACGAGGGGCGTGACCTGCCCGAGGAGTACCGGCGATTGCTGGATGGCGGTTGGGGCCCGGTGCGGGTCTGCATCGCCGTGGAGCAGCGGCACGGCCTGGACGCCGTCCGCGCCCTGTACACCGCCCTGGGCACCCGGATCCACCTCGGGCAGCAGGGACTGGGCCGGGAGACGATCGAGGCGGCGCTGACCGACGTCGGGCTGGACCCGCAGCTCGCCGCGGCGGCGGAGAGCACCGAGTACGACGAGGCCCTGCGCGCCAGCCACCTCGCCGGCATGCGGCCGGTCGGCACCGACGTCGGCACCCCCGTCATCCACGCTCCCGGGCCGGACGGCGAGACCGTCGCCTTCTTCGGCCCGGTGGTCACCCCGAGGCCGAAGGGCGAGGTTGCCGGCCGGCTCTGGGACGGGGTCCTGCTGGTCGCCGGGACGCCCGGCTTCTACGAGCTGAAGCGCTCCCGCGAGGTCGAACCGAGCTTCGACTAGGCCGCCCGCGCTGCGCCGCCCCGCCGCGCTGCCCTCGCCGCCGCGCTGCCCTGCCGCCGCGCTGCCCTCGCCGCCCGCCGCCGGCCCGGAACTCGTCGGGCCCGGCGGCGGGCGGCGCGCGGTGGGGGCGTCACCGGACGGCGTGGGCATCGTTCCACCGGGTGTCCCGGCAACGGCCCGAACGGCGGGCCCGGCAACCAGTGGAGGCGTCCGACATGGGCAGGCACCGCCGTACGTACGACGACGCGCCGCCGCAGCCGGCGACCGCCGGGGTGGCGTACTGGTCGGTGGCCGACGCCGGCTGGCCGGCGGTCCGGCCGAACCTGCCGGCCGAGCTGGCCGACCTGCTGGCCCCGCCGATCGTGGTCGGTGTCGCGCGGGCGACGGTCGCCGCGCGACCCGACGCCGCGCACTTTCACCAGTTGGACGGGGCGCGGGGTCCGCTCCGGGGCGGGACGGCGCGGCGGTAGCGTCAGCGGACATGACTGTCGTGCATCCGATCGCTCGGGCCTGGATCACCACTGGCGGCACCGGCGCGCAGAACTACGACGAGTTCGCCGACGACGCGGAGATCACCGCGATCATCGAGGCGAACCCGCACAGCGCCCTCGGCATCGAGATGCCGCACCGGGCCCCGGAGAGCCTGGGCTCGTCGTTCCTGGACGCGCTCCCCGCCGCGGTGCACCGCCTCGCCGAGGCGAAGGCCGACGGCAGCTACACCCCGGCCGAGCAGGTGGTGGTCCTCTACCGGATCAGCGCCCCGCAGGAGGAGCCGGCGTACGGGCTCTTCGCCATGGTCGACACCGACCAGATCTCCACCAGCGCCGACGAGCCGGGCCTGGTCATCCGCAACGAGGACGTCTTCATCGCCAAGGTGCGCGAGCGCGTCGCCCTCGCCGAGGCGCTCGGGCACCTGCTCTCGCCCGTACTGCTGCTGCAGACCGGTCGGGGCGACGAGCTGCACGCCGCGCTCGCGGCCGCGACCGAGTCGGCCGCCGCGCCCGCCGCGACCGACACCGACCAGGCCGGCCGCACCCACGCCGTGTGGCTGCTCGGGCCGGGCCCGGAGCAGGACGAGCTGACCGCGCTGGCCGGCGGCGGCGAGCTGGTGGTGGCCGACGGCAACCACCGCAGCCTGGCCGCCCAGACCGGCGGGCTGCCGCGCTTCCTGGCCGTGGTCACCACCCCCGCCTCGGTCGCCATCCAGCCCTACAACCGGCTGGTCAGCGAGCTGACCGTCAGCCCGCAGGAGCTGGTCGACCGGCTCCGCGCCGCCGGCGCCGAGGTCACCGCGATCGACGGCCCGGTCGAGGTCCCGACGACCGGCGGCACCGTCGTGCTCCGCCTCACCGACCAGGCGTACGCGGTGCGCCTGCCGCACGTCGACGGCGGCCCGCTGGCCAACCTCGACCACGCGCTGGTCGAGCGGGTGCTGCTGCGCGACGCGCTGGGGCTCGACGCCGGCGACAAGCGGATCACCTACGTCGGCGGGGACTACCCGGCGAGCTGGCTGACCGGCGAGGTCGACGCGGGCCGGGCCGAGGCGGCCGTGCTGATCGCCCCGGTGACCGTGGACGACTTCGTCGCGGTCAACCTCGCGCGGGAGAAGATGCCGCGCAAGAGCACCTGGTTCACCCCGAAGGCCCGTGGCGGCCTGGTGCTGGCCGAGCTGTCCCGCTGAGCCAGCGGCTCCGCACCCGACACCGGCTCCGCAGCCCCGGTGACCAGGCGTTCCTCGCCGTCACCGGGGCCGCGAGGCCGCCCCTGCGGCGGTGCGGGGCGACGGCCTGACAGACTGCGCGGTATGCGCGTCTACCTGGGATCCGACCACGCCGGTTTCGAGCTGAAGGTGCACCTGTTCGGCCACCTCGTCAAGCAGGGGTACGAGGTGGTCGACGTCGGCCCGCACGCCTTCGACCCGGACGACGACTACCCGGCGTTCTGCCTGCACACCGGCGCCCGCGTGGTCGCCGACGCGGGCAGCCTCGGCATCGTCATCGGTGGCTCGGGCAACGGTGAGCAGATCGCCGCCAACAAGGTCGCCGGGGTCCGGGCGGCACTGGCCTGGAACATCGACACCGCGCAGTTGGGTCGCGAGCACAACGACGCCAACGTCGTGGCGGTCGGTGCCCGCCAGCACACCCTGGACGAGGCGACCGCCATCGTCGAGGCGTTCCTCAGCACGTCGTTCTCCGGCAACCCACGGCACTCGCGGCGCATCGACCAGGTCGCCGCGTACGAGCGCAGCGGGGAACTGCCCGCGCTGCCCTGAGCTGCGCGCCGCCGGGCCGACCCCCGGCCGGACCGGGCCGGTGGGGCTCAGCGGCCGGAGCGGGGCAGGTCCTCCCGGGGCACCCAGTTGCGCCGGACGATGTTCACCCTGGCCTCGGCCTCGGCCAGATCCTCGTCGGTGGGTCGGGCGGCGTCCCGGGCCCGCATCGCCGCCAGCGGCCCCACCTGCGAGGACCCGGGGCCGACCAGGTTGCGCAGGCCCCGCTCGCCGTCGCGGTCCTCGGTGGCGGCACCGCCCCGGCGGCGGGGCGGATCCACCCCGTCGGGCCCGCCGGGCGCAGCGGCCTCGCCGTCGGAGGGGGGCCGCAGCCGCCGTCGCCGTCGCTCCACGTCACCCATCAGCCGACCGTACCGCCAGCTCCGCCTCCGCGCCCGCCTCCGCTCCGCTGGCTTGGTGCCGTTGGCGCCGCCCGGCGCGGCCCGCGCAGGTTCTCGGGCGTGCGTTTTCCGCCCGGGCGGGTACGAACATGTTCGGGTGGTCCTCGTCACCCGGTGGTGCGTCGGTCCGGGTCGCCGACGGCTCCGGGGGAGGGCCGGCTTTGCCGGCTGGTTACCCTCGAAGCCGGGGCCGGTCGGTGCCGGAACCGATGTCAGGGGAGGACAAGAGATGGCAGACCAGACACAGCCGTGGGCGGAGCGGACCGTCGAGGTGTCGCCGCAACCGGGTGTCGGGGTGCCGCCGCAGCGCGATGCCTTCCGCCGCGGGGTGGCCTCGGTGGGGCGGCCACGCACCCCGCGTACCGAACAGTTCCCCACCGTGGAGAACGACGGGCACGACGGGGTCTGGTCCGGTGACGTCTCGGCCCCGCGCCGCCCGTTGAGCTGGCACCTGGACCGGTTACGCGTGGGCGGCGAGTGGAGCGCCGCGGGCGGGCTCTTCGCCTTCGTCTGCTGGGGCATCTGGGCCATCTCGGGGCAGGGCAATCTGGGCGCCCCGCTGCTCACCTTCGTGCTGAGCCTGCTCGTCGCCGTCGGCCTGTTCGCGCTCTCCCGGCTGCTCGGCCGGCTGATCCTGGAACGCCAGCTGGGGCGGGTCCGGCGCAGCGCGCGGGGTGCCCACGTAGTGACCGCGCTCTTCCTGGTGGGCCTGGGCGTCGCCTACCTCCAGCAGACCGAATGGGTCATCTCCGCCTGGAGCTGGGTTACCGGCAACTGATCCCCGCCGGCGATCGACCCGGCCGGCCCGGCAGATCGGCCCCGGCCGGTCCGGCAGATCGGCCCCGGCCGGTCCGGCGGGCTCGGCCCGCTCCCTTTGCGGCAGGTCGGGGCAACGATTCGGCCTGAGACCGCAGGATGCCGCACATCGTGTCGATCAACGCGATGTGCGGCATATGGTGTTGATCAAGGCGGGCAGGTCGGCGCTGTGGTGACGTCCGGGCGGGTCGACGCGGAGCCGCCCGCCCGGACGTCGACGTCGCGGCCGCCGCGACTCCGATCGTTCCTCACCAGCTGGCGCTGCTTACCCCGTCCACGAACCTTCATCCGTGCCGACGGGTCACCGGCCGGCGCTGGGCGCACCGTGAGCCGAGCGTGCTGCTGCGGCGGCCGGCCGGAATCAGTGGGTGCCGCCGTGCCCCTCGGCGTCCGCCTTGGGGGAGGCGACCCGGGCCTGCGGGTCCTCGACGCCGGGCTCGCCACCGTCCGGCGCGACCATCCCGTCGTAGTTGTAGACCGTGCCGTCCTCGCCATGCTGCTTCGTGGTCTGGATGTACCGGTGCATCATGCCGTCGATCTCGATTTCCACCAGGGCCTGACCGCCCGAGTCGTGGGTGCTGCCGTCCCGGGGGCCGCCGACGAGGTATGCCTTCGTGTTCGTCTCCATGCCACCAGCCTTACCCCGGCCCAAAGGGCGGAAAACGACCGACCCTGGGCCGGCCGTCGACCCGGTGGCGGCCACGCTCGGCCGGCCGCCGACCCGGTGGCGACCCCGTCCCGGCCGTTCGGCGACCAGGCGGGCGCGTCTGGCGCACCGGACCCGGCGGGGCGTCGTGCCGCCGGCCCGGCACCCCCAGCATGACGGGATGGGTGCGTATCGAGCAGCGTACGAGCGGAGCATCGCCGACCCGATCGGCTTCTGGCGGGACGCGGCGACGGACATCGCCTGGCACCGGCGGCCCGACGGCATCCTCGACGACAGCCGGGCCCCGCTGTACCGCTGGTTCCCCGACGGTGAGCTGAACACCTGCCACAACGCCCTGGACCGGCACGTGGCGGCGGGGCGGGCCGACCAGCCGGCGTTGATTCACGACAGCCCGGTCACCGGCACGGTCCGCACGTACACCTATGCCGAGCTGCGCGACGAGACCGCCCGGTTCGCCGGGGCGCTGCGCCGGCTGGGGGTCGGCCGGGGCGACCGGGTGCTGCTCTACCTGGCGATGGTCCCGGAGGCGGTGATCGCCATGCTGGCCTGCGCGCGGATCGGCGCGGTGCACTCCGTGGTCTTCGGCGGCTTCGCCGCCCACGAGCTGGCGGTACGCATCGACGACGCCCGACCGAAGGTGGTGGTGGCCACCTCGTGCGGGATCGAGGGCGAGCGCGTGGTGCCGTACCAGCCGATTCTCGACGCGGCGCTGGCGGAGGCCGACCACGCCCCCGACCGCTGCGTCGTCGTGCAGCGACCCCAGCATCCCGCGCCGCTGACCCCGGGCCGGGACCTGACCTGGGAGCAGGCCCTCGACGGCGCGGAGCCGGCGGCCTGCGTCCCGGTGGCCGCCACCGACCCGCTCTACGTGCTCTACACCTCCGGCACGACCGGCCGGCCCAAGGGCGTGGTCCGCGACAACGGGGGGCACGCGGTGGCGCTGCACTGGTCGATGGGGAACATCTTCGGCATCGGCCCCGGCGACGTCTTCTGGGCCGCCTCCGACGTCGGCTGGGTGGTCGGCCACTCCTACATCGTGTACGGCCCGCTGCTCGTCGGCGCGACGACCGTGCTCTACGAGGGCAAGCCGGTGGGCACCCCGGACGCGGGGGCGTTCTGGCGGGTGGTGTCGCAGCACCGGGTCACCGCCCTCTTCACCGCGCCCACCGCGATCCGGGCGATCCGCCGCCAGGACCCGGACGGCATGCGGATCGGCCGCTACGACCTGTCCAGCCTGCGGACGCTCTTCCTGGCCGGCGAGCGCCTCGACCCGGACACGTTCGCCTGGGCCGGCGCGCGGCTCGGCGTGCCGGTGGTGGACAACTGGTGGCAGACCGAGACCGGCTGGCCGGTGGCGGCGAACCCGCGCGGGTTGGAGCCGCTGCCGATCAAGGCCGGCTCGCCGTCGGTGCCCGTGCCCGGCTACGACGTGCGGGTGGTCGACGGGCAGGGCGCGGAGGTGCCGCCCGGCACGGACGGGTCGATCGTGCTCCGGCTGCCCCTGCCGCCGGGCTGCCTGCCCACCCTCTGGGGCGACGACGAGCGCTACGTCCGGTCGTACCTGAGCGCCTTTCCCGGCTACTACCTGACCGGCGACGGCGGGCGGTTCGACGACGACGGCTACCTGTACGTGATGGGTCGCACCGACGACGTGATCAACGTGGCCGGGCACCGGCTCTCCACCGGGGCGATGGAGGAGGTGCTGGCCGGGCACCCGGCGGTGGCCGAGTGCGCCGTCATCGGCGTCGCCGACGCGCTGAAAGGCCAGGTGCCCAGCGGGTACGTGGTGCTCAAGGCCGGCGTCGAGATCACCCCGGAGGCCCTGGCCGCCGAGCTGGTCGCCCGGGTGCGGGAGCGGATCGGCCCGGTCGCCGCGTTCCGCCGGGTCGCCGTGGTGCCGGCCCTGCCGAAGACCCGCTCCGGCAAGATCCTGCGCCGGACGATGCGTGCGCTGGTGGAGGGGCGCGACGAGCCCGTCCCGGCCACCATCGACGACCCGGCGACGCTCACGGTCTTCCGCGACCTCGCCGCCACCGACTGAACCCGGCACCTCGGCACCCCGGGCCGCCCAGTCCCGGTGCTGCGGCGCGGTCAGGTCCGGGGGGTGAAGCGGTACAGCACGAAGTCCTCCGCCGCGCCGCAGAGCAGCGCGCTGGTGTTCCACGAGCAGGTCTCGGAGCGGATGTCCCGGGCCTCGCCCAGCTCGTGCGGCCGGGGCGCCCCGACCGCCAGGCCGGCGAGGCTGCGGTTGCCCTCGGCGCTGCTCAGCGGGTCGGCGAAGAGCAGCACGTTGCCGGCGTCCAGCCGGACGGCCACCCCGTCCCGGTCGCGCAGCACCGGCTCGGCCTTCGGCCCGAGCAGCGTCGAGGCCGGCTGCGGGTACTCCCGCCGGACGACCAGGTGCCCGCCCACTCCGAAGAGCTCCGTGGCGCCGGCGGCGGCCTGCCGCCGGGTCTCGACGCCCTCGCCGGCCAGCACCACCTCGGTGGCCTCCCGGTCGCCGGAGGTGGCCTCCAGCAGGCACGCCCGGTGCTGGCCGCAGGCCACCAGCGCCTCGGCCCGCCGGTCGGGGTCCGCGGCGGTGTGCAGCACGGTCGGCTCGGCCGTGCGGGTCAGGTCGTAGGCGAGCAGCCGGTACCGGCTGCCGGTGTTGTCGACCACGTAGAGCCGGTCGTCCCGGGCGGCCACCAGGTCGTACCGGTCGGCCACCTCCGGCCAGCTCCGCAGCACCTGGCCCGTGTTGCGGTCGAGCAGCCGGGCCGAGCGGTCGGCGCCGATCTGCACGAGCCGGTCGTCGGTGCCGCGCCACGGGTCGCGCGGGGTCCCCGTCGGCGAAGGCGGGCCCGTTCGCCGCCGCGCTGGTCTCGACCCGCAGCAGGATGCTGGGGGCGTTGTCCGCGGAGTTCCGCGGGCTGTCGGCGGCCCAGACCGGCGCGCCGTCGCTCATCCGCAGCCCGACCAGGCGCTTGCCCGCGTCGTCGAGCAGCACCGCCACGTCGCGGCCGAAGCTGACCTGGTCGTCGTCGCCGATGGCCCGGCTCCACCGCTGCTGACCGGAGGCGGCGTCGCGGAGCACCACCTCACGCTGGGAGTCGACGCCGGTCGCCTCGGAGTAGGCCGCGACCGCGCCGGGGACCGCGACGATCCGGTCCCAGCGCCGCGCCGGCCCGGTGGTGGGCTCCCGCCACCGCTGCTGGCCGGTCTCGGCGTCGATCGCCGCGATCTCCAGCCGTCCGTCGGGCAGCGGGTACGCCACGTAGCCGGTGTCGCCGAGCAGGGCGGTGAAGGCGCCGGCCGGCCGGTCCGCGCCCGCCGGGACGCGCTGCACCACGGTCAGGGTGTCGAACTCCAAGCCCGGGTACCGGTCCCTGGTGAACCAGAGCGCGGCACCGGCACCCACCCCGGCGAGGGCGAGCACCGCCGCGATCGAGATCCACAGGGCCCGCCGCCGTCGCTTGGGCGGCGGCGGCGCGGGCGTACCGGAGGGAGCGGGCCCGCCCCAGGCGGCACCCGCTGCGGCGGGCACGGTCGCCTCCGTCGCCGGTCCGCCGTCGGCCCGGGTGGGTGCCAGGGTTGCAGCCTCGGCCGGCCCGGGCACGGTCGGCGGCACGTCCACGGCGGTGCCCGCCATCCCCGCCGGCACGGTCGGCGGCACGTCCACGGCGGTGCCCGCCACCCCCGCCGGGAAGCCGGGGGCCGGCCCGGGACCGGCTGCCGCCGGGAAGCCCGAGACCGGAGCCGAGCGTGGGGGCCGGGGCAGCGGCAGGTCCGTCAGCGCCCCCTCGGCCACCGGCAGCTCCGGCTGTTCCAGCACCGTCGGCGCGACGCCCAGCTCGGCGTGCAGCATCCGGGCCACCAGCGGCATCCGGGTCGGGCCGCCGACCAGGAACAGCCCGGCGAGCCGGTCGGGGGTGAGACCGGCGGCGGCGATCACCCGCGCGGTCTCGGCCACGGCGCGGGCCAGCAGCGGGGCGGCCCGCCGCTCCAGGTCGTCGCGGTCGAGCTGCACGACCGCCTGCGACCCCGGTACGACCACCGGCGCGACGGGCGCGCGGGACAGCATCTCCCGGGCCTCCCGGACGCTCTCCCGGAGCAGGTGCCGGTCCCGCCGTTGCGCGGCGTCGTGCGGGCGGGTCAGCCGCGCCCACAGCGCCGGGTCGGTCGCGGAGACCAGCTCGCCGAGCCGGTCGACCAGGGCGGCGTCGAGGTCGAGGCCGCCGAGGTCGGGTACGCCCCCGGTGGCGGTAACGGCGAAGCCGGAGTCGCCCCACGGGTCGGCGCCGGCGTTGCGCAGCACCGCCACGTCGAGGGTGCCGCCGCCCAGGTCGAACACGGCGAGGCAACCGCCGACCGGCACCGGCCGACGCAGCACTTGGGCGTAGTACCGGGCGGCGGCCACCGGCTCGCGCAGCAGCCGGGTGCCGGGCGGGGTGGGGCCGGAGAGGGTGTGCTCGGCGGCCTGCGGCCAGCCCGCCCGCAGCAGCGCGTCGGCGAGCACCTGCCGGCGCTCGTCGTCCCAGGACGCGGGGCAGGTCAGCACCGCCGGGGGCAGGAAGCCGACGGTGGCGACCGCCGCCTGGCCCACCGCGTGCAGGATCGCGGCCAGCAGGTCGGCGGGGGCGTACTCGCGGTCGCCGAGCGACACCGAGGGGGAGTCGACGCGGCGCTTCGGGTTCGGCTCGTACCGGCTCGGGTCGGCCCGCGCGAGGCGTTGGGCGTCCCGCCCGACGTGCAGCCGGCCGTCGGCGTCGGCGTACACCCCGGAGGGGATCACCGGCTGCCCGTCGAGCAGCAGCGGCCGGGTCCGCCCGTCCGGCCACCGGAGCACGGCCACGGTGTTGGACGTGCCGAGGTCGACGCCGAGGGCGTACCCCTCGTGCTGGCCTGCCATCTGCCGCTACCTCCGCCGGGACGAGGGGGATTACGGCCCGCATCGTACGCAGCCGGATCACCCACCCCCGACGCTCCACCCTCCCGGGGGGGGGTGAGGGTCGCGTCGATTGTCAATTGTCTGTCGAGACGTTGTCTGTATTAATGGCCGGACGAGTGGCCGGCGTTTCCGCTCGGCGTGCCCTTCGGGCCGATTCGGCGGGCGATTGTGTCGGCAGGTCGTCCGCGGCCGGCGGAACCCGTCGGCGTGCGGGCTGTCGGGGCATTCGCCGGACCGGCCGGGGGAGCTGCGGGGGGCCGGTGGCGCAGAAATGGAAAAGGCCCCGGCCGGGTCTGGATCCGCAGGCGTTCCGCGCCTAGGTTTGACGCCGAGGGCGGCGTCGGGGCCGATTCGCTCCGCGGATTCGCCCGGCAGGTTCCATTCCCGCCACCTGTTTGGCCCTCTACGCCAGATGTCCTTCTCAGCGCCGCCGCAGTTCGTCCAACATGGCACTTTCAGCGCGCTCGTTCGGACCGGAGGAATCGCCATGCCTGTTCCCACCCCGCACGCCATCGTGGTGGTGGATATCGAGGGCTTCGGCCGGCGCAGCAACCCGATGCAGGCGTCGCTGCGCACCGCCATGTACGAGGTCGTCCAGAACGCATTCGCCGACGTCAACCTGAGTTGGGGCGACGTCTTCCCCCAGGATCGGGGGGACGGGATCCTGATGCTCGTTCCGGCCAGCGTGTCGACCGTCGTCCTGGCCGGCGACCTCGTGCGCGCCCTCGACGCCGGGCTGCGCGAGAAGGCGAGGATCTTCACGCAGGCGCACGCGATGCGTTTCCGGGTCGCCCTGCACCAGGGGCTCTGCCAGCCTGACGGCAAGGGGTGGGTGGGCGAGGCGATCAACACCGCGAGTCGACTGGTCGACGCCCAGCCCCTGCGCCTCGCCCTGGCCGCGGCGCCCCGGGCGACCCTGGCCTTCGTGGTCTCCGACGAGATCCACCGCAGCGTCATCCGGCACGACTACCGCTTCATCGACTCGTCCACGTTCGCCTCGACCCGGATCGACATGAAGGAACTGCGCGGGGAGCGGGTGTGGATCCAGGTGCCGGGCTACCCGCATCCGCCGGGCCTGCCGGACGAGGAGCCGGAGCCGGACCGCCCGGTCGACGGCGACGGCGACGACGGCGACGACGGCGACGGCGACGACGGCGATGATGGGGACGATGGCCCCGGGTCCGCTCCGTTGCCGGGCCCCGACCAGCCGCCGCCGCCCGCGCCGCCGGGGCAGAGCGGCGGGATCAACATCCACAACTCGGACGTCCGGGTGCGCGGTAACCAGGCCGGCCGGGACATGTACGTGGACGGCCGGGCAAAGCGGGGCCGCCGATGACCGCCCCGGTGGCGTCGGCGGGCCAGCCGGCGACCGGGGCGCCGTCGGGGCCGGCAGGCGGCGCGGGGGCGGTCCCGTCCGCACCCGCCGGCAAAGGGCCCGCCGGTAGCCCTCCGGACCAGCCCGGCGCCGTCGCGCCCGCGCCCCCCGACGGCAGCGCCGGCGCTCCCGGCGGTGCGGAGCCGCCCGGCGGGTCGGCGGCCGGCTCGGCCGACGCCGACTACATGACGCCGACCACCCTCGACGCGCAGGACAATTCCCTCGGCCCGTCCACTGTCACCAACGGTGCGAGACGGCAGGACAACCTGCAACGCTCCTCGCGGTTCGTGATCGGCGGCGACCAGGTCGGCCGGGACAAGTTCGTGGTCATGCTCGGCGACCAGGAACCGGCCCCGTTGCAGCGGTTGTCCCCGCTGCTGGCTAAGCCCGTCCGACACGCCTTCGTGGAGCCGGACGACTGGCCGAGGGTGCGCAGCGCGTACGCCGACAAGCGCATCGTGATCCTGCGGGCCGCTCCCGGTCAGGGCAAGGTCACCGCGGCCATCCGGTTGCTGCAGGCGCCGTCGGACCGGCGGATCTTCAACCTGGACCGCAACGTCGACCTGCGTCAGCTGGCCCACTGGCTGAACGCGGATACGGACTCCACCGACCCCCTGCCGCGCGGCGCGGGCTTCCTGTTGTGCGAGCCGGCCGGCTGGGGCGACGTCCAGGGCTGGATGCTGCAGCAACTGGACGACGTCCTCGCCGGCATCGACGCCCGCCTGGTGCTGACGATCGGCTCCGACGCGGTGCTCGCCGACCAGGACCTGCTGGACCACGTGATCGACCTGCCGCCGGCGCCCGACCACGCGCGGGTGCTCGCCAGCCATCTGCGCTGGCGCCTGGGCGGCGACGCCGGGGGCGGCGACGCGGAGGAACGAGCCGACCGGATCCTCGCCGACGACGCGTTGCGGGCGTACATCGAGGAGGTGTTCACCGCCGGGGCGCCGCGCAAGCGGGCGGCGGACCTGGCCCTGGTGATCAGCCAGGAACTCGACGGCGACACGGTGGACGTCGCCCGGCTGCGCGACCGGATGGCCGAGCGGCACACCGAGGACTTCGACATCTGGTTCGGTGGCCTGCCGGACGTGCCGTCCCGCTGCCTGGCGATCACGTTGGCGGTGCTCAACGGCCTGCCGTACGAGGTGGTCGTGCGCGCCGCCCGGGCGCTGGCGGAGCGGCTCGACGGCCCGCCCGAGGCCGGCGGGGGCCAGCAGAAGCCCCGGGCGCCCTGGCGTGATCCGTTCGGGCTGACCCGCCGCGAGCGCGAGCGGCTGCTGCGCGCCCGCACCCGGCAGGTCACGTCCCGCGGCCCCTGGGGGCCGGTCCAGGTCGAGGCGCTGGAGTACGTGGACGACGGCTACGCCGGCATGGTGCTGGAACACGTGTGGCGTCAGTACCAGCTCCACGACGACCTGCTCGGCTGGCTCGTGGAACTGGCCGACGACCGAGCCTCGGAGGAGATGCGGGTCTGGGCCGGCACGGCCCTCGGGCTGCTGTCGACGTACGCGTTCGACGTCGTCTGGACCAGGGCGCTGGCGCCGATGGCGGAGCACGACCGGCGGTACTGGCTGCGCGAGGTGGTCGCGTACGCCCTGCGGGTGCCGGCCGCCGACGGGCGGCTGCGTCCGCTGGTGGAGAACCTGGTGGCGTCGCTCTACGCCAACCGGACCCTACCCCTCGGCCAGGCGACCGCCGCCCGGGTGTACGGGGTGAGCCTGGGCCCGTTCGACGCCGGCCGGGCGCTGGCCGCCCTCGACCGGCTGGCGATGATCGACGACGTCCGGATCGCCAACGGCATCGGCGACAGCCTCGCCGATCTGCTGCTGCAGGACCAGGAGCGCAACGCCCCGCTGGTGCTCAGCCACATCACCGCCTGGCTCAACGACCGTCGGCGCAATGTGGCCGGGCAGTACGTCTTCCTCCGGCTGGCCGACTCGCTCACCGCAGAGGTCGAGGTCGCCGGCGCCCCGGCGGGCGGCGGCCCGCATCGGCCCTCGGTGTCCTGGCCGACGTTGCTGATGCTGGCCGACCAGCATCCGCG
Organism: Micromonospora sp. DT233; assembly: GCF_049841815.1. NCBI lineage: Bacteria > Bacillati > Actinomycetota > Actinomycetes > Micromonosporales > Micromonosporaceae > Micromonospora > Micromonospora sp. DT233. The sequence continues at coordinate 48,312 of NZ_JBNCLB010000008.1, read as the reverse complement.
ACTGCGCGTCGTGCTGGTCGGCATGTGGCAGCAGGTGATGAACGCCGGCACCTTCACCAACCTGACCGAGCGGGTGCTGGCGAGTTGGGCCGGGCTGGCCGAGGCGGACCAGGGTGTCCGGCTCGCCTTCGGCCGCATGCTCGCCGACGTGGCCACGCGCAGCGACCGGAGCCGCCAACTCGTCAAGCGCGTCGTCGCCGGCTGGCGGGCGACGGACAACCTGCGCCCCCAACCGCTGACGGCGTACGCGGTGGAGGCCGAACTCTCCTCAGGAAGGAACCCGCGGTGACCAGTCCGTTGCCCCTGATCGTCAGCGAGACCCCGGTGTCCCGGGGGTTGCTCGCCGTGACCACCCCGACCACGCCGTCCCGCGCCGTCGTCTACGCCACGGCCGGCGGCGAGATCGCCTCCTTCGGTGGCCGCCCGATGCGCTGGTCGCAGCAGGCGCTCTCGCCGTACCGGACCCGCTACGACGTCGACATCAGCGACCACCGGCGCAGCGCGGAGCTGCGCAGCAGCCCGCTGCCGTCCCAGGGGGACATCTACTTCTTCGTCGCCCGCGTCGACGTGGGTTTCCGGGTCCACGACCCCGAGGAGATCGTGCGGCGCAACGTGCGTGACGCCATGCCGATCGTCTACGGGGCCCTGATCGACCGCTTCACCGCGATCACCCGGTCCTTCTCCGTCGAGGAGTCGGCAAAGGCCGAGGAGGCGATCCGGCGCAAGTTCGGCAGCGGCTGGGTCCTGCCGGAGGGCATCACCATCTTCGCCCTCTCGCCCCGACTGCTGCCCGACGCCGAGGCCAGCCGGTACCTGCGCGACAAGGTGGCCGCCACGCGCGAGTTGGAGGTCGACCGGGCCCGGCACCAGGTGCGGGTCCAGCAGGCCCAGCACCAGGGGCAGCTCGATCAGCTCACCCAGCGCCAGCAGCTCCAGGCGGCGCGTACCGAGCTGGCCGAGCTGGGCGACCGCCCGCTCACCCCCGCGGAGCTGATCCGTCTGCACCTGGCGCGCAACCCGCAGGACACGACGCTGGCGATGCAGCTGCTCGCGCAGCACGAGCAGGCCCTGCGCCAACACCAGGACGCGCACAACGAGCGTTCCATGGATCTGTTCCGCTTCATGGTCGACAAGGACCTCATCCTGGCGGCGGACGTGGAACCGATGCTCGCCGGCACCTTGGAACGCCTCGGCATGTCCGGCACGCGGCCGGCGCCGCTGACCGCCTCGGCGTCGACCTGGACGCAGCCGTCGGTGCTGCCGGGCCCGAAGCAGACGGCGGGCGGGGGCGCCGCGCGCGACGCGGACGGCAAGCCCTCGGCGATCGTCCTGGAGCAGGAGCCCGGCAGCCGGGTCTGGAAGCCCGCCGACGGCGTCCAGCCGGTGTACGTGATGGTCGACGAGTCCAGGGATGTCGGGCAGTACATCGGCGATCTCAGCGCCGGCGTGCACGCCCTGCACGACGCGCTGGTGCACGCCCCCGACGTCGCGCCGGCGATCCGGCTCTCGGTGCTCGGCTACGCCGACGAGGTGGCCAACCGGCTGCCCCTGGAGATGGTGTCGCCGGGAAGCCAGTCCCCGTGGTTGACCGCGCGCGGGCCGGCCAGCTACGCCAACGCCTTCGAGACGCTGCTCGACAACATCGGCCACGACATCGAGGCGCTCAAGGCGCAGCAGCCGAAGGTGCGTCGTCCGATCGTCTTCTTCCTCAGCGGCAGCGAGCCGTACGACCACCCGGCCTGGGTCAGCCCGTACCGCCGCCTGGTCGACCGCGCCACCCAGCGCTACGCGCCGAACATCGTCGCCTGCGGCATCGGCGCCGCCTCGCCGGGGCTGATTGCCGCGATCGCCACCGACCCCCGGTTCGGCTTCGTGATGGCACCCGGCACCGACGTGCCCACGGCGATCGAGCAGTACTGGCAGGCCCTGACCCAGAGCATCCTCGGCTCCGGTCGCGCCCTCATCGAGGGCTCTGCGGAGCTGGTGATCGACCAACCCGCCGGGTTCCGGCTCGCCAGCGAACTGGTCTGAACACCCCGTGCCACGGGGGAGCGACACATCCGGCGCAGCCGGAGAGAGTGAGGTTGACATGGGCGGCAACAGGGGCAATCTCCTGCCGGTCTACGTGATGGCCGACGAGTCCGGCTCGATGACGGGGGTGATGGGTCAACTGAACGACGGGCTGAGGTCGCTGCACGAGGCGCTGCTCGGCGAGCCGATGGCCGCGGCCAAGGTCCGCTTCTCGGTGCTGGGCTTCTCCGACACGGTGCTGGAGCACCTGCGGCTGGCCGACCTCCGCCGGGAGGACGAGATGCCGCTGCTCACGCCTCGGAACGTCACCAACTACGGGGCCGCGTTCGAGGACCTGGCCCGGCGCATCCCGGCGAACGTGGACGCGCTGAAGGGCGAGGGCTTCACGGTGCACCGCCCGGCGGTGTTCTTCCTCAGCGACGGGCAGCCCAGCTATGACGGGTGGCACGACGCGCACCGCAGGCTCACCGACCGCTCGGTGACCCGGGGGGCGCCGAACATCATCGCCTGCGGCATCGGTGCCGCGGAAGCCGCCACGATCCGGCAGGTGGCGACCCGGGAGGAGTACGGCTTCATCGCGGAGGCCGGCGTCGAGGTGGGTGCCGCCATCGCCACCTTCTGCACGGCGCTGACCAAGAGCATCGTGGAATCGGGACGGTCGCTGGGCTCGGACCAGCCGGAGCTGGTGGTGCAGCGCCCGGAGGGCTTCCGCATGGCGATCGACGTGGTGTGACGTGCGACGATTCTGGATCTGGTTCAGATTGATGAGCGACGACGAAGAGGCCCGGGGCCCCGGGGCCGGTCAGGTGGGCGACGGGCCGGCGCACGGCGGGCACGGCCGAACGGCCGTCGCGCACGGCTCGGCCCCGGTGCTGTACCGGCCCGCCGAGCCGCCTGCCCCCACCCCGTACCTCGACCGGCACCCGGCCCCCGCCCCCTACCTCGACGACCGGCACCCGGCCGCCGAGGGCGGGTACCGGGTGGCGGACGACCGACGCAGGGCCTCCGCCGGCCCGTCTCGGGGCGGGGCCGGGTCGACCGAACCGTCACCGGGGCGGGCGGACGGCGCCGAGCCGCCCGGCGTCCGGTCCGCGCCGGTGTCTCCGGAGCGCACGCGGCCGGAGCATTCCGGGCAGCCCGCCAACGGCGGCGCGGCCCAGCAGCCGGAGCGTCCCCGGCCGAGCCCTTGGCCGAGGAGGGAGGCCCCGGAGCCGGGGCACCGGCGGGCAGTCCCCCCGCCGTCCGGGCGCACGGCACCGACGTGGAACCCGCAGGTGCTCGGCACGCCCACGGTGGACTTCGAACCGCGTCCCCCGGCGTCCGCGTCGTACCGGCCCGACGTCGTGGCGGACGGCTGGTCGACCCGGGACTTCGTGGTGCGCGCCGCCTCCGTCCGTGGCTACGCCCACCGGCACCGGGGGACTCCCCGGCAGGACGACATCTCGGTGGCGGTGCACCAGCCCTCCGGGGCGGTCGTGTTCGCCGTCGCCGACGGCGTATCCGAGGCCCGGCAGTCGCACATCGGCGCCACGGGGGTGTGCCGGGCCGCGGTGGGGGCGATCCTGGCCGACCTCGACGCGACGGGCTGGGTCGACTGGCAGAACGTGGTGCAGCAGGCCGCCTGGCAGTTGGTCGAGCAGGCGCGGGTGGTGCTGGAGTTGGCCGAGCTCGACCAGGCCGCCGCCGAGAAGGCGATGGCCACCACCCTGGTGGCTGGGATGGTGCTGCCCGGCGGCCCCACCGTCTCGCTGATCCAGGTCGGCGACAGCAGTGCCTGGGTCTTGCGGGGCCGGTCGTACCGGTGCCTGCTGGACACCAAGGTCCGCACCGACGAGGCGGTCGTCTCCTCGGCGGTCACCGCCCTGCCCAGAGTCCCCCGGGTAACGCCGCGCACCGGCCAGCTCGGGCCGGACGAGGTGCTGCTGGTGGGGACGGACGGCTTCGGTGATCCCCTCGGGGACGGCGAGGGTGAGGTGGGTTCCTTTTTCGCCACCCGGTTGAGCAGCCCCCAGCCGCCGCTGGAATTCGCGTACAGCCTCGACTTCTCCCGCGAGACCTATGACGACGACCGGACCCTGCTGGCCGTCTGGCCACGGCTGGCGAAGTGAGGAAGGGGCCGACGGGCGACGGGGCAGCGCCGGAGATCGACATCACGGTCCTGGGGCGGCTGACCCAGATCGGAAAGGGCGGGCAGGGTCGGGTCCACACTACGGACGCCGTGCGGATCAACCGGGAATGGCCGGTGGTCTTCAAGGAGTACGAGCCCTCGGTGCTCGCCCAGCTCGACGTGGGGCAGTTGCGGCGCATGGTGGCGTTCGTACCGCAGCTGGACGCCGAGACCGGGCGCTGGCTCTGCGAGCGGGCCGCCTGGCCGGCGGCTCTGGTCACCCGGGGGCCGGCGGTCTGCGGCTTCCTCATGCGCCGGATCCCGGAGGACTTCGAGTTCGCGCCGTCCGGGGCCGTACGCCGGCCCGCCGGCTTCCAGTTCCTGCTGAACCCGGACGACTACCTGGCCCGCATCGCCGTGCCGATCGACGACGAGGGCCGGCTCAGACTCCTGGCCGACCTGGCGGGGACGCTGACCCGGCTGCACCGCCTGGGCGTCGTGGTGGGTGACCTGTCGCCGAACAACCTGCTCTTCCACCTGGGCGACCAACCGCGCTGCTTCTTCATCGACTGCGACGCGATGCGGCTCAGGGGCGGCTCGGTGCTCGACCAGACGGAGACCCCGGACTGGGAGGTGCCGAGGGCGGGCGGGGAACCCCTGGCCACCCCGGCCACCGACGCGTACAAGTTCGGCCTGCTGGCGGTCCGCCTGTTTGCCCGCGACCAGAGCAGTCGGGATCCGTCCGTGCTGTCGGCGGTCTCCACGGAGCTGGCGCAGCTGGCCCGGCGGAGCCTCGCCGTCGACCCGGCGGACCGTCCGAGCCCGGCGGAGTGGATGGCGGCCCTGGCCGCCGCGACCGCCGTCTGCGACGGTGGTGCCCCTGGGCCGGCTCCGGTCGCTTCTTCGCGGCCGGCGCCCGCCACCTCCGCCGCGACCGCCACCGGGAAGCCCGTCCCAGGGGTGGGCACGGTGCTGGTGACCCTGGCCCTGATAGTTTTCGTCGTCTATCTCTGTAGTGAGTACTGGTGAGTTCCGCCGCCGATCGCCGCGGCCCGGCCGTTTTCGCCGGGCGACGACTGGCTCTGCCGTCCTACCATGGCCACGCCGAGTGCGGGTGGTCGCGTCGGCGGAGAGGTCGGGCATGGTGCCGGTACACCGCAGGACGCCGTTCTGGTACGCCCTGAGCGAGGAGCGGCGTGCGGAGCTGCGCGGCCTCGGCGTGCTGCGCGGCTATCCCGCGGAGGCCGTGCTCGTCCACGAGCGGGACGACAGCGACTTCGTCATCGTCCTGCTGGACGGCTGCGTCAAGGTCAGCGCCGACGCCCGCCGGGGCTACCAGGCGATTCTCGCGCTGCGTGACGCCGGTGATCTCGTCGGCGAACTGGCGGGGGTCGACGGAGGCGGCCGGTCGGCCACGTTGACGGCGCTGACGCCGGTGGAGGCGCTGGTCGTGCCCGTCGACCGGTTCCGGGCCTTCCTGAAGGGCTGTCCCGAGGCGGCCGAGATCGTGCAGCGGATGGTCTCGTCACGCTTGCGGGAGGCGGACCGGCAACGGGCCGCCACCGGGGCGGAGTCCGTCGCGCAGCGGCTCGCCGTGCTGCTGCTGGACCTCGGCCGGCGCTACGGCGTCCGCGAGGACGGGGGCGGGGTGCTGATCGAGCTCCCGCTGTCCCAGTCGGACCTGGCCGGCCTGTTGCTGACCTCCCAACGCACCCTCGTGCGGACCCTGGAGAAGTGGCGGGCCGCGGGCTGGGTGGTCACCGGGCGGCGCAGCATGCTGATCACTCCGGCCGGTCGCGTCGCGCTGACCGCGCAGTCACGGATTCAGATGTCGAGGTAGGACAGTTTCGGCGCTCCGTACTGCTCGGCCAGCGGCGTCCAGAGCGCGACGAACCGCTTCTTCGCCGCGGTGGCGAGCTTCGACCGACGGTCGCCCTCGTCACGGTCCGCGCCCGTCATCGCCGACGACTCGCAGCCGGAGCGGGCCACGGCGCGGGCCCACCGGGCGTACGCGTCGTCGGCCGCGGCGGAGTGGGTCAGCGCGGACACCAGCGCGTTCAGCAGTGCCGCACCGTTGCGCAGCCGGTCGGTGCGCAGGCCGCGTGCCTGCTCCAGGGTCGTTCGCCGACCCTCGCCGGCCTCGTCGAAGTCGGCGGCGGCGCCGGAAAGGCCGGTACACCGGATGACCTTCTGCACGGCCGGCGCGATCCGGCGGCGGTCCCGGCCGGAGAGGGCGAGCAGGTCGGCGACCCGCTCCGCCTGCTCGGCGGCGCTCGAGGCCTCGGCTGCGGCGCTGCTCTGCGTCGTGCCGCCCGCGCCGGGGATCTCGATGCTGTCCCACCACGGGGCGCACGCCCCCAGCCGGGGCACCACGCAGAGCAGGAACACCCCGACCAGCGCGATCTTGAAGATGGTGCCCAATCTCGATCGCGCCGGACCGCTCGGGCCCGCCGGGCGCGGAGCTACCGGGGCCGGCTGGGGGCGCCCGACGGGCCGCGTCGGCCCGGCCGGTCGGGTCACCCCGGGCGCGGTGGTGGCCCGGTTCGGCGGTCGGGGCCCGCCGGGGGCGGAGGGCCAGGAGGGTTTCGCGCCGGAGGTGCTGGTCGCCGTCGTCGTTCCGGCGGATTTCGTGGCGCTCGGCGACTTCCGCGCCGCGGCGATCGCCCGATCCAACGGAGCCAACCACTGCGCGGGGGCCGGCCGGCCGCCTGAATCGGCGGAGAGGCCCCGCTCGGCGAGTCCGCGCACCTCGGCGCCGACCCGGCCCAGCGGCCCGACGTCGCGGGTCGTCTGGTCGCCGGCGAAGAGGCGGACGCAGAGCAGGGCGAACTTGTACGAGTCGCTGGACACCGAGGCCAACTGTTCGCCGGCGGCGCGCGGCACCTCCCAGTCGATGGTCTCCACCTGAGGCAGGACCGACACCCCGCGCAGCCGCATGGTGTCGCAGTCGATGAAGAAGCAGCGCGGCCGGGTGGTGCGACTGAACAGCAGGTTGTTGGGGGAGAGGTCGCCGACGAAGAGGTCCAGCCGGTGGAACGCGTCGAGGGCGGCGGCGGTGTCCCGCAGGAGCTCCAACTGGAACACGTCGTCGACGGGCAGGTCCCGCGCGGTCCGGTACGCGTCGTCGTTGAGTAGCAGTTGCACCTGGGCGATCTTGTCGTCGACATACCGGTTGGGCAGCCGCAACCGCGTCTTGAAGGCGGGCGGCACCTGACGCATGAGGAAGCCGGACAACCGTCCGCCGCGTTCGACCACGGCGGTGGGCCACGCCACCCGATCCAGAAGCTCACGTGCCTGGTCGGCGGGCAACTGCCCGGGAAAGCGCGCCATCGCCTCCAGGGCCGCCCGGTCCACGGATCGCAGCGCGTCGGCGTTGTATTCCTTGTAGGCGGCCGGCCAGCCGTCGCCGACGTGCACATCCGGTACGGCGTGGACACTTCCCTGGCCGCCGGAGCCAAGATTCTTCAGCGGGCCGAACGATTCGGCGCGAATGGGGCCGGGGTCAGCAGTAGGAATGGCTCTTCCTCCTCCGTCTTCCGGAACCTCATTTGTTTGTAGCGCCGTCGTCGGTGGGCGAGAAGGCCAACTGGCGTGCCACCCGGGAACGGCGGTGATCAGCCGGTGAACGCCCCGAGGGCACCCGCGAGGACGATCACCAGGATGGCACCGGCGGTGAACCGGATTCCCCAGTCGAGGTGTCGGTACTTGCGCCGGGCGACCAGGCTGTTCGCCCAGACCTGGCCGGCCACCTGTCGACGTAGCCTTTCGTGGTCGGTGACCAGCTCGGCGAACTCCTCGACGAAGGCCGACTCCCGGGCCTCGAATCCGGTGGCGACGTGGTGGAAGTGCAGCAGGGAGCGCTCTTGACCGGTCACCGTGGAGCGGGGTGCGACGGCGATGATGTTGCACGTGAGGCTGCCGGCGAGGAGCCCGGTCGCGACCAGCAGCAGAGCGGTCACGAGCGGCTGACGGTCGAAGAGATCCGGCGTCTGGAAGCGCAGCGTGATCAGCCCGATCAGGGCGCCGTTCAGCGTCAGTATCAGGCTGGCTTTCGTGTCTGCGTGCCGCAGCCATTCATTGGTGTTCTGCAGTGCTCGCCACGGATCCTCGTGTTCCACTTGCTCAGGCTAAGGGAGCGCGGCCGGCTCTCGACAGGTCGTCCGAGCCACTTGTCTCATTGACCACCCAGGGCGAACCGATGCCGATGCCTCGGCCATTTTCGGCCGATCAATTGCGGACCGACTGGCGGGTCGCTTCGCCGGGAAGTGGGCTTGCGCGGGGTCGCGGTTCGCCGGAGGTGGGCCCGCGCGGGGCAATGCTCCTCGGGCGGGCCCGGCGGCCGGGCCAGCGGACGACGATGCCCCCGTCGACCCGCCGGTGCGGGCGGGTCGACGGGGGCATCGGTGCGGATGTCGGGGAGAGCCGCGCGGGCCCCGAAGGGCGGTGCGGTCAGAAGTTGACGGTGACCCCGGCCGCCTTGCAGGCGGTGGTGATCTCCTTGCCGGCCTTCTCGAAGGCGGGGTTGTCGGCGGCGGCGCCCGGGTCCGCGGCGGTCGCCGCCTTCTCGGCCTCCGCGCCGAACGCCTTCAGAGCGGTGGCCACCTTGCTGTCGCCGCCCTCGGCGGCCAGGGCGTCCATCTCGTTCTTCATGTCGACCAGGATCTTCTTGTACGTGGCGGGCTTGATGTCGCCGCCGTCGGCCTGCAGGGCGGAGAGGAACTCCCCCTTCATCTGGTCCCCGGCCTTCTTGGCCGACTCGCAGAGCTTCTTGTCGCTGGTGCCGCCGCCCGCGGGCGCCGACGGGGCCGCAGACTCGGCGGGGGCGCTCGACGAGGTGGTCGTCGAGGCCGACGGCGCGGAGCCGGCCGTGGTGGTGCTCTCGTCCTCGCCGCAGGCGGCGAGGCCCAGCAGGGAGGCACAGATCAGGGCGGTAGTGGCAATACGAATGGACTTCACGGGCGGGCACGCTAGCCGATGCCGCGCATTTCGATCAACTCGGATTGATCGCGTCACTCCACGTAGGCCGGTCGGAGTCACTCCACGTAGGCCAGTTGCACGAGGGTGGTGCGCCGGCCGCGACGCACCAGCCGCCCCCGGCCGGGCGGCTGCACGGACAGCGGGGTCTGCGGCCAGAGCTGGCCCTCCTGCCGCTCGCCGGAGAGCAGCAACCCGGCGCAGCCGACCTCCTTCATCCGCTGCGGCACCGGCTCGTGGATGGCCCGCCCGGCGCCCCCGCTGCGCCGGGCCAGCACCAGGTGGAAGCCGAGGTCCTTCGACTGCGGCAGGAACTCCAGGAACGGCGCCAGCGGCCCGGCGCCGCCGCCGGAGAGCAGGTCGTAGTCGTCGCAGAGTACGACGATCTCCGGCCCCTGCCACCACGACCGGTTGCGCAGCTGCTCGACGGTCAGCGTGTCCGGCGGCATCCGTCGGCGCACCTCGCCGGCGACGCCCTGCACCAGGCCCTGGGCGGCGGTCGCGGTGCCGGCGTACGCGCCGAGGTAGGCGTCGGGGACCGCGTCGAGCAGCGTGCGCCGCAGGTCGACGACCGCGAAGACCACCTGGTCGTCGGTGAACTGCGCGGTCAGGTCCCGGACCAGCAACCGCAGCAGGGAGGTCTTGCCGCTGGCCGAGTCACCGAAGACGAGCAGGTGCGGGTCGGTGCCGAAGAGGTCGAGCGCGGTGGGGCGCAGCTCGGCCTCGTCGAGCCCGAGCCGGACCCGCCCGTCGGCCGGGAATCCGTCGGTGACCTCGGCGTAGTCGATCATGGTGGGCAGCATCCGGATCGCCGGGGCCACCGGCCCGGTCCAGGCCGCCGCCACCCGGGCGACCAGATCGTCGAGCCCCTTCGCCAGCGTGCCCACGTCGTCGCTGCCGTCGATGCGCGGCAGCGCGACGTGCGCCATCAGGGCGTCCTGGGTCAGGCAGCGCCCCGGGGTGTCGGCACGCAGGTTCTCGGCGGCCTTCCGCTTGATCGTCGAGTCCAGCGGGTCGTTCAACCGGAACTCGACCTTCGACCCGATCACCGCCTGGAGCTGCATCCGCAGGTCCGACCAGCGACCGGCGGTCAACACCAGGTGTACGGCGTAGCCGAGCCCCCGGGCGCCGATGTCCTGCACCAGGTCGGCCAGATCCTCGAACTCGGTCTTCAGCACCGGATAGTTGTCGATCACCAGCACCACGTCGGCGGCCGGCAGCTCGGGCAGCCGACCCTCCCGGTGCATCCGCCGCATGGTGTCGATCGAGTCGATGCCCCGGGCGGCGAAGAGCTCCTCCCGCTCGGCCATCAGCATGCTGACCTCGGTCACCGTCCGGCGGATCCGGTCCGGGTCCAGCCGGCCGGCCACCCCGCCGACGTGCGGCAGCCCGGCCAACGCGCCCAGCGCCCCGCCGCCGACGTCGACGCAGTAGAACGCGATGTCCTGCGGGGTGTGGGTCAGCGCCGCGCCGGCCACCAGGCTGCGCAACAGGGTCGACTTGCCGGTCTGCGGCGCCCCCAGCACACAGACGTGCCCGCCGCCGCCGGCGAGGTCCAGCACGAACGGCTCCTGCCGCTGCTCGGTGGGGCGGTCGAGCAGGCCGACCGGGATCCGCAGCCGCCCGCGCCGTTGCACGGGGGCCACCAGCCCGTACGCCGGGTCGGTCTCCAGCGGGCCGGTGACCGCGTCCAGCGGCAGCGTGGCCGGCAGCGGCGGCAGCCAGATCCGGTGCGCCTGCCGCCCGTGCTCGCGCAGCCGGCCGACCACCACGTCCAGGGTGCTCGGGGCGGCGATGCTCTCCTCGTCGTCGGCGCTCTCCGGCGTTGCCGTCGTCAACGGCTTCGGCAGGTGCCGGGCCACGTTGTAGAGCAGGAAGACCGTCGGGTCGGGCGCGGCGTCGACGATCTCCTCGCCGGCCGGCGGCCGGTACGTGCCGGAGACGTACGCCGCCTTGAAGCGCTCGAAGACCGTGGTGTCGACCTTCAGGTAGCCCGAGCCGGGCAGCGGCGGCAGCCGGTACGCGTCGGGCACCCCCAGGACCGTGCGGCTCTCCTGCTCGTTGAAGGTGCGCAACCCCAGCCGGTACGACAGGAACGACTCCAACCCGCGCAGCCGCCCCTCCTCCAGCCGCTGCGAGGCGAGCAGCTGGTGGATCCCGATGGACCGGCCGATCCGGCCGATGGCGATGAAGAGCTCGATGAAGTCCGGCTTGGCGGTCAGCAGCTCGCTGAACTCGTCGATGATCACCATGAGGTTGGGCAGCGGCGGCAACGACCGGCCCGCGTCGCGCCGCCGGTTGTACTCGGTGACGTTGGCCAGCTGACCGGCGTCGAGCAGGATCTGCTGGCGGCGCTTCATCTCCCCCTGGATCGCGTCGTGCAGGCGGTCCACCAGCCCCGCGTCGTCGGAGAGGTTCGAGATCATCGCCGAGGTGTGCGGCAGGTGCTCCAGCCCGGCGAAGGTGGCCCCGCCCTTGTAGTCGACCAGCACCAGGCTCAGCCGCTCGGGCGGGTGGGTCATCGCCAGGGTGAGCACCAGCGTGCGCAGCACCTCGGACTTGCCGGAGCCGGTCGCGCCGACGCAGAGCCCGTGCGGGCCCATGCCGCCCAGCGCCGCCTCCTTGATGTCCAGGTGCGCCGGGTTGCCGTCCGGGCCCACGCCGAACGGCACGTTGAGGAAGTCCGGCAGCAACCGGGGCGCCCAGAGCGTGGCCACGTCGTAGCTGGCCTCGTCGACGATGCCGAGCAGGCCACGCAGGTCGACGGTGGCCTCCAGCGGGGCGTCGTCCGCCGCGTCGGCGACCAGCCGCAGCGGCGAGATCCGCCGGGCCAGCAGCGCCATCTCCGCCAGGTCGAGCCGGTCGACCGTGCCGCTGGGCGCGCCGCGCAGCCGCTCCCGCCCGGCCCGGATCTCCGTGGCCCGGCCGGCGGCGACCTTCCGCAGGTCCTGCACGGTGACCCGGTCGCCCTCGCAGCGCACCCGCACGTCCACGTGGGACGGCTCGAACTGCTGGTCGTCGACGAGCACGACCACCGCCATGCCCAGGTCGTCGGGGTGCAGGCCGGCGTCGAGGTGGCCGAGCGGGTCCGCCCGCCCGGCGGAGACCTGGTCGACCACCACGACCAGCCGGCTGCCCCGGAACCGGTGCTGCGGGTCGCCGAGGCGGCGGGCCCGGTTGACCTCGCCGACGCGCCGGGACAGCTTCGCGGCCAGCAGCACCGACAGCGCCGCCGGGTCGGCGGCCACCAGCCGCTGCGGGGCCGGGCCGTCGTACTCGCTGGGGTGCAGGCAGTGCGGCAGCCACTTCAGCCAGTCGAACTCCGGCCCGGCGGTGCCGCCGAGCAGCCAGGCCAGGCGTACGTCGTCCGGGGCGTGCAGGGTGGCGAGCTGCGCCACCAGCACCCGGACCAGGTTGCGGGTGTCGGCCGGGCTGCCGACCACCGAGACCACGCCGGTGACCGGCACCGCGACCGGCATGTCGTCGAGCAGCCGGTCCCGGTCGACCAGCAGCCGGGCGGCGGCGAGGGTGACCGGGTCCAGCTCGACCAGCGGGTTGTGCTCGTCGGCCTGGAGGTTCACCCGACGCCAGAGGCGATCCTGGCCGTGGCCGACCCGCAACACCAGGAAGTCCGGGTCGGCCGGCCGCCGCTCCCATCGCCGGTGCGGGTCGCGCAGCACCTCAGTCAGCACCTCCGGGGCGGGGTGCCGGTGCCGGGCCGCCGCCCGCTGGGTGGCCGCGTCCGCCCGGATCTGGTCGCGCACCCGGTCGATGTGCTCCAGGTAGCGCTGCCGCTGCCGGGCGAAGCGGCGGGCCGCCCCGGTGCGCTGGTTGACGAAGGCCACGATCCCGCCGACGACGGTGGCGATCAACATGCCGAGCCCCGCGATCATCATGATCGGGTTCTGGTTGGCCACCATCATGAGCAACATGCCGGCACCGCCCATCATGGGCAGGAAGACCTGCATGACCCCGGCGAAGCCACCCCCGCCGTCGGGCAGCGCCGGTGGCGAGACCACCTCGATGGCGGTCGACTCCGGCTCCGGTGGTGGGACCCGGGCCGGTCGGTGGATCACCCGCTGCGTCATCGCGACCCCTCCCGGGCCGGGCCGCTGGCCGCCTCGGCCAGGTGACCGGTAGTGCTCCGACTGCCTAGAGTAGTACCGACCGACACACTGAGCCGACCGCTCGGGGACGGAGGGTCATGGCAACCCGATTCACCCGGGTCACGGTGGTGGCCGGCGGGCGCAGCCTCGACATCAGCCTGCCGGCGGCCCGACCGGTGCTGGAGTTCGTGCCGCAGATGTGCGAGCTGCTCTCGCTCGCCCCCGAGGCGGCCGGCCGTTGGCGACTCTCCACGGTGGGCGCGGGCGGGCTGGACCCGCACCGGTCGCTGGACGAGGCCGGCGTCATCGACGCCGACACGCTCTACCTCACCCCGCCCGAGCAGGCCGCCCTGCCGCCGCTCGTCGACGACGTGGTCGACGAGGTGCAGGCCACCCTGGACGGTGACGGCAGCGAGTGGCGCGACACCGCCCGGATGACGGGCTGCGCCGCGCTGGCCGGGGTGGTGGTGCTGGTCCTCACGTACGCGCTGACCACCATGCCGGTGCCGCCGGCCGCCGCCCCGGTCCTGTTCCTCGCGGTGGCCGCCCTGGCGGTGCTGGCCGGCCGGCTGCTCGGCGCGACCGGCGGGACGCTGCTGCTCGGCGCGGCGGTGCCCGCCTGGGCGGTCGCGGCAGCGGCGGTGGCCGGCGCGGCCGGCTGGCCGGACCAGGCCGGTGCCACCGCCGCCGCGCTCGGCGCCGGCATCGGCGTCACCCTGCTCGTCCTGGCCGGTGAGCGGTGGTACGGCGCGGCGGCCGGCGGTCTGGCGGTGACGGTCCTCGGCGGCCTCGGCACCGCGCTGCTCGCCGCCGGGCTCGACGCGGGGCACGTGGCGGCGGTGGGCGCGGTCGTGGTCGTCTTCGCGGTGGGGCTGGCCCCGCAGCTCGCCCTCAGCTCGGCCGGCCTGGTGGACCTGCTGCGCCGGCAGGAGGAGAGCCAGTGGGTCGGCCGGCACCTCGTCGCGGAGGCGGTCCGCCGGGGCCAGAGCGTGCTCTCCGGTGCCGTGGCCGGCGTGGCCCTGGCCGCCACCGCCGCCTGCGTGGTGCTGCTGACCGGGCCGTCCCGCGTCGGCGCGCTGCTCGGTGGGGTGCTGGGGCTGGTCTTCGCGCTGCGGTCGCGGGTCTTCACCCGGCTGGGCCAGGTGCTGCCCATGCTCGTCCCGCCGGTGGTGGCGGCCACCGTGGCGGTGCTCGGCGCGGTCCGCCTCGCGGGCACCGCCGAGGTCTTCGCGGCGTGGTCGACCGTCCTCGGTGGCCTGGCGGTGGCGGCGGTGGTGCTCTGGGCCGGCCGGCCCCGACTCGACGACGTCGGTGCCGCCCGGCTGCGTCAACTCTTCGACTTCGCCGAGGTGGTCGCCGTGGTCAGCCTGGTCCCGCTGGTGATCGCGGTCTTCGGCGGCTTCGACTGGGCGTCCGGCTGAGCCGTAGCCGGAGTTTCCGGCTGAGCCTCCGGCTGAGTTTCCGGCTGAGCCGCCGCTTGGGCCGCCGCTTGGGCCGCCGCTTGGGCCGCCGGACCCAACGACCGTGGGCGGCGTTGCTCGGCCAGCAGTCCGCCGATCGTGGTGATCGCCCAGACCGCCACCAGCAGCAGGGCGCCCACCACCAGGCTCCCGATCACCGCCGCGTAGGGGCGGCGCAGCTCACGCGGGCCGCGCCGGGACCCGTGCAGCAGCGCGGCCCTGGCGGTGGCGGTGCGCAGCGCGTGCGCCTCCACCACCACCCGGTCCCGGCCGTCAGCCACCGCCGCAACCCTGTTCCGCCGCGCCGCCGCGACCCTGTTCCGCCGCGTCGTGCGGGCCGGTCGGCGTCCCGCCGTCGGCCTCGGTCGGGGTCGCGCCGTCGGCATCGGCCGGGGTGATGCTGCGGCCCACGGCGACGATCACGTCGGTGAGAACCTGGTCCATCTCGGGATGCGGCGTGGCCGCGCTCAACACGGCCGTCCAGGTGGTGCCGGGCAGGGGTAGGAAGAGCTGCAGCACCGTGGAGCGGACCCGGGCCAGGCCGCCCGGCGGCACCGTGGAGGCCACGTCGCGGTGCAGCAGCCCCGGCCCGGCCGGGGCTTCGACCTCCTCCACCGTGCCGGTGCGCGGCAGGGTCTGCCGGACCAGGGCGAGACCGGCCGGCTGGGGCGCGGAGTCGAACCAGCCCAGGTGCAGCCCGGCGCTGCCGACCGCACCGGTGGAGAGCCGCCCCAACTGCACCAGGCTCAGCGCCGCACCGGCGCGTTGACAGTCGGCGACGAGCTGCTCGACGAAGTCCAGCACCGCCCGGCGTTCGGCGGCGCGCAGCCGCCGCCCGAGGAACCTGTCGTCGACCAGCCGGGCGGCGCTGCGCTGCCAGGACTCCGGGTTGGTGTCGAGCAGCGCCCAGTCCGACGGGATTCCGATGAGCCAGGCGAAGCCCGGGTGCGGGGCGTGCGGGTTGAGCTTCAGGTCGTGCGCGGGGAGCGGATCGAGCACCGGGACGTCACCCATGCCGGCCCCTACTGCTCGGTCGGACGCAGCGCGGCGGCGGTCTGGGTGTCGAAGTCGGAGACCATCTTGCCGATCGCGCTGGAGAGCCCACCCCATTCGCCGATGTTGTTCATCAACTCCAGCAGGCTGGTCTTCCACTCGTCGCGGAAATCGGAAATCGCCCCCTGGATGTCGGCATGATCGTCGGCCAACCCGGCGCAGTCGGATGCCCCCCGATGATCGCTTTCCAATTGATCTGCGAGGGTGGTCAGGTTTCCGCCTAGGCTCACCAGCGTCGCGTAAGGATACTGAACGTAGGTCATCCCGCCTCCCCGTCGTCGCGCAACAAGGCTAGCAATCAACGTCTATGTGGGAGGACCGGATGACCGAGTACCGACAGATCGGGCGGACGCTGGCGCGGGCCCTCGATCCCCGGCTCACCGCGCTGGCGCGGGCCGAGCGGCAGCGCGCCGAGCTCCTCTCCGCCCGGCTCCGGCCGGGGGCGATCGCCGTGGTCGGGCCGGGTGCGGGCACCGGGCGTTCGACGGTCGCGGCCCTGCTGACCTCGGCGTTTGCCCGGCACCAGGGCGCCGGGGTGCTGGCCGTGGACACCGGCCAGGGAGGTGGCCTGCATGCCCGGCTGGCGATCCGGCCGGGCGGCTCCCTCCAGGTGGTGCTGGCCGGTCTCGGTCTGCGGGATTCGGCCGCCGGCCGCCGGCCGGCGGTGGGCCACCGGTGGCTGCGGGAGCAGCTGGCGCTGGCCGAGCGGGCGATGGTGCTGGCCGCCGCCCCGGGCGACGCCGACCCGCCGGTCGGTGCGGCCGAGTACGGCGTCGTGGCGACCACCCTCAGCCGGTGGTTCCCGCTGCGGGTCGTCGACACCCCGGCGCTGACCGAGGACCCGGTGGTGCCGGCGGTGCTGACCCGGGCCGACCGGGTGGTGCTGGTCGCGTCGGACGACGCTCGCGGCCCGGAGTCGCTGGCGGGCTGCCGGTCCTGGATCTCGCCGCTGCTGCGGGAGCCGCTGCGCCGGATCGGCGTGCAGGTGCTGGTCCGTCGGGAGCCCGGGCCGGGTGTCACCGCGGCCCCGAGACCGCCGACGGTGCCCGCCGAGATCGCGACCCACGTGCTGCCGTTCGACCCGGCGCTGCGGGGCGGCGGCGCGCTGCGCTGGCCCGACCTCGCCCCCGACACCCGGGAGATCGTTCTGGAGATGGCCGCTCAGATTGTGCGAGATATGCGACTCAAGTAGTGGCGCTAGTTCGTTCCCCGTCTATGTTCGGGTGACTGCGGGTCGAACTAGCGGGAGGCTTCGATGGGTACGAAGTTTTCGATCACCGACAATGCGGTCAACCAACACTCGTCGAACCTGGACACCTCGGTGGCCGCCCTGAACGCTCAGGCGCGCTCATTCATCAGCGCGATCGAGCCGCTGCCCGCCGTCTGGAAGGGCTCGGCCTTCCAGAGTTGGGACCAGCTCACCCAGCGCTGGAACACGGCCATGGCCGACCTGAACAAGGCGTTGACCGACATCAAGAGCCGGGTCGGCTCCGCCGGCCAGCTCTACGACACCTACCACTCGGAGCAGACCAGCCAGTTGCAGTCGACGATGGGGTCGGCGAACTGGGATGGCGCCAAGTTCCGGGGCTGACGGGGAGGCACGGGACATGGCTGACGTCTTCAGTTACGACGAGTCGACCGCCGGATCGGCGCAGGGCGACATCGCCTCGGTCGCCAACGGGGTCCAGGCGAGCCTGGACGATCTGACCAACTTCGTCACCCGGGTCAAGGCCAACTGGGAGGGCGACGAGATGGAGATCTACAACGGGATCCAGACCCAATGGAACACCGCAGCGGAGACCGTCAAGCAGATCCTCGACTCGGTGAAGTCCGCCCTCGGGCAGACCACCACCTCGGTGCAGGAGATGCGCGGCCAGGTCCGCGGCACCCTGCAGGGCTGATCCCTTCTTCACCGGCAGCGCCCGGCCGCCGATCCGATGCGGGCGCGTCCATCGCAGCACGTGGTGCCGGGCGGGACGGCGAACGAGCGGCCTCCCCCCGGCACGAAGCTCAGTTGACGTAGCTGGCACACAGGCGTGGGCACGGGGAAGGTCCGGGCGAGATGGCTGATTTTCCGGCGCATCTGTTCAGGATGGAAGGCGACCCGTCGGCGATCCGCTCGTCGGCGACCAGATGGCACACCTTCGGGACGGCGGCGACGCAGGCCGCGAGCCAGATCACCGGGCTGGACACCAGCCAGTTCGTCGGCCCGGAGGGCGACCTGTTCCGGCAGGGGCTCAACGCGCAGATGCCCGACCATCTGCGGATCACCGGGGACGCGTTCGGCAAGGTGTCGACCAGCCTGACCACCTTCGGCGACCGGCTGGCCTCGTTGCAGGACCGGATGCGCCCGCTGGCGCAGCGCGCCCCGGGCCTCTGGGCGGCGTTGCAGGGCGCCCGAGGGCGGGCCGATCGCGCCGAGCAGGCCGACCGGCGGCACGCGCAGGAGGTGGCCGACCGGCCCCCGAAGCCGCCGGACACCCCCACCGAGCCGGACCCCTACCGCTCGGACAGCGGGCCGGCCGGCGCGGCGCTGTCGCAGGCGCAGCGGGACTGGGACGAGTGCGTCGGCCAGGCCAACGCGCTGCGCACCGAGCAGGCCACCGCCGTGCGGGACTGCGTGCGGGTGGTCAACGAGGCCAAGGGCTTGCGGTTCAAGGAGAACCCGAAGTGGTGGAACCTGAAGGGTCAGTTCACCAACTTCGTGCGGGACAACCAGGAACTGCTGCAGAAGCTCTCCGGCGCGCTGAAGATCGTCTCGCTGGTCGCCGGGCTGCTCTCGTTCATCCCGGTGCTGGCACCGATCATGGGGCCGATCGCCATCGCGGCCGGCGCCGCCGCCCTGCTCATCGACGCCTCGCTCTACGCCGCCACGGGCAAGGGCAGCCTGACCAACCTGCTGATCGACACGGTGCTCACCGTCGTGCCCATCGGTCGGCTCGCCATGCTCGGCAGACCCGTGGTGGCCCTGGCCAAGCGCGGGTTGCCGGCGCTCAGCCGGGGCTTCAACCGGGCGCGCTCGGCGATTCCGAGCCTGTCCCGGCCGAGCGTCCCCATGAACGCGCGCAGGTGCGTGAGGGACCCGATCGACGTGGCCAGCGGCGAGGTGGTGCTCGGCCAGACCGACGCCGAGCTGCCCGGCCTGCTCCCGGTCGTGCTGCACCGCAACCACCTGTCGTCGTACCGGGCGGGTCGGTGGTTCGGGCCGTCCTGGGCGTCCACCCTCGACCAGCGGGTCGAGATCGACGACGAGGGGATCTGCTTCGTCACCGAGGACGGGATGGTGCTGACCTACCCGTCGCCGCCGGCCGTCGGGGTGCCGGTGCTCCCCGAGACGGGCCCGCGCTGGCCGCTCACCTCGACCGCCGACGGCTGCCGCGTCGACCAGCCCGAGACCGGCCGGGCCCTGCACTTCCTCCAGGCCCCCGAAGAGCCCGAGCCGCCGGCCCCCGAAGAGCCCGAGCCGCCGGGGCAGGACGAGCCCGAGCCGCAGGAGCAGGGGAGGGCCGGGCCGCAGGACCAGGAGCAGGGCCAGGACCAGGCCGAGTCGCAGGGGCGGGACGAGTCCGTTCGGGTGCTGCCGCTGGGTGCCGTGACCGACCGCAACGGTCACCGCATCGACCTGCGGTGGCGCGCCGGCGACCTTACGGAGATCCGGCACAGCGGCGGCTACCGGATCGCGGTGGACACCCGGCACGGCCGGGTTGCGGCCCTGAGCCTGCTCGCCGCGGTGCCCTCCGGCGAGGCCTGGACCCTCGCCCGGTTCGGCTACGACGACGACGGCCACCTCGCCGAGGTGACCAACTCCTCGGGGCGTCCGCTGCGCTTCGGCTACGACGGCGACGGCCGGCTCACCCACTGGCGGGACCGCAACGAGCAGGAATACCGATACACCTACGACGAGCAGGGGCGGTGCGTGGCCGCCACCGGCTCCGGCGGTTTCCTGGCCGCGCGGTTGCAATACGACCCGGACGCCCGGCGGACCACGGTGGTCGACTCGTTCGGCCACGCCACCGCCTACGAGCTGAACGAACGCGGGCAGACACAACGAGTCACCGACCCGCTGGGCAACGTCACGGCCAGCACCTGGGATCGTTTCGACCGAAAACTGACAGAAACGGATGCACTCGGGCGAACCACTCGTTGGTCGTACGATGACGACGGCAACCTGGTCGAGATCACCCGCCCGGACGGGGCGCGGGCGACCGCCACGTACGACGACCGGCGGCAGCCGGTGCTCCTCACCGACGTCGACGGCGCGCGCTGGCGGCGCGAGTACGACGAGCGCGGCAACCTGACCATGGTCACCGACCCGACCGGCGCCACCACCCGCTACCGGTACGACGACGCCGGCCGCCTCGCCGAGGTGACCGACGCGCTCGGCAACACCCTGCGGGTGGCCACGGATCCGGCCGGGCTGCTCAGCCGGCTCACCGAGCCCACCGGCGCGGTGACCAGTTACCGCCGCGACCGGGCCGGGCGGATCACCGAACTCACCGACCCGGTCGGCGGCACCACCCGCCTGGGCTGGACCGTCGAGGGGCGACTCGCCTGGCGACGCGGCCCGGACGGGGTGAGCGAGGAGTGGACGTACGACCCGGAGGGGAACCTGGTCGCCCACACCGACCAGGTCGGGGCCACCACCGAGTTCGAGATCGGCCCCTTCGACCTGCCGGTGGCGCGCACCGGGCCGGACGGGGCCCGGCTGACCTTCGACTACGACACCGAGCTGCGCCTCACCACGGTCACCAACCCGCACGGGCTGACCTGGCGCTACGACTACGACCCGGCCGGGCGGCTGGTCGCCGAGACCGACTTCAACGGCCGCACCCGGACGTACGCCCACGACGCCGCCGGTCAGGTGGTGGCCCGCACCAACGGCGCCGGGCAGACCGCCGAGCTGCTCCGCGACCCGCTGGGCAACGTCGTGCAGAAGCGCACCGCCGAGGGCGTCACCACCTTCGGGTACGACCCGACGGGCCGGCTGCTGCACGCCGCCTCGCCCGAGGTCGACCTCCGCTTCGAGCGGGACCCGCTGGGCCGGGTGCTCGCCGAGATCCGCGACGGTCGGCCGGTCACCTCCTCCTACGACGCGATCGGCCGGCGGCTGCGTCGGCGTACCCCCTCGGGGGTGCAGAGCGACTGGGAGTACGACGCCGGGCACCGCCCGACGGCGCTGCGCACCGGCGGCGCGACGGTCAGCTTCGCCCACGACGCCGCCGGCCGGGAGACCCGGCGGGCGGTCGGCGGCGTCGCCCTGACCCAGAGCTGGGACGCCAACGACCGGCTGCTCTCCCAGACCGTCACCGCGAGCCCCGCCACCGGCGGTCCGGCCGGAGTGCCGGACCTGCTCGCCCACCGGGCCTACCGGTACCGCGCCGACGGCTACCTCATCGGCGTCGTCGACCAGCTCACCGGCGAGCGCCGCCTGGAGCTGGACCGGGCCGGCCGGATCACCGCCGTGCGGGCCGCCGACTGGACCGAGCGGTACGCCTACGACGAGGCCGGCAACCTGACCGACTCCACCTGGCCCGGTGCCACGGATGGGGACGCCGACGGTGGCGGGGCCCGGGGTGGTCGGGAGTACACCGGCACCCTGATTCGCCGCGCCGGGGACGTGCGCTACGAGCACGACGACGCCGGCCGGGTCGTCCTGAGGCAGGTCAAGCAGCGCTCGACCAAGCCCCTGACCTGGCGCTACACCTGGGACAGCGAGGACCGGCTGGTCGCGGTCACCACCCCGGACGGCACCCGCTGGCGCTACCGCTACGACGCGCTCGGCCGCCGGGTCGCCAAGCAGCGCCTCGACGCCGATGGCGGCGTGGCCGAGCAGGTCGACTTCGCCTGGGACGGCCCGCGCCTGATCGAGCAGACCCGCCGGGGCGAGGCCGGGGGGCGCACCAGCACCTGGGAGTACGCCCCGGACACCTTCACCCCGATCGGCCAGACCGACGCACCGGCCGACCAGGACGAGGTGGACCGCCGCTTCTACGCGATCGTGACCGACCTGGTCGGCACGCCCACCGACCTGGTCAGCCCGGACGGCGAGGTCGTCTGGCAGCAGCGGACCACCATCTGGGGGATTCCGACGCACATCAGTGCCGCCGGGGTCGACTGCCCGCTGCGCTTTCCCGGCCAGATCCACGACCCGGAGACCGGCGCCTCGTACAACTACCACCGGTACTTCGATCCGGAGATCGGGCGGTACTTCTCGACCGATCCGCTCGGCCTCGACGCGGGGCCGAACCCGCATGCCTACGTCAGCAACCCGAGCGACGAGACGGATCCCTTCGGGCTGGCACCCGGAAACTGCAACCCGATCACTCGCGACCAGTCCGACGACATCGCGAAGTACCTGGGCTACACCAAGACCAATAAGCGCTCGGCGGGCGGGGCGCCCATCTGGGAGAACAAGAAGGCACCCTCCGGGGAGCCGCGCTACATCACCTGGGACCGGACTGGGCACAAGGGCGGTATCTACAAGGGTGCCAACTTCCGCAATCCCTTCCAATCGACAAAGGACTCCGCCCGCGACGGCACCTACGACCTAAACGTGTTGCCGAACGGTGACGTGTTAGGGCTCAAGTGGGTGGCAAAATGATCGCCGAACTGGTGCTCAGCCCGCAAGACGAGGCCGTGCGGAGCGGGCTTTCCGACGCGCCGGGGTGGGCTGCCTTCGTCACCGAGCTGGAAGGCGCGCTGCGGGAAGCCATGGCGGCGAACAGAGTCGACTCTCTGGAGATCGACGAGTTGTTCGTGAGTCGACCCCTGCCCGAACGGTATTCGGGCCTGCGGAACGGCGTCCGGGTCGACCAGGATCAGGCAGTCGACCTCATTGTCCGCATGGTCGGCGGTGACGGGCCCTACTGTCGGCTGTCGAGCGCCGACGGGTTCCGTGTCGACGCGGGATGGGACGGTGCCACGCACCTGTCCATGACGCAGGAGGCGGCCGAGCGCCTGACCGATCTCTCGCGGGAGAACGTCCAGGTGCAGTGGCGTCGGGTGCGGCCGGACGCACCCGACGGATTGCGTACGGTGCGGGCCGCTGCTGACGAGAGGTTCTGGAACGCGCTGCGGTCGGCGGCGGCGCAGGAGGAACTGACGCTGCTGTGTGAGCGTTGGGCGCACGGCACCCATGGCAGCAGATGGTTCAGGGTGAGTCCGGAAATTGTTCCGCAGGTGGCTGGGGCCGTTCGGCCCAGGTCTCTCCTCTCGGTAGTCGTAAATCCGGATCTGCGGCTCAAGGTCGAGATATTGGACGACGGGTTCACGGCATTCAAGCCCCCGCTGCAGCCAGGCGAATTGGTTTCCTGCTCCTATTCCGGCGGCGCGGACAGCCTCGATGAGGTGACGAGTCAGGGGTATTCGATGATGCTCGGCGACTCGCTGCTCACCCGATGGCGTGCCGTGGTGCCCGATGCCGATGGTGAGGTGCGGGGCGCCTGGGAGGATCTGGGCGAGGGCTGAGGTTGCGCATCCATTCCCTGAGCGCTGCCGAAGTGGCTGCTGTTTTGGTCTTCGGTCTTCTGCTACGGTCGATGTCATGTCGCTTCCGCCTGCGGCGAGTCACGATTCCACTGAAGATGCCGATCAGGGGATCCCGGCGGTCCGAGAGCAACGCGGGCTTGGTCGAAAGGACATCGTCTGGGCGGGCGCGCGGTCGGTGGACACCGCCGCCGCCGACACCGTGGCCGACGTCGCCCTCTACGGCCCGGACGAGATCGCCGAACGCAACCGTACGCACGAGGTTCCCCAGTACGCGCCGGAGCTGCTGCTGATCGGCGACGACGGTGGCGGTCGCGGCTTCTTCGTGGCGCGCGACGACCGAGCGTGCTGGCGGACGGTTTCCGCGCGCTGCTCTCCGCCGAGGACGATACGGACGCTGCCTTCCCGATCGAGCCGATCGACGTGCTGATCACCCACCGCCCCGGCGTCAAGGCGTCTCACCGACGTCCGCTACGCCAAGTACGCCGACGCCATCAGCCGGATCAACCTGACCTACCGGTGCCTGGCCGTCCGCCCGCACGCCGCCGCATAGGGCCCGTTCCGGCCACCTTTCCCAAGCGGACATCGGTCGTTGATCCGTCTGATCCGAGTCGGCCACCAATCGACCGAACCCGATAGGGTCGGTGGCATGTCGTCTCCGGGTTCCGGCCCCGAACCGCCACCAGCCGACGTCATCGCTCGACCGGCGAGCCGGCGCAGGAGGATCATCTTCGTCGCTGTCGTGGCGGTCGCCCTGCTGGCGACGACGGGCCTCGGAGCCGGCCTCTACCTGAAGTCCGTGGAGTCCGACGTCGGCCGGGTGGACGCGTTCACCGGGGTGCCGGCGCAGGCCCGGCCGCCGAAGGCCCCCGAGGCGAAGGGCGCCCGCAACCTGCTCATCCTCGGCTCCGACTCCCGCGACCCGGAGAACACCGGCGGCTCGCGCAGCGACACGATCATCCTGGCCCACCTCCCCAGGGGTGGCGCCAGCGCGCAGCTCGTCTCCATCCCCCGCGACACCTGGGTGCACGTGCCCGCCGCCAAGGACGGCCAGCACGGCAACCGGAGCGCGAAGATCAACGCCGCGTTCGCCTGGGGTGGGGTGCCGCTGCTGGTGCAGACCGTGGAGAAGTTCACCGACGTGCGGATCGACCACGTGGTGATGGTGGACTTCGCCGGCTTCAAGGAGATCGTCGACGCCCTCGACGGTGTGGAGATCGACGTCGAGCGGGGCTTCACCTCCACCCACTCGCTCAACCCCGACGGCCGCCGCGAGTTCGCCCGGGGCCGGCAGACCATGGACGGCGCCGCCGCCCTGGACTACGCCCGCGAGCGGTACGCCTTCCCCGACGGCGACTTCGCCCGGATCCGGCACCAGCAGCAGCTCATCCGGGCGGTGCTGGACAAGGCAGCCTCCGGCGGCCTGCTCACCCACCCGGCCCGGCTCGACGACTTCCTCCGGGCCACCGCCGACGCCGTGACCGTCGACCAGACCCTCTCCATCTTCGACCTGGCCACCGAGCTGCGGCACCTGCGCGGCGGCAACCTGACCTTCGCGACCAGCCCCAGTCGGGGCACCGGCATGATCGGCAGCGAGAGCGTGGTGCTGGCCGACCCGGCGAAGGCGCGCACGCTCTACACCGCGATCCGCCGCGACGCGGTTCCCGACATCCTCGCCGCCGCCAAGCCCAACCGATAGCCGGCCGGCGGCCCGCCTCCGCCCCCGCACCCGCCGGCTCCGTCCGGCCTCGCCGGCCGGGACGCCCCGCCCCACCGGGCCGGGCTGGTCAGCCGGCCCGGAACAGGGGCAGCGGGGTGCCCCGGTGACCGAGCAGCAACCGCTCCGGGTCCGCACCGAGCACCGAGTGCAGCACCGCGCCGAAGACGTCCCGGAAGTCCGTGGTCACCCTCAGGTCGCCCTGGTCCAGGTCGGTCAGGCTGGGCGGCTCGCCGTGCAGGCCGCCGGCCACCCGCGCCCCGGCCACCAGCACCGGCCCGGCGGTGCCGTGGTCGGTGCCGTCGGAGGCGTTGGCGCGTACCCGCCGGCCGAACTCGCTGTAGACGACCACCGCGACCCGGCGGCCGGCCTCGGTGCCGGCCATCCGGCCCACGAAGCCGGCCACCGCCGCGTCGAGCTGGCCCAGCAGCGCCTCCTGGGCGGCCCGCTCGGCGGCGTGCGTGTCGAAGCCGCCGAGGCTGACCGAGTAGACCCGGGTCGGCACCCCGGCCTCGACGCAGCGGGCGACCAGCGCGAGCTGCGCGCCGAGCGCACCGCCACCGCCGGTGCCGGTGGCGGTGACGGCCGGGGCGTCGGTCGGGCCGGCGGCCGGGGCCTCCGCCTGCCGGACCAGCCGGCCCATCTCCACCAGATCGGCGTACGCGGCGGCGGCCCGCGCCTGCATCGCCGGCTCCCCGGCCTGCGCCCGCCCGAGCGCCGTCACCACTCCGGGCCGCACCCAGTCGGGCAGCTCCAACCCCTGGTAGCTGACGCAGGCGCCGACCCGCGTGCGCCCCACCAGCAGCGGCGGCAGCACCGGCTCGAAGCTGACCGCCGCCTCGACCGGGGCACGGGTGTCGTCGAGCCACCGGCCCACCCAGCCGGTGTCGGCGGGGCCGTCCGGGGCCGCGGTCTGCCAGATGTCCATCGACCGGAAGTGGCTGCGGTCCGGCTTCGGGTAGCCGACCCCGTGCACCACGGCCAGCCGGCCGGCCGCCCAGAGCCCGTGCAGGCCGCGCAGCGCCGGGTGCAGCCCGTGGTCGCCGTCCAACCGCAGCACCCGCTCCGGCGGGTACGCCAGTTCGGGCCGGGCCGCCCGGTAGGCGGGGTCGGCGTACGGGATGACGGTGTTGAGCCCGTCGTTGCCGCCGTAGAGGGTGACCAGGACGACGGTGTCCACCGGCCGGTCGGCCGGGCGGCGCCCGGTGCGGGCGGCGTCGAGCAGGCGGGGCAGGGTGATCGCCCCCGCCCCGGCGGCGAGGGCGCCCCCGCCCAGCACGCCGGAGGCCAGCAGGAAGCGTCGACGGGTGAGCCGGTCCATCTCAGGTCACCTGGTATTCCGGGCTGACCAGCCCGAGGGTGAGCATCAGCCGGGAGTTGTCGGCGGCCCGCAGCACCTCGTACGTGCGGTCGGTCCAGGTCTCGACGCCGAGCAGGTGGGCCACCGCCTCCGGGGTCAACCGCTGCGGGCTGAGCTGGCTGGCGAGCTTGCCGGCCAGGGAGAGCTTCAACCGGGCGGCGGCCGAGGTCAGCCAGGACGCCCCGGCCGGCCAGCCGCCCACGCTGGGCGGGGCGAAGGGGCGCTGCCCGAGGCCACCGAGCCCGTCGAGCAGCCCGGTGAGGGTCTCCGCCGGCAGGGCGGCCGGGCGCAGGCCGAGTTGCCGCAGCGCGCCGACCAGCCACTCGACCGGCTGCTTGACCATGGTGGACCGGGTGGCGGGGAACGCCTCGTCGGCCAGCAGCGCCCGCAGCATCCGCAGCGGCTCGGGGAAGGCGGCGACCATCGCCTCGCGGGTCCGCTCGGGGATCGGCTGGCTGTCGGAGCCGTAACGGTGCCAGAGCCTGGCGGCCACGAAGCGGGGGCACGCCGGCTGCGCCAGCACCACATCGACCAGGCTCTCGGCGGTGAAGCGCCCGGTCACCCCGAGGATGGTTGACACGCCGCCGTCGTGTCGGCGGGGGTCGAAGGCCAGCCGCCGCGCCCCGAGGTCGACCCGCCACCCGGTCAGCGCCCGGCCGGCCTGCTGCACGTCGGCCTCGGCGTAGCGCCCGAGGCCGAGGGTGAAGAGTTCGAGGAATTCCCGGGCGAGGTTCTCGTTCGGCGCTTCCCGAGTGTTCAGATGACCGTCCAACCAGTACACCAGGGCCGGGTCGACGATCATTCGGTGCGCCATCTCGCGGAAGTTGTGGGATTCCCGCAAAGTGCGATGCTGGGCCAGCATCAATTGCGGGCTCTTGACCTTGACGATCGAGGTGGCCCAGTGACCGTGCCAGAAGAAGAGCAGTTTCTCCACCGCCTGGTGATCGGCGACGGTCATCCGGTCCAACCACCACCGGCCGAGGGTGACCGCCTGCGCCCGCCGAAGCCCGTCGGCGGTGACCCGCTGCGCCGGGGTCGGCTCGGGCCTGCCCGCGTACGGGTCGGGGCCGAGCCGGGGCAGGGGCGCGCGGGTGGCGCCGATGTCCGGCCCGGCGGGGGCGGTCAGCGCCGCCAGGGTGGCGGTGAACCCGGCCCGCCGCGCCGCCCCCAACTCGTCGGCGGTCGGGCCGAACCCGGCCCGGCGCAGCAGCAGCGCCACGTCGTCGGTCATGGCGACCCCATACCATTTCTGACAGTCGTCGCCATCGAGTTTGGACGATCGATATTGCCAGGTGGATTCGATGTCCGATTGCCGACTGCGATCGTCGCGGCGATGCGTTCCGTTCGACGACTTCGCTACCATCGGCGTCCGGATGGCATCGGCGGTCGTCACACGCTGCGGGGGT
Source organism: Micromonospora sp. DT233 (assembly GCF_049841815.1). Taxonomy (NCBI): domain Bacteria; kingdom Bacillati; phylum Actinomycetota; class Actinomycetes; order Micromonosporales; family Micromonosporaceae; genus Micromonospora; species Micromonospora sp. DT233. Next base: position 20,613 of record NZ_JBNCLB010000008.1, on the reverse strand, counting down.
GCGAGGTGGTGATGGACCAGCGTGTCCCGCCGGTGACGCCCCCGTGGGCCGGCCGCTCGGTCGCGCTGGTGCACGAGTGGTTCACCGCCACCGGCGGGGCCGAACAGGTCTTCCGGCACCTCACCGAGGTCTTCCCCGCCGCCGAGCGCTTCGCCCTCTGGAGCGACGACGACGCCGACCCGCCCCGGCTGCGGGTGTCCTGGCTGGCCCGGACCCCGCTGCGCGGCAACAAGGCCGCCGCCCTGCCGTTCATGCCGCTGGTCTGGCGGACCCTCACCCGGGAACGGTTCGACGTGGTGATCTCCTCCAGCCACGCCTTCGCGCACACCGTCCGGCTCGGCCGGCCCGAACGCACCCGGCACCTCAGCTACGTGCACGCCCCCGCCCGCTACCTGTGGAACCCGGCGGTCGACGACCGCGCGGCCGGCCCGCTGCTGGCCGGGCCCCGCCGGGTGCTGCGGGCGCTCGACGTCGGGCTCAGCCAGCACGTGCACAGCTACGCGGCCAACTCCATCGAGGTGCGCGACCGGATCCGGCGGCACTGGCGACGCGACGCCTGGGTGATCAACCCACCCGTCGACGTCGACTTCTTCGCCGCCGCGCCGGCCGCCGACCGGACCGCCCCGCGCGACTACCTGCTCGGCGTCGGGCGCTGGGTGCCGTACAAGAACTTCGACCTGATCATCGCGATCGCCGAGGCGGCCGGCCTGCCCCTGGTCATCGCCGGCTGCGGGCCGGAGGAGGCCCGGCTGCGTCGCCTGGCCCGGCAGGCCCGCGTGCCGGTCACCATCGAGCTGCGGCCGGACCGGGCGCGGCTGCGGCAGCTCTACTGGGGCGCCCGCGCCCTGCTCTTCCCCGTCCACGAGGACTTCGGCATCGTCCCGGTCGAGGCGCAGGCCTGCCGCACCCCCGTGCTCGGGCTGCGCCGCGGCGGCCTGCTGGAGACGGTCGTCGACGCCGAGACCGGCGTCCTGGTCGACTCGGCGGACCCCCGCGACTACGCGGCGGCGATCGGCCGGCTCGACGAGCTGGACCGGGCCCGGCTGCCCGCGCAGGCGGCCCGCTTCTCCGCGCAGACCTTCGCCCGCCGGGTCACCGAGTGGGTCACCCATGAGTGCGGCTGAACCGATGCGGGTGCTGCACGTCACCCACACCGCGCAGCCCGGCGGGGCCGAGCTGGCCCTGGCCCGGCTGCTCGGCCAGCGCCGGCCCTGGCGGGCCGCCCTGTTGGGCCCGGCCACCGGCGTCGCCTTCGACCGGCTCCCCGCCCACGAGGTGCCGCAGGCCCGGGACCTGCCGACCCTGCCCACCGGCGGCACCCGAAGCGGGTCGCCGCTGCTGGCCGCCCGCTACCTGACGGCGCTGCGGGACGGGGCCCGGGTGCTGCGGCGCAGCCCGCTGTTCCAGCAGGCCGACCTGGTGCACGCCAACACCGCCGCCGCCGCGATCATCTGCGCCCTCGCCGACCGGGCCCGCCGCCGCCCCCTCGTGGTGCATTTGCGCGGCCCGCTGACCGTGGAGAGCCTGGGCCGGATCGGGCTGCCCGCGTTCCGTGGGCTGGCCGTTCCCCGCGCCGACGGGCTCATCGCCAACTCCGGCTTCACCCTCGCCAGCGTCGCGCAGGGCCCCCGCTTCCCGACCCACCGGGCGGTGCTGCAGAGCCCCAGCGGGATCGCCGAGCGGGTGCGCCACCCCGAGGTCGCCCCGCAGGTGCGGGCCGTCGGCATGGTCGGCCGGTTGCAGCACTGGAAGGGCCAGCACGTCTTCCTCCGCGCCTTCGCCACCGCCCTGCGCGGGACGGGCGTGCGGGCGTACCTCTGCGGTGCCCCGCTCTTCGGCGAGGCCGTCTACGAGACGCGGCTGCGGCAGCTCGCCGCCGAGCTGGGCATCGGCGCGCAGGTCACGTTCCTCGGGCACGTCGACGACGTCACCGGCTTCCTCGACTCGATCGACGTCCTGGTGCACGCCTCGCTCGGGCCCGAACCGCTGGGCCAGACGGTGCTGCAGGGGCTGGCCCGGGCCCGACCCGTGGTGGCCACCGCCGGCGGTGGGCCGGGGGAGTGGATCCGCTCCGGGGTCAACGGCGTCCTCGTCCCACCGGGCGACGCCGACGCGCTGGCCGCGGTGCTGCGTGCCCTCGTCGCCTCGCCGCGGCTGCGGGGCGACCTGGCGGCCGGGGCCGCCCGCACCCCCGGCCTGCTCACCGACGCCGAATGCGCCCGGCAGCACGGCGAGTTCTTCGAGACCGTCCGCCGCGCCCACCGCCCGACCCCGGCCCGGAGCGCCGGGTGAACGCGACGGCGCTGCGGATCGGGTACGTCCTGGCCCACCCACCCGGGCTCACCGAGACCTTCATCCCCGCCGAGATCCGGGCCGTACGGGCGGCCGGCGCGACGGTCGAGGTCTTCGTGGCCGCCCCGGACGGCAACCGGGGCGCCGCGCCGGGCCGCGCCACCGCCGGGCTGCTGCGCCGCCCCGCCGACCTCGCCGGCCTCCCCGCCGACCTGCGGCTGCTCGGGCTGCCGTCGCGGGCCACCGGCTGGCCGTCTCTGGCCCGCGCGCTGCTGGCCAGCGCCGCCGCCGGGGCGCTCGCCGGGCGGGTCGCGCGCTTCGACCCGGACGTCCTGCACGCCCACTTCGTCAACCTGCCCACCTCCGTGGCCCTGCTGCTCGGGCGGCGGCTCGGGCGGCCGGTGACGGCCACCGCGCACGCCGCCGACTTCCTGCTCGACGCGGACCCGACCGCCCTGCGCCACCGGCTGCGCCGGCTGCGGCACCTCTTCGTCGTCTCGGCGGCGACCGCCGACCAGCTCGCGGCCCGGGGCGTGCCCATGTCGCAGGTCCCGCACCGCATCGTCCGGGCCGCCCTCGACGCCCGGCTCCTGGTCGCCGGCCCGCCGGAGGGCCGGCTCCTGGATGCCCCGCCGCCGGATGCCCGGCCGCTGGCGACCGCGCTCCCCGGGGGCCGGCCCCCGGCCGCCCCGCACGCCCCGACGAGGATCGTCACCGTCGCCCGGCTGATCCCCAAGAAGGGGGTAGCGACCGCCGTCGACGCGGTGGCCCGGCTCGTCGCCGACGGCCACCGCATCCGGTACGACGTCTACGGCGACGGGCCGCTGCGCGCCGCCCTGCGCCGCCAGGTCGCCTCGGCCGGCCTCACCGACGTCGTGACGCTGCACGGGGCGGTGCCGCACCCGGTGGCGACGGCCGCGCTGGCCGGCGCGGACGTCGCCGTCCTGCCCTGCCGGCCCGCCCCGGACGGCGACCTCGACGGCATCCCGGTCTTCCTGATGGAGGCGGCCAGCCAGGGCGTGCCCGTGGTCACCACCGCCGTTTCCGGCATCGCCGAACTGGTCGACGCGGACAGCGGCTGGCTGGTGCCCCCCGGCGACCCGGTCGCCCTCGCCGCCGCGCTCCGCGCGGTGGCCGTCGACCCGGCGACGGCCCGCCGCCGGGCCCGGTCGCTGCTGGCCCGGCTCCGCGCGGAGTTCGCCCCGGCGGTGCAGGCCGACCGGCTGCTCTCGGTCTGGCGGGACCTGGCCGCGACCGCCCCCGCCCGGCCCGCCGCGCCCGGCGGAGGTGGCGCCCGGTGACCCTCACCGTCGTCTCGTCGTACTTCCCGCTCCCGCCCGACCGGGGCGACCCCGTCCGGGTGTCGATGATGCTGCGGGCGCTGGCCCGCCTGCCGGGCTGCACCCTGCTGGCGGTCCGCCGCCCCGACACCACGGCGGACCAGGTGGAACAGCTACGCCGGATGCTCGCCCCGATGCCGGTCCACACCTTCGCGGCCACCCCCTTCCGGTACGACCGCCTCGGCCCGCCCGGCCGGTACGCGCAGTCCCTCGCGCGCGGCCTGCCGCCCTGGATCAGGAGCCGCTACAGCGCCGAGCTGCACCACGAGCTGCGCCGCCGCGACGGCGCGGGGCTGGCCCTCGGCGAGGCGGCCGGGGCCTACTTCCCGACAACCGGGCTGCGCTGGCACTGGGACAAGGCCAACGTCCTCGCCGCCAGCGCCCGGCAGGAGATCGCGGCGGCGCGCGACCCCGTGCACCGGCTGCGCGCCCGATACCTGACCACCGTCTCGACCCGCTTCGAGCGGCGGGCGCTGGCCCGCTGCGCCACCGTGTCGGTGACCAGCGCCGACGAGGCCGACCGGCTGCGCCGCCACCACGGCCGCAGCGCCACCTTCGTGCTGCCCAGCTGCGTGCCCCTGCCCGCCGACCACCGGCCCCGACCGAGGCAGCGGGAGCTGGTCTGGCTGGGCAGCTTCGCGTACGAGCCGAACCTGAGCGGGCTGCGGCGCTTCCTGGCGCAGGGCTGGCCGCCGCTGGCCCGGGGCGGGTTCACGCTGAGCCTGATCGGTTCGGGGCTGACCGTGCCGCTGCGCGCCGAGCTCGGCCGCCACCGGGGCGTGCTGGTGCGCGGCTACGTCGAGGACCTGCGCCCGGCGCTGGCCGGGGCCCGCGCCGGGGTGGTGCCGCTGTTCAGCGGCGCCGGGGTCAAGCTCAAGACCCTCACCCTGCTGGCCCACGCGGTGCCGGTCTTCACCACGCCGGTGGGCGCGGAGGGCATCCCGGTCAGCCCCGCCGTCCGCGTCGCCCCGGACCCGGCCGCGCTGACCGGGCAGCTCCTCGCCGCCACCCCGGCCGACCTGGACGCGATGGCCGGGGAGGCGACGCGGCTGGTGCGGCGGGAGTTCTCCGAGGCCCGCTTCGCCGAGCGCCTGCTGGCCGCGCTCGACGCCGCAGCCCGCCCCGCTTCCGAGGCCGCCGGTCCCGCTCCCGAGGCCGCCGGCCGCGCCGGACCGCCCGGGTGATGGCCGCCAACCGGCTGGTCGCCGCCAGCGCGGCGAACCTGCTCATCCCCGTCAGCGGGCTGCTGGTCAGCCCGTTCCTCTCCCGCGAGCTCGGGCCGGAGGGGCGCGGCCTCTACGCCGCGCTCACCCTGCCGATCGTGGTCTGCGGCTGGCTGGGCACCTACGGCCTGCAGGACGCGCTGGCCTTCCACGTACGCCGCCGCCGGCTGTCCCGGCCGGACGCCGCCCGGGTCAGCCTGCTGGCCGCCGTGCCCCTCGGTCTGGTCGCCGTGCTGCTGCTGGCCGCGCTGGGTCTGCTGGTCTTCGACCGGGCCGGCGACCAGCGCCAGCAGTTCGTGGCGCTGACGCTGCTGGCGCCGCTGCACCTGGTGGGGAACCTGGTCATCGGGGCGCTCACCGGGGCCGGGGACATCGGCGGGGTCAACCTGATGAAGGTCCTGCCGGCGGCGCTGCGGACGACGCTGATGGTCGTCGCCTGCGTGGCGTTCGACCTGAGCGCCTTCTGGGCCGCCCTGCTCTTCCTGACCTCGACGGCCAGCGGGGTCCTCGTCGGCCTGCCCCGCCTGCGCCGCCGCGCCGCCCCGGGAGGCCCCGGCGCAGCGGCCGATCGCGCCGAGCGGGGCGACCCCGACGGCCCGGCCGACCGGGCCGCAGCGCTCGACCCGGCCGGGCCGATTCCCGTCCGGTCCCTGCTCCGGTACTCGCTCGCCTGCCTGCCGGGGGTGCTCGCGGCGACCGCCAGCGCCCGGCTCGACCAGGTCGTCGGCCTGCCGCTGCTCGGCGCGCGCGAACTGGGCTTCTACGCGGTGGCGGTCAGCGTGGCGGAACTGCCGACCGTGGTGGCCACCGCCGCCCGCACCGTACTGCTGGGCGGGGCGGCCGACGACGACCCCGCGTCGGCGCTGCGGGTGGCCCGGGTGGCCGTGCCGGCGGCGGCGCTCGGCTGCGCCCTGCTCGCCGCCAGCGCGGGCCTGCTGGTGCCCCGCTTCTTCGGCGCCGACTTCGCCCCCGCCACGCTGCCCACCGTCATCCTCTGCGCCGGCACCGTCGTCTTCACCTGCGGGCAGGTCTACAGCGCCCTGCTGCTCGCCCACGACGAGGCGGCCCGGTCGTCGGCCGCCCTGGTCGCCGGCTCGCTCACCGGCGTACTCCTGCTCGTCGTGCTGGCCCCGCGCGGCGCGGTCGGCGCGGCCCTGGCCAGCCTGATCGGCTACGCGGTGACCGCCGGGATCGCGGCCCGGTCGGTCCGCCGGCTGCCGGCGGTGCCGTCGTTGCGCGCGGTGACCGTGCCGTACGCCGCGGATCTGCGGGCCCTGCCCGCCTGGTTGGCCGGGGCCCGGCGGGGCGACCCTCCCGGCGGGGACGACGCCGCCGGCTCCCCGGCGGCCGGCACGAGCGGGGCACGCCGATGACGGCCCGGTCGCCGTACCGGCCGATGGGCGCGTGGCGGGGCCGGCCGATGGGCACGTGGCGACGGTCCGTCAGCCGGTGCCGACCGGGCTCCACCGGCGCGGGCCGGGTCGGCACCGTCGGCGTGGGGGTGCTGCTGGTCCTCGCCTGGGTCAGGGTGACCGGCCCGCAGCTCGTCGACGTCCTGCACGACGGGCGACCGGCGTTCAACTCCCCGGTGGAGTCGATGCCCGCCACCGGCCGGCTCCTCGGCGACGCCGTCACCGCCGCGTTCCTCGGCCTGGCCGTCCTGCTCACCGGGTACGGGCTGTGGCGGCGCCGCCCGGACCGACTGCCGGCCCTCGCCCTGGTCCTCGCCCCGCTGGCGACCATCCACCTCGCCGGGCTGATCGCCGGGGAACGCCCCGGCCCGGTGGCCCTGGCCCTCCCCGCCGCCGCCGTCGCCAGCTGGGTGCTCCGCCCCGGCCCGTCGGTCCTGGCCACGATCGGTGCGCTCGGGGCGGTTACCGCCGCCGGGTCGATCCTGCTGGCGGCCCTGCGGCCCGACCTGGCGCTGCTCACCGGGGCCGACGCCGGCGCGAAGAGCGGGGCGATCGGCGGGCTGCTCACCGGCCCGTACCCGCACTCGAACGTGCTCGGGCTGATCCTCGCCCTCAGCCTGCCGTTCGTCTTCGGCCTGCGGCATCCGCCGACGCGTCGGGTCGCCCTGACGTCGATCCTGGTGGCGTTGCTCTGGACCGGGTCGCGGACCAGCCAACTGGCGGCCCTCGTGGTGCTGCTGAGCTGGGCGCTGCTCAGCTGGGGAGTGCTCCCTCGGGGGCTGCTCACGCGAGGGCGGCGCGGGCTGCTGATCGGGGAGCACGGCCGACCGCGCGGGCTGCTGATCGGGGTGCCGGTGGCGGCCGGGCTCGGCCTGACCGTAGCCAGCCCGCTGCTCACCACCGACCCGGCCAGCTTCACCGAGCGGGGGCGGATCTGGCGGGCGCTGCTGAGCCGCTGGGCGGAGCGACCCTTCACCGGCCACGGCCCCGGATACTTCGAGCGGCAGCCGGGGCTGGCCGAGGCGCTCGGCGGCCGGTACACCCACGGGCACAACCTGCTCGTGCACCTGCTGACCGTCGGTGGGCTGCTCACCGTGGCGCTCTTCGCGGTGCTGCTCGGCCTGGTCTGGCGGCGGGCGACGATCCTGGCCGGGGCCGGGGCCGGGGCCATGGCCGGGGCCGGGGCGATCACGGGGCCGCCGCGCTCCGGGTCCCCGGCCGTCGTCCCGGTGCTGTTCCTGGTCGCGCTGGCCTGGGTCTCCTGGCTGGAGGCCTCGCATGCGGCGGTCACCCTCGCCGGGCACCTGACCTGGCTGCCGCTCTGCCTGATCGCACGGGCGGGGCCACCAGACCCGCCCGATCCGGGCCCGCCGAGCGGGTCAGAAGACCAGGACGTCGCGTAGGTAGTTGGCGACCCGGCGAAGCTGGTTCGCGCCGGCCAGCGGCGCGGTCATCCGCAGCACCAACTGCTGGTCGACGTCGCCGTCGCCGCTGCGCCAGTAGGCGACCACCACCAGGCCGTACCGTCGCTCACCGTCGATGCTGAGGCTGCTGCTCTCGGCGTACGCCGACGAGGGCCCGCTGCGGACCCACTGCAACCCCCAGGCCTCCTCACCGAGCCGCATCGCGGTCTGGCGCGGGCCGTCGCACGGGGCCGGGCACTGCCGTACGACCAGCTCGCCACCCAGCGCCGTCCCACCGCCCGCCGGGACGCCGCACTGGTGCCGGCTGAGCCCCGCGGCCCGCTCGACGGAGGTGCACCGCCAGGTGGGCGGCACCTTGACCGGGAAGGACACCCCGTCCAGCTCGGTGAGGGTGAGGATCCGGTCCGTGGCGGTGAACCGCACCCACTGGGGCCACTCGCCCTTGGCCGGCGGCTCCAGGCCGGGGCTCAGCGGCGCGGCGGCGGAGGCCGGTGCCGGCAGCGACGACGGGCCGGCGGTGGGGGGCGGACCGGACGGGCCCGCGCCCGGGTCGAGGAGCGTGACCAGGCCCCCGCCGGCCACGAGGCCGAGCACGAGCCCGACGGCCAGCAGCGCCCACCGGCCGGCGCCGGGGCCCGTCGGGGCCGGGGCCGAGGTCGAGGGTGTGGGGCGCGCGGGATGCGGCGGGGTTCCGGCCGGCGAGGGCGTCGGGGTCTGCACCGGCAGCGGCGCCCATCCGGCGGGCGGCTGCGCAGGGAAGGTCGGCTGCGTACGGGGGGCCGGCGGCGCGGGTGCGGTCGGCGCAGGGGCACGCGGGGGCTCGGAGTGCGGCTGTGCGGGGGCGTTCGGTCGCCTCTGCTGCTCGTGTGGGCTTGGTTGCGCGTGCGGGCTTGGCCGCCCGTGCTGCTCGGGTGCGCCCGGCTGGTCACGCGGGCCGGGGCCGTCCGGGTCGTCGGCCGGGTCGGCAGGGACGGGCTGGTAGGTCATCCCGAGGGCGACGAACGTGCGTTCCGCCGCCTGGAGAAGCTCGCCGGGGTACGCGACCCACGGGGTGTCGGCGGAGAAGTCCGCGGCGAGGTAGAGCCGGCCGGCGGTCTCGGCATGGGCGATCGCGTTGGTGGTGGCCGCGAAGGCGTCCCGCCAGCGTGGCTCGCCGGCGATGCCCGCGTCGAGCACCGCCACCGCCAGCGGGCGCTCCTGATCGTCGACGGCGGACCAGATGCTTCCGATCTGGCAGACGCCGAGCTTCCGACGGAGTTGGTACGGAACAACCGGCTGCATGCGCGACCTCTTCCGCTCGCCCCCGTGATGATATCCATCCCCGCCCATGCCGGACGCCCCTGCTTCTGTCGGGGTTGCGCCGTCAGCACGCCCCTGCTTCTGTCGGGGTTGCGCCGTCAGCGCGGAGGATCGGGATCACCGGCCCGGCGGCGCGATGGACGTGCCCGTCCGGTCGGCGGGGCCGCCTCAGGTATTCGGACCCTGGGCCCGCCACCTCAGGCGGCGGGCCCAGTGCGCCGCGTACGCAGCCGGCGAAGGTCCGGATCAGCGTGCAGTCGGCCGGGCGGTCGGGGACGTGGACGGGCGCGGGGGCCGGGCCGTCTTGCTCGGGCGGGGGTCCGGGTTCGCGGACCTGGACACGGTCGGCGCCGGGCGCGGGCTGACGTACGTGGTCGGGCGCGGGCCGGCCGAGGTCGGCCTGGTGGACTCGGACGCGCTCGGGGCCGGTGCCGGGGTCGCCTCCTGCGACTCGATCGGGCCCGGTGCCGGGGCGCTGGTCGCCGGCTGTGGCGACCGGTCGTGGTCGTCGCCCCGGTCGGCGAACGCGAACGGCGCGCCGATCAGTACGGCGGCCAGCGCTCCCGCCGCACTCGCCGCCATGGTCCGGCGGCGGCGGTTACGCACGCGTCGCTCCGCCTCGTTCAATGGGTTGTGCACAGTCGGTGCCTCCTCGGCAAGTTCGGAGAGGGTGGAGCGGAGCAGGTGTTCGAACGGGTCGGTCATCGCAGCAGCTCCAGACGTTCCAGATTCGGCAGGAGTTGACGCAGGCGGGTGACCGCGCGGTGGGTGCGGCTACGCACCGTCCCCACCGAACAGCCCAACAGCTCGGCGACCCGGGCCTCCGGCAGGTCTTCGTAGTAGCGAAGAACCACCACCGTGCGCTGCGCCGGCGGCAGCTGCCGCAGCGCGGCCCGCAGCGCCAGCCGAAGATCCGCCTGCGCGCTCGGATCGCTGACCATGGGCTCGCCCAGCCCGATCGGTGCCTCCCGACGCCGACGCAACCACCGCCACCAGCTGACCTGCTCCCGGTACATGACCGCCCGCAGATACCCCTCCGGATCGGCGTGGCGAATGCTCCTCCACTTCGGAATCGTCTTCGCCAACGCCGACTGGAGCAGGTCCTCGGCGGCGCCCCGGTCACCGGTGAGCAGGTAGGCGACCCGCATCAATGCCGGCGTACGGCTCGCCACGAACTCGGCCAGCCGCGCCCGTTCGTCTTCGTCCACCCCGCCACCCTCGTTTCCTCGTTCACCCGTTACAGACGTTCGAGGACCGGCCCGCTATCCCGAGTTGGCCGACGAGTCTCGTGCGGGCGTCCTCGCCGACTGGATCGAGTCGCCGCAGGGCAGGGCGGCGGTCAGCTCCACAGCTCGCCGTGGAAGTCCTCGTCGTCGTCGGGCGGCAGCGGCGTCTGCCACCAGAGCTCGATGAGATATCGCTGGGTGGCGTCGCGCCCGTTCCGGTGGACCCGGACGCCGTACACCCCGGCCCTCTGCGGCAGCATGATCTCCGCCGCCGCCCCGGCGGTGATCTGCTCGACGAGCAGTTCTCCGGTGGGGCAGTGCAACTGAAGCTGTCGGTGCCCGTCCCACGCCCCGGGGTCCGGCGCGGGCTCGCCATCCCAGATCCGCAGCTCAAGCCCCACCCGCAGCGGATCCGAGGGCGTCGGCACGGTGAGCCGGTACGTGGACGCCCCGGCTACGTGACCCTTGGCAGCTTCGTACGACTCGTCGTCGTCGCCGGCGTCGCACCACGCGTCCCGCAGCGCGAAGTGGCCGTAGAGGATGGAGACGGCGGCCTCGTGCCGGGCGAGAAGTTCCATGGCCCCAGAGGTTGCCACCGCGCTGCCGAGTCCGCCAGGTCGATCGCGCCCGTCGACGCGGCGCGGCACTGTCGTGTCAAGGGTCCAGCCGTTCGCAGCACGAGTGTGTGGGAATTGGCCTGGCCGCCACATAGGAGGAGTCGGGAAAGACCCTCGTCCCGCGCCCGAGGAATAAGACCGTGACGGAGTACCTGATCACCTTCAACGATGAGTGCTCGCGACCGTGCTTGACTGGCCGCAGGAGGTGCATCGGTATCGCGGTCCCGGACAGGCCCGACGTAACGGTGCTGGGGAGAGGCGAGCGGGGTGCCGAATACCGTTGACCGTCAGCGGGCCTTAACCTAGCGTCCGCTCGATGACGTATCAGTTCCATCACCTCACGCTGCGCGTCAGCGACCTGGGGCGGTCTCGCCGCTTTTACGAGGAGATCCTCGGGCTGCGGGTCGATCAGGATTTTCCGGGCGAGAAGCTGCGGTTCAGGCTGGGCGGCACCTCGACCAGCCTGGTGCTTCATCCCGCCCTGCCCGGAACGCCTTCCGGCGACCGCTTCACCGAGGCAAGGATCGGCCTGGACCACATCGCGATCGGCGTGCCCGTGGGTGAAGTCGCACGCGTCGCCGAGGTGCTCACCGCGAACCAGGTCCCGAACAGCGGGGTGAAGGCCGACTCGAAGGGCCCGGCGATGGTCGTCTTCCGCGATCCGGACAACATCCAGTGGGAGCTGTTCGAGGAGCGGTAGGTCGTTCCGATCGCGGCTGGTCTCGCGGGCTTCTCTGGGGCCCCACAAGATCAGGGGCGCCGGGGACGAGAACGGCCCAGGTACGCGCGCTCGCCGACGAATCGGCCGAACCCCGGACCACTGGGAAAATCTGGACCTGCCCCGTTGCCTCGAAGCCGCGTCCCGCTGAATCGGCAGCATGGACGGCTGGGCCCGCAGCCAGGGCCGGGAGCTGCCCGAGCAGCCCACCCGGGCGCTACTGGCAGACGTCCTCCGGGCCGCCTACGTCTACGAGGAGCGGGAGCGACGCTGGCGCTCGTCACCGCCCCATGTGCTGGTCACGGCCATGCCGACGCCTGGCGCGATACTCAAGGACCCAGTGGGCGACCATGAGGGTCCACGTGGCCGGGAACAGCACCGCGCCGATCCACCGGGCCGGAGTGCGCCAAGTAGCGGGCGTGACCTCCGCGAGGTTTCCTAGTCCCAGGAGAGCGTAGAAGCCCATGCACGCTGCCGCTGCGGCCCACAGCCAAGGGTGATGCATGGTCCGCCCGAACAGCCGGACCGTTGACCCGTGCCGGCTGTGGACCACCACCCAGGCAGCGCACCCGATCAGGGCGACAGCGGCGCTGGCGAGCAGGATGTCCACGGCCGTCGCGCCCGCCTCGTAGGTCGTCACGGGCAGCACGGTAGTGGCCGGACACCGGCTGAAGACCGTGGGGAAGGCCGAGCGCTGTGCCTCCGCTTTGTCGGTGACTACACCCTTTGGGGTCTCGTCTGCGCCCGCCACGCGAAGCGCGTCGGCCGGTACGGCCAACGCTACCGGCCTGGCCCGGACTGCTGGAGCGCGTTCGGTGGCACCCTCGAGATCGTCACGCCCGTGGTTCAGGGTGCGGTGCCGTGCTCAGCGTACGTAGGGCCTCCGCTGTGGCGGGCAACAATAGCGGTGCGGATCCTGCGGGTGAGCCGCGACGGGCCGTGCTGCTCCAGGGAATCTGCGGCCACGTAGCGCCAATCTGTAAGTTCCCCGTCCTTGAAGTGGATGGCCCGTTCCTGCTCCGCTGTGAGCGTCCCGCCGTCGAAGATGAAGAGCAGCTTGTCTCCCTCGTGCTCGGCGGGTGCCCAGTCAACGACCAGCATCGGCCCGAGTGGAGTCGTGAGGCCGAGTTCTTCTTCGACCTCGCGTTGGCACGCTGCACGGGGTGACTCGCCGGGTTCGACGTAGCCGCCTGGAATCTCCCAGTGGTTCTTGTAGCTGGGGCGTACGAGCAACACCCGGCCCTCGTTGTCGAAGAAGAGGACGCCGGCGGCGACGCGTGGGGTTGCCACGGGTGGCATCTCATTGGCCGTCACCAGGGCAGCGTAGATGGGCTGGGCTGGCACGCCGACGCTTGTAATCCGCCTGGCGCAGTCACCGGGTAGCGGGTGGTCAGTGTCCGCGCTACGGAGCGTCACGGCAGGACCGGTCTTTCGACGTACGGTCGTGCCGATGTGCACGCACCGGCCCCGCTGATATCAGAGAGATAGGCTGCGGGCGGCGCTGATAAGGAACCGGACGCGAGGAGGGCACGTGGAGCGCGGCGAGCTTTGGTGGGCTCAGCTCGACGAAAAGCGGCCCGTCGTGCTGCTCTCGGGGGGCACGGGGCCGGAATTCCTGGTCATGCAGGTCGTCGAACCGGCCACCCCCTCCCAGAAGGTTGGTTTCGTCCTGATGTCTGGCGAGCAGGCGGTCGATGTGGGCGTGCGGCGCCGGATCCTAGAGGAGGCCGGGCCGGACCAACGCGCCATTGGCATCGAGGTCCTCTTCGGTGCTGAGGAGGGCCTTGAGGAGGGCGGCGTGGTTCGCGTGGCGCTGCCCAGGGACGGCAGAATCTTCTGCACCTGGGGCACGACTGTCAGCGTGGAGTTCCTGGTCGAAAGGATTGGCGTCCTAACTCCGGCCAAACAGCACGAACTGGACGTCGCCCTATCACTCGCCGGCCGGGAGTGACTACGCCTCGGCCTGAGGCTGTTGCAGCCGCCCCCCGATGGCCAATGCTGGTGGTGCGAAATCCGCACCGTTCCTACAAGGCGTTGAGGTGGCGTGCCCATGGTCACGTGTCGCGGCTCTGCCGCAGATGTCGTCACTCCCTGGTCGACGTAGGCCACGCCACCACGGCTACTGAACTCGTCTGCCACAGCCGCGATGATCGCCCTAGCCAGGCAACTGTAGGCGTGAGCTATGGCCCGCAGATGGCCCACAAGATCAGAGCGGGGAGTGGCCGACCGGTCAGGGATCGAGTAGACCGCCTCTGACCTGGGCAGGAGGTTGGTAGAGCGGGCGACGAGAATCGAACTCGCACCGTCAGTTTGGAAGACTGAAGCTCTGCCATTGAGCTACGCCCGCATGCGACCGCTCTCCGCGATCGCTTGGACATCATACCCGGTGCCCCCACCCGGTCGCGCATCCCTGCCTCCCCGCCCGCACCCGTCCAGTACCCAAGATCCGCTCATCTTCGGGGAACGTGCTGCCTCCCCGGCGCGCCCAGGCAGCAACTTCCCCGAAGATGCTGCCTGCCGAGGGCGGGGGAGGGGGAGGAAGAGCGGGGGATCTTCGGGGTGTTAGGGGCTCCCCGGCACTTCCGGCAGGCGGGGACGGCATACACTTCTCGTCGCCACGGGGTGTGGCGCAGCTTGGTAGCGCACTCGCTTTGGGAGCGAGGGGCCGTGGGTTCAAATCCCGCCACCCCGACTGTCGTCCGCGACCGGGTCGCTCCGGGTGCCGCCCGAATTCGGTGCGGTGCTCCGGGCGCTGCCGGAGGGCCGCGCCGGCTCGCCTACACTCGATGGGCTGAATCCACGCCCAGACTCAACTGAGATCCGTCAAGGAGTACGCCTGTGAAGAGCACCGTCGAGACTCTGAGCCCGACGCGCGTGCGGCTCGCCATCGAGGTGCCGTTCGTCGAGCTCGAGCCGAGCCTCAAGAAGGCGTACCGGGAGATCGGCCAGCAGGTGCAGGTTCCCGGCTTCCGCCGGGGCAAGGTGCCGTCCGCCGTGATCGACCAGCGGGTGGGCCGGGGCGCCGTCCTCAACGAGGCGGTGCAGGAGGCCATCCCCGAGAACATCCTCGCCGCGGTCCGCGAGCACGACCTGAAGACGCTCGGCCGCCCCGAGGTCGAGATCACCGAGTTCAACGACGGTGACTCGCTGAACTTCACCGCCGAGGTCGACGTCCGCCCGGAGATCACCCTGCCGGACCTGAGCACCGTCGAGGTCACCGTCGACGAGCTGCAGATCGACGACAGCGAGATCGACGAGCAGGTGAAGAACCTGCGCGAGCGGTTCGCCACCCTGAAGACGGTCGAGCGGGCCGCCGCCGAGGGCGACTACGTGCAGCTCGACCTGAACGCCACGGTCGACGGCGAGGACGTCCCGGGCGGCTCGGCGACGAACATCTCCCACGAGGTGGGCAGCAAGCAGCTCCTGCCGGGGCTGGACGAGGCCGTGGTCGGCCTCGCCGCCGGCGAGAGCACCACCTTCACCACCCAGCTCGTCGGCGGCGACTTCGCCGGGCGCGACGCCGAGGTGGCGGTGACCGTCCGCACGGTCAAGGAGAAGGAGCTGCCGCCGCTGGACGACGACTTCGCCCAACTGGCCAGCGAGTTCGACACCATCGCGGAGCTCCGCGACGACCTGCGCGAGAAGGTCAGCCGCAACAAGCGCGTCGAGCAGGTCTACGCGGCGCGGGACAAGGCCCTCGCGCAGCTCGTCGAGGCCGCCGAGGTGCCGGCGCCGGAGGGCGTGGTCCGCGAGGAAGTCTCCAGCCGCAAGCAGGCGATGGTCGACCAGCTCGAGCGGATCGGTGCCTCCCTGGAGGAGTACCTCGCCGCCGAGGAGAAGACCGAGGAGCAGATCGACGCCGAGCTGAACGAGGCGGCGACCGACGGGGTCAAGATCCAGCTGCTGCTGGACACCCTGGCCGACGCCGAGGAGGTGCAGGTCTCCGACGACGAGTTCGGCCACGAGATCGTGCACCGCGCCCAGCGCGCCGGGATGCCCCCGCAGCAGTACTACGACCAGCTGGTCCGCTCCGGCGCGGCGGGTGCCGTCTTCGGCGACGTGCGCCGGGGTAAGGCGCTGGCCTCGGTGATGGAGCGCATCAAGATCAAGGACACGGCGGGCAACGAGGTGAGCCTCGACGCGATCCGTGCGGAGAGCGGCGAGACCGAGGGCCACGACCACGACCACGAGCACTGATCGCCGGGTACGGCCGCCGTCCACCGCTGTGGTGGGCGGCGGCCGAAGCCCTTTTCCGGGTCGTCCGCGAGGGGCTGCGCTGAGAGCGAAAAGCACCCCGACCGGGACTGTGCCACCCGGACGAGCGGTTAGTGTCGGTGAAGACGGTACGGAGAGCGAAGGGCTGCCATGACCGACATGCACATCCCAAACAAGCCGCTCCGGGCGATCGAGGCCCGCGGTGGCGACAACATTGGCAACCTCGACGACTCGGTCTACAACCGGTTGCTCAAGGAACGGATCATCTTCCTGGGCAGCGAGGTGACCGACCAGGTCGCCAACCGCATCTGCGCGCAGCTGCTGCTGCTCGCCGCGGAGGACCCGGACCGCGACATCAACCTCTGGATCAACTCGCCGGGTGGCTCGGTCTACTCCGGCATGGCGATCTACGACACCATGCAGTTCATCGACAACGACGTCTCGACGGTGGCGATGGGCATGGCCGCCTCGATGGGCCAGCTGCTGCTCTGCGCGGGCACCAAGGGCAAGCGGTACGCCCTGCCGCACGCGCGGATCATGATGCACCAGCCGTCCGGCGGCATGGGCGGCACCGCGTCCGACATCGCCATCCAGGCGGAGCAGATGCTCTACACGAAGCGGATGTTCCAGGAGCGGGTCGCGCACCACACCGGCCAGACCCAGGCGCAGATCGAGGCCGACTCGGACCGCGACCGTTGGTTCACCGCCCAGGAGGCCATGGACTACGGCTTCATCGACAAGGTGATCACCGGAGCCACCCAGGTTCCGGAAGGCGCCGGGACCCTGAGCTGAGCGAGGAGCTGACGATGACCGACCTGAGCCTGCCGCCACAGTTCGCGGCCGTGCACAACCGCTACGTCCTGCCGTCGTTCGTCGAGCGCACGTCGTACGGGGTGAAGGAGTCCAACCCGTACAACAAGCTCTTCGAGGACCGGATCATCTTCCTCGGCGTCCAGGTGGACGACGCGTCCGCCAACGACGTGATGGCGCAGCTGCTGACGCTCGAGGGCACCGACCCGGACCGCGACATCACGATGTACATCAACTCGCCGGGTGGTTCCTTCACCGCCATGACGGCGATCTACGACACCATGCAGTACATCCGGCCGGACGTCTCGACGGTCTGTCTCGGTCAGGCCGCGAGCGCGGCCGCCGTGCTGCTGGCCGCCGGTACGCCGGGCAAGCGGCTGGCGCTGCCGAACTCGCGGATCATCATCCACCAGCCGGCGACCGAGGGCGGTTACGGGCAGGGCTCGGACATCGAGATCCAGGCCCGGGAGATCCTGCGGATGCGGACCCAGCTGGAGGAGATGCTCTCCCAGCACTGCAACCGGCCGGTCGAGGCGGTCCGCAAGGACATCGACCGTGACAAGATCATGACGGCCGAGGAGTCCCGCGACTACGGGCTGATCGACACGATCCTCACCAGCCGCAAGAAGGGCCTGCTGGCCGCCAACGCGGCCCGCTGAGGCGAGCAACGGGTCGGAGGCCGGCCGGAGAGCTTCCGGCCGGCCTCTGACACGCCCGATTTGGGGGTCGGAGAAACCCCCGCCAGCGGGTAACGTCGGGTCCGTACCGCTTGAGTCGGTTCGGTCCGGCGAGGTGGTACAGAGGCGGACGGAGCGCAGTGTCCGCAGGTCATGGCCGGCTCACCGGCCGATGAGTGCAGGGAGAACGTAGGTGGCACGGATCGGTGACGGCGGCGACCTACTCAAATGCTCCTTCTGCGGCAAGTCGCAGAAGCAGGTCAAGAAGCTCATCGCGGGCCCAGGGGTCTACATCTGCGACGAGTGCATCGATCTCTGTAACGAGATCATCGAGGAGGAGCTGGCCGAGTCCGGCGAGGTGAAGTGGGAAGAGCTTCCCAAGCCGATGGAGATCTGCCAGTTCCTCGACAACTACGTCGTGGGCCAGGACCAGGCCAAGAAGGCCCTCGCGGTCGCGGTCTACAACCACTACAAGCGGATCCAGGCCGACGCGGCCGGCGCACCGGGTTCCGGCAGCGACGCCGTCGAGCTGGCCAAGTCCAACATCCTGCTGCTCGGGCCGACCGGCTGCGGCAAGACACACCTGGCGCAGACCCTCGCGCGGATGCTGAACGTCCCCTTCGCGATCGCCGACGCCACCGCGCTCACCGAGGCGGGGTATGTCGGCGAGGACGTGGAGAACATCCTGCTGAAGCTGATCCAGGCCGCCGACTACGACATCAAGCGCGCCGAGACCGGCATCATCTACATCGACGAGGTCGACAAGATCGCCCGCAAGTCGGAGAACCCGTCGATCACCCGGGACGTCTCCGGCGAGGGCGTCCAGCAGGCCCTGCTGAAGATGCTCGAGGGCACGGTGGCCAACGTCCCGCCGCAGGGCGGCCGCAAGCACCCGCACCAGGAGTTCATCCAGATCGACACCACCAACGTGTTGTTCATCTGCGGTGGCGCCTTCGCCGGCCTCGACCGGATCATCGAGGCCCGCACCGGGCACGGCGGCACCGGCTTCGGCGCCCGGCTCCGGTCGGTCTCCGACCGCTCGACCGACGACATCTTCAGCCAGGTGATGCCGGAGGACATGCTGAAGTTCGGCCTGATCCCCGAGTTCATCGGCCGGCTCCCGGTGATCACCAACGTCCGTAGCCTCGACCGCTCGGCCCTGGTGCGGATCCTCACCGACCCGCGCAACGCCCTGGTCAAGCAGTACCAGCGACTCTTCGAGCTCGACGGCGTCGAGCTGGAGTTCGAGCAGCCGGCGCTGGAGGCCATCGCCGACCAGGCGATGCTGCGGGGCACCGGCGCCCGGGGCCTGCGCGCCATCATGGAGGAGGTCCTGCTCTCCGTGATGTACGAGGTGCCGAGCAACCCCGACGCCGCCCGGGTGCTGATCACCCGCGAGGTCGTGCTGGAGAACGTCAACCCGACGATCGTCCCGCGCGAGTTCACCGGCCGGCGGGCCCGCCGGGACCGCGAGGAGAAGTCCGCCTGACCCGGCGTCCGTATCGATGGGGGGCGCGGCTCCGGAGCCGATCCGAGGCTGTCGTGGCGGCGCTTCCCGTCGTACTCTGATGCCCATGCGTGTCGCCGTCTGCCAGCTCAACGCCCGCGACGACCGGGCCGCCAACCTGGCCGCCGCGGAGGCCCTGCTGGTCCGGGCGGCCGAGGCCGGCGCGGACCTGGCCGTCCTCCCGGAGTACGTCGACTACCTGGGCCCCGCAGCTGACATGCCGGCCCCGGAGCCGGTGGACGGCACGGTGGGGCAGTTCTTCGCCGGCGTCGCCCGCCGGCTCGGCATCTGGCTGGTGGCGGGCTCGTTCCACGAGCTTGGCCCGGACCCGGAGCACACCTGGAACACCTCGCTGGTCTTCGACCGCGCCGGCACGCTGGTCGCCACCTACCGCAAGATCCACCTGTACGACGTGGAGATCCCCGGTCGGGTCTCCTACCTGGAGTCGGCGACGGTCGCGGCCGGCGAGAAGCCGGTGGTGGTCGACGTGGAGGGCCTCCGGGTCGGCCTGTCGATCTGCTACGACCTGCGCTTCCCCGAGCTCTACCGGCAGCTGGCCACCGAGGGGGAGGCACAACTGCTGGTGGTGCCGGCGGCGTTCATGGCGCACACCGGGCGCGACCACTGGGAGGTCCTGCTGCGGGCCCGCGCCATCGAGAACCAGTGCTTCGTCGCCGCCGCCGGTCAGGTCGGCGACCACGAGCCGGGGCGTACCTGCTTCGGTCGCAGCATGGTGGTCGACCCCTGGGGGACGGTCCTCGGCCAGGTGCCGGACGGCCCCGGTCTGACCGTGGTCGACCTGGACCTGGAGCGGCTGCGGACCATCCGTGCCGAGTTGCCGAGCCTGGCCAACCGCCGCCTCTGACCGGGAGACCGACTGCACGGCCAGGGCCGGTGCCGGCCACCTCAGCCGGCGGGCCTGACCGCACGGCCCCGCCTGACCGTAGCGCGGTCTGACCGTAGCCCCGGCGCGGCCGGTGGAAAGCCGAGTCCGCTGGTCGGTCCCGGCGCAGAGCCGCTCGATCCGGCCGGGGGCCGGTTGGTCGGAGGGCGCTCGGCCAGCAGGGGCCGGTCGGTCAGCGCTGGAAGAGGACCCCGAGCACGGCCAGGCCGGCGATGGCCGCGGCGGTGACCAGCAGCGCCGTGCTCATCCGGGACGGCCCGCGGCGGGCCAGTCGGCCGACCGAGACCAGGATGACGACCAGCACGACGGCCCCGATGACCAGCTGCCAGAGGGGCATCAGCAGCCCCAGCAGCGCTTCCTCGGCCAGGGTGGTCGCCGTAAAGGGGGAGGAGTCATCCATGACAGACACTCTGGCACGCCGGCGCCGTGAGCGTGGGCGAGCCGAGCCGACGGATCGGTTCCGAGCGACGTAGCTCGCAGTGACGAACGTTGATTTGCCTTCCGGTGGCGGTACGCGTAACTTTCTCTCTGCAAGCGCGAGGCCGGACAAACCGGCCAAGAGCAAGCGCCAGGATCGTGGCGGAGACGCCGAGCGAGGCTGGTTCCGGGCGGTGCGAAGATCTCCGGTGAGACGGAGTTGCAATCGCGAAGCCGACCGGCTAGAGTGCTAAAGCCGGCAGGAGCCGGGCGGGTGGCCGCGAGAGCGGCGATCGGCCGGTCTGCGGCTTCCCACGACAGTAACGACCGCCAGTGATGGCGTGCGGTGCCGTGGTTCGATCGAGACAGCGTGGAAAATCTTGGCAACGAGGTTGTCTGCGGAGGTCTGATCGGGTAGGTTGGACAGGTTGCCCCGGAAGGGGCTCCCGCGATGCGGGGGTTTCGGATGGTGTGTGGTTGTTCTTTGAGAACTCAACAGGGTGCTTGATAAGCCAGTGCCAATTATGATTTA